>NZ_LR134283.1:1302436-1953654 GCF_900636475.1 Streptococcus anginosus
CCACTGTTAAAGTTTGACGTTTTTCACTCAAGACTTCTTTGATTTTGTTATCAATAGCCGTCGTATTTGAAATGGGTGTTACCTTTAACGTCACTTTTTCTGAAAAAGTATTCTCTGGATAGCTGGCTTTCACAATAACATTGCCAGACTCGGCCGTTTGCTCGCCAGCTTCTTTGGCAACGGAAGTCTCAGCCTCTTTAGGAGTCTCCGGTGCAACAGATGGCTTCGTTTCCTGAGCATTTGTATCCGTAGTAGGTTTATCTTCCTCACTACTTGGTTTGCTTACAGGAGATTCCACCGAGCTTGAGCTAGTTTTGCTTGTATCAGTCAGACTAGAAACAGGTTCTTCTTGAGATTGAATGACTGATGAGCTAGTTGAATTACTAACTGTAATAGCTGGTAAAATCAAGGCATAAGTCGTGATAAATACTACAATGAGAGACAAAGCTAAGACTAGCTTTGACAACCGTCTAGCCCGCATCCTTTCTCTGACAAGAAAGGCTAATTTCCTCCATAACTTCTTCATGTTTATTCCTCCATTTAAAATGTTCCAAATCTATTTAAAGGCCATATTCGTACGCTTAATTTTCCTACAATCTGGTCTTGGTCAACAGGGCCAACTGCTGTATTTCGGGAATCAACCGAAACGCTTCGATGGTCCCCCATTACAAAAACTTTTTCATCAGGCACTTGATAAGGTAATTTAATATTGGTATTTCCAAAGGATTTTTCTTTTAAATACGGTTCATCTAATTTCTTACCATTTACCGTGACATTGCCTTTTTTATCCACATCTACCCATTCTCCAGAAGTAGCAATAACCCGTTTCACTAAAACTTTATTGTTATAGTAGAATGCCACAACATCTCCATGCTTTAAATCACGCGCATTGACTGAGACAACGACATCGCCTGATTTTAAAGTAGGCGTCATAGAATTTCCGTAGATTTGCAAAACTGGGAGCCAAATAGTAGCGACCAAAATCGCAACAGCAGAGACCGTCACCAGAGTAAAAATTGTACTTTTTAAAGTTCTTTTATAGCGGTCTCGATATTTTGTTGCCTTTAATTCTTGCTCAAGTGTCGCCACATCGGGCAAATCTTCAATGTTAAACTTTTTTGCTTCTTTCATCATTCCCTGTTTATTTGTTCTCGTCTATTTTCATAGCTTGGGCGGATTGCTGCTGCAATAATTCTTGCTCCATGCGTTTAATATTTTCTAAATATTAATCCGCAGTTGCTTGTGCTGTTTCAAAGAGTTTATTTAACGCAATAGAAGCGTCTGCGATAGAACCTGCTTTTTCTACCAAGATCTTCCGACTGTTCAATTCAGCTTGCAGTTTCTGAACCTGTTGGCGCAGTTGTTCATTTTCCTTGGCTTGAGTAACAAGTAATTCCAACAAATCTACTCGTCGTAACTTTCTTAATTCTTTTTGCTCCAACTTTCACCCTCCTTTCGCTTATCAGTCAAATTAAATGACAACTATTTTATTTTCTGCACGACTGAGCCCCACAATCTCATTATATATATATATATATATATATATTGTCAAGTAATTTATCTACTTTTTTTCTAACATTTTTGTAAACAAAAATTGCCAATATAAATCAGTTGATATGTAAACAAAAATTACCTAAATTTGCTTTTAAAAATTTATATGTTTAAACAATTAATATATAAAATACGCACAAAAAAGAAAACCAGCACACATATACAAGTTAACTATTCTTTTATCATTTACATCATAACCCATCATTTACCACTCGTCAACTAATATGATTTTTTATATGCACATTTATCTCATTTTTAGACAAATAAATTTATTTTGTCCATTTGTTTGGCTTTCACTCTCTTTTTGCAAACGATTTCTCAATTTTATCATATTTTAACCAAAAAATAGAAGCTGACACAAAAAAACTATAACGTTCTGCTATAGTTTTTCATCTTTAAAAAATGAGTAAAAATATACTAAATAAATTTTAGTAATCGGATCAAAATAAACTTCTCTTTCCTTATATCCTCACACAAAACACATACTAAGAACCGTCAGCAGAATAATACTTACAAAAATACTCAAGGAATTGAGGTTGGCTGATTCCGAGCGGTCTGATCCCAATTGGAGCGCATAGACAGGCCCCAGAGTAGATATAGGAGCCAGTAAACAAAGCACAAGCATTTGTCTTGAAGGGAGACTAATTGGAAAGGTAGCATAAACTATTCCTGCAAGAAGCCCCATTAAAATGAAACGTTGTAGAAGTCGTTTGACTAACAAGCGAATAGCACACTTTTCGATATGAAAATCAACCAATACTCCAATCATGAGCATGGCAATAAGGGGATTGGCATTACCTGCAATACTCGCTATATTGAGAAAGAGCTGTGGGATCTGAATCTGTAACAACGACAAGAGTAGCGTCAGTAAATACGTCAACAAGGGAATAGATGCAAAGATTTTCTTGAAAATCATTCTCACAGACTGCTGTTGTTTTCCTTTGATAATCCTCTCAGCTATCAGATAATTCCCCCGAATACACATAATGGAATTTCCTGTATCAAAGAGAAGAACCGTCATCATATATCGGCTTGGAAAGAATGCTATCACAAAAGGAATGACAAAGGTACCAATATTAAAGCCAGAATTTTGAATAAGTGCAATCCCTCTTCGTAAAGGGATTCTTACTTTCTTCAAAATGATATCCAATACCGTCCAAAAGGAGGTTGCCAATTATCCCCATAAAGAAAGGAAACAGTAGATCAAACGAGAACGAAAGCGGAGCTGCTGAAGCTAAAATAGAACATGGCAATGTCACATTCATCAAGATAGTGGATAACTTCGCACCATCTTCTCGTCTAAAGACCTTTCTTTGCTTCAAATAATATCCCAAGTAAATAATAAGTAGAAATCCAATTGCCCTTGATAAAATACTAAACACGCCAAGTTCCTTATCGTTCTTATGGTTCTATTATAGCACTATCAGTAAAAACAGGAATCACATATCTTTTAGTGATTCCTGCTTTTATGTTTAATTGCTCACTTGGCTACTATTTTATCGTATTTCTCTTACAAATCACCGAGCTCCACTGTTAACACTTGCCCATCCTTTACAACTTGCTCACCTGCTATATAGACATCTTTAACATCATTTCCCTTGACAGCATAGATGAGGTGGGAGAGCATCTTTTCTTCTGGATACAAGTGTACTTTACCTTTTGGCTGAATGATTAAAAAATCTGCTTGTTTGCCAACTTCTAGACTGCCGATTTGATCATCCATGCCGAGCGCTTTGGCACCTTCAATTGTCATTGTTTTCAAAGCCTGCTCAATGGTAAATTGAGTGGCGTCACCTGTGCGCATTTTTTGTAAAAGAGCAGCAGTACGACTTTCTTCAAACATATCCAAATTATTATTGGAAGCGACCGAGTCCGTTGCAAGTCCGACTGTCACGCCAGCTTGAATCAAGTCTGTTACGGGAGCAATGCCAGATGCTAATTTGAGATTGCTGATGGGATTGTGGGCGATATGAATCTTAGAGGCTGTTAGTTCTGCAATTTCTCGCTCATTTAATTCCACACCGTGGGCAAAAATCCCCTCATGCTCCAGATAGCCTAATTCTTTCAAGAAAACAAGTGGACGTTTTCCATAACGCTCTAAAATCATGCCATTTTCTGCTTGTGTTTCTGCCACGTGGATATGCAATTTCAGCTGTAATTCACGCGCCAGCTCCAAGCTTCCCTTTAGCAAATCCTTACTGCAACTATATGGCGCATGTGGTGCTACCATTACTTTAAAGCGGTCATCGTTGTAGGACAGAATTTCCTCAATAATAGTCCGAGTACGCGCTAAGGTTTCTTCCGTCGTCTCCATATCGGAGCTAAACAAAGTCGGTGAAAAATAACAACGCATTTTAGAGCGTTCCACCACTTCATGAATCTGCCCAATTTCAACACCGTTGGGATTGTACATATCATTAAAAGTCGTCGTCCCAGTCTGAAGCATTTCTGTAAGTGCCAGCTTGACAGCTCTTGTTGTGACCTCTGGTGTAAACTCGCTTTCTGCCGGCCAGATATAATCTTCTAGCCATTCATGGAGATTGCTGTCATCTCGAATGCCACGAAGGGTGGTCATAGCAGAGTGGGTATGGCAATTGACTAGACCCGGCATAAGCCAAGCTCCCTCACAATCTACCGTCTCATCTGCCCGCGCTTCCCAAGTGGCATCCTCACTCCCACAATAAACAATCTTGTCCTCGTTTACCACCAGCAGCCCATTTCGATAGACATGAAAATCTGCGTCACATGTCACCAAATTCACCTGTTTAAATGCTTTCATCGCTTCTCCTTTAAATAAGAGTCACAAGGCATTCAATTACTGCGCATTCGTCAGCGTAGCAATCGCAAAAACAAAAGCCGTATGGATACTCATTTCACATTCACCTTATGCTCTATTTGTATTTGACAACATAACTAAGGACAAAGCCACGCTTATTTACGGTAAGACGGTAGAAACTCTCCAACCTTATTATGGAGATTATATGTTTTCATTGAATTTTTTAGTTATTGTAGCAAAATCCACACCAAATAGCAAGCTTTAAAAAATAGGAAAAACATTGAAATTTACTCCGCAAATCCTATCTGCAATACTTTGAGCAATCAATCACTACAACATTTATTTAGTCTGTAATTATTTTTGAAACTGCTAGTCGCTCTATCCACACATTTATGAGTAGTTGCGAAATAAGCAGAGCCGTCTAGCTCAGTTCCTGTTTACTCTATTGATCTTACTTCATATATGAAAGCAAGTAGCCATATCCTGCTTGTTCCATTTTTTCTTTTTTAATAAAGCGTAGTGCTGCTGAATTGATACAATAGCGAAGTCCGCCTTGTTCCTGTGGACCGTCTGTGAAAACGTGGCCTAAGTGTGCATTTCCTGAACGCGACCGCACTTCAATTCGCTCCATGCCGTGACTTTTATCTTGATAATACTTGATCACATCTTTAGCAATCGGTCTTGTAAAACTCGGCCAACCACAACCAGCATCAAACTTATCACTGGCAAAGAAAAGCGGTTCTCCCGTTGTCACATCCACATAAATGCCTTCTTCAAACGTTGCAAAATATTCGTTATGAAATGGTCGTTCGGTTGCAGCATGTTGAGTGACCTGATAGGCTTCCTCGGACAAGTTTTCCTTTAAAGCATTTTCACTCGGTTTCTCATACTGTCCCGGATCCACTAAAGGCTGATAGGCGTCATTAAGATTGATATGGCAATAACCACCAGGATTTTTCTTGAGGTAATCTTGATGATAATCCTCTGCCAATACATAATGGCGCAGCGGTTCTACTTCCACTGCAATCTTCTGACCGAATTGACGCTCTTGCTCTTTCACGACTTCGTTAATAACTGATACATCAATATCTTTTGTATAATAAATCCCTGTGCGGTATTGACGTCCGACATCATTTCCTTGCTTATTGATAGACAGCGGATCAATCACCCGAAAATAATAGAGCAGAATTTCTCGCAAGCTAACCAAATTTTCATCATAAGTCACCTGAACGGTTTCAGCATGGTCGGTCTGATGAATCAACTGGTAATTGGTAGATTCCACCTGCCCATTGGCATAACCGACAGTTGTATCAGTTACACCTGTGATACGGGAAAAGTATTCTTCCAAGCCCCAAAAGCAGCCACCTGCTAGATAAATTTCAGCCATAAAAACACCTCATTTCTTTGTTCTTATTTTCTCACAGATTCCTAAAATGTTATAAGGATTTGATTAGAACTTTCTTGAGAATGATATGGCAATGAACTGTCAAACACTACTCTGGCTTAATCCAGATAGTTCAACTTCCCACGAAAATCTTCTATGCTTTCATAGCCTTTTTCTGCCATAATCGCTTTCAGCTCATTTGTAATGCGCTCAAAAGCCCCTACACCTTCTTTATGCAGCGTTGTTCCAACTTGCACCATACTGGCTCCGCAAAGAATGTGCTCAAAAGCGTCCCGCCCTGTCAATACACCGCCCGTACCGATGATTTGAATCGAAGGATTAAGTCGTTGATAAAAAGCATGAACATTAGCAAGTGCAGTTGGTTTAATGTACTCACCACCAATTCCGCCAAAGCCATTTTTCGGACGAATGACAACTGTTTCATCGTTAATATACAGCCCGTTACCAATTGAATTGACACAGTTGACAAAAGAAAGAGGAAATTTGTTAAAAATAGCTGCCGCTTGATCAAAATGTGCCATATCAAAATATGGTGGTAATTTAATGCCCAATGGCTTGGTGAAATAGTCAAACACTTCACTCAAGATCTTTTCCGTCGTCTCAAAATCATAAGCGATTTGTGGTTTGCCGGGAACATTGGGACAAGATAGATTGAGCTCGGTCAAGCCTTTAAAATCACTAGCTTGCACCTTTTTCAAAAGAGCATGGGTTTCTTCTAGCGACAGACCTACCAACGACAAAAAGAAGGTTCGGTTTGGTTCTGTCTGTTGTAATTCTAACAAGTAATCCAAATAATAGTCCAGTCCATGATTGGGCAGCCCCATTGAATTGATTGAGCCAAGCGGCACATCTTGGTAGCGAGGTTCGGGATTTCCTGCTCGCGCTTGCAAAGTAGCTGTTTTGGTGACAAAGGTTCCCGCAGCTGAGTCTTTGACTTCTTCTAACTCTTCAATCGTCATGCAGGCCACTCCAGCCGCATTCATCAGGCAGTTGTCAAAAGAAAAACCAGCGATTTGTGTTTGAGTTGATGACATGAAATACTCCTTTCATTTTTTCTATTGTACCATTAAAAGCAGAAATCTGACTCTTTTAACGGAATTGAAGGAAAAATTGTTCGGGATAAGCAAATGAATTTTTGCTGAGCAGGATTTTGTTGTAAATTTTATGTCGGAATTTTCAGAAAATTCAACTTTTTTCTTTACAGCACAAAAATTTTCTGCTATAATGACACACGTAACAAAATATAACATACACTGAACTCAGGCGAAAGTCTGGCAAAAAAGATAGGCTCCCTTGTGTTCATCGAACACGGCGTCAGCCTCCTATTTTTGTACGACTTTTAACCGTCCTCGTATCTTATTTAAGGAGAAGTCTATGACAACTGCTAAAGAATATATCCAAAGCACTTTTGAAGCTGTGAAAGCTCGCAATGCTCACGAAGCAGAATTTCTGCAAGCGGTGGAAGAATTTTTAAACACACTTGAGCCCGTTTTTGAAAAACATCCTGAATACATTGAAGAAAACATTTTGGCACGCATTACCGAGCCAGAACGTGTGATTAGTTTCCGTGTTCCTTGGGTTGATCGCGACGGCAAAGTTCAAGTCAATCGCGGTTACCGCGTGCAATTTAATTCCGCAGTTGGACCATATAAGGGCGGTCTTCGTTTCCACCCAACGGTTAATCAAGGGATTTTGAAATTTCTCGGATTTGAACAAATCTTTAAAAATGTTTTGACTGGACTACCAATCGGTGGTGGTAAAGGTGGGTCTGACTTTGATCCGAAAGGCAAGACAGACGCTGAAGTCATGCGTTTCTGCCAAAGTTTCATGACAGAATTGCAAAAATACATCGGTCCTTCTCTGGACGTTCCTGCTGGTGACATTGGTGTCGGTGGACGCGAGATTGGCTATCTTTACGGACAATACAAACGCCTACGCCAATTTGATGCTGGTGTCTTGACTGGTAAACCACTTGGATTTGGAGGTTCTCTAATCCGCCCAGAAGCAACTGGTTATGGTCTTGTTTACTATACGCAAGAAATGCTCAAAGCAAACGGTGAAAGTTTTGACGAAAAGACCGTTGTCGTATCCGGTGCTGGAAATGTAGCTCAATATGCTGTGCAAAAAGCAACTGCCCTCGGTGCCAAAGTCATTTCTGTGTCTGATTCAAATGGCTATATCATTGACAAGGACGGAGTTGACTTTGATCTTCTGGTAGACGTGAAAGTAAAACGCCGTGCTCGCCTGACAGAATACGCTGCTGAAAGAGCAAGTGCTACTTATCACGAAGGCTCTGTCTGGACTTACGACGGTGCATTCGACATTGCCCTGCCATGTGCTACTCAAAATGAAATCAACGATGAAGCAGCAAAACGCTTGGTTGCGCAAGGCGTATTCTGTGTATCAGAAGGTGCTAACATGCCAAGTAATCTTGACGCCATTGCCATTTACAAAGAAAATGGTCTCCTTTATGGCCCTGCTAAGGCTGCCAACGCCGGTGGGGTGGCTGTATCTGCTCTGGAAATGAGTCAAAATAGTCTCCGCCTCTCATGGACGCGTGAAGAAGTAGACACTCGTCTGAAAGACATTATGACCAACATCTTCAACACTGCTAAGACAACTGCTGAAAACTACAATCTTGGCAAAGACTATCTAGCAGGAGCAAACATCGCTGCTTTTGAAAATATCGCCAACGCTATGATTGCCCAAGGAATTGTTTAAACGAATATACATAATAAAAGGCTGTGGACGAATTTGTCCACAGCCTTTTACTGTTCTTCTGCTGAAAATTTCTAAAACTTCACGCTTTTGGTTTCTCCCCACTTGACATTGTCATAAGTGAGAGTGTAAGACTGCTGCGATCCGTCCTCACCGTCATACATCAGCTTCCATTCTACCTTTTCACCCGCTACGAGTTCCTCTTTGATTTTGTTGACCTCAAAAATATCATCATCCATTACATAGGATTCGCCCATTTCGTCTTGTAAATCAAAGTCATAAACATTGAGTGGGAGCTTTTCGCTAGAGGTATTTTCGATAATAACCTTAGCCGTAATCATCGCACCTGTTGCTTGACCTTCCATTCGCTCTTTAGAATCCACGTGAATGTACTGGACAGTAACTTTCAGACCATTTTCAAAACGAACGCTATCTCCCAGGCGATGATGTTTGTAATTATCTTGATAAATTTCAGTTCGAGTGCCATGCCCTAGAAAAGCAAGGTTGACAATACTTAAACCAGCCACCATGAGGGTGATGCAAAAGAGCATGACACAGCTAATGATTGTCGTCCAAAACAAAGGCTGTTTATACAAAGGCTGTTTCAAGCGATAGACATGACCGTCAGGGGTCGTTATTTCATGCGGTACTTGTTCTTCCATAATAATCTCCTTTCTGCTTACGCTGGCGCATAAATGGTTGGCAAATCAATTCCTCCCTTTAATAGAGCGTCATGATACAATCTGTAAAATTGATGATAAACGGTACTTTGGCTACCACTTTGGACAGTGATACTGACACGGAAATAAAATTGTCCGTTGTCTGCGAGTTGCGGACCTAAAATCGTCGGTTCCTGCAAAATTTCTACTTGATCGCACGCATATTCTTGATTGACCTGCTGGATAATCCGAGTGACCTTCTCCAAATCCGTCTGAGCGTATAATGGAATATCAATGAGCGCACGCATATTGCCGCGTGAGAGATTGCTGACGACGGTAATGTTGCGATTAGGAACGTAATGCAAAGTGCCATCTGCATCGCGCACTTGTGTCGTCCGAATCCCGACGCTCACAACCGTTCCTGCGATTTTAATCGAGCCATTGGTCAGGCGAACGCTGTCTCCGACATCCAACTGTCGCTCCAGTAAAATAAAGAAACCATTGACCAAATCGGACAAGAAACCTTGAGCGCCCATCCCGATTGCTACCCCAGCAATCCCAGCTCCTGCCAGTAAACTAGACACCGGCAAGCCTAAAATCGCTAATATCCAATAGATCAAGAAAAAGTAAAGGGTGTAATTCAGTAAATTTTCAATCAAACGAGTGAGGGTCTTTTGCCGCCCTTCGTCTTGACTGGAGAGTTTCAAAGAGGGTGAGATAATCTTTCTTACGAGTACATGTACCAACTTTTTAGCGAGGTAAAAGAGAGCTAGCAATAGCACGAGTGAGACGAGCTTGCTAAAGACGTCATCTAACAAATTAGACCAGTTGAATTTTTCAAAGTAGCGAGAGAATACATTCTTGTTCGCAAATAACATAGGTCACCTCCTGCTTATTTCTATTATACCATATCTAAGCCTAATTGAATCAGGGGAATACGAACTCCACCCAGTGTATTCTATCTAAAACAGATTGATTTTTCAGAATATTTATACTATAATGGGAGACATTATGATCATGAAGGGATTATATGATATGAAAAGAATAGTTTTGGCTTGGAAAAAATCTAGTTTGATTAAGCGTATTGCTATCGGGATTGCATTAGGGGCTGTCCTCGGCTTGACCTGTCCTAAGCTGTCAGCAATTGGCTTATTGGGAGATATATTTGTTGGTGGCTTAAAGGGCATTGCTCCACTGTTGGTTTTTGCTTTGGTGACCAATGCTCTATCACAACATCGAAAAGGGCAAGAAACCAACATGAAAACTATCATTATCTTGTATCTTTTGGGAACATTCTCAGCAGCTTTAGTCGCAGTGCTAGCTAACTACCTTTTTCCTTTACACATCACACTCACAGCGTCAAAGACCAAGATTACACCACCAGATGGGATTGGGCAAGTCCTCAGTAATTTATTGCTCAAAGTAGTGGACAATCCAGTCAATGCTCTCATCACCGCAAACTATATTGGAATATTATCTTGGGCTGTGGTATTTGGACTTGCCATGCGTGAAGCCAGCAAAAGCAGTAAAGAGCTTTTGCAAACTATGGCAAGTGTAACCTCTAAGGTCGTTGAATGGATTATCAATCTGGCTCCTTTTGGAATTCTTGGTTTGGTCTTTAAGACGATTTCTGACAAAGGGTTGGCGGTGTTGGCTAACTATGGCAGCTTATTAGCAGTTTTAATCGCTATCATGCTTTTTGTAGCTCTGGTCGTCAACCCTTTCATTGCCTTTGTTCTGATGAGAAAAAATCCCTACCCACTTGTTTTGCGGTGTTTAAAAGTCAGTGGTGTGACAGCTTTCTTCACACGTAGTTCAGCTGCTAATATTCCTGTCAACATGAAACTTTGTGAAGAACTAGGACTCAACAAAGATACTTATTCCGTTTCTATCCCTCTTGGTGCCACTATTAACATGGCTGGAGCAGCTATTACCATCAATGTGCTCACCCTTGCTGCAGTCAATACATTAGGCATTTCGATTGACTTTGCGACAGCATTAATCCTCAGTATTGTCGCCGCTATCTCTGCTTGTGGCGCTTCCGGGGTGGCAGGTGGCTCTCTTTTGCTCATTCCTGTTGCTTGTAGTCTCTTCGGTATTTCAAATGATGTTGCCATGCAAGTCGTTGGGGTAGGATTCATCATTGGAGTTATCCAAGATTCCTGTGAAACGGCGCTCAATTCCTCAACGGATGCGCTCTTTACTGCAGTTGCAGAAAAAAGTGTTTGGGGAAAAAGGAAAAAAGCGTAATACAATGAGGTTGGAAAAGTCCCAACCTCATTTTTTAATTAACCCAATTCTGCTTTAGGCTCTTTGCCCTTGCGACGGGCAAGGATATCCGCATAGTGCTTGCGGCTGTTATTGAGCACGGAAAGGAAGATTACTAAGTTTAAGTCCAATGAGCTTTTCTTGCTTCATAAATTCCTTCTTTCCTTTTTTACTTGTCACTTAAAGTGACCGTTTCAATGACTTCTCCTTTTTCCGTCAGCGCGGCGGATGACCTCAACTACTTTTCGTTTGCTTCGTCCGCCCGGCGGAAAATCTCCCTTACTTTTGGTTTACTCCGTCCGCCCGGCTGACAGCATGAACCAAAAGAAGTTTATCTCGTCCGCCGGACGGAGTGAACGACAATCAGTTTGCCTTGTCAGCTGCGAGGACGAAATGAAATTGTCCCGTTTGTAATTATTTCCTACTTAACTTCTAACTTTATTTTTTGAAGATAACTTTGAAAAGAAGATAGATACAAATGAATAAGAGTACAACAATGACGAATACAGCTACTATTCCAAATGTTCCCAGGATTTAATCGTCCTTTCTGATTGAAACAATCTTTCTTCATTTTCATTATAGCACCTATTAGTGTATTGATCTATTAGCAAAAAGGTAGTGACTGATGAAAACGAATTTTCGTCAAAAGTACTCTTCTAATCTTGAAAAGAGAAAGAGTTTGGGACAAAAAGATTTCAATTTTTAAAAATCTTAATTATTAAGCCCTTCAAATCTATAATTAAATGCAAAAAGCGAACAAAGCAGAATTCTGATTACCAGAAAACTAGTTTTGTTCGCTTTTTATATTTGAGGTCGGACTTTTGTCCCAGCCTCGTTCTCTTTTAGCTCAATTCGGCTACAATAGCTTTTAATTGTTCTTTGGTATGAACACCAACAACTTGCTTCACCACTTGCCCGTCTTTTTTGAAGATGAGGGTCGGGATTGACATGATTCCAAATTCACTTGGTGTATTTGGGTTGGCGTCCACGTCCATTTTGAAGATTTTCAATTCGTCTTCATGCACTTCTTCGGCTAATTTTTCCAAAATCGGTGCCTGCATGCGGCAAGGACCACACCATGCTGCCCAAAAGTCAATGAGGACAAGTCCGTCTTTTGTTTTTTCTGCAAAGTTTGCATCTGTAACTGCTGCTACCATATTGTTCTCCTCTGACGATGACCAATGTCATCGCTCTATTTCATTTCTTGACATCATTCTACACTAAAAGGAAGCATTTGCAAAATATTTGCTACGGAGCGAAAAACTCCTCCGCAGATTAGTATTCAATAATTTTCCAAAAACGAACTTCTATTCGTTAGCAATTACTTGAGACGAAGCATTTGTAGGGGCAGAATGTGCTACGGAGTTAGTCGCTCAAAGAAAAATGATTGGTCATCAGATTGCTGGCGTCTAGCAGGATTTTATTCAGAAGTTGGTCCGTTGCTTCTTGAATCTTATCGCTTAGAGCTTGATTTTCTGCTTCAAAGTCAACTATTTCTCCTTTTTCCAAGGCACAATCCACACGCCCTAGCATTTCATGTCCCAAAGCCATAGTCATTTCCTGATAATCATCTAAATCTCCCAGATGACTAGAAAAATGCGCGTCAGCCAAAGCTGCAATTAAGCGATTGGTCCAGTAGAAGGAATCCGTCGAAACCTTGTCCGTCGTGTTGGCAAAGTAGGCTGGTGTTGTAGAGACTTGGGTAAAGAAAGGCACGGCTGTATTGTAAGGCATAGAGCCATAGGACAACCATTGGATGCCCGTCGTTTCCTGTGGTTTATTGGGTCTCAACTGCAAGATAGATGTTTGACTTGTGCGGTTAATCCCAATCGTGCGGAAGGTCCGCTGACTGTGATGACTGCCTTCTAAGCCATAAGGGTCATAAGGAGAGTCTTGGTAGTGGCTGCTAAGGACATACTTGACATCTTCAATCGTGATTTTACGGTAGGGTTTTTGACACCAAGGAAGGAAAAAGGAGCGCGGGTCTTGCTCAATTTCTGGATTGAGAAAACGCTGAATATCCCAAGCACGCGGTGTATTGTAATGGCGGTCTTTGTCACGCTGGCTACCAAAAGCATAGCGCGGATTGAAAGATTCCCCGTCATAGTTGAGATTCAAATTATTGCGACGAATAAAGTCTTTCAAATCAGGATCACAGAGGAAATATTCGGGATTGTCAAACTCAAAATAATCCATTCCCAGCTGATTCGGATTGGTTACATAGGCGTCATCGGGCACC
This sequence comes from Streptococcus anginosus, assembly GCF_900636475.1. Lineage (NCBI taxonomy): Bacteria > Bacillati > Bacillota > Bacilli > Lactobacillales > Streptococcaceae > Streptococcus > Streptococcus anginosus. The sequence continues at coordinate 1,316,053 of NZ_LR134283.1, forward strand.
CGGCGAGCTAGCCAATGATGTCCACCGATTGTCTCCAACCACCAGATTTCATTCACGTCAGAAAAGGCAATCCCGTTTGACTCATAGGTGCCGTATTCTTCAAGAATCTTCCCTAAACGCAACACACCCTCACGCGCCGTTTTGATATAAGGCAACACCAAGGTCAGCATGTCTTCTTCTCCGATACCAGTCACCACCAAAGGATCTGCTCCCAGCACTCGGCTATTCGTGGTAATCGTCTCTGTCTCGCTCATGGCTACATTGTAAACATTGATACCAGCTTCACCCCAAATCCCGTCTTTTGCAAGAGCGTCCGGTACACTGGTGTAGCGAACTGGATTGTCCGGCAAATCTATCTCAAAGCTTGATAGTACAGACTTGTAATGCCGCGGCTGATCTTCTGGGTTAACAACAATAAATTTCTTGGGCGTAAATACACCATTTTGTGAATCTTCTGTACGTGCAATCATAGTTGAACCGTCATAACTCGCTTTTTTCCCAACCAGAATCGTTGTACAAGAATCTTGTATTCCTTTTTGTCTCATAAATGTTTCCTCTCTTCATTCTTTCTTTTTTATCCTGAACAATTTTGCTTTGTTCGCCAACTCTGCATTACTTAAACACCACAATAGTTGCTCCGCTACCCCCAGCATTTTGCGGTGCATAGCCAAAACTCTTGACATGCTTATTGCGACGGAGATATTTGGTGACGCCTTCGCGAATGACGCCCGTCCCGATCCCGTGGATAATGTCTACCTGCGCCATATTGTTGAGCAAGGCTTGGTCAATAAAGGCATCCAGCTCTTGCATGGCTTCTTCGTAGCGCTTGCCTCGCAAGTCCAATCTGGCTCTTGGTCCGCTTGTTGTCGTCCGTTTCACCACATTGACCTGCTTTTTCTTAGGCTGTTCTTTTTCAGCTTTGAGCAGGTTAAACTCTGCTTCCTCCAAGGTCATTTTGATGAGCCCAACTTGTGCTTCCCAGCGACCGTCTTTGAGCTGATTGACAAGCGTGCCTCTCTGACCGTAGCTAATCACCAGAATATCGTCTCCCACTTTTGGTTTCCGTGCTTTTTTGGCTTGCTTCAGCACCTTGTTTTTCGACAAATCCACCGTTTCAGGAGCCAATTTTTTCAGCTGACCTTTAGCTTCAATAATTTCGTGCGGTTTGAGACTGGACTTAGCATGTAGATTTTTGAGAATCGTATCACTCTCGGTCAGCGCCACATCAATGATTTCCTGCGCTTCCAGCCTTGCCTTATTTAGCTCAGTTTCTTTTTCCCGATTGAACTCGTTGTAGAGCTTTTTAAGAGCGCGGTTAAATTTGAGATTTTCTTGCTCCACCTCTCGGATATTATCCAACCGCTTGCGGCTTTCCAAGGTCTGCTCTTCCAAGCGTTCAATAACGCGATTAACATCGCTGTCCGTATCAGTCAATTCTTGAGCATCCTTGACCACTCTAACAGACAGGCCTAAACGCCTTGCGATCTCAAAAGCATTGGAGCGACCCGGCACTCCCTGCATAAAACGATAAGTCGGTCTTAGGCTATCTGTATCAAACTCCATGCTGGCATTTTGCACTCCCTCAGTCTCAATCCCATAGACCTTAAGCTCTGGATAGTGGGTCGTTGCCATTGTCTTGACCTGTCGCAGTCGCAAGTCTTCAAGAATTGCCATAGCAAGAGCTGCACCCTCCTGCGGGTCGGTTCCAGCTCCAAGCTCGTCCAAAAGCACCAAAGAATTTTCGTCTGACTGCTCTAAAATGGCAACAATATTGGTCATGTGGCTAGAGAAAGTCGATAAGCTCTGCTCAATAGACTGCTCGTCTCCAATGTCCGCAAAGATTTGGTCAAAAATTCCCACTCGGCTCCCTTCATCTGCCAAAATAGGCAGGCCAGACTGTGCCATAAGCTGAGCCAAGCCTAGGGTTTTGAGCATAATGGTCTTTCCGCCTGTATTCGGACCCGTAATGACAATCTCAGTCAAATCTGCCGCAAAGTACAGGTCATTAGCTACTGCATTTTCTATCAGAGGATGAGCAACATGGAGCAGTCGAATATCCTGACGGTCAGACAGCTTCGGTACTACCGCTCCTCTCTCCTGCATAAAGCGCACCTTAGCTCGAACAAAGTCCAGATGTCCGATAATCCAAGCATTATTGGCAATTTCAGCAGCATGCGGGCGAATGCGTTCTGATAATTCTTGCAAAATCCGTAAAATTTCATAGCGCTCGTCTGCCCGTGCATTGGTGATTTCTTCATTGAGATTGACCACCGCCCGCGGCTCGATATACACCGTGTTTCCACTAGAAGAAATATCATGCACCACGCCTGAGATACGATGGCGGAATGTATTTTTGACCGGCAAAACATTGCGACCGTTTCGACTGGCTACTACTTGATCTGCTAACATATCGCCCTTGGTTTTGAGAATATCTTGCAAAATATCTCTCACTTGAACTTCATTTTCTTGAATTTTTCGGCGAATGCGAGCCAAATTATCACTAGCAAAACTTTCAACAAATCCGCCCTCATTGATAGCCTGCAACGCTCCTTGCAAGCTCGGAAAAGAAACCAAATTTTCAAAAAGCCGATTCAATCTTTGCAACTCAACATTTTCCAAATCCTCATAAAAATCAGTCAATTCTTGCGTGACAGCCAGAACCCGCTTCAGAGCGAGAAATTCTTCAATGTTTAAGTCGCCTTCCAGCCCCAAGCGCTTGGTCAAGCCCATAATGTCTTGGGTCGCAGCCAGACTGAAATGTGGATGCTGTACAAAAATCTGCTGCATGTCCGTCATTTCTAAGAATGCTGTCTCCAGCCTTTCTTGTTTATTGGACGGGAACAACTGTTGCAATTCCAAGCACCCTTGTTCTGTCAGAAGATAGGGTTCAAAGAGCGCCTTGATTTTCCCAAATTCTAACGTTTCTAAAATTTTTCTATTCATATTCTTATCTTTCCTGATGAAAAAGAAACTCAGCTAGCACCACCAACTGAGTCTTTGTATTTATCCGATGATTTTGGTCACCCAGAGTTGTTTCAACATTCCTGAAGTAATTGGTGTGTGACTGATGATAAATCGAGCTAGACCACTGGCATTGAGATGATTTTGAACAAGTGGTAAGGGAATCGTTGCTAAAACGGTCAGCAGCATTTGAATTCCAAATAAAGTGACGCAAACAGCTAAAGCACCACTAGCAACATTGTACCAACGCTCATTGGCTTTCTTGTTTGGCACCAAGTGAATAAAAATCCCAATAAAACGGGCTATGCTATAAACAATCGTGTAAATGACTAGATAAGCCAGACCGGCATAAAAAACCTTGTCCAACTGGAACAATTGGCTGCTGGGAAAGAAATAGGTAAATGTTCCTTCCTGTGCACTAGCGTAGGGAACTAAAAGATTGATTTGTTCACCTAGAGATTGGTACAGTTGCCCTGCAATAATTGCTGAAATAACCGCCGAAACAGTATAATAAGCCTGCAAAACAATCCCACGCGAATAGCCAATGTAAAAACTCCAAGCCAAAATCAGCAAAATTACCAATGAAATCATAGGGTCCCCTCTTGCTCACTAACCTTTTGCTTGTTGGCTTCTAACACTTTTTTACGAAGTTCTTCCAGCTCTTGCTCCTTGTCGTCGAACTCAATCTCACGTGACAATTGCGTCGCTAAACTATTGACTGCCAGCAAAATAGCTAATGTTTCATCATCTGCCGCAGGCATCTTCTCTTTAATTGCGTGATATTTTTCTGTTGCAACCTTTTCAACTTCTTCCATGAATAAATTATCGTGTTCTGTTGTTAAGGTTACACTCTTCTTTCCGAAAGTAAATTTGTATCGATTTAAGTTTGCCATAAAATCACCTCAAAATATTATACCAAAAGGAAGCGAATTTGTCAGTTTTTAAAGAAATTTATAACTTTTATGGTACAATAGCAATATGGAAAGTATTACCTTGCAACCCAGTGAGAGACAAATTCAAGATTTTGTCGCCTATTATCAGGCACAGCTTGTTTCTAGTAAAAATCCTTATATTCGTTACCTTTTTAAGCTTGATAAGGCAACTGCCTCCATCTACACTTCAGGAAAAGTCCTCTTCCAAGGAAAAAACGCAGAGCAGGCAGCACAATTTTTTGGCTATCAGTCTTCCAGAGAAGAAACGACAGTTCCTCAGCAAAATTGTCCTCTTATCGGGACAGATGAAGTCGGCAACGGTTCTTATTTCGGCGGACTTGCTGTTGTGGCATCTTTTGTCACACCAGAACAGCATAGGTTTCTACGAAAGCTAGGAGTTGATGACTCTAAAAGCCTGACAGACCAGAAAATCAGGCAAATTGTTCCTTTGTTAAAGGAAAAGATTCAGCACCAAGCTCTGCTATTGTCCCCCCAAAAATACAACGAAGTCATTGCTTCTGGCTACAATGCGGTGTCTGTCAAGGTTGCTCTTCACAATCAAGCCATTTATCTGCTCTTGCAAACGGGAGTGCAGCCAGAAAAAATTGTTATTGATGCCTTCACAAGTGACAAAAATTATCAGAAATACGTCAAACAGGAACGCAATCATTTCTCAAATCCTCTCACTTTAGAGGAAAAAGCGGAAGGAAAATACTTAGCCGTAGCAGTCAGCTCCATGATTGCCCGTGACCTCTTTTTAGAAAATCTTGAAAATTTAAGTCAAGAGCTCGGCTATGAATTGCCCAGTGGAGCAGGAGCAAAGTCCGATAAAATCGCAAGTCAGCTTCTTCAAGCCTACGGCATAAAAGGCTTAGAAGCGAGTGCAAAACTGCATTTTAAAAATACTGAAAAAGCGAAGAAACTTCTAGAAAGGTAAGTTATGCAAACAAAATCAACTACTTTTTCAAAATTTATGAAAGAATGGGGATTTTTTATCCTCTTTATGGCCGTTCTTTTCTTATCACGCGCTTTTCTTTGGGTTCCTGTCAAGGTTGACGGGCATTCAATGGATCCAACCTTAGCTAATGGAGAATATCTATTCGTTGTCAAACACCTGCCTGTCAATCGCTTTGATATTGTCGTTGCAAGTGAAAAAGACGAAGATGGAAAAACTAAGCAAATTGTCAAGCGGGTGATTGGTCTTCCTGGAGACACTATCCGCTACGAAAACGACCAACTATATGTAAATGGCAAAAAGACCAACGAATCTTATCTTAAAAATTACCTCGCGAAGTTTAAAGATGATAAATTGCAGGCAACCTATTCCTATAACAGTTTCTTTCAGTCTTTAGCAGATAAAGCTCAAGCCTTTACGCAGGATGCAAATGGGAACACTAGCTTTACCATTGAAGTTCCAAAAGACGAATACCTGCTTTTAGGAGATGACCGTCTTGTCTCAAAAGACAGCCGTCAGGTGGGAACATTTAAAGCCAATCAATTGCAGGGCGAAGCAAAATTCCGTTTCTGGCCTTTGAATAGAATCGGCACTTTCTAATCCCAAACAAGTCTATTTTGATTCGTTGGAGCTGGGTAAAAAGTGTTCCAGCCTATCAGATTTAGGAATAAACGAATAACGCAGCTTCAACAATTTAGTGAATTGTTGAAGGCGGGAAATCAGCCTTGCATGGCAAGCCACCGTGATTGCTCAAAGCACTGCTTTGAGGTGGCAGATAAAACTTGCGAAGCAAGTATCAAAGCTGTTCGCTTTTCAAGCTCGGAAGAGCACCTTTGACGAAAACTTCGTTTTCTTCATCTGCAACCTTAAACAGCTTGATAACTGTTTAAGCACCCTTGCGGGGGTGGGACTACGAACTAAAAATTTTCAATTTTTAGTTCTGCCCCACTCCCATTCTTTTAACATTAATACAGGAAGATGATGGAATTTTACTTTTCAGGCACCATTGAACGCATTATTTTTGAAAATCCCAGCAGTTTCTTTCGGATTCTGCTGTTAGATATTGACGACACCGATGCAGATTTTGATGATTTTGAGATTATTGTCACGGGCACCATGGCGGATATTATGGAGGGCGAAGACTACACTTTTTGGGGAAATCTCGTGCAACACCCTAAATATGGTGAACAACTCAAAATAACACGCTATGAGCGTGCAAAGCCAACCAGCAAAGGCTTAGTCAAATATTTTTCAAGCGACCATTTTAAAGGGATTGGTGTAAAAACAGCGCAAAAAATCGTGGATCTCTATGGCGACAACGCGATTGATAAAGTCTTAGCAGAGCCAGAAAAATTAAAGGATATTGCAGGTCTTTCTGCTAAAAACCGTGAAGCCTTTCTCACAAAACTAAGACAAAATTATGGCACCGAGAGAATCCTTGCCAAGCTATCTGAATACGGTATCCCGAACAAGCTTGCCTTTCAGATTCAAGATTTTTACAAAGAAGAGACTCTCGAAATTGTCGAACACTATCCTTATCAGTTAGTGGAAGATATTCAAGGAATAGGATTTAAAATTGCCGACCAACTGGCGCAAAGCTTAGGAATTGAAAGTACCGCTCCAGAGCGCTTCCGTGCAGGATTACTCCACACACTTCTAATCCAGTCCATGGAAAAAGGCGACACCTATCTTGAAGCTAAGGAATTGCTAGAGGGCACGATTGAGCTCCTCGAAAGTTCTCGTCAGATTGAGTTAGACTCAAGTTCTGTTGCGGATGAGCTGGCACATTTGATTGAAGAAGATAAAGTTCAAAATGTTGATACAAAGATTTTTGAAAACAGTCTCTTTTTTGCCGAAGAAGGGATTCGCAGCAGTCTCCTACGCATTTTAGAAAAAGGGAAGCAAAACAAATTTGAACCGAAAAAAATCGAAGCTGCTATTACCCAAATCGAAATTGAGTTTGCCATTTCCTATGATGTGATTCAAAAACAAGCGATTTGTGACGCTATCAATCACAAAATTTTTATCCTAACGGGTGGTCCCGGAACGGGAAAAACGACCGTCATCAATGGAATCATTGCTGTTTACGCTCTGCTGAATGGGTTGGATTTGCGTAAATCTCACGATTTGCCTATCCTTCTAGCAGCTCCGACTGGGCGTGCTGCCAGACGCATGAATGAATTAACAGGGCTTCCAAGCGCTACGATTCATCGGCATTTAGGCATGACAGGAGACGATGACACTAGCCATTTAGATGATTATTTGGACGCAGACTTTATTATTGTCGACGAATTTTCAATGGTAGATACTTGGTTAGCCAATCAACTCCTCAGCAACATTTCATCAAACACCAAACTCCTAATTGTCGGAGATGCTGATCAGCTGCCTTCTGTCAGCCCCGGACAAGTGCTGGCAGATTTACTGAAAATCCCTCTTCTTCCACAGACCAAATTAGAAAAAATTTATCGACAAAGCAAAGATTCCACTATCGTTACCTTAGCCAGTCAGATTCAAAAAGGCATCCTGCCAACTGATTTTATAGAAAAAAAGGCTGACCGTTCTTATTTTGAAGCGCGTAGTGAACATATTCCGCAGATGATTGAACGTATTGTAGAAGCTGCTATCCGCAGTGGCATTCCAGCTCAAGATGTGCAGGTACTTGCGCCTATGTACCGCGGACAGGCTGGGATTGACCACATCAATCAACTCATGCAAAATCTAATCAACCCTGCCGAAAAAGAACAACTCGTCTTTGAAGCAACGGATTGCCAATACCGACAAGGCGACAAGGTGATTCATCTGGTCAATGATGCGGAAAGCAATGTGTTCAACGGTGACTTGGGTTATATCACCGATTTGCTGCCAGCAAAATATACGGACTCTAAACAGGACGAATTGACTATCAACTTTGACGGCAATGAGATTGTTTATCAACGCAGTGAATGGTATAAAATTCGTCTGGCATACGCTATGAGTATCCACAAATCTCAGGGTAGTGAATTTCCTGTAGTCATTTTACCGATTACATCCAGCAGCCACCGTATGCTGCAACGCAATCTTATCTATACTGCTATCACCCGTGCCAAGAGCAAATTGATTCTTCTTGGGGAAAAGTCTGCCTTTGACTTTGCTGTCAAAAACACTGGCACAGCTCGCAATACCTATCTAATCCAACGCTTTTCAGACCTGATCAATGATGAAAAAGTTATACACACTTCTGTGGATAATTTGGAAACAACTGTGGAAAACTATGTCTTGTCTGAGGAAAATTTCTTGAAAATTAACCCCATGATTGGAATAACGGATGAAGATATTCAAAGTGTTTTTGGAGAATGATAGAAAAAAGTTTGGAACTCCCCATCCCAAACTTTTTTACATCCCAAATCCTGTTACTGTCACTCCTAAAAGACGCACACCTTTTGTCTGCTCGTCCAAGCTATCATAAATCTCATGTGCAATGCGCTCAATCTGCTCCGCATCTTGCGTTCTTGTCGCTAAGCTATGCCTTTTTGTCAATGTTGAAAAATCCGCATAGCGAATCTTCAGAACAATCGTCCTACCAGATTTTCCATGCTTTTTTAAACTACGAGCTACCTTTTGTGATAAAAGGGTCAGCTCCTTTTTTATGTCGTCTTCGTTATGGAGCAATTTCCCATAAGTTCTTTCCTTGCCGATAGACTTACGAATACGGTTGACTTTTACTGGTGAATTGCTGATGCCTCTTGCCTTGCGGTAAAGGTCAAATCCAAATCGACCAAACAAGTCAATCAAGGTCATCTCAGGAATTTCTAATAAATCTGCTCCTGTGTAAACGCCCATATCATGCAGCTTTTCCACCGTCTTTTTTCCAACACCGTAAAACTTTGCCACATCCATTTGAGAGAGAAAGGCTTCTGCTTCTTCTGGCAAAATAACCGTCAAACCGTGAGGTTTTTCATAGTCACTAGCTATTTTTGCCAAAAATTTATTGTAGGACACACCAGCAGAACTGGTCAAATGAAGCTCTGTCCATATCTCATGCTGGATTAGCTTGGCTATCTTGACAGCAGATTTCATACCTAACTTATTTTTGGTCACATCCAGATAGGCTTCATCAATACTGATTGGCTCAATCACATCTGTATATCGTTTAAAAATGGCTCGAATTTGCTGACTGACTGCCTGATATTTCTCATAATTTCCCGAAATGAAAATCGCCTGTGGACAACGCTCATAAGCTTCTTTGGAGCTCATGGCTGAGTGAACACCAAACTTTCGTGCCTCATAATTGCAAGTCGAAACAACGCCTCGTCCGCCTGTCAAGCGAGGGTCAGCTCCGATGATAACCGACTTGCCTTTTAGTGCTGGGTTGTCTCTTTCTTCTACAGAGGCAAAAAAGGCATCCATATCAATGTGAATGATTTTCCGAGATGTATCATTGATTAAGGGAAAAATTAACATCAATACAGCTCCTTTCTTGACTCTTTTCTTTCCTCCATTATACAATTTTTATCATTTTTTCCAAAATATTTGAAAATATGCTGATTTTTTCAAAAATATAATACAATTTACGCTGATTTTTTAATCTGTATTATAAAAGAAAGTGCTTTTATGACCAGATTCCATTTGTGGAAACGATTACTATATGATATACTTATTTTATAAATGTAACAGATTTGTGTTACTAGAAAGATACAAGAGGAAAAAACATGGTTGTTAAAACTGTTGTCGAAGCACAGGATATTTTTGACAAAGCCTGGGAAGGCTTCAAAGGGGAAGATTGGCGCGAAAAAGCTAGCGTATCTCGTTTTGTACAGGCAAACTACACTCCTTATGACGGAGATGAAAGTTTCTTAGCTGGTCCAACTGAACGCTCTCTTCACATTAAAAAAATTATCGAAGATACAAAAGCACATTATGAAGAAACACGTTTCCCAATGGATACACGTGCTACTTCAATCGCTGATATTCCAGCTGGATATATTGACAAAGATAATGAATTGATTTATGGTATCCAAAATGATGAATTGTTCAAATTGAACTTCATGCCAAAAGGTGGTATCCGTATGGCGGAAACTGCTTTGAAGGAACATGGCTATGAACCAGATCCTAAGATGCATGAAATCTTCACAAAATACGTAACAACTGTAAATGACGGTATTTTCCGTGCCTACACAACAAATATCCGTCGTGCACGTCACGCACACACTGTAACAGGTTTGCCAGATGCTTATTCACGTGGACGTATCATTGGTGTTTACGCACGTCTTGCTCTTTACGGTGCAGATTACTTGATGGCAGAAAAAGTCGAAGATTGGAATGCTTTGACAGACATTGATGAAGAAACTATTCGTCTTCGCGAAGAAGTCAACCTTCAATACCAATCATTGAAAGAAGTCGTTCGCCTAGGTGACCTTTACGGTCTTGATGTTCGTAGACCTGCTATGAACGTAAAAGAAGCTATTCAATGGGTGAATATCGCTTTCATGGCTGTCTGCCGTGTCGTAAATGGTGCCGCTACTTCACTTGGACGTGTGCCAATCGTTCTTGACATTTATGCAGAACGCGACCTTGCCCGTGGTACTTTCACAGAATCAGAAATCCAAGAATTTGTTGATGACTTCGTCTTGAAACTTCGTACTGTAAAATTTGCTCGTACAAAAGCATACGATCAACTCTACTCAGGTGACCCAACCTTCATCACAACGTCTATGGCGGGTATGGGAAATGATGGTCGTCACCGTGTGACAAAAATGGACTACCGTTTCTTGAATACATTGGACAATATCGGTAACTCACCAGAGCCAAACTTGACAGTTCTTTGGACAGATAAATTACCATATGCATTCCGTCATTACTGCATGCACATGAGTCACAAACACTCTTCTATTCAATATGAAGGTGTGACTACAATGGCTAAAGATGGTTACGGTGAAATGAGCTGTATTTCATGCTGTGTGTCTCCGCTTGACCCAGAAAATGAAGAACAACGCCACAACATCCAATACTTCGGTGCTCGTGTAAACGTCCTTAAAGCTCTCTTGACTGGTTTGAACGGTGGTTACGACGATGTTCACAAAGACTACAAGGTATTTGATATTGACCCTATCCGCGACGAAGTACTTGAATTTGAGTCTGTTAAAGCAAACTTTGAAAAATCACTTGATTGGTTGACAGACACTTATGTAGATGCTTTGAACATCATTCACTACATGACAGACAAGTACAACTACGAAGCTGTTCAAATGGCCTTTTTGCCTACACATCAACGTGCTAACATGGGATTTGGTATCTGTGGATTTGCCAATACTGTTGATACATTAGCTGCTATCAAATATGCTACTGTTAAACCAATTCGCGATGAAAATGGCTACATTTACGACTATGAAACAACTGGTGACTACCCACGTTGGGGTGAAGACGACCCTCGCTCAAACGAATTGGCCGAATGGTTGATTGAAGCCTACACAACTCGTCTTCGTAGCCACAGACTTTACAAGAACGCTGAAGCAACTGTATCACTCTTGACGATCACTTCAAACGTTGCTTACTCTAAACAAACTGGTAACTCTCCAGTTCACAAAGGGGTTTATCTCAATGAAGACGGCAGTGTTAACTTGTCTAAATTGGAATTCTTCTCACCAGGTGCAAACCCTTCTAACAAAGCTCGTGGTGGTTGGTTGCAAAATCTCAACTCACTAGCCAGCCTTGACTTTGGCTATGCAGCAGACGGTATTTCATTGACGACACAAGTTTCACCTCGTGCTCTTGGTAAAACGCGCGAAGAACAGGTAGATAACTTGGTAACGATTCTTGACGGTTACTTTGAAAATGGTGGTCAACACGTCAACTTGAACGTTATGGATCTTAAAGATGTCTATGATAAGATTATGAATGGTGAAGATGTTATCGTTCGTATCTCAGGTTACTGTGTCAATACCAAATACCTTACTAAAGAACAAAAAACTGAATTGACTCAACGTGTCTTCCACGAAGTGCTTTCAATGGATGATGCCCTTAGCTAATTCAATTCTATTCTCAAAAACCAGTTGGAAATTCCAGCTGGTTTTCTTCTTTTTTATGCTATAATAGAGGTATTGTTAGTTAAAAGAAAAGGGTGTACAGATGGTGGAGAAAAGAGATATAGAAAGGGAAGACAAATTTAATCTGACTGTTGATGTCCTGATGTTAGCAGGTACGCTTCTGCTTCAAAGTGGTTCTGAAATTTATCGGGTTGAAGATACCATGATTCGGATTGCTCATTCTCAAGGAATTATGAATTGTAATGCACTCGCAATGCCAGTTGCCATTTTCTTTTCAATTGAAAACACCAATATTTCGCGTATGAAACGGATTACTCACTCAAATTATAATATTGAAAAAGTATGTGATGTCAATCAAGTATCACGTGAACTGGTTAGTGGAGATATCACTCTTGAAGAAGCGTTTGAGAAATTAGCCCAGCTAAAAAAGAAAAAAACGCCTTATACAAATAAACAGCTAACGCTAGCTGCTACTATTAGTGCCCCTTTTTTCTCTATCATGTTTGGTGGCAATCTCTATGATGCACTCGGAGCTGCTCTTGCGACCTTCTTTGGCTTTGCCTTTTCTCTTTCGGTCAATAAATACGTGCGCATTCCTTTTGTCACAGCTTTTGCCGGAGCTTTTATTTTTGGTCTGCTGGCACAGATCTGGGCGCGCTATTCTGGCTTTCCTTCCAGTGCGGACTTAATCATCGCTGGTGCTGTCATGCCTTTTGTTCCCGGTATTGCTCTGACCAATGCCGTGCGTGATTTGATGACCAATCATCTCAACTCCGGAATGAGCAAAATCTTTGAAACGCTGTTGATCACTTTGGCACTCGGAGCTGGCACTTCCGTAGCTCTCGTCTTAATGAAATAAAAGGTGAATCCATTGACTGTCTTACTACAAGCTGCAGCAAGTTTTCTTGCAATTGTAATGTTCTTAATCGTTTTAAATGTTCAAAAAAGCATGCTCATTCCAGGAGGAATCCTTGGAATGTTCATCTGGCTTTTGTATTATGTATTAAAAGGTCCAACAAATGTGATTATTGCTACGTTTATCGCAGCTATTATCGGATCTTGCATTAGTCAAGTGTTGAGCATTCTCTACAAAACGCCTGCGGTCGTCTTTATCTTGGCTATTTTGGCTCCTCTGGTTCCGGGCTACCTTTCCTATCGTACAACCGCCTTTTTTGTCACTGGAGATTATAGTCATGCTATGGTTAATGCTACCTTGGTAGTGATTTTAGCCTTGGTCATTTCAATTGGAATGGCAAGTGGCACGGTGGTGCTCAGACTCTACCATTATCTGCAAAAACACCGTTCTTCGTAATTCAACAAGAACAACTAAACTGTCTAAAGCCCTTCTTATCTTAAGATGGCTTTTTTCTCAGTTTCCACTTGAATTATGATAAAATGGAATAGAATAAGTTTGATATCAAACCGAAAAATATATAGAGGTAATGATGAACATTGGAATTGATAAAATTGGCTTTGCGACAGCCAATTACGTATTAAAATTAGAAAATTTGGCAGAAGCGCGTAACATTGACCCGGAAAAACTAAGCAAGGGACTTTTACTAAAAGAAATCAGTGTCGCCCCAGTCACAGAAGATATTGTAACCATGGGGGCGAGTGCAGCAGCATCTATTTTGACCAACGAAGATAAACAGGCTATTGACATGGTGATTGTGGCCAGTGAATCTGGAATTGACCAAAGCAAGGCTTCTGCTGTTTTTATTCATGGTTTGCTTGGAATTCAGCCATTTGCGCGTAGTTTTGAAATGAAAGAAGCATGCTATAGTGCTACTGCCGCACTGGATTATGCAAAACTACACGTTGAAAAACATCCAGACTCAAAGGTCTTGGTCATCGCTAGTGACATTGCCAAATACGGGATTGGAACACCGGGCGAGCCAACACAAGGCGCCGGTTCGATAGCTATGCTCATCACTAGTCATCCACGAATTCTAGCCTTCAATGAGGACAATGTCGCTCAAACACGAGACATCATGGACTTTTGGCGACCAAACTATTCGACAACGCCGTTTGTCAATGGCATGTATTCTACGCAACAGTATTTAGATAGTCTAAAAACAACTTGGGCAGAGTACCAAAAGCACAATCAAGTGTCCTTAAAAGATTTTGCAGCAGTTTGCTTCCATTTGCCTTATCCTAAATTAGCTTTAAAGGGTATGAAAAAGATTATGGATAAGAGTTTGCCAATTGAGCAGCAAGAGCAACTACAAGCGAATTTTGAGCAATCCATTCTTTACAGCCAAAAGGTAGGGAATATCTACACGGGCTCCCTCTTTTTAGGTCTCCTTTCCCTACTTGAAAATAGTACGACACTCAAAGCAGGTGACCGCATTGCGCTCTTTAGCTACGGAAGTGGAGCTGTATCAGAAATCTTTAGTGGGCAGCTCGTAGCAGGCTTTGAGCAACAGCTTGAAACCAATCGTATGGAAAAACTTGACAGCCGAACGCCTCTGAGCATTCCAGATTATGAGAAGGTATTTTTTGAAGAAGCAAAACTAGATGAAAATGGCTCTGCTAGCTTCACAGGCTATGAAAATCAAGACTTTGCCTTAGCAAAAATCGTAGAACACCAACGTACATACATCAAGGTGGAAAAATAATATGAAGATAAGTTGGACGGGCTTTTCAAAAAAATCGCTTCAAGAACGTTTGCAAATTTTAAAAGACTATCACTTACTAAACGAGGATAATCAAACAAACCTTGAGCATAATCACATGCTCCCTCTATCAACAGCTAACCAAATGAGCGAAAATGTTTTGGCGACATTTGCTCTGCCCTACTCTTTCGTTCCTGATGTTGTGGTAGACGAGCAAGTTTATCAGGTACCTTTCGTAACAGAAGAGCCCTCTGTCGTTGCGGCTGCCAGCTTTGCAGCAAAAATTATTAAGCGCTCTGGGGGCTTCAAAACGACTATTCACAATCGCCAAATGATTGGACAAGTTGCTCTCTATCAAGTAGCAAATATCGAAGTAGCTATAAAAAATATCCAAAACCACAAGCAAAAATTGCTAGAGCTGGCCAATCAAGCACACCCATCAATTGTCAACCGCGGAGGTGGTGCGCGTGATTTACGTGTAGAATGGCTAAATGACGAAGCTGAATTTTTAGTCGTTTATCTAACAGTTGACACCCAAGAAGCTATGGGCGCCAATATTCTCAATACCATGCTAGAAGCGTTGAAAACACCATTAGAAGAGTTGACTGACGGTGAAAGCCTGATGGCAATTCTATCAAATTATGCAACAGAAGCCTTGGTAACTGCCACCTGTGAAATTGATATTCGTTTTCTCAGTCGAAATAAATCAGAAGCCATTGACATTGCTAAAAAAATCGTGCTAGCAAGCCAATTTGCCAAGCAAGACCCATATCGTGCCAGCACCCACAATAAAGGCATTTTCAACGGAATTGACGCTGTCGTATTAGCAACAGGAAATGATTGGCGAGCGATTGAAGCAGGCGCGCATGCCTACGCTAGTAGAAATGGTTCCTATCAAGGATTAACTACTTGGTCAATCAAGGAAGCCACTCAAACGCTCTGCGGAGAGATTACTCTTCCTCTTCCCATTGCTACAAAAGGGGGCTCCATTGGGCTCAACCCTACGGTGGAAGTTAGCTTCGATTTGCTAAAACAACCAACCGCCAAAGAGTTAGCCAGTATTATTGCGTCTATCGGCTTAGCGCAAAATTTTGCAGCTCTAAAAGCGCTGGTCAGCACCGGTATTCAGCACGGTCACATGAAGCTACAAGCCAAATCTCTAGCTCTTTTAGCAGGAGCTAAGGATACAGAAATCGCTCCTCTGGTTTCTCAGCTCATTTCTGAGAAACATTTTAGTCTCAAAAGAGCACAAGAAATTTTAGAAAACATTCGTCAAAAATCATAGAAAAAAAGAATCCGATAAGTGAAAAAACTCATCGGATTTCGTTATTTAGTTGACCTTGTGCTTCTCGCAAACGTCTATACAAAAGATAAGGCACTTGTCTTAGCTCTCTCAAATTTTGGCAACCAAGTGCACACATAATCAAGCACAAATCTTCTTTCCAACTGTTTACAATCGTGATGACTTCATCCACCGAATGCGTTTCAATCAATTCTAACATGGTGCGTGAAAGTCCTACAGCCTTAGCTCCTAACACAAAAGCCTTCACCATATCAAGCGGCTGCCGTACGCCACCACTCACCAAAATATCCATTTTATCCATCATCGGCTGAGCATTTAGTAAGGCTTGGAGTGTCGATTGCCCCCAATCATTGAGATAGTCTCGATTGCCACCGCGCCTGTTTTCAATATAGGCGAAGCTCGTTCCGCCACGACCAGAAAGATCAACCGTTCGAATACCGAGGTCATAAGCAGTTTCGATCGTTGCCAAATCCATACCAAAGCCAACCTCTTTCAACACTACCGGGACTGTGCTTTGCTCAGCATAATCTTTTAAATGTGATCGCCAAGTTTTAAAAGAGCGTTCTCCTTCTGGCATGAGCAATTCTTGCATGAGATTGACATGCACTTGCAAAAAAAGAGGGTGAAGGTCTGTGATTGCCTGCTGCCCTAAGGAATACGGCTTATCCAGTCCAATATTCGTTGCAAGGAGCAGGTTTGGCTTATCTTGCTTGACAGTATATGAGTCATCTGTTGGATTATTCAAGGCAGCACTGTAAGAGCCTGTGACAAAAAGAATACCGCAAGCTTCTGCAACTTGTGCCAAGCGCTGATTGATGCCCTTCCCTTTCTCACTTCCACCTGTCATAGCATTGATGTAAAACGGAAATTCCCAATCTCTGCCTGCAAACTGCGTCGTCAAATCAATCTCGTCCAAATCATACTTAGGAAGCGAGCAATGAATAAGCTCCATGTCATCAAAACTATTATAAGGCGAATCGTACTCAAGCGCATATCTTATGTGTTCGTCTTTGCGATTTTTATTCATCCATTCCCCACCTTTCCTTATATAAAAGGTCAATTCCTGCCCCCCGCCAACGTTCCACTAAGATTTGACTATCTGTCTCGCTAAATGACAATGCTATGCCGCAGTCACCACCGCCAGCACCGCTACTCTTTGCCACACAGTCCAATCCTTGACTGGCTCTTTTTAAAGCTCTCAGTTTTTCATTGTAAATAGCGGGGCTAAGTTCCGCCAATAGGTGGCTAACCTTTTCTAGGCTTTCTTTCATAATTTCTTTCTCACCAGCAAGCAGCGCCTTCTCCAGTCGAAGAACTTCTTCTTGTGTTTGTGTTAGAAAACTGGATGAAATTGCTGATTTGACCTGATTGATAAGATCTCTAGAAATAGCTGGTTCTTTTGTCCAGCCTACAAAAAAATCAAATGTAAGTTGTGGTTGGATTCTCCGAATGACAGTTCCCCAATCCTGAGCTAATATACTTTCTAAGGGCGACTCATTGATCTGCTCCGCTATTCTTTTGCGGTCAAAAGATTGGTAATAAATCAAATCTTCATAAGCGATACAAGCCACATCTCCCATTGAGCCATTGTCCCCACGTTTAAGAAGGACATAGGCTGCCAGCTTAAAGGTTTCCTCAGCAGATAACGCCAGACCATACAAGGCCGTTATTGCTCGTATGGTTAAAACTACGACACTCCCACTAGAGCCAAGACCAAATTTTTTTCCATCTTGCTCCATTTTTCCAGTAATGGTTAAGAAAAAGGGACGTAGTGAAATGGATCGACTTTGTAAAAACTCATTCATAACAGCAACTGTATCCTGAATGAGACTGTACTCATCATCAGGTGTCAAATCCACAGTATGGTCAAACATATCTGAAAACAACTGATAACGTTCAGAAAAATGAATTTTTCCCGTCATATAAATCGGAATATTTTTCAGAATCGCGCCTTGTCCCGCTGTCAATACAGAGTATTCCCCTGCCAAATACAATTTCCCGCATGTTCTTACTGTTTTAGTCATCTGGCAATTCCTTCGTTTTAGAGACAATGAGGCGGTATTTTTCTGCAAATATCGGCACCAAATGCTCCAAATCTTCTTCCAAACACAGCACTTTTACATTTGGTCCTGCATCCATAGTGAAATAACAACGCTCTCCTTGACTGCGTAATTGTTTGATGAAGTCCATTGCTTCATAGCTTTTTTCGGTCAGGTAAGAAAACGCTGGCGTTGCTGTCTGAGTGGTAGCATGCATGGCAAGCGCATTTTTTTCTGTTAATTCTCCCACCTTAGCAAAATCATTGTTAGACAAATAAGTCAACATGGCTTTATAATCTTCTTCGGACTGTCTCACCCAATCACTAAATGTCGTGGAGGTTTCTGCACAGCGTTTCATTCCCTCACGACTTGAAATCGGCTTTTTCTGATCATACAAAACCAGCATTATCATCGCTAATTTCAAATCTGTCTTTACTGGATAAATCTCTCCGCTATCCTTGTCCCAAGCTGCAATCGGTCCATAAAAACTCCGTGAGGAAGACCCAGAAGCTAATTTTGCTTTTTGTGCTTGCTCTTTTGTGGACAAGTGCAATTCAAAAAAGTCATTACAAGCCTTAACAAGCGCAGACAAACCGCTTGAACTAGATGAAAGCCCCGCTGCTGTCGGCATATTATTTTTTGTATCAATTCGTACAAAACCAGCTCCTTGAGGACGAAAACGATCTACAATATTGCTCATTTTTTTATGTTCAGCTTGATCTTGCAGAACACCATTGATGTAAAATTCATCTGACTGGGCACTCACTGGTAAGCTAGACAGAGTTGTTTCTGTGTACATATTTTCCAAGGTCAAAGAAATACTGCTCGTTGCAGGAATTATCTTGACAGTATCTTTCTTACCCCAATATTTGATAATGGCAATATTGGCATAAGACCGCACCTTTACAGACTTTCGATCCATGTGTTTACCGCTCCTTTCTCCCTCAATAAATCAGCCAAACTGACAGCCTTTTCTTTGCTCGCCACTAGAGCGATAATGCAGCCACCTAGACCACCACCACTCATTTTCGCACCAAGCGCTCCATTTTCTTGCGCTGTGGCAACAAGTCGATCGGCGTCAGGGCAACTCACGCCTAGATTTTTTAAGCTGAGATGAGCTTCTGACATGGCTATCCCGATTCTCTCTAAATCTTTTACTTTCAAAGCTTCTTCAACTTCATTGGTTAATTTTCCAAGCTGATGAAGATGTGGCAAAGCGGTCATTCCGAGTTGCTCAACTTCTTGGATAGCTTCCCGTGTATGCCCATAAATCCCTGTGTCTGCAATCACAAGATAGGCTCCGAGATTCGTCTCAAATTCTGAAAAACCAACATTTTTGATGAATTTAATAGCACGATCGCTCAAGCAAGTCTTAGCATCTAAACCACTCGGATTCATGTGGGCAATCATCTCTGCCCGATTGGCTAAAATCTCCAGAGTTTCCCTATCCAAGTCCTGTTCATAATAATCAAAAACAGCTCGAATCGCAGCAATACTCACTGCCGCAGAAGAACCCATTCCGCGTTTTTCAGGCACCATGGACTCAATCTCACAGCGAATATAAGCCTCTTGCACCCCTAGAAATTCCAAAGAAGCAAAAACCGCCATAGAAAGGGTATCTTCCTCATACAAAATCCACGCATGATCTGATGGCAAAATGCGACCAGTCACTTCAATATTAGTTAAAGGTAGAGCCAAAGCAGGGTAGCCATAGACAACGGCATGCTCCCCTATCAAAATAATCTTACTATGTGCCCGACCAACACCTACTTTTTTTGTCATAGTCTCTCTCTACATCACAATACTTCATCTATTATTTTAATATAATTCATAGAAAAAAGCGATCGTTAGTAGTCAATTCCTTTTATATTCCAAACTAATTTATTTCAACTTTTAAAACAGCGAAAAAGAGCAGGAAATCCAGCTCTTATCCTAACTGTCTTCATTTTACAGATTTTGTTTAATCAAATCCATGAGCTCATTGCGGTCTAAAATCCACTGCGCACGTTCGTCTTTCTCATACGTTCGGTTGGAAAGGAAGATGACCGCTTTCTGCTGTAAACGATTAAACATAATAAACGTTCCAGTATAGCCTGTGTGCTGCAACCACTCTTTGTCTAAATCCCAAGCAAGACTGCGTGTTTTTCCAATCTCCTTTGAGAAATTTTTTGTCAAAGTTGCTACAAAGTCATCCTGTAAATAATGCTCCAAAAAGAGCTCCAAATCCCGAACTGTAGAAAACAAGCCTGCACTACCAGCATGTCTGCCCAACACATGCGCTTTGGGGTCATGTACAACTCCCGCCTTTACACCGCGAACCGTTGGCACCGCTTGCGCAACAGGTCCAAACGCTGTTTCTTTCATACCCCAAGGCTGAAAAATTTTCCGCTCAAAAATGTCACTCAAAGAAGAATGAAAAATTTCTTCTACCATAAAACCCAGCAACAAAAAATTTACATCAGTATAACGAAAATGCTTGTTATCAAGCACTTTCAAATGATTTAGCGCCTCTTTCAATTCGACCGCATTGAGTGCATCTCGATTGGGGATAAAGGGATCTAGCCCTGATGTGTGAGTAGCCAACTGACCTACCGTGACAGAATTGTCATGAAAAGCGGGATAATATTGTGTTAGCGGTGCATCTAAATCTAGTTTTTCCTCATGGAATAGAACAGCCAAAATCGTTCCGACACCCACAACCTTACTGACACTCGCTAAGTCATAGACCAGTCCTGCTTGAGTCTTCTCACCTCGCTCAGGATTGCTCTCACCAAGATAATATTCTTGCCACTCTCCACGAGTATACAAAGCTAAGCTAGCTCCAGGATAGATTTGTTGTGCTATCTGTTCTCCGACTTTTGAGAGCATCTTGCTTGAACTCATACTGCTTCAATCCAAACTTCAATTTGGCTCTCATCTTTGGTCAGGAAAAATTTGCCCGATTTAGGTATAAAATTTTCTCTTCCTTGAAATAAATCACGCAATGCTTCCACATCGAATTGCTCAACTGTAAATTTAATCATTGCCAAATCCCAAGTTTGAGTACTCTCCGTCAGCAAATCTGGTCCGCTTGCTGGTGAGAATGTTAGAATAGACTGATTTCCTAGCCATTCCTGATAAAAAGTGACTGCTTTTTCCTTATCTGGAGCATTGATATGAATCTGCTCTATAGTAAATTGACTGAGCCCAACAAAATCCTCTAGTGGCGCAAATGCTGGTGCAATCATCACTCTCTGCAAGGTTGTCCAATCTTCCTCGCTATGCAGTAAAAACGTATCTCCTTCCGGCGAAGTTGCTTCAAAAGCATAGCCATTATCACCTTGGTAAAGATAATCAACTTTGCTGCCACGCGCTAAAAGTGCTTCAATTTCTCGTGAATCGGCTACTTTAATAACAATTTTCGCTAATTTCTTAGTCCCAACAACTTTGCGAGTGCGCATACTGGGCGACTCCTCTAGCTGCAATTTTTCAACTTTTGTCTGATCTCCAAGGCTGACAAAAGCTCCTTCCTCTAGCAAATTTTTCATTCCTAAAGTTTGACAATAAAAGGCAAGATTGTTTTTTCGATTATTGATTTTTAATACTGGTATCGTATTTACAATTTTATTTGTCGAACACATAAATTCCTCCAAGCCTTTCTATTTTAAATAATTTTTGTGTATTTTACAAATATTTATGTAAAAATAGAAAAAATTGTACTATTACTGATAAATATTTTGTGCCACTACTAGCTCATTTGCCGACTCAAATTCATATTGAAGGTAAGACTGATAAGTTCCCGGCGCAATAATCCCACGCATATCTAAAATGGCTGTTCCAGCCTGTCCGATAATGCTATCGGCTAGCAGACAACAATTAGTAGACAGGATAAAATAAGTCTTAAAACGACTTGTTTTAAACTTATATAAACGAGTATTCAACTCATGCTTCAATTTATAAGCATACGTGTGCTTACCATCTTTCAAATCCGCTGGTGGATCCCACACTTCCAACAACTCATCAATCTCAGCCAATCGTTTCTCCACAGCTAGCTTTTGCTCGTCTGTCAAAGATAGCCCATAACCAAACAAGGTTTTTTTGCTTTCTTCTTTGCACAAGTCAATATAAGCGTCTTTATCTACTTTAAACAAGACACCATCTCCAATCGTGCCGAATAAACGCTCTGAAAAAACATCATAACTGCCATAAGAAATAACTTTTCCTTGATAGCAAATATCAACATGCCCAATCATCCCAAAAAGATTCTGGTCTGACGTATGGATCAGCACCTCTAAGTCAACGGGCTTTTCCTCGCCTCGGACACTACTATAAACCTTTTGCGGTTTTCTTTTCTCACCTTGTAAAAAACGATTAAAGCGATTCAGTTGCTCTGCTGGAAAAAAGGCAGCGATAATGATAGGCATGTTAATCCGAATACGGCGTCGAAGTTGTTTTTTCTCCACATCGGTGTTGAACATAAGACCGTCTCGAACGTTAGAAAACCCCAGTAATATCAGATAAATACCAACAATCAAAAATTGCATCCTACCGTCCGTGCTAGGAGAAAAGACAGTTGTCAGTCCAATCCCGCCATAAAGCAAGGTATCAAAAAGATAATGAAAACCACCTTTTAACTTATTCTGCCGATAAAGAAGATATGTAATAACATAGATTGCCGCTGTACACAGCTGATAACAGCCCAATATAATAATGACAATATTGACTGGCAGATTGCTGGCACGGTTAAGAAAGCCAACAACTAGCCCCACCAAAACATGGAGGAGAGCAGAACCAAGACTGATGCGATTTTTCTTCACTAAGAAACGGAAAAAAAGATTGATAACTCCGACAAATAAAAAGTAAATGACCAATAAATCTAGGGCAAATTTTGTAAAATCAAGACCGTTTGCAATAATAATAACGCCAAAAAGAATCGCCAAAATACCGAACAATAGAGTCCGTCTCCCACTTAGTTTATCTAATTCCATTTCATCTCTCCCAAACAAAAGGTAGGAATGAGACAAAAATTGCTACTTTGCAAAAAATCAGTTTTGCTGTCTCACTCCCATTACTGTTGTTATCCTTACTCTTTAGTATAGCATTTTATATTAGCAAGCGCCTAGTCACTTATCCATTTTTTCGCTCAATCTTATCTCTTCGTTATCAAAAAACGGCTCGTAACGAACCGTTTCTTTTTTGACAACTTACCCATAAATCATCTTGTAAAGTGCTACTGCAGCAATACCGGCAAGAATTGGAGATACGACTGGCACCCAAGCATACCACCATTTTGAATCTCCTTTATGCTCACCAAGAACTGATTTTGGAAGAAGGAAATGAAGAATACGTGGGCCTAAGTCACGTGCAGGGTTCAAACCTGGACCTGTAGGACCACCAAGTGACGTTACCAATGCCATGACAAGGAAACCAAGTGCTAAGTGGGCAACAGCAAGTCCGGCATTGATGTGAGAACCAATTGCAACTTTTCCTTGGATTTGAGTAGCATCCACTCCACGAGTAGCAGCATATTTAACAACTTCTGCACCAAAATAGTTTTTGGTCATGGCCATTGCTGCAAAGAACAAGATAAATGAACCAATAAATTCATTGACAAAACCATTTATCATAGAAGCAGCATGTGATTTCTTGCTTCCGTCATCCGTATTTACAATAGTTGAGAATGAACCCAAAATCGCATTAGGATTTGTTGTTTGCAAATAGTAAGGGCGGTGACTTGCTACTACTAACGCTTGTCCAAATATCGCTCCCAATAATTGTGCAATAATGTAAGGCGCAACTTGTGCCCAAGGGAAGTATCCGCTAATCGCAAGTCCTAGTGTGAATGCAGGATTGATATGATTCCCTGATACATTTCCAAACATAAGAGCAGGAATCATAACCCCCATACCATAACCAACTGCAATCACCAACCAGCCACTTTGATGACCCTTTGTTCCCTTTAATTCAACGTTGGCAACAGCCCCGTTCCCCAAAATAATGAGAATTGCCGTTCCAAGAAATTCTGTGATATATTTCACAGTCCATGTGACATCCATTTTTATTCTCCTCTTTAATTAAAAAAATTTTAGACAAATCCTATTTTATCAGTTACAATGGATAATGTAAAGGTTATTTTTTGACAAAGTGTAAAAAAGGAGTAAAAATATGCGCTATAATCAGTATAGTTATACACCAGAAACAAACAAAAAAATGCTGGCTGAAATGGAAAGCATTGGATTTTCTTTCCACCCAGAGTATTCTGATAAAGAAAATTTAGAGACTTTTGTACGTAGAACTTTTTTTAATTATAAAAATACAGACTATGCTTTAAAGTCTTTGGTTGCCAATTCAAATACAGACTTACTCAGCTTTTTTACGTCCAAGCAAGAATTGACAGCAGAGATTTTTTATACGATTGCTTTTCAATTACTGGAATTTGTGCCCTTTGTTGACTTTGATGATGTAGAAACATTCCGCAAGGACATAAACTTTCCCATTACCTATGGAAATCTACTCAAAAATCTCTATCAATTGCTCAACACACGCACCAAAAACGGCAATCTCTTGATTGATAAACTAGTGAGCGACGGCTTGATCCCTGAAGACAATACCTACCACTATTTCAATGGTAAAAGTCTTGCGACCTTTACTAGCCATAATGCTATCCGCGAAGTGGTCTATGTGGAATCGCGCGTGGATACCGACGAAGATGGGCTGCCTGATTTGATTAAGGTCAGCATCATTCGTCCTCATTTTGATGGACAAATTCCTGCTGTCATGACTGCTAGCCCTTATCACCAAGGAACCAACGACAAAGCCAGCGACAAAGCACTTTATAACATGAATGTGAATTTGGTTAAAAAAGAGGCCGGAAAAATCACCGTCCATGACTCTGAAGTTTGCTTGGTTGAACCACAAGGTCAAGCAGTATTGGTGGAGCAAGCAGAAGAAACACTCGGTCATATCGGTACTTACACGCTCAATGATTATTTACTTCCACGCGGTTTTGCTAATCTATATGTATCAGGTGTGGGAACAAAGGACTCTGAGGGGCTTATGACGAGCGGAGATTATTATCAAATTGAAGCCTATAAAAACGTTATTGATTGGCTCAATGGTCGTTGCCGTGCTTTCACAGACCATACCAGACAACGAGAAATCAAAGCCACTTGGTCCAATGGAAAGGTTGCTACGACAGGAATCTCTTACCTCGGAACTCTGTCAAATGGGCTAGCTACAACTGGCGTAGATGGTCTTGAGGTCATTATTGCTGAAGCTGGAATTTCTTCTTGGTACAATTACTATCGTGAAAATGGCTTAGTGACGAGCCCCGGTGGCTATCCCGGTGAAGATTTTGACTCTTTGACAGAATTAACTTACTCACGCAATCTTCTAGCGGGCGAACGTCTTCGTCACAATGCCGAGTATCAAAAGAACCTCAAAACATTAAAAGCAAACTTGGAGCGCGAAACGGGGGATTATAATCAATTTTGGCATGACCGCAACTATCTGATTCACGCACACAAAGTCAAAGCCGAAGTCGTCTTCACTCATGGCTCCCAAGACTGGAATGTCAAGCCGCTCAATGTTTACAACATGTTCCACGCCCTGCCACAAAACATCAAAAAGCATTTGTTTTTCCACAATGGCGCTCACGTTTACATGAACAATTGGCAATCCATTGACTTTCGTGAATCTATGAATGCACTTCTCAGCAAGAAACTGCTGGGCTACAATTTCCACTTTGAATTGCCAACTGTGATCTGGCAAGACAATAGTCAAGCACAAAGCTGGTTGTCACTAAAGAATTTCGGCAATCAAGAGCACTACACTCATTTCAATCTAGGTAGTACTACTCAAGATATTCAAAATGCTTACTCTGAGACGGACTACAAGCGTTTCAGCAAGACCTATCAAACCTTCAAAAATGAACTCTTTGACGGAAAAGTCAATCAAGTAACTGTTGACTTCACCTTAGAAAAAGACCTTTTCCTTAACGGTCCCGCTAAGCTCAATCTGCGCCTAAAATCCAGTACCGATAAAGGCTTGATTTCTGCACAGCTATTAGATCTTGGGCAAGCTAAACGCCTCACCCCAATTCCTGGCGTCCTTGCACCAAAAGTCATGGACAACGGGCGTTACTACATGCTAGATCATTTAATGGAATTGCCTTTCAAAGAGACACCGCATCGCGTTGTGACAAAAGGATTTCTCAATCTGCAAAACCGCAATAATCTGCTAACCGTCGAAGAAGTCACACCAGACCAATGGTTGGAATTTTCTTTTGAATTGCAGCCAACCATTTACAAAATGAAAATAGGCGATACACTTCGCCTCGCCCTTTACACAACCGACTTTGAGCACACCGTCCGCGATAATACCGACTATCATTTGACCATTGACCTAGCAAACTCTAGCTTAGATGTGCCAGATATGGTAAAATAAGATGTTAATGTTTGAAAATTAAGGAGAACCAAAACAATGATGAATATGCAAGACTTGTTCCATGATTTTTTAAGTCTTGTAATCGTCAGAAATGTTGATTTAAAGCCTTTCTAAATTCACTAAATCAAACTAAAATCACTTGAATTTATACCAATAAGACAAAAAATAGACAATGGCAGTATCTTCTTGATAATCCAAAAACCGCTTTACTTGTAATGAAGTAAAACGGTTTTTGTTTGGTTAATTTATTATCCATATTTCTTAACACATACTCACATGTCTGAAGCACAGAAAATTAAACAAATCTGCGAAAGAAAAACAATCCGATAGAAATGAACGATTTATCCTAGACAAACGGAACTAAATTTATATCGTTTGTTGATTTTTTATAACTATAAATAGCATACAAAGTAATTCTATAGTTTCAAAATTGACAAGTTTTACAAAAGAATATTAATTTGGTGACAGGCTTCCTTAGAAATCTCCTTTGACAAAATAATTTTTTTATCAATTTTAATAATCTCACCTGAAGTATTAATTTGAAAACTCTCATCTTGATAATTAATAAGTTCAAGCGAAACTTGTCTATCAAATCCTATCTTTTGTAACTAAATAACAATATTATCATTTGTTCCATATTCTAAATAGTTTTGCCACTCTCCTTCATCTTGTCCAGTAAGTTTTAGATAATTCATCACATAGTTTTTTACCTTAAACCTTAAAATATTCTCAACATCTTTAAGCAACTCATTAATAACATGATTTATATGATTGGCTTTATATATTGAGAACGGCTCTAAGTTAGAGGGATTATTATTAATCGGAATAGGCACTTTATTTTTTTCATGATATCTAATAGTACTGCGAATCATTAAGTTGAGAGGTTTAGACTGAATCCACTCAGACATAATAACCGAATAATATCCTAATCTTTTTTTATTTCCAAGATATCGTTTATCTTCCTCTTCAGTCCAATTATATTTTTTTGACAGCATCTCAAGTATTTCCCGACAAGTATTGGCATCATATTTTGCTTGAAAAATAAGCTTTTCTTGTTCTTGATAAATATATTCTTGGTATTTAGGTTTAATTGTAGTTGAAACCATCAAAATATCTTTAGGTACATCAATCTCCGATATTTTCTTGAAAATTTTGCTTGATTCATTATTTTTTTGAATAAATTTATCAACTAATTGCGAAGAAATATTTTTTTTACGTTGGTAAGCAAGAATTGTTGCATATTCAGCAACTTCTCGTTTATTTTTAGCTGACATACTTTTATTCGTCATCTCTTTATTCTCAAGTATATTACCAATATTTCTATAGAAATTTGCTTTACCCGATAATACCTTACTCTCAATTTTAGGCAACTCATCAAACTCCAATAATCTATGTGAAGTTAATGTCCCATCAACTCGTATAACGAATAAATTACCATAAAGCTCCTTTGATAATCTTCCCGCCCTGCCAGCTAAGTTCCAAAAATCAAGCTCTTTTAAATTAGCCTTGCCGATTTTATCACTTAAAATAAAAAGATTCTTCGCAGGGAGATTGACCCCTTGTAATAGGGTAGAAGTTGTGAAAAGAAATTTTATTATCCCTTGTTTAAATGTTTCTTCAATGCGTTTTCTAATTTCTTGTGGCAACGCACCAAAATGATAGGCTATTCCTTTCTCAACTAAATCAGCTAAATAATAATCTCCGTGAATAGTTTCTCGTATATAGTTAGACAATTCAATAAGTGTTTTATTACTACTTTTAGAAATATTCTTCGAAAAAAATTGAGCTCTTGAAACAGTATTGTGAACTGAATTACAATATATTATTGATTGTGATTCTTGAGTCATATTAATTATTAACTTTTCTAAACTATCAAATTTAGAATCAAATTCATCAAATTTTTTAGTCGGTAAAAAATCATAGTAAAATTGGACTTTATTTGCTTCAAAATCCACATAAAATTTATTTTGAACAACATTAACCTCTGTAATTTGTTTGGATTCCTCCTGAGAGTTCCCAACCAATTCAAGAAATATCTCTGGATTAGGCACATTCGGCGATGCAAAATAAAGTTTAACACTTTTCTGCTCTGCTAATGTTATTGCATGATAAAATATCGGACTACGCTCATCATCAGAAATTGTATTGTGTGCCTCATCTACAATCATTGTAGAAATAATTGGGTTAGTGTTTCCTGCAAAGTATGATACTAAGCGTTCTGGCGTAAAAACAAAAATAAATTTATTGTGCCTAAAAAGAGCTGGAATATCAGGATTACTAACAATTTTATATTCTTCATTACGTAAAGTTTTCCTTATATCCTCAACGACTTGTGTTATGAGTGCCCTAGTAGGAACAAGAAATGCAATATTTTCACTCCCATTTTTTTCCTCAATTATCCAATTAACAAACTCTGAAAATAGAAACGACTTCCCAAAAGATGTTCCAGCCGAAAAGCTATAGTGGTTAGAGTCAATTATCTCATGAAAAGCCTCATATTGTGTATCTGTAAAAAATTTGTTCTCTACAGAGGTTCTTTGAAAAATTTGCTTTATCATACGATCAACTTCAATTTCTCTATTATCAAATTGAAGTCCATTTTTCTCTAATAACGTAAGAGAAGGAAAATTGCCGAGTTTGACCATTACATTCTGGGCAAACAATTGATAAACCTCATTCTCCTTATAAAAATCATATAGCGTAGATACAATTTTAAGGGCGATGTTCTTATTTAACGCTAACTTTGACCTTGACAGGATATCTGCAAATCTCAATACATTTAAAAATTCTCTATCTGTCAAAGAAACAGCAGTTTCACTGAGCAATTCCACCCCATATTTATATTGAATTTTTTCCAAAAGTTTATATAAATAACCATCGGATATAGCTTTCTCATTAAGTTCATGAATTATTGTTTGTTTTGTCATTCTGTTATCCCCTTTGTTATCACTAGTCTTGTATTATCCAAATCAACAAATGGCATAAGATAAACATAAAAATTATTCCCAACAAGTCCTTTCGAAGTTATATGCCCTTCTATTGTAGAAATTTTTGATTTAACTATATCCGTAACAAGCCTTTTAACCCATTCTTCATACTCATCTTCAGTTTTAGTTTTTCCAGCTGTGTCATCTATCTCAAAACCAATAAAAATTCCAAAGGCATCCGATACTTTAATCACAGAATCAGCTTCATGTGGATATAAAATAATATTTATCAATTCTCTATCTTCAGAATCGCTGAATTCGTTTTCGATTTGAGAACTAATTAAGCTTTTCTCAAACTCTTTTCCCGACTTGTGAGTAGATATTGATTCAAAAGCATCTCTAAATCCCGAAATTACATCTTGATACATTTTAGCCTCTCCAAAAATAAGATGATATCTATCAGTATTAGGAACTTTCAAATAATGAATCCCATCAGATTTTTTTGTATAGTCTCCTGATGTTGTTTTTAGTGACATCTTTGATAAAATTTGAGGAGCGCCAAGACTTCCTTCAAGAAAAGTATATAAGAATAACTCACCCAGTTCACCCTTGTTAGTTGAATAATCTCTAAATTTTTGTCTTGCTTCTTTTGATAGTCGTGCCCACTGCCTATTTTTTTCATACTTTTCAATGGTTATACGAGTCAAAGAAAAGTCAATCAGTACTTCCATCAGAGTTTCTTGAATACTTAAAACATCAAATTCTCGACTATTGATTTGAGGCATAAATAACTGCATAGTTGTACTGTTTCCCTGACCAGCAAATAATTCTATACTGTCAATAAACTGAAATTTTTTTACTGCTTCAGTTGCTTTTTTAGATGGCTGCACCATTCACTAATACTCCCTATTATTCTATTGCATTAAAGGTATGGTTATTTACTTACTTATATAAACCTACTATTTTTGGACTAAAATACTAAAACTATAAAATACCTAAGTTAATTTTTCAATACCTATATAACTATTTCAACTCAATATCCAATATCTTATTAAAAATCTCAAGATACTTTTCCTCATCATCTACCAATGAAAGTTTGGCAATCAACTTAGCTACCTCATTGTCACTATCCGTAAATGCAAAAAAAGTTTGATAATCTAACTCTAAGGCTTCAATTAACTTGTTCAAAGTCTCCAATTTAATATTAGAATTTTGTCCTCTTTCAATTCTACCAAGCGCATTGACATCCATGCCCGCTTTATCAGCTAACATTTCTTGCGTTAGTTGTTTTTTTATCCTCAATTCATAAATTCGGTTAGATACACTTTTCCCTAATGACATAGCACTACTTCCTTTTCTGCTTCTATACACTAAGATTATGACTTATCAGAAACATTTTGTAGGTTTTTAGTGTATTTTTTTATTTAAAAACAATACTCTGGATACTTTTTTGTGGTAAAGTATAAGATAACTAAGTATTGTTTTAAGAAATAACAATACTTAAAATACTAAAGGAGACTTTCAAAATGAAAAAGCGAAACAAATATCTATTAACTGGTGTAACCTTTTTGGCTTCAACAACAATTCTCTTAGCCTGTTCAAATACCACCAAACCTTCCACAAATACTACTCACTCTCAAGAGAAAACTTCTTCAGCAAAAACAAAAGAAGTCAGTATCGGAAACTATTTAAACCAATCAAAGAAAACTCCTCAACTCTGGTACGAAATAGAGGGAGAAAAATCAATGGAGTTTATGTTTTTAAAGATAATAAAGTAACTTATTATGATACTTCTTATGAATCCACTACAAACACTGAAACAACTATTTCTTCTGCACAATTTAAAGCTGACTATGTTGGGAAAAACGTTTATTCGAACAGTCAACATGCTCAAGGTTTCATTGACAGTTTTTATGGAACAGATACGGCCAAAAAAATTTCTGAAGCAATGCTAACTGATATTATCAAGAAATACGATACTGAGGATGGCAATGAAGATGGAGTAATTGATGTTACGATACCAGATACTCTTATTCTTAAAAGCATTTCACCATTATCAGACAATGAAATTATTGAAAAAGCTAAAGAATTTGAAAAGGCGAACATCCATAAAAAAATTATCTTTGAAAAAGTTTCATTAGCTATAAGACAATTAACAGATGGAAAAGATACTACTTCTGCAATTAATAAATTGACAGATGTTGAAAAACAGTATAATCAAAAAATGGCTTCAGATTATCAATTAAAGATTCTACCGGATAAAGATTTTTCAGAAACTTTAGAAGAAACTCTTACAATTCCCATTAAAAAAATGACTTATGATAACGTTAGCACGTATACTTACATCATTAAAGAAGATTATTTCACCGAATATTTAAACGATTCTCAATTTGCTTCAAATACAGTAAATGGCGTAAAGTATATTGGATTCCCATCATTTGTCATAAAACAGAAAAAAGGGGGAAATGCATCTCTTACCTATGATACATATGATTTAAGACCTGATAATGTTCGAGTAACCTCAGATAGCTCTAACAATTAAGAATAACTCATAAAGGAGAAAATCATGAAAAAATTAAAAACAATCTTAATAACACTTTTATCTCTATGTTGTCTTACAGCATGTTCTGCTAGTAATCAAAGTTTAGACGGAACCTACTCTTATGAAAAAGATGGTAGTAGCATGACAATTACAATTGATGGTCGAGACGGTTCACTTAGCATTAAAGCTGGTGATGGTTCAGGCTTACTATTTGGTAAGAACAGTATCAGTACCGACTTTACTATTGATAAAAAGAAGAAAAAATTTAAGTTAGAAGGAGAAGAGTTGAATTACTCCCTCTCAGGTAACACACTAACTGTCAGTGGAGACGGTTTTGGTACTATTAAATTGAAGAAAGAATAATACAGAGCACATATAAATTAGCACTTCCGTTTTGAACGGAGGTGCTTTTTGCTATCTTCTTTTCTTGAAAAAGTCTTCAAGCGGAATGTAGTCTTGTTGATTTTTTGACGATTCTTGTACCAGAAATTGAAGATTATTTTCTATATTATCAATATGTTTTTTTGCAGATTTATCCATGAAATTCTTGTAAGTGTACAGCGTATTTTTCAAAAAATCGTGATACCAGTAATAATCACTATCAAATACCTTGGCATCCCTTGCTAATTTATAAAGATTTATTTCATTACGAGTAGTGTTCAAATCCAAAATAGAATGATGTGTCCCACGCAAATCTTGAATCTTCGAAAACTCATCTAATGTATTTTCAAAAAGATTTCCCTCAGATATATTTTCAATAAACTCATGAACCTTATCTGACATGTCTCTTAAAAGCGATTCATTATTTTTAAGAAATTCACGAAAAACTGTTTCTTTCTGAAATTGATATTCCATCTGTGTAATAACTTCATCAACAGTGAGTGGTAGCGAAGACTTTTGAATTATAATAAATAGCTGAATATAAAAATCAACAAAAATTACTTTATACAGAAGATGGTTCGAACTTTGAAAATATTGCTCCACATTAGACTTCCAAAAACTACTATCCGCCTTTAAATCAACTAATCCCCTCTGCTTTTTCGATAATGTCCTCTCTATGTCAAGTATAGTCTCCTCCATAGGGGACAGTATATCTAATGAATCTGATACACGAGGTATCCTCCGTTCTAGTTCTTTAATAGCATTTATTGATACATAATTTTTTCTACCCAATGAGACTATTTCACCATCAAGGTGTGTAATTTCAGCTAATTTTCTACCAATCCAATTTATCGATATTTCTTTATTATTGACTCCTTGAAATTGCTGAAATTCATAAACTAACGATGGCAGATAACGATGTGTGAACAAATACGCCACTTCTTTTTGTGTGTAGTAAATTTTTGATTTTATAACATCTCTATTTAGTCTTAAGATAAGCTCAATCGCTAACACTTGAACATGACATTTTAAGCATAAATCTCTAATTTCTATTTTTGATTCTAATATTTTTGAACAAATATTAACCAGTATTCCGATAGTCTTACTAAAAATTTCCCGTTCCTTTACAGTCTGTATATCATTTTTCTCTGATAGTTGAATTAAAAATTCGGTAGCAAAATATAAATCATTAGCATTATAGGTGTTACTGTTTAAAACGTCATATACGTACTTGCACTTGTCATAAACTTTTGATTGTTCCATTCGACTAAATCTGTTTTCTGTGGAAAGCATTATTTTTTGCACATCAGCAACCACCTCAGCATAATCTGTTAAATTTTGAATATTCTCACAAATGCTGTTTAAAGATATTTCTTTAATTCGTTGGTTAAATTTTAATAGCATATTATTACCTCGCTTTTTGAATAGAACACTTATATAGCAACTGATTTTGCTTACCTACTCTGTTTTTTTTACAAAATATCAGAAAGCACAATCGACTTCAACTGATAGAATAAATAGTGTAAGAGATAGAGCTCATCAATTACATTATTTATTTTATCACAACCTCTGCTAGAAAAAAGAGTGAGGTTTGCGGATAAGGAAAGGAGGTAGACGTATGCTAATGTTTCCAACATGGGAAGGACTCCCAGATGAGTTTTTCGGCAAAATAGTTCTGTTTGATATAGACGAGACGAAGAAGGCTCGTGGCGGTATTGAAATCAAAGCAGAAGAGCATTACATTAATGTCGGTTTTTCGAACGATAACCATGCGCCAATTTTTTTAGGTATAGTAGTAGACGAACATAAAGGAACTTTACGTGTCGCAAGCACAAACACAAGACTCGATTCATTTTTGAGTGGGTATGTTTCAAAAAAAGATAAACTGATGCAAGAGATTGCTTCTCTTGAGTCTGAGCTTGAAGAAAAAGTTGATTTGAAAGACAGTGAGATTTTCAACTTAGATATTGAAATTGACAAGCTAAAAAATAAACTTGAAGAACTACAGCAAACATACAAAAAACGTAAAAAATTAGTTGACACTGAACTTCGAAAAAATTTTTTCAGCTGGATAAACAGCAACTGGTTTCTTAAATTCTTGTATTCGATTTATGAAAATCTTTCGTAAGTTTAATCTACTTTAGTTTTAATCGGTTAATTTTATAAAATTGAGAAAACTGACATAAAATAATGCATAGTTTGAAGAAAGCATAGATTGTGAAGCGAATGAATCTGCTTTGCAGATAGCGTTATGCATCAAGTCTGAACGAGAGGAAGACGCAGAAAATAACGCGTTAGAATGAGTGAACAATCTATGCTTTCTAGAACTCGCATTATCAATCAGTGACAGTTTCAATTTTATAATTACGATTAGACAAAGTATTCAACTTATAACGTTTTCTTAACGTAACAATATTTAAAAACTTGCTGAAATACAGCTAAAATTTTGACTGTTCAGCAACTAATTTTACAACTTTGTATTTAGATGTTTCTTTTGATTTTTTATCGTCAGGAAGGTCTAAATTATATCTATGATTGAAAAACCACTTGTACTCTCATCAAGAGAAAACATCTTTTCAGTTTATCTGATTGAAAAACAACAAATAAAGAAAGAGGAATAACATTATGACTCAAACAGAAATTATTACAGTAGTCGGAATTAGTAACAAAGAAGAGAAAAAAGAGGGCTGGTTGGCCTGTGTAAAATCTAACACAGCATCTTGGAAGACTCTGCTACTACCATTTGACAAGAATGTCTTCAATAATATTTTCTTAAAATTAGGAATTTATGAGGTAAAACTTATTGACAATTCTTCCTTCGGAGAAAGACCTAGATATCAAATTTCAGAAGCTAGACTAATCGTATCATTTGACGAGATACTTAAATCTTACAAATAAGTTATTACTTCTAACCAGTGCAGGCTAGAAAACAACCATGGGCTGGAAGATAGGTTGGACTGGTTAGAAGTCACCTGCGGTAGCAAGCCATTACTCATCTGGGTAATGTAATAACCCAGATTCCAGAAATGATTATTGTATTACAGGAGAACAAATTAATGACAAATGAAGTTATACAAAATATAGATATTAACAACAAACATCTTCATGTCGACGTAGATGAGCTAACCATAGTAATTCAACCAAATGAAGAGACCGTCGGTGAGTGGCCTAATCATTGGGGGCAAATTGCGAATGAGCTTTCTGAAATCATTGCAGAAAAACTTTCCCTCACTTCATTATTTGGAGAAATGGCCAGAGAACGGATTTCTCCACAAGGGTATACTATTTCTTACAGTTTTGAAAACATGCCCTATTTTTTAAGAATTGCCTTCCATGAAGGCTATTTAAAAATGGGAATCATTATTAAATTTTCAGCATCTGCTCTGAACCTATATAAACAAGCCTATGAAAACTCCTATAATAAACCTCTAGGAGTTTATGAAATACTGAAAAAGTTAGACGAACCATATTGGAATATGCATCTCAGTAGAATTGACTTTTGTGCAGACTACTTCAACTTCCCTTTATCTGTCAATGATATTTATAATAATTTAAAATGTAAAAAATTCGAAATTATCAATTACAAAGGAAATCGTAACCATACGAAAATGTCTGCTATCGAGATAGATACCAAAGCTAAAACAGTAACGATTGGCTCACGTAAGAAAGGTTCAAATAGTTTTCTCAAAATTTACGACAAACTCACTGAACAATTAGAAAATTACGGTAGGTATGCTCAGCTCGCTCAGCAATTTCAGTCTTGGGTACGATTTGAAGTTACTTTTAGAGGGCAATACGCAAAAAAACTGACCCAACTAATTCTTTCTCTCCATTCACGAGATATGCTTCAACAATTTATCGCCAATAAAATTGTAGAAAAATATTGTTTGAGTGATACGGAGACGAGACAACTAACAGAGTATAGCGAAGCATTGATTAACTTTTCCACTGTTGCCCCTCCTTTAATAGCATCTAGCCCTAGAAATAATCAGCTAATGCAAAGTATACACTATATTTTAAAAGGTAGTGGCTTCTTCTCTATGTTAGAAAAGGTCAAACAAATATGGGGGATATCTGCCGTAACTATACTTCTAAAAAGGTTACTATTCGAATATGAACACAACTATATACCTAATGATGATGTTTCTATTTGGTTAAAGAAAAATGCACTTGAATTACAGGTACTAAAATTTGAAACTTACCTTGACAGTATCATAGAAATTTTTTATATAAAAAACGCTCCTTCTTCCCCAGAATCAGCCAAGAAACCAGGAAGAAAGAACGCTGAATAATTGTGAAGATAAGGCAAGCTTATCCCTTGCCTATTATCTCACATATTTTATTGGAAAGAAAGTATGAGAGGTATAAAAATGATTAGAATTGTAAATAAAGATGATATCATTAAGTTAACCGGATTTTCTGATTCACAAGCCAAAAAACTTATCCGAGAAGCTAAACAAAGATTAGTCTCAGATGGCTTTCCTTGGTACATTAATAAACGTGTAGGCAGAGTTCCACTTAAAACAGTTGAAGATATTCTCGGTTTTGAGATATTCCCTAAAAATGGTATAATGTCTAATGTACAGGAAGATACTGCTCTTGAAAAGGGAGTTTCAAATGGCAGTAACTAGACAAAAAAATAAGAAATGGAAGGTGGATATCAGCGACGGATACGATGCTATAACTGGCGAGCAAAAACGTCACAGAAAAACAGATTTTAAAACACGTAAGGAAGCTGAGCGATATGAGGCAGACTATCGCATCAATAAGCTACATCAAGTTAGTTGCAAAGAGAAAATTTCTGTTTCTTATCTCTACTCACTCCTTAAGGAAGAAGATGAACTTCGAGGCAATAAACGAGGGACTATAGATAGTCAGGAATCTTACTATCGAGTATACATGTCCAAATACTTCAAAAATGCAGACATGCGTGCTGTTTCCGTTACGGACATCAAAGAATACAGAAATTGGCTCAAAAACCAACCTAGTGTAAAGGGTGGGACACTAACCAACTCTCACGTTAATCAACAAATGATTTTCGTTCACAAGATGTTTGATGTAGCAATACTAAATCGACTTCGTCAAGATAATCCTTGCAACGGATTGAGAAGACTTCCGCAACAGCATAAAGAAATGGCGTACTATACCCCTGAACAGTTTAAACAATTTGATTCACTTTTTGAAGAGCATGAATACCCTTTTCAACTCTTGTATCGTGTACTAATGTTTACTGGTATGCGTATTGGCGAAGCGTTAGCCTTAACTTGGGAACAAGTCAATCTTGACGAAAACTATATTAATGTTAAATACTCTGCTTATTATCGCAAGGGTCAAGTTCATATTGGCACAGTTAAAACAACACAATCTAATCGGCGGATTTATATCCATCGTGCCTTCGTGGAAGAATTAAAACGGTGGAAAAATCAACAATACGAGTTGTTAAAAGACTTTGTAACCAATCCTAATGGTTTGCAAATTTATCAAATAACACCCGAAGTGTTGACTGGTCCGAATGTCTCCAATTTCAGGGTAGTCTTCAAAAAAAGACTTCCAGCTAATTTCAAATTAATACGCAACCATGATTTCAGACATTCTCATGCTGCATTTCTAGTTTCCCAAGGCTTACGAAATGGAGAGGGTAAAGACTATATTTTCTTTACTTTGATGAAACGATTAGGTCATTCCTCAATTAATACTACAATAAATGTGTACTCGCATTTATTTCCAACTCAACAAAAAGAAATCGCCTCTGCCTTTGAAAATTTTTAACAATAAGGCAAAATAAGGCAACGAAAATTTACAAACAAGGGTTAAACCCTTGATATGAAAGGAATCTTAAAAATCTTATGATGAATATGCAATCAATGATGAAACAAGCACAAAAATTACAAAAACAAATGGAAAAAGGGCAAGCTGAGCTTGCGGCGACAAAATTTGTTGGCAAATCCGCTCAAGACCTCGTGGTCGCAACTCTTACAGGTGACAAAAAAGTCGTCAAAATCGACTTCCAAGAAGCTGTTGTCGACCCAGAAGACTTAGAAACTTTATCTGACATGACAACCCAAGCTATCAACGCTGCCCTCGCTGAGATTGATGCCGCAACTAAGAAAAAATTAGGTGCCTTTGCAGGCAAAATGCCGTTTTAAAACAAATCTCAAAAAACTCACCCCCTCCTAGTTCATTGCTAAGAGGGGGCTATTTTATGTAAAATTAAAGAAATCAAAGGCTTTATTAAGGAGTAAGTCTGTATATTTTGGATTGTCTTTCAGCTCTTTAATGGAACTTTGCACCAGTTGAACATCATCCGTTATGATACCGTCAACATTCAAGCGGAAAGATTTTGCAATGCTGTTTACATCGTTGACCGTCCAATCATAGAGCAATTTATCTGCTTGCCACAACTTAGAAACAAAGTTTTCATCTAGTGTGGAGTATTCCATAGTATAGCCACTAGCTTTGGTTCGTGGGAAGATTGTATTATAAGGCAGGATAAAAAAGCTTTTAATGCTAGCATCGTATTTCACAACTTTTTCAATCACGCGATAGTCCAATGAGTGCATTTGATGACCGTACTTTTTAATCGTTGGGCCATATTTTTTCAAAAAGCGCTCCATCATATCCGAAGAATCTTTTTTGCTGGTTTTGATTTCAATGAGCAACCGCTGCCCCAATTCGTTGGCACGGTTGAGATACGCATCAAAACTGGAAATTTTTGTCCGATAGCCATTTTCTGAAACCTCTAAAGCAGTTAGTTCTGCCAAGGTCAAATCCTGCGGACTTGCATTGACACCTGCCAAATTTAAAAGATTAGCATCGTGCATCATGACAAATTGACCATCTTTTGTCTCTTGTACATCCATTTCGATGTAATCTGGCTTCAGCAAAGCGGTCTTTTCCAATGACTGAATCGTATTTTGTACACCATTTTCCTGCGACACTCCTCGGTGAGAAATCGTAACAGGAACCGTTTCCAATGGAAAAATGAGATACATATAACCTTCCACAGCAAAGAATACAGAAGCAATGGAAATCACAAGCCAGCGCAAAACGCGATCGAACTTCCGCCGCGGACAATCCGCCAAACCTTGCTCAGTCAGAAAAGAAACAAATTTAATCAAGAAATAGCTCAACATCAGATAGTGAGCATTTTTCAGCAACACATAATTCATCACACCAGCAATCGTTGCCACTTGATTGGAATGACCGTCTGCAACATGCTGTAAAAGGAAGAGAGGCAGAGCCATTCCAAAAAAGAAGAGAAAAGTCTTAGTCACAATCCAAAACAAGTGCCAAGAATAAAAGAAAGTTCGTTTCTTGGTTTTTTCTAAGCTGAACCGCACCGCTTCTCTTACGGAAGAATTTTCAAAAAAGATTTTGGGCAAGGCAAACATCAAACGGACAGCAACCAATAACATCAGCCATACAAGTAGAGTCAGGACGACAGCACCCCAAAAATACGTCTCTTTCAAATAAGTTAAGATAAAATTTGGAACTAAAATCTTATTTAGGTAGTAAATTTTGAGGATTTTTCGGAGAAAAGGAAAGAGCAGAGCGATGTAGAGCAAGACAAACAAGATTTTACTAGGACGTGCCTGCTTTAAGGTGAGCAAACTGTCTGCTATGGTTTTCTTGGTAAACTTCAAGAGGGTTCGCTTGTCTTGAGTCAATAGATTGTGCGCTCCTAAAAAAAGAAGTATGATTTGAATATAAGCGACCAACAGATTGGCTAAAAACAAGAGGATAAAAGCCAGAGTAACTAGAGGATGACTAGACAACACTCCAACTACATTGTTATACGATAGAAATTGATAACCCGTCTGACGAAGCAAAGTACCTGCCGCCCACGAATTAAAAGGCAACCAAGCATATTCTGTCAGCATAAAAATAATAAAAAACAAAAATAGAATTTTATCAAGATTTTGATAGAGTTTTTGAAAACCTAAACGCTGTTGTTTCATCATTCTCCTTTAACTTATTTTTCATCAACTGAAGCATAGAGAGGATTTGCTAGACGGATTAAGTCAGCATAATCTTGTTTTAATGCTTCAAAAACTATTCTGACCTCTGTCGGAATCTCCACATGCGCAATGTTGTTCTTTCCTTTTGGCCCATATCCAGCTGCATTGTCTGTTAAACGGGGAATTTCTCCCATTAACAAACTTATATAACGCTCCATTTCCCACATGCCATGAATCTGCTGTTTAAAACCGAACTGTCCTTCTTTTACTACCACTTCCGCATGATATGCAGCAAAATTGATAATTTTCTTTTCCTTAGAGAGGTACTTTCTAAGCCCTGCGTCCATTCGTTCCTGCATAGTGGCATCATGACAAAAAATAATAGACTGACAATCAATCTTTTCTTGCTCCAACAAGCCCAATAAATAAGTGATGTTGTTTCCACAATTGGTCGAGCGGCATTCCAAATAATCAGCTGCTAAGTTATACTTTTCTTTCAAGTAAGCATTGAAAATTTCTGCCTTTGACAAAGTTTGTGTTTCTATTTTCGGATACTCTTTAGCGACTACTTGGCGCAAAGTATCAGTCGTATGACCCGCGCCACCAACAATCACATAAATCTTTGCGATATTCGCGAACATAGCCTGCGCTAGAATATTTCCACCCGCTAGAATACTCCCACCAAACAGCACCATGACATCAGCCTGTTTTAGGCTATATTTATCTTCTAAAGCTTTCTGTGTTAATTCTGGCAAATCTCGCTTCCCACAAAAAGAAGCAAGAATATTGATATCTTTTGCGACTTTTTCTTTCATCATATTTTTCATTCTATAAAAAAATCTCAGTTTCTTCAACCGAGATTCTCTCTATCGTCCAAACAATCTTGCAAAAAAACCTTTCTGCTCTTGTGCTTGCACTTTTTCTTTAGCTTCGTCCAATTCTAATAGCAAAGTTTCACGCTCATTCATGGCCTTAGCAGTCAATTGCTGCTGCTGGTCTAATTGCTTGTCTTTTTCAGCAATTTGCACATCTTTCACGCGCAATTGCTCATCTTTTTTAGCTAATTGAGCATCTTTTGCTTTTAACTGGTCATACAAACGCACAATTTCTGCATTTTTCTCATCTACCAAAATTTCCATGAGCTCACGTTGCTTGACATCTTCGCTGACCGGTTCATCTTCAAAAATCGTCTTTTTGTAAATTTCTTCCAGCTTTATCAAACCGCTGCGCGTCACAACGGTGACCCCTTTTTCATTCTTGTCGGTATCTTCGGGCGCAAGAGTTTTGACCCGATTGTTCATCGCCTGACGGCTAATCCCTAAAATCTCGGCTAGCTCGCTGACTGTCTTTTCAATTGCCATAATTTCCTCTGAAACTTTTTCTAGATATATACCTAAATCTTATCATATCAAGGCTTAACTGTCAAATTTGCTCCGGATTTCAAGGAATTTCATCACATTTATGATACAATAAATTTGACCTATTCATTTAAAGAAAGAAGTACAATGAACCATTTTGATACAATCGTGATAGGCGGAGGACCGGCTGGTATGATGGCTGCTATTTCCAGCTCCTTTCATGGACAAAAGACACTGCTCTTAGAAAAAAATAAACGCTTGGGTAAGAAACTTGCCGGAACAGGTGGCGGACGCTGCAATGTGACGAATAACGGCACTTTAGAGGATTTATTAGCTGGCATACCAGGAAATGGGCGCTTTCTCTACAGCGTCTTTTCCCAGTTTGACAATCATGACATTATGAATTTTTTCACTGAGAATGGTGTTGCACTCAAAGTAGAGGATCACGGGCGCGTTTTCCCAACAACAGACAAATCTTTTACAATTATTGAAGCATTAGAACGGAAAATGAAGGAGCTAGGCGTCACCATCATGACCCAGACGGAAGTAGTTTCTGTAAAGAAAAATGCGGATTGCTTTATCATCAAGTCAAGTGAGCGCATTTGGAGCTGCGATCGATTGATTGTCACAACAGGTGGAAAATCCTATCCTTCAACTGGCTCTACTGGCTTTGGCTATGAGATTGCGCGCCATTTCAACCATACAATAACAGAGCTAGAAGCTGCTGAAAGCCCGCTTTTGACTGATTTTCCACACAAGGCTTTACAGGGGATTTCATTAGCCAACGTCACCCTCCGTTATAATAAATACATCATTACCCACGACTTGCTCTTTACCCACTTCGGCTTGTCAGGTCCTGCCGCATTGCGGCTCTCCAGTTTCCTCAAAGGCGGTGAAACCATTTATTTAGATGTCTTACCACAGTTTTCTGCGGAAGATTTGGCAGCATTTTTAGAAAATAACCGAGAAAAATCGCTCAAAAATAGTCTCAAACAATTACTTCCTGAACGTCTGGCAGACTTTTTCGCGCAGCCATTCCCTGAAAAAGGCAAACAATTGACTGGAACAGAAAAAGAAGAGCTCATTCAACAGCTCAAAGCTCTACCAATTCCTATTACCGGCAAAATGTCTCTAGCTAAATCTTTTGTGACCAAAGGCGGTGTCAATCTTAAGGAAATCAATCCCAAGACTTTAGAAAGCAAACTAGTTTCTGGACTTTATTTTGCTGGCGAAGTGCTGGATATCAATGCTCATACCGGTGGATTTAATATTACAGTCGCTCTCTGTACTGGCTGGGTTGCTGGAAGTGTGGAATACTAAAAATAGAGCAAATGCTACCATGCAGAACACTAGCATTTGCCCTATTTTTTATTTTACTTGTGAACGTATGCTTGGATAACATCTGCTGCATATTGGGCCGTTCCAACTCCAAATTGGTCAATATTTTTCTTAAATTCAGGATTTGCCACGTAGCCTTTTCCAATAAAAGCGAAAACTTCCAGCGAGCAATCAAAGGCATAGGTTCGGATAGCCTGTAAAAGATTGGCTG
Organism: Streptococcus anginosus; assembly: GCF_900636475.1. Classification (NCBI taxonomy): domain Bacteria; kingdom Bacillati; phylum Bacillota; class Bacilli; order Lactobacillales; family Streptococcaceae; genus Streptococcus; species Streptococcus anginosus. The sequence goes on from NZ_LR134283.1 coordinate 1,359,019, forward strand.
CCTGCACTTGATTTTCTACTGCATCCACCTTCAAACCTTGTTGCAGATTTTTTGCTAAATTTCGGAATACTTGATTAAAGGCTTCTGTTGCATGCTCCTCCTGACCTGCTTGCCTACTTGCCGCCTCATCCATAACGGCTTGTCCATATTTTTCTACAGCTTGATGATAATAATTTGCATGTTCATCGTAAGTAAATCCAACAAATTTTTCTTGTGTCGTCATTCTTCTTTCTCCTTTTTGAGCTTGAATTGTCTTTTGTAAGGTGGAAATCAAGGTATCCAAACGCTCCCTTTCCTGCTGCAAAAACTGCAGTTGCTTGTTCAAGTGAGGCAATAGTTCCTGCTCTTCCTGACTTAGCAGCTCTGCTATTTTCTTTAAAGAAAATCCAAGATATTTGTAAAATAAAATAATTTGCAGACGCTCTAAATCTGCTTCACTATAAAGGCGATACCCGTTTTCAGACTTTTGCGGCACAAGCAAGCCTATCTTATCATAGTGATGCAGGGTTTTGACAGAAACACCTGAAAGCTGCGCAGCTTCTTTGATTTGATACATCATTTCCTCCTTACAAATCTCATTATAAACCCTCCACTTAGGTCAAAGTCAACACTTTTTTGAAAATATTTTATCCAAAAATAGAGTTATCACAAAGTACGACCTGGCTTTATACAAAAAATCGCTAACGTTGCTTGCAAAACAAATCTAAACACCATGCGCTTTTCAAGTACGAAAGAGCAGCTAATCACCCCTGCGGAGGAGTGAGACTACCAGCTCCCATTATGCCTGGGAAACTCTAAGTGGATTAAAGGCAACAGAGATTTTCCAAACTACCACACTTTGTAATGGTAACTACATAAACAGAAGCAGCTAAAAGCTCTTTTGTTCCAGCTGCCTTTATTAGCTACATCTTCTTTCACTTGTTACAACTGCATCTCAAAACGGAAGAAAACATAGAAATAATAAGGATTTTCGCTTGTAGAATATATGAATTTTATTGTATTATTTGTGAAATTTTGGTAATATATATATAATAATACAAAAGTACTTGTATGAGGAAAGTTAGTGTCTGGCTATCCTTAAAAATAAACAAAGAATAGAAAGGATTAAAATGTCAAAAAAGAAAAAAGACACACCGTTAGTCTTTCTAGTCTTGCTGAAGTGGTTAGCTGAACTGATTTATTTCGTAGGAATTGTGTTCGTTGCCGGTACAGCTCTCCTACTCTTAACATATAATATTCTCAATATACCGCTAGACTATATCCACATTGCAGCTTTAATTGCTTCTTTCATCTACATATTGGCTGGATTTTTAGTGGCAAATAGTTCCGAAGACATCGTAATCGCCAGCAATTATTTTAAAATCCTATCCGCGCTTGGTTACTTAGCAGTCATTAGCTACTTTGACAATCAACTATTTGATTATTTAAAAAATCCAGTCGTTGATATCTGCTTAGCCATACCATTTTTGATTGCCATTATTTACAAAAAATTTTATAGAAAAATGATTTACCGTGCTGTCTTTAAAAAACATCACTCTGTCTCTTTTTACAGTGAGTATTCAAGTATTGAAGAGATAAAAGACTCGATGTTAGAAGCTGTCCGTGAAGCAGTCAAGGACGGTCACAAAGAAAATGTAGAAGTTGTCGGAAAAAATTTTAGGCAAGATGCAAAAGGAAATATCATCGGTATTTTCAAAATTTCACTAGCTCGTAAATTATTTAAAATCACTCAGCCAAAACTAATGCTGATTACCTTAAACTTTAATATCAATAATAATGAATAGGAGTCTACAACCATGTCAGAAATCGAAAAACCTGTTTTAACACTAGAGCAAGATCGCTTCTTAAAAAATAAATCATTTGATACCTACAAAAAGAAGCTTGAAGTTCTATCAAGAGCATATAGCGCTAATGCCATGAAAACGATCAATGGCTTCTCATTAGATTCAGAAGAACAATACAAAGCACTGTTTGAAGCTGTATTTTCAGGTGTTTGGGACGTTGATACCGGCATGCGTTATGTCAATGTCACAGAAATTATTGGCGTCTCTAGTTTCTTAGCTGGACAAAAAGACGAAAACGGTTATTATATACGCAATGCTGATGGGGAAATTGTCTGGGATGTTGTAGATATTGATGAAGCTGAACTCTTCACAGACGAGCAAATCGCAACTATTGTTCCAAAAGAATATCGTGGGAAATCATTTGTTCTTCGTGAGTTAGATGCACGCAAAGAATGGGGAGAAAAGCAACCTTCAGAAGACATTTCTGAAGAGGTACAGCCCGTTGTTGAAGAGGCAGTCGTTGATGTAAAGACAGAACCAGAACCTGAGCCCGCACCAATTGTCCAACCAGCACCTACCGCTGAAACGAAGGTTAAACAACAAAAACCTATCGTAAAACCAGACCCAGTAGTAAAGCCACGTCCCATGACAAAATCAGAAAGACAACAACAAAAAAAAGATTACACAAAAGAATCCATTAAAATTATCAATGCAACCATTGACAGCCTTGGATAGTAACAATTTTCAATAATATTAAAGAGGTTGGGACAAAGAGATTTCAATTTTTAAAAATCTTAATTATTAAGCCCTTCAAATCTATAATTAAATGCGAAAAGCGAACAAAGCAGAATTCTGATTACCAGAAAACTAGTTTTATTCGCTTTTTATATTTGAGGTCGGACTTTTGTCCCAGCCTCTTTTGTCCTCTTTTCAATCTGAAAAGGATTGACTTAAATTTTAAAATAGAAGTAGAACGAAGCACTTTTGACTTATTTATCATATATCCAAATACACAATCAACAACGATATTATATTATAACAAAGAGGTTGAGACTCGGTCTCAACCTCTTTTTGTCACTATTGCCTAGCAAGAGTTAGGATAATCATCGTTAGGGACTTATTCTTCCTCTTTACGTTTCTTGAAGCCAAGCATTGACAATGCTGTAGCAGCAAACGCTAATCCTACCAATGCTGCACCATCATTTGTAGCTTCACCTGTTGAAGGCAAGGTTACTTGTGGAGTTACAGGTTGTTTTGGAGTAGTTGGCACTACTGGAGTAGGTGTTGGTGTAGGAGGTGTTTGCGGTTTTTCAGGTGTCTTAGGAGTTTCTGGCGGTGTTTGTGGTTTGTCAGGAGTCTTAGGCTTGTCTGGCGTTACCACTGTTACCGTATTAGAATTTCTTTCAACACCATTGATGATTTCAGTAAAGGTGTTCTTCACTGTACCATAGTCAAGTTGTTTCACTTGCATGTAACCTGTAGCTTGGAACTCACTATTATCTGAAATACTGTTCAAGAAAGCACTAGAGAATGAATACAGAACTGTTCTCGTCTTGTGATCAACAGTTTGGTTGACAAACTTCGTCAAATCTGTACCCTTGGCAAGTTTTTGACCATTCTTAAGAAGAATATCTGTCTTCGCATACCATTTGTGAACACCATTGTATTCTACTAATGAAGAGTATTTATCTCTTACTTCCATCTTTTCAATAGCTTGTCCACGATTTGCTGGTAAATAAGAAGTTTCTAATTCAAAGTTGTAGACTTGTCCAACCTTAACAGTCTTATTATTCAATGAATTCTGGTCTTTTTGACCATCTTCAACAGTCGCTACAACATCTTTCTTCGGATTGATCTTCGGAATGTTGTTGGTTACAAGGTTTGTATCATGGATACCAGTAAAGTCGATTTGATAAGCACGGTTATCATACTTGCTAGCTTCCTTAATATCTTTCTTAACAGTTGTTGGGAAGACAAGTTTCAGATTGATACCCTTCAAAACATAATTGTTTGTGTAAGCTACTGGATCATCTGCTGTGGTTACGGCAAACTCACCATCAATCTTCAAGCCCTTAGCCTTGATGTAATCTTGAACCTTTTGTGGAGCTTCTGCAACAGACTTATAAATCTTCGTTGTGAAGCCACTTTGAACTTTACCGTCTTCTGTTGTTACACGAACACCAGCCAAGTTAGGAGTGACATACTTACCAGAGTATTTTTCAACAACCATCAAGCCTGCTTGCTTATCTTTATCCGTTAAGCCTGTCATACCCTTGTATTGGTCATTGTCAATATCAATCGTATAAACTTCAGTTGAACCTGCCAACATAGTCTTACCATTGACATCTTCACCCTTAGCATTAGTTCCCTTCTTCTTAGGCTCTGCTTTCACTTCCTTGTAGACATAAGTAACTTCAGTTACACCTTTGGTAACTTTACCCTTTTCATTACCTTTTGTCTTTTCAGGAACAAGATTGTACACTTTATCACCAGACTTAATTGCTGTTGTCTTGTGGTCTGTTGTATCGTAGTTTTCACCAACCTTAGAATGAGAAGTATCTGTTACATCTTCTTTGATCTTCTTACCAGATTCATCTACATAGTGAACGACTACATCACCATAATCTTGAGGTGAGTCTACTGTTACCGTATTAGAATCACGTTCAACATTGTTGATAATTTCAGTAAAGGTGTTCTTCACGGTACCAGTATTCAGTTGTTTCACTTGCATGTAACCTGTAGCTTGGAATTCACTATTATCTGAAATCTTGCTCAAGAAGTCACTAGAGAATGAATACACAACTGTTCTTGCCTTATGGTCAATTGTTTGGTTGACGTATTGTGTCAAATCTGTACCTTTGGCAAGTTTTTGACCATTCTTAAGAAGAATATCTGTCTTCGCATACCATTTGTGAACACCATTGTATTCTACTAATGAAGAGTATTTATCTCTTACTTCCATCTTTTCAATAGCTTGTCCACGATTTGCTGGTAAATAAGAAGTTTCTAATTCAAAGTTGTAGACTTGTCCAACCTTAACAGTCTTATTATTCAATGAATTCTGGTCTTTTTGACCATCTTCAACAGTCGCTACAACATCTTTCTTCGGATTGATCTTCGGAATGTTATTCGTTACTAGATTTGTTTCATGGATACCAGTAAAGTCAATTTGATAAGCTCGGTTATCATACTTGCTAGCTTCCTTGATTTCCTTCTTAACAGTTGTTGGGAAGACAAGTTTCAGATTGATACCCTTCAAAACATAGTTGTTTGTGTAAGCTACTGGATCATCTGCTGTGGTTACGGCAAACTCACCATCAATCTTCAAGCCCTTAGCCTTGATGTAATCTTGAACCTTTTGTGGAGCTTCTGCAACAGACTTGTAAATCTTCGTTGTGAAGCCACTTTGAACTTTACCGTCTTCTGTTGTTACACGAACACCAGCCAAGTTAGGTGTCACATGCTTACTTGAGTATTTTTCAACAACCATCAAGCCTGCTTGCTTATCTTTATCCGTTAAGCCTGTCATACCCTTGTATTGGTCATTGTCAATATCAATTGTATAAACTTCGGTTGAACCTGCCAACATGGTCTTACCGTTGACATCTTCACCCTTAGCGTTGGTTCCTTTCTTCTTAGGTTCTGCTTTCACTTCCTTGTAGACATAAGTAACTTCGGTTACACCTTTTGTAACTTTACCTTTTTCATTACCTTTTGTCTTTTCAGGAACAAGGTTATAGATTTTATCACCAGACTTGATCGCTGTCGTCTTGTGGTCTGTCGTATCGTAATCTTCGCCAACACGAGCATGAGAAGTATCCGTTACATCTTCTTTGATCTTCTTACCAGATTCGTCTTCATAGTGAACGACTACATCACCGAATACTTGCTTGTAGATATAAGTAACATCTGTATTTCCTTCAACGACTCTACCTTGTTCGATACCTTGAGTCTTTTCAGGAACAATTTCATAAGTGCGACCATCTTTTGTAGTGATTGTCTTATGAGCGTGATCACGAGTATCATAAACAGTATTGATTGGAGCACCAGTTGTATCTTTTTCAGGTTCTTTGATAACTTTGCCATCTTCATCTTTATAATGAACGGTTACATCACCAACCACTTCATCATAAACATAGACAACACGAGTAGTGCCTTTGACAATCTTACCGCTTTCTTGACCTTGAGTTGCTTTTGGATCAATGCGATAAACCTTACCATCGGCTGTAGTAATTCTAGTTGGTTTGTGATCTGTTGTATCGTAGTTCGTACCAACTTTGCTATCTGGTGTATCAACAACACGTGGTGCGATAGTATTGCCCTTCTTATCTTGGTAATCGACAACTACGTTACCATACTCTTCTGGTGCATCTGGAACAAGGTCATAGTAGTAGGTAATATTGGTATTGCCTTCGACAACTTTTCCTGTTTCTGCACCTTGAGTAGCTTTTGGATCAAGACGATATTTCTTACCGTCAACTGTCGTGATTGTTTCTTTCCGTTGATCGGTTGTATCGTAGTCTGTTCCCACTTCTGAACGCGGTGTATCCGTCACCTTAGGTGAAATTGTCATGCCGTCTTTATTCTTGTACTCAACGGTTACATCACCATATTTCTTTTCTGGTGTTGGAATATCTGGTACAAGATCATAGTAGTAGGTAATATTGGTATTGCCTTCGACAACTTTTCCTGTTTCTGCACCTTGAGTAGCTTTTGGATCAAGACGATATTTCTTACCGTCAACTGTCGTGATTGTTTCTTTCCGTTGATCGGTTGTATCGTAGTCTGTTCCCACTTCTGAACGCGGTGTATCCGTCACCTTAGGTGAAATTGTCATGCCGTCTTTATTCTTGTACTCAACGGTTACATCACCATATTTCTTTTCTGGTGTTGGAATATCTGGTACAAGATCATAGTAGTAGGTAATATTGGTATTGCCTTCGACAACTTTTCCTGTTTCTGCACCTTGAGTAGCTTTTGGATCAAGACGATATTTCTTACCGTCAACTGTTGTGATTGTTTCTTTCCGTTGATCGGTTGTATCGTAGTCTGTTCCCACTTCTGAACGTGGCGTATCCGTCACCTTAGGTGAAATCGTCATACCATCTTTATTCTTGTACTCAACGGTTACATCACCATATTTCTTTTCTGGTGTTGGAATATCTGGTACAAGATCATAGTAGTAGGTAATATTGGTATTGCCTTCGACAACTTTACCTGTTTCTGCACCTTGAGTAGCTTTTGGATCAAGACGATATTTCTTACCGTCAACTGTTGTGATTGTTTCTTTCCGTTGATCGGTTGTATCGTAGTCTGTTCCCACTTCTGAACGTGGCGTATCCGTCACCTTAGGTGAAATCGTCATACCATCTTTATTCTTGTACTCAACGGTTACATCACCATATTTCTTTTCTGGTGTTGGAATCGTTTGATATTTCAGAGTATTGTAATGATAAGTTGCAGTACGAGTAGCTGGTTTTTCTGGCGCAGTAGGAGGGGTTGGTTTGACTGGTTCAGTCGGTGCAACTGGTGCAACTGGTGCAACTGGTTTCGTTGGTTCTTTTGGTTCCTCAGGCTTCGTTGGCTTAACTGGCATAATAGGAACACCATTAGCTTTGATGTCTGAGTTAAAGGCAAACCAAGGCGTTGCACGGAGGACGGAACCAAACTCTAATTCAATATCAGGACTAGTTACTTGACCAACAATAGCACCATACCATTTATAAGGGGCGTTTTGACCATCCCATTGACTTGCATTATATTTCGAACCACGTGCTATACTTTCATTATCATTACTTGAATAAGCACCACCATCATATTGACGATCTATTGACGAACCATTGATATGAATAAAATCTCCACTAAAGCTATAAACCTTTTCTATTGTTGCTTGATTAGCAGCTTTCGGTGAAGCATTATAAGCTCCCGTTCCTCTATTCAATGAAGAAAAGCTTACTAAAGCCCCAGTCATGTCCATCTTGTTGCCATCTTCATCATAGAAGTAAGCTTTCATATTGATCCGAGTATTCTTACCATAGAGGCTCATATACCAAATAGTTTTAGTAGGATCATTTTCAATGAAAGCAGGAATTTCATCCAAACCAGGCGTTCCACTATCTTTTAACGTATAGACATACTCTACTTTGGCAATTTTCTTTCCTTTAAAGTAAGAATTTTGGAGATTGGTATATTGCGTTACAAGTGGTTGACCCTTGCGTAACATAACTCTTGACAAGCTACTAGCATCATTAGTTGCGTTAAAGTCATTTACACCATCTCGAGGGTCATTGCTACCCAGTTTATTTTTTATATGATTCTCAAAATAGCGTTTTAGTTCGTCTTTTGTATATACTTTATCGCCGCCAGGAAAACTTAACCGAGCGTGTGGTTCAGATTTAAAAATCAGTTGCTGTGCAAGTTTTTGCTTGATGTAGCCGTCATTATTTTTATTTTTTCCCCACTCTGCCAAGGCAGCATTATAATCTTGCAAATCTTTTTCATATTTTGCTTGAGCAACGATATAATCTGCAAAATCTTTTCCATATTTTTCTTTAGCAGCATAGTATTTAGTTAGATCTTGTTCATATTTTGCTTTATCAAGTTCAAATTTGGCTTTATTGATGTCATAATTGGCCTTATCTGCATCGTATTTTGCCTTATCAGTATCATACTTTGCTTTTGCAGTATCATAAATAGCTTTTGCAGTATTGTATTTAGCTAGTTCAGCATCATATTTAGCTTTGGCTTCAGTATATTTAGCTGTGTCAGATTTTGCAGCTTCTGTTACTTTCTTAATTTCTTCAGCTTGCTTTTTATAATCATCTTTGATTTCAGCTACTTTTTGATTTTTTTCAGCTTCGGTTGTTGCTGTACCATGATTGACATCTGCTTCTTTTTTAACTTCAACCCCAGCTTTTTTAGCATCATTGACAGCTTTATCAAGCTCAGAAGAATCTACATTTACATCTGTTGTTGTACCTGTTTGTGCTGAAGGCTTAGCAGCTGCTGGTGTTTCAGTCTTTGCAGTAGCTGGTTTCGTTGCACTTTCAGTCTTTGTAGCAGCTGACGCTGTTGTATTATCAGCCGTTGAAGTGGATCCTGCTGGAGCAGTTGTGGTACTTGCTGCTGGAGTTGTTTCTTTTACAGTTGTTGCTGTAGAACTACTCGCTGCTTCAGTTGCTGCTGCTTTTGATTGTGCAGCAAGACTTGTATCAGAAGCTTCCGCCACTGGAGTTGGCGTTGTCGGCTTCGTTGCCTTTACTTCATCAGCAGCTACACCTTGGTGAGCGCTAAGGATTGCAATTGTTCCAAGGGTTAAAACACCAATGGTACCATAAATTTTGTTTTTTCGGATCGAGCCATGACCCTTCGTTTTGCTATTATGAAACATAAAATTCCTCTTTTCTTTTTAATAATTATCCAATTAACCAATTATCTTTCTCAAAAGGCTTGACTTTTTTGAAGCCTAATAGAGCCAAGATAAATAAACCAATCGTTGCAAGAATCGTGGTTGCTTCCCCCGTATCTGGCAACAATGTAAACTTACCATTACTTGATTTGACAGTGACCGTTCCGTCAGGATTTGCCCTAGCACCTACTTGCGCAGCTGGTACAGATGTTTTAGAACCGTCTGCGTTTTTGATAGTGACTTCTCCTTGATCATTACCAATAATCTCAAAGCCCTTATCCGTCAAAAGCGGATCAGCTGGTGAGATGATTGATTTGATTGGATTGTCAATCGTGTCACCTTTTTTAGTAGTCACAGATGAAGCATTATCAAGACTGAATGTTTCATCCTTTTTCAAGTCCATATCAGAAGTTGTCGATTTGTCTGTGTTCTTTTCAGTCAAGACAGACGGATTGACAACATCGCTAGAAGTATCTGTCGATTCAAGCTGAGTATCTAGCATCCCATCATGCGGAATCTTATCTGGTGGTGCTACAGTATCTGCTATAGAAGTATCTGGGCTAACCGATGAATCTGATGAGGGGGGAGCCGGAACACTTGGCACTTGAGCTTTATCCTGCGAAGGCACTACTTTACTAGAAGAATCCGATGTACTTGGTATATCCTTATCTGGTGGAGCGGGATCTGCCTTCGGTGGTACCACCTTATTAGAGTCTGGCGTTTCTGTAACCAGATCATAGTAATAAGTAATATTGGTATTTCCTTCAAGGACTTTTCCTTTTTCGTACCCCTGAGTAGCTTTTAGATCAAGGCGGTATTTCTTACCTTCTGAACTGATAATGGTTTCTCTTCGTTGGTCGGTCGTATCGTAGTCCGTTCCCACTTCAGAAGTCGGTGTATCCAGCTCTTTTGGTGCAATCAAAGTACCATCTTTACTCTTGTACTCAACCGTTACATCACCATATTTCTTTTCTGGCTCCGCTTGATTTGGCTTTGAAGACTCAGAGTCTGATGTTCCAGACTTATCCTTATCTGGTGTAGCCGATGGTACAGGGGCTATCTTCGGCGGTTCTACCTTACTTGAGGAATCCGACGGTTCCGACTTGTCCTTTTCTGGCGCAGTCGGTGTTGTTGGCGTTGTCTCTGGTGCCTCTACCTTGTCTGACACGCTTGGCTTATCCTTATCCGAAGCAACTGACGTGGACTTGTCAGGAGTTACAGGAGCAGCCGGCGTTACAGCCGTAGAGGTACTTGCATTTCCCTGCTTAGACTCTGGCGTTTCAGTAGAAGCCTTTTTATTGCTGTCAACAGTCGGTGTGACAATCGTTGTGGAGATAGAGCGCTCAACATCCCTAGCCAACACAGGATTTGCACCTAAGGCTGATAACAATACAGCCGTTGACGCTAAAAAGAACCTGCTTTTTTTCATTCTAAATATCCTCTCAATATTTTAACATATTGGATATGTTAAGGCCTAGTTTAAAAAAAACTATTCACTTTTATGATAGTGATATTTTCCTCAAATGTCAAGCCGATTACAGCATTTTCACAGATTTATTTAATCTCATTACAGAAGTATTTTACATTTGTTTACACCTTGTAAAGAAACATAGATAAATTATAGATAAACAATAGATAATTGATAAAAGAGTAATCTAAAGCGCTAACAACTTTTAAATCCAAATTGGTCTAGACAAACGCATCAATCAGTTGTGATGCATATATACAAAAGCCCTTTCACATCAAAATCCAACTATTTTTCACTCCAATAATAATGTATAAAATGAAAATAATATCTCTGGAATCAATATTTATGCAACGGCAGTGAGCTGTATTTTTTATTTTCAACTTTTTAAAACAAGAAGGTTAAAACTAGCCGCTAACACTTGTACAATTTCCTGTCAAGTATTATACTAAGAATAGTCTTAAAGTGAGGTGATATAAAATGGAAGCTGTTGTCTATTCAAATTTTAGAAACAATTTAAAACATTACATGAAAAGAGTCAACGATGAATATGAACCTCTAATGGTTGTCAATAAAAATCCCGATGAAAACGGCACTAGCCCCATAAAATGAGACACAAGAAAAACCCTCCTGTTGAAATCTAGTAAACTAGAAACAGGAGGGTTTTGTTATGGTCAAAAAAGCGTATTCGGTAGAAACTAAGTTAGCCTGTATCGAAATGAAGAAAGCAGGTAAGCCCAATAAGGTTATCATGGAGCCCCTGGACATCAAAAATGTTAGTCAGGTCAAGACCTGGTGGCGATGGTATCGAAATGATGAACTGCACCGTTTCCATCAACCCGTGGGGAAACAATATACCTACGGTAAAGGAATGGAACAGCTATCTGAAGTGGAACAGTTACGACTACAGGTGGAATTGCTAAAAAAGTATCGAATCTGAGCAATAGTTTCGACAGAGCGTCTGACAAATTTTTGATAATTGACCTATGTTCCATTCCAAGTAATGAGAATTAGCGGTATTCTGTAAATGACTCATTTGGATGACCTCCTGTTGATTTTGTCACTTACAGTACAGTCTAAATGGGTTTTTATGGTATTTTGAAGTGAACTAGCACCACGGGTAAAATTTATAGAATCAAAACGCTATCGCGCGAGCAGACACATCAAAGATGTGACCATAATTGACCAAGAAATGGATACAGACTAACTGCCTATGAAACCAACCACCCTACAAATTGACTTAAAAAATATTACGATACAACTCCCACCCGATAAAATTATCGTTGACCGTTCCGAGTATGAAGAACTCAAAAAAATCTCCTCAAAAGGGCGTTATCTGACGCTCTCTGAAGTTTTAGAACTTCTTTCCGTCTCTCATCCATGGTTACTCGAAAACGTGCTTTATAAGCCTGAAATTCGGAAGCAAATTGACATTGATCAAAATAGCAATGGCTTTGTGAAATACCCAGATAGTCAAGGCGGGCGCTATTACTTTCTGGCAAGCAAAACCAAAGAATTTTTCGAGGATCATTTTGCAAAAATTTTTGAATTATGATAAGATAACCAAGATAAAACCTTGGTTATCGATTTATTAGAAAAGAGGTAATCATGTCACTATACATTACGCAACGCGGAGGAAAAAAAGGGAAGTGGTCTTATCGGATCACTGACAAAAAAGGGAACTATATTACATCAAAATCAGGATTTAAAACCAAAAAAGAAGCTGAAATTGAAGGTTTGACCCAAGAAATTAAATTATATCAAGGAAAGGTTATTGATAAAAACATCAGTCTCTTTCAATTGTGGGAAAAATGGTACCATTTAAAAATCATCTCACTGAATAAAATGGAATCTACACAAAACAAGCATCGCTTGCGTGGAAAGTTTATTCAAAAATACTTTGGAGACTCACCCGCTGTATCCATCACATCAAGCCAATATCAAGCATTTATCAATAAATACGCTGAAACAAATTGTCGTGATAATGTCAGCCGCCTAAATGCAGAAATACGAAGTGTCCTTACTTTTGCTAGGCAAGATAAGCTCAGTATAGATTTATTCACAGAAGGAGTTGTACTATCTGGCAGAGAATCACCAAAGTCTAAGAATGAAAGATATATCCATAGCTTAAAAGATTATAAAAAACTTTGTCAGTATCTAGAATATCTTCTCGATTATCAAGAATCCGTCATTCCATACCTCTTATATATCCAACTGAAAACAGGTATGCGGTTTGGAGAAGTTCTTGGCTTAACTTGGGATTGTATCCATATTGAAAATAAGACCATTAAAACATATAGACGCTATGATTGCACAAGAAAACGCTGGACAAAAGCTAAAACAGAAACTTCTATCCGTGACGTTCCGATTGATGATACTACAGTCTCTATTTTACAAAAGCTAAAGGCTGAACAAAGGTATATTTTAAGAAGCCATCAAGTTTCTAATCTAGACAAATATTTATTCTTTGATAAACAATCTGGACTACCTACAAATTCAGCAGTCAATAAACAATTAAAGCAGATACTATCTGAATTATCTATTACTCCTTCAAATATGACTAGTACAGGTTTAAGACATACTTACGCAAGCACACTTCTTGCAATGGATATAGACATCTGGGCAATCGCCAAGAATATGGGACATAAAGATATTCAGCAAATCAGTGAAACTTACGGGCATTTAATCAAAGAAAAAGCTATCCGTGAAGACAATAAAATCCGTGACTTTTTCCACGGTTTAAGCCAGTAAAAACTATTTTGAACAAATTTTGAACAAAAATAAAAGAAACGCTGCTTTATCAACGCTTCTCAAACTTAAGCAATACCGGCGGCCGGGGTCGAACCGGCACGTCCTTGCGGACACTGGATTTTGAGTCCAGCGCGTCTGCCAATTCCGCCACGCCGGCAAAGTTAAACTGGGGTAGCTGGATTCGAACCAACGCATGAGGGAGTCAAAGTCCCTTGCCTTACCGCTTGGCTATACCCCAATAATATAAAATAGGCGAGTGATGGGGATCGAACCCACGCATGCCAGAGCCACAATCTGGTGTGTTAACCACTTCACCACACCCGCCATATTCACAATAAACACGGGCAGTAGGAATTGAACCCACACTGAAGGTTTTGGAGACCTTAGTTCTACCTTTAAACTATGCCCGTAAAGGTATGGAAGGGGAGGGATTCGAACCCCCGAACCCGAAGGAGCGGATTTACAGTCCGCCGCGTTTAGCCTCTTCGCTACCCTTCCTGATATTAAACTAATATGGCGCGAGACGGAATCGAACCGCCGACACATGGAGCTTCAATCCATTGCTCTACCAACTGAGCTACCGAGCCTACCTATTGCGGGAGCAGGATTTGAACCTACGACCTTCGGGTTATGAGCCCGACGAGCTACCTAGCTGCTCCATCCCGCGCTATTCCTACTAAGGAGGATGTGGGATTCGAACCCACGCACGCTTTTACACGCCTGACGGTTTTCAAGACCGTTCCCTTCAGCCGAACTTGGGTAATCCTCCAATAAAATTTATAGTCCGTACGGGATTCGAACCCGTGTTACCGCCGTGAAAAGGCGGTGTCTTAACCCCTTGACCAACGGACCATATATCTTAAAAATGGGCACGAGTGGACTCGAACCACCGACCTCACGCTTATCAGGCGTGCGCTCTAACCACCTGAGCTACGCGCCCAAGTCTAAAAACTTGGTATGGTTGAACATCTCTGTTCAAAGCGGGTGACGAGAATCGAACTCGCGACAACAGCTTGGAAGGCTGTAGTTTTACCACTAAACTACACCCGCTTAAAGAAATGGGAGTTAACGGGATCGAACCGCTGACCCTCTGCTTGTAAGGCAGATGCTCTCCCAGCTGAGCTAAACTCCCAAAAAGGAAGTATCTCTACTTCCTATCCTTGCTAAGCGACTACCATATCTCACAGGGGGCAACCCCCAACTACTTCCGGCGTTCTAGGGCTTAACTTCTGTGTTCGGCATGGGTACAGGTGTATCTCCTAGGCTATCGTCACTTAACTGCTGAGTATCTAACACACTCAAAATTGAATAACGTCTCAAATTGTAAAAGATTTACCTCTACGCTATCTTTCTCAATGAAATTGTACTCCGGCTAAATCCTTACTAGATCTGCCTTCATTACTTAAGTAATTGTATTCGAACTAAAAAGCTAGTGATTTAGATAAATCCGCTTGAAGTCCCTATGACTTCTGCGCTGATTCCCTAAAATCATACGCTTTTCTTCACGTTCTCATTACTTCTTCTCGGATAAGTCCTCGAGCTATTAGTATTAGTCCGCTCCATTGCTCACACAACTTCCACTCCTAACCTATCTACCTGATCTTCTCTCAGGGCTCTTACTAACATAACGTTATGGGAAATCTCATCTTGAGGTGGGTTTCACACTTAGATGCTTTCAGCGTTTATCCCTTCCCTACATAGCTACCCAGCGATGCTCTTGGCAGAACAACTGGTACACCAGCGGTAAGTCCACTCTGGTCCTCTCGTACTAGGAGCAGATCCTCTCAAATTTCCTTCGCCCGCGACGGATAGGGACCGAACTGTCTCACGACGTTCTGAACCCAGCTCGCGTGCCGCTTTAATGGGCGAACAGCCCAACCCTTGGGACCGACTACAGCCCCAGGATGCGACGAGCCGACATCGAGGTGCCAAACCTCCCCGTCGATGTGAACTCTTGGGGGAGATAAGCCTGTTATCCCCAGGGTAGCTTTTATCCGTTGAGCGATGGCCCTTCCATACGGAACCACCGGATCACTAAGCCCGACTTTCGTCCCTGCTCGAGTTGTAGCTCTCGCAGTCAAGCTCCCTTATACCTTTACACTCTGCGATTGATTTCCAACCAATCTGAGGGAACCTTTGGGCGCCTCCGTTACTCTTTAGGAGGCGACCGCCCCAGTCAAACTGCCCGTCAGACACTGTCTCCGATAGGGATCACCTATCCGGGTTAGAGTGGCCATAACACAAGGGTAGTATCCCAACATCGCCTCCATCGAAACTGGCGTCCCGATCTCTTTGGCTCCTACCTATCCTGTACATGTGGCACAGACACTCAATATCAAACTGCAGTAAAGCTCCATGGGGTCTTTCCGTCCTGTCGCGGGTAACCTGCATCTTCACAGGTACTAAAATTTCACCGAGTCTCTCGTTGAGACAGTGCCCAAATCATTACGCCTTTCGTGCGGGTCGGAACTTACCCGACAAGGAATTTCGCTACCTTAGGACCGTTATAGTTACGGCCGCCGTTTACTGGGGCTTCAATTCATACCTTCGCGTTACCGCTAAGCACTCCTCTTAACCTTCCAGCACCGGGCAGGCGTCACCCCCTATACATCATCTTACGATTTAGCAGAGAGCTGTGTTTTTGATAAACAGTTGCTTGGGCCTATTCACTGCGGCTCAGTTACACTGAGCACCCCTTCTCCCGAAGTTACGGGGTCATTTTGCCGAGTTCCTTAACGAGAGTTCTCTCGATCACCTGAGGCTACTCGCCTCGACTACCTGTGTCGGTTTGCGGTACGGGTAGAGTATAAATTAACGCTAGAAGCTTTTCTTGGCAGTGTGACGTCGCTCACTTCGCTACTAAACTTCGCTCCCCATCACAGCTCAATGTTACAGATAGAAGCATTTGACTCCTATCACACCTCACTGCTTAGACGTGCTCTTCCATTCGCACGCTTGAGTTAGCCTACTGCGTCCCTCCTTCACTCTATACTCTAGTACAGGAATCTCTACCTGTTGGCCATCGGATACACCTTTCGGTCTCTCCTTAGGTCCCGACTAACCCAGGGCGGACGAGCCTTCCCCTGGAAACCTTAGTCTTACGGTGGACAGGATTCTCACCTGTCTTGCGCTACTCATACCGGCATTCTCACTTCTATGCGTTCCAGCGCTCCTCACGGTACACCTTCACCACACATAGAACGCTCTCCTACCATCCCCTAAAGGATCCACAGCTTCGGTAAATTGTTTTAGCCCCGGTACATTTTCGGCGCAGGGTCACTCGACTAGTGAGCTATTACGCACTCTTTGAATGAATAGCTGCTTCTAAGCTAACATCCTAGTTGTCTGTGCAACCCCACATCCTTTTCCACTTAACAATTATTTTGGGACCTTAGCTGGTGGTCTGGGCTGTTTCCCTTTCGACTACGGATCTTAGCACTCGCAGTCTGACTGCCGACCATAATTCATTGGCATTCGGAGTTTATCTGAGATTGGTAATCCGGGATGGACCCCTCACCCAAACAGTGCTCTACCTCCAAGAATCTTTCTGTCGACGCTAGCCCTAAAGCTATTTCGGAGAGAACCAGCTATCTCCAAGTTCGTTTGGAATTTCTCCGCTACCCACAAGTCATCCAAGCACTTTTCAACGTGCCCTGGTGCGGTCCTCCAGTGAGTTTTACCTCACCTTCAACCTGCTCATGGGTAGGTCACATGGTTTCGGGTCTACATCATGATACTATGCGCCCTCTTCAGACTCGGTTTCCCTACGGCTCCGTCTCTTCAACTTAACCTCGCATCATAACGTAACTCGCCGGTTCATTCTACAAAAGGCACGCTCTCACCCATTAACGGGCTCGAACTTGTTGTAGGCACACGGTTTCAGGTTCTCTTTCACTCCCCTCCCGGGGTGCTTTTCACCTTTCCCTCACGGTACTGGTTCACTATCGGTCACTAGGGAGTATTTAGGGTTGGGAGATGGTCCTCCCAGCTTCCGACGGGATTCCTCGTGTCCCGCCGTACTCAGGATCCTGCTAGGTATAAAGACTATTTAAAATACGAGGCTCTTACTCTCTCTGGCAACCTTTCCCAAGGTCTTCTTCTATAATCTTTAAGTCCACATCGCAGTCCTACAACCCCGAGAAGTAAACTTCTCGGTTTGCCCTCTTGCCCTTTCGCTCGCCGCTACTCAGGCAATCGCTTTTGCTTTCTCTTCCTGCAGCTACTTAGATGTTTCAGTTCACTGCGTCTTCCTCCTCATATCCTTAACAGATACGGGTAACAGGCATCTACCTGTTGGGTTCCCCCATTCGGACATCCCTGGATCTACGCTTACTTACAGCTCCCCAAGGCATTTCGTCGTTTGTCACGTCCTTCTTCGGCTCCTAGTGCCAAGGCATCCACCGTGCGCCCTTACTAACTTAACCTTATTTTTGACCTCTCAGTCATATACTCATTAATATTCACAGCGTTTTCGGTTTATTTTCTTGTTACTATTTGATATCGTTATTCAATTTTCAATGTGCTAAATTTAGGATAGTAAGAGACGGTTCGCTTGCGAAAACTTCTGTAGAAAAATAGGAAACTGACGCTGTGTTCCATGAACACAAGGAAGTTTATCTTTTTTCCTAAGAAGTTAGTCTCGTATTCAACTTCACTTCTTTATTAAGTTCAGTAGGATTCTATCCTAATGGAGCCTAGCGGGATCGAACCGCTGACCTCCTGCGTGCAAAGCAGGCGCTCTCCCAGCTGAGCTAAGGCCCCACAAGACCTCTCAAAACTAAACATGACGACCAATGGCTTCCGTTTTTTCCTTAGAAAGGAGGTGATCCAGCCGCACCTTCCGATACGGCTACCTTGTTACGACTTCACCCCAATCATCTATCCCACCTTAGGCGGCTGGCTCCTTACGGTTACCTCACCGACTTCGGGTGTTACAAACTCTCGTGGTGTGACGGGCGGTGTGTACAAGGCCCGGGAACGTATTCACCGCGGCGTGCTGATCCGCGATTACTAGCGATTCCGACTTCATGTAGGCGAGTTGCAGCCTACAATCCGAACTGAGACTGGCTTTCAGAGATTAGCTTGCCGTCACCGGCTTGCGACTCGTTGTACCAGCCATTGTAGCACGTGTGTAGCCCAGGTCATAAGGGGCATGATGATTTGACGTCATCCCCACCTTCCTCCGGTTTATTACCGGCAGTCTCGCTAGAGTGCCCAACTTAATGATGGCAACTAACAATAAGGGTTGCGCTCGTTGCGGGACTTAACCCAACATCTCACGACACGAGCTGACGACAACCATGCACCACCTGTCACCGATGTTCCGAAGAAACTTCCTATCTCTAGAAATAGCATCGGGATGTCAAGACCTGGTAAGGTTCTTCGCGTTGCTTCGAATTAAACCACATGCTCCACCGCTTGTGCGGGCCCCCGTCAATTCCTTTGAGTTTCAACCTTGCGGTCGTACTCCCCAGGCGGAGTGCTTAATGCGTTAGCTGCGGCACTGAGTCCCGGAAAGGACCCAACACCTAGCACTCATCGTTTACGGCGTGGACTACCAGGGTATCTAATCCTGTTCGCTCCCCACGCTTTCGAGCCTCAGCGTCAGTTACAGACCAGAGAGCCGCTTTCGCCACCGGTGTTCCTCCATATATCTACGCATTTCACCGCTACACATGGAATTCCACTCTCCCCTTCTGCACTCAAGTTAAACAGTTTCCAAAGCCTACAATGGTTGAGCCACTGCCTTTCACTTCAGACTTTTCTAACCGCCTGCGCTCGCTTTACGCCCAATAAATCCGGACAACGCTCGGGACCTACGTATTACCGCGGCTGCTGGCACGTAGTTAGCCGTCCCTTTCTGGTTAAGTACCGTCACAGTATGAACTTTCCATTCTCACACTCGTTCTTCCTTAACAACAGAGCTTTACGATCCGAAAACCTTCTTCACTCACGCGGCGTTGCTCGGTCAGGGTTCCCCCCATTGCCGAAGATTCCCTACTGCTGCCTCCCGTAGGAGTCTGGGCCGTGTCTCAGTCCCAGTGTGGCCGATCACCCTCTCAGGTCGGCTATGTATCGTCGCCTAGGTAGGCCATTACCCTACCTACTAGCTAATACAACGCAGGTCCATCTACTAGCGATGCAATTGCATCTTTCAAGCATCTAACATGTGTTACATACTGTTATGCGGTATTAGCTATCGTTTCCAATAGTTATCCCCCTCTAATAGGCAGGTTACCTACGCGTTACTCACCCGTTCGCAACTCACAGTCTATGGTGTAGCAAGCTACGGTATAAACTGTGCGTCCTACTTGCATGTATTAGGCACGCCGCCAGCGTTCGTCCTGAGCCAGGATCAAACTCTCATATAAAGTTTGAGCTCTCACTCATTTCTGTCACTGACAGATTTATTGTTTCTTCTTAATGTTTGACGGACTGTCTTTAAACAGTCGCCTGCACATTGGTTCGTCTTGTTCAGTTTTCAAAGGTCTTTGTCGCCACTCAAGCGACAACTATCTTAGTATATCACCTCCTCCTCTTCTTGTCAATACCTTTTTTCATCTTTTTTTATTTTCTTAAACTTTTTCTTTCAATTGAAAGTTCTAAAATGAAGTTAGCCACTTCGAGTGTATGAAAAAACATCTCAAAGAGATATACTTGTAGTTCACCACAAATACAAGGAGATTCTTTAAGATGCCTACTCATTATACCCCAAAAGGCAAGCACTTAACAATAGCTGAGCGCCGTTTAATTGAAAAGTGGAAACATTTATTTGTTAAAGAAGTTCCCATGGCTAAAAAATACGAACATCTAATTTTAGAAATCTCATATGAAATGGATACAATTATTAAAAAAGGAAGCAAGTAACGAGAAATTAACTTATGACTTCTTTACTTTTAGGAAGATGGTGGCTGATATTTTTGAAGTCAGTTGTTGGTTCAGCTAAACAAGTTTACCTTATTGTTACCTTAACTAAAGCAAGAAAAACTATCAATCCAACCTTTTCTTTGGCTTATCAAAATGATAATTTCACCACTTTAATGATTAAATTTAATCGGAAAACACTAAAATTTTACAAAGAGAAACCAATCTACACTCTTGACGAAAATGATTTTTTAGGATAAAATAATAAACGTTGTGGCGGTATAGCCAAGTGGTAAGGCACGGCTCTGCAAAAGCTTGATCGTCGGTTCAAATCCGTCTACCGCCTTCCGTAACCTGATTTAACAGGAATTAACCGAATGAAAAGCCCGTAAAGTCGGGCTTTTTTGATTTTCCGTCAGGTTAAATCAGATCAAATCTGATAAAGTTGGTGGGCAAATAGTGGACAAGTAGTTTTAGAATGAATTTATTATTTTGGATAAAAATAGATAGCATAAAAAAGCACGCTAGGAATCAATTTCTGCATATACTGATTCTAGCTTGCTTTTTGATTATAATTCAGCAATTTGGTTTAGATTCACTTCGGCAACTGTATCATTCCCGAATAGCGAAATAATCATTTTAACTTTGTTGTTGTCAATTTCGGTGATTTTACCTGTATAATCTGCAAAAGCTCCATCAATGATACGCACAGTATCGCCAACTTTCACATGAATATCGAATTCTTGAACGGTTTGTCCCATTGAAATCAAAATTTGGCGGATCTCTTCTTCCAAAAGCGGAGTTGGTTTAGAGCGATTTCCGTGTGAACCGACAAAACCGGTTACGTTTGGTGTGTTCCGTACGACAAACCACGCTTCATCTGTCATCACCATTTCTACCAAGACATAACCCGGAAAACGATTTTTTTCAACTTCTTTCGTTTTTCCATTTTTCTCTACTTGTACCGTTTGTGTTGGGATTTCCACGCGCAAAATGTTTTCCAACATATTGTAGGTTTGCGCACGTTGCAAAAGATTTTCTTTTACTTTATTTTCATAACCCGAGTAGGTTTGCAGAACAAACCAGCCTTTATCAAAACTGTCCATGAGTTCTTCCTTTCCTAAATAAAAAAGCCTGTGGGCTTCGGTTTCTTTCTAGCCCTATTATACCATAAAAATAGCCAATGCAACCTTTTAACTGCTATTTTTTACAATAAAAACCTACTTGACAAATAGCAAGCAGGTTAAAAATTAAAAGATATTTAACAATCGTACTAAACCTCTTGTAACAAAGAGATCGAAAAGATAAATAATAACAACAAAGAAAGCGGTGTATTCCATGACTGAGATAAAATCTATCCAGCTTTGCTTTCTAGTTGGCCAAGTTGTATCTTTTAACACTTGAAATGTATCTCTGATGAATTTCACAACTTTCTCCTATCTAGTTTCTTTATGAATTGTATATTTACTGCAATGTTTACAATATTTATTTACTTCCAGACGTTTTGGTTTTGGCGTACTACTCACTTTGATTGAATAGTTTCTCGATCCACAAACCGTGCACGCCAGACTCGCTTTTTTTAGTGCCATAACGCCTCCATCTTGTTTATTATATCAAGAAAGCCCATTTTTGACAAGTCTATTGGAACCAACTCTTAACCGTGTCCCAAAGATTCTGTGCTTTTTCAGAAATCTTAGCATCGTCAATTGCTTTTTTAGCTTGGTCAACCAAGTTCTTAGCTTTATCCTGCACATCTTTCAAAACATCTGAACGATTGTCACTTTGATTCGTAGTGTTATTTGTACCACTCGTATCAACCGGTGCAATACCATTTTTTGCATAGGCATTTTCATCACCGAACTTCGTACCATTTGTGTACGGTAGGATACTATTTGCCACACTTCGGAAAATAGCTGAAGCTTCATTGGCACTGGTGCCTGTCAGATAATGATTTTCATCTGTCTTTGGAAAACCTAACCACTGACTGATCACCACATCTGGCGTGTAACCAATAACCCATTGGTCTCCTGATAAATCTGGGTTAAAGTCAGTCTCTGTCGTTCCTGTCTTCCCAGCCATGTCATAGCCGTAAGGAGCAGCATAAACACCGGTACCATTGGTAAATGTTCCCAGCATCATACTGGTCATTTTTTCTGTTGTTGAGCGGTTAAGCACTCGCGTTGAAGTTGATTTATGAGTTTTGACTACTTGTCCACTAGCATTTTCGATTTTGGTAATCAAATGAGCATCATTCATAACACCATTATTGGCAAAAGTCGAGTAGGCTTGTGCCATTTGTAGCGGATTGGTTGTTACGCCACTGCCGAGAGCCACCCCAAGAGTCTGATCCACTTTATCCATATTCAAGCCAAATTTTTTACCATATTCAAAAACTTTTTTCAGTCCCAATTCATTAGCAGCAGCAACCGCTGGAATATTTAAGGATTGCGCTAAAGCCTGATACATTGGCACAGTCGAACTGGATTGAATCCCACCATAGTTGTTCACGGTGTAAGTTCCATACGTTGTTGTGCTATTGTCTAACTCTTTATTGATGGACCAGCCTGCATCAACTGCCGGGCTGTAAACTGCTAAGGGCTTAATAGTCGAGCCAGGGCTTCTTGAAGATTGTGTGGCATAGTTAAAACTTCTGAAATTGGCACTGGTACTATTGATTTGCCCAACAAGTGCGCGAACACCTCCCGTTTTAGGATCAAGCGCTACGCTACCCGATTGGGCTCTGGTGCCGTCTGCTGCTTGCGGGAATAAATCTTCGCGATCATAGATGACTTGCATGCTAGCTTGGTAATTTTGGTCTAGCTCTGTGTAAATACGGTAGCCGTTATTGACAATATCAGCTTCTGTTAAGCCATAATCTCGAACTGCTTCATTGATAACCGCATCAAAGTAAGACGGATAACGATAATCTGCTGATTTTCCTGTGTAAGCATCTACCAATTGACTGCCCAAACCATTTGCTGCTGCTTGGTTCGCAGTATTTTGATTGATATAACCTGCTGCTGCCATATTTTGCAGAACGGTATTGCGCCGATTGGTTGCATTTTTGATAGAAGCAAGCGGATTATATAGTTCCGGTCCTTTAAGCATTCCTGCTAAGGTAGCTGCTTGATCTAGTGTCAGTTGGCTAGCAGATACTCCGAAATACTTTTTAGAGGCATCTTCTACGCCCCATACACCATTTCCAAAGTAAGAATTGTTGAGGTACATGGTGAGAATCTGATTCTTACTATATTTCTTGGTTAATTCCAAGGCAAGGAAAAATTCCTTTGCTTTCCGCTCAATAGTCTGATCCTGAGATAGGTAAGCATTTTTGGCTAATTGCTGCGTAATGGTGGATCCACCGCCAGAACGTCCCGCAGTCAAAATCGCCATGATAAAACGACCGTAGTTAATCCCACTATTTTTATAAAAAGAACGGTCTTCTGTCGCAATGACGGCATGTTGTAAGTTCGGGCTAATCTGGGACAATTCTACGTAAGTTCCCTTTTGCCCTGACAAACTTCCAGCTTTTTTGCCGTCCTTATCATAAATAGATGTCGTTGCTTTCAAAGCATTCTGCAAATCATTCACATTAGTGGATTTGGCAACATAAAAGAGATAGCCTCCTGTCACCAAGCCAAAACCAAGTCCCAAAATCAAGACAATCTTCGTCAGGTGATAGCGACGCCAAAATCGACGAAATGGATGTTGAGAAATCGGCTTTTTCCGACTTTTTCCAGAACGGCTCAAATGCGATTCGCTTTCTTCCGCCTCTGTCACCTCTTGATGCTTGCGCTCAGGACTTTCCTTTTTAAAATGATTCACTACTATTTCAAATAATTCACTCAATTTTTTCATATCCCTATTCTATCACCTTCTCCATATCCAGACAAGAAAGGACCTCTTATCAAGCGTTTCGTTTAGAAAACTTTAAGAAATTGTTCAAGAGTTAGCTGACTATTTGCAATCATCTACTATTTTGTTACAATAAAATCATGAATTTTACAATTACGATTCCACAAGGTCTGCCAGAGATGACAGTCAAAGAACTGCTGGAAGAACAGTTTCTGATTCCACGGAAGATTCGCCATTTTTTGCGTATCAAAAAACATGTCTTCGTCAATCAAAAACCGATTAACTGGCAGAGCATTATCCACCCACATGATAAAATTACATTGATTTTTGACGAAGAAGATTATCCACAGAAATCCATTCTCATGGGAAATGCTAGTCTGGTGGAAGAATTATACCAAGATGAACACATCCTCATCGTCAACAAGCCTGAAGGCATGAAAACACATGCCAATGAACCAACGGAGCTGGCGCTTTTAAATCATGTCTCTGCTTATGTTGGAAATACTTGCTATGTCGTTCATCGCTTAGACAAGGAAACAAGCGGAGCCGTTCTTTTTGCGAAAAATCCTTTTATCTTGCCAATCTTAAATCGATTACTAGAAAACAAGAAAATTTCGCGTGAATATTGGGCTTTGGTACAAGGAGCATTTCCTAAAAAACGTCAAATCTATACAGATAAAATCGGTCGTGACCGTCACGATCGGCGAAAACGGCTAGTGGATAACAAAAACGGTCAATACGCTGAAACGCAGGTCACTAAGCTCAGAGAAATTGGAAACAACACCCTTATCAAGTGTCAACTTAAAACTGGGCGAACCCACCAAATTCGTGTACATCTTGCTCATCACGGATATCCTATCGTTGGAGATCCATTGTACAATCCGCAAAAAGCAGAGCGTCTCATGCTCCATGCTCATCGTTTAACTTTCACACACCCTTTCACACTTGAAAAAATTAGTGTTGAAGCCATCTCTCAAAGTTTTGAAAAAGGATTGATTTAAAAAATAATGGGAGTGGGGCAGAACTAAAAATCAAAAATTTTTAGTTCGTAGTCCCACCCCCGTAAGGGTGCTCTTCCGAGCTTGAAAAGCAAACCGCTTCGATACTTGCTTCGCAAGTTTTATCTGCCACCTCAAAGTACTGCTTTGAGCAATCATAGCAGCTTGCTGTGCAAGGCTGATTTCCCGCCTTCAACAATTCAGTGAATTGTTGAAGCTGCGTTATTCGTTTATTACTAATTCTAATAGAAGCTGGGACACTTTTTGCCCAGCCTCATTTTTCTATGCAACAGTAACAACTTTATAAATTGTTTTAGCAAGTGCCGCCTGATAATCTTCTGCACTGTGAGTGTGATCGGTCGTGACAGTAGCAACCTTTGTATCTAAATCAATTTGGACATCCGATACACCTTCTAATTTTAGGAAGTGCTCAGTGACGTGTTTTACGCAATTTTGACAAGATATATTTTCTAAAGTGACGATTTGTTTCATGATGAACTCCTTTTATGATTTTATTTTAAAGCGCCGTAAACGCAACGCATTGGTGACGACAGAAACCGAGCTAAAGCTCATGGCAAGACCGGCTAACATAGGATTGAGCAGCGGACCGCCAAATACATACAAGAGCCCCATTGCAATCGGTATCCCTAAAGTATTGTAGGCAAAAGCCCAGAACAGATTTTCTTTGATATTTTTAATCGTGGCTTGGCTGAGGCGAATGGCTGTCACCACGTCTAAAAGATCGCTATGCATCAAGACAATGTCGGCTGAGTCAATAGCCACATCCGTTCCAGAGCCAATGGCAATCCCGACTTCGGCTTGCACCAGAGCAGGTGCATCATTGATCCCGTCACCCACCATGGCAACCTTTTTCCCTTGCGTTTGCAAATCCTTGACGACATCTGCTTTTCCGTCTGGAAATACTCCTGCAATCACGTGATCAACACCAGCTTCTCTTGCAATGGCTTGAGCTGTTTCCTCACGGTCCCCTGTCAGCATCACCACTTCTAAGCCCATTTTTTGCAATTCAGCAATAGCTTCACGGCTATTTTTTTTGATTTGGTCAGCGACTGCTACCAGCCCCACCAGTTGTCTATCCAAAGCGACAAACATAGCCGTCTTTCCTTGATGAGATAAGGAAATCAAGTCAGAGATATGTTCTCCGAGCTCGACTTGGTATTGTCTCATCAAGCTTTCATTCCCAATCAACACTTCTTGCATTTCTACATGAGCTGCAATCCCTTTACCTGAAATCGCTTGGAAATCCGTTACCGGTGCTAATGGTATAGCTTCCACTTTAGCGACTTCTAAAATAGCAATTGCCAGCGGATGCTCTGAATGTTGCTCACTACTTGCAAGCAAATGCAGCAATTCTTCCCGTGTGACATCACCAAAAGTCAACACATCCGTCAAACTTGGCTTCCCTTCGGTAATCGTACCTGTCTTATCCAGAACGACAACATCTACCAAATGAGTCGCTTCAAGAGCCTGCCCCGACTTAATCAAGACGCCATTTTCAGCGCCCTTCCCCGTGCCGACCATAATAGCCGTCGGAGTAGCTAGCCCAAGCGCGCAGGGACAAGCAATGACCAACACCGCAATAAAGATAGAAAGTGAGAATTGCAAACTCTCTCCCGCCAGAACGTACCACAACAGAGCTGCTAAAACTGCCAAACTCAAGACAATTGGTACAAAATAGAGCGAGATCTTATCTGCCATAGCCGCAATAGGCGCTTTCGAGCCTTGCGCTTCCTCTACCAAATGAACGATCTGAGCTAAAGTTGTGTCCGAACCGACTTTGGTTGCTTCATAGTCAATAGAACCCGTTTGATTCATAGTGGCACTGGTAATCACATCTCCGACGTTTTTTTCGACAGGAACACTTTCACCTGTCATCATAGACTCATCCACATAGGTTTGTCCAGAGATAACCACACCGTCTACTGGCATACGTTCTCCCGGTTTAATCCGCACAATATCTCCAACCTTGATGTCTTCTGTATCAATTGTTACGACTTCGCCATAGCGAATAACGGTCGCTTGGTCGGGTACCAAACTCATCAAACTTTGAATCGCTTGCGAAGTTCGACCCTTGGCATTGGCTTCCAGATATTTCCCCAGTAAAACAAGAGTGATAATCACACCAACTGATTCAAAATACAACTGGTATACAAAAGTATGATGCCCCAGTAAAACTTGAACGACCGAGTACAAACTATACAGAAAAGCTGCACTCGTCCCTACAGCAATCAAACTATCCATATTCGGATGCCGTTTTGCCAAATTCCGAAAACCACGTACATAAAAACCGCGACCAACCCAAATCGCTGGCAAAGTAAGGAAAAATTGCGCCAATACAAAGACAATGGGATGCGTCATGTGATCTAAAAAGGAGGGTAACGGCAAGCTAATCATGCTCCCCATTGAAATATAGAGGAGTGGCACGGTCGCTCCTGTCGCAAACCAAATCTGACTCGCCATTTGGCGTACTTTTTCTTTCTTTTCTGCGACCTGTTTTGCATAATCAGACTGCTTTTGTTCTCCTTTTTCTGCCGCTTGGTAGCCCGCTTCTTTCACAGCCTCTAGGACTTGCTCGCTTGCAAATCCTTCTTTGGGAAAGACTGTCAATTTTTCCGTCGCCAAGTTCACCGTAGCTTCTTCTACCGTTGGAAGTTCCTTGACAGCCATTTCAATCGTCATCGCGCAAGCTGCGCAGGTCATGCCAGATAATTTATACTCTTTTTTGTCTTTTTCCATTTCTTACTCCGCCATTTTCGATTGATTCGTGTCATCTTGACAATGCGCGCCACAAGTACATTGACCTGGTGGACAATTGCACTGAATCGTCTCCGGCGCTTGAACTTGCTTTTCTTTTACAACATCTAGGATTCGAGACAAATCTGTTTGACTGAATTGATTGCTTTCTAGTATTGAAACTACTAAATCACCATGCTTGGTATTGCACATATTGTCAAGCAAGGTACGCCAACTATTTTCCAAGTGCTCATCTTCTAAAATTAACGCATCATAGTAAAATTTCCCCTCAATCTTTTCCATTGAAATAAATTCTTTGGTTTTCAGACGATTAAGTAAGGTTTTAACAGTAGCCGGTTTCCAATCAAAATCAGTTTCTAAACGCTCCACCACCTCAGTACTTCTGCTATGAGGATACGCCCACAAAACGCGCATGACCTGCCATTCTGCCTGACTGATATTTTGTTGTTCCATTTTGTTTCATCTCTTTTCTGATTACAATTGTAATTATCAATTCTTTTATAGTTTACATCTGTAATCAGAGTTTGTCAAGCAAAAAAATCGAGAAGATTGCTCAACTCGATTTTTCTCTTTCTGTATAGAAATTTGTGGTTTTATCAATGCGCAAGCATTTCTTGAGCAATTTCTTGTCCGCTTAATTTAGTTGGGTAGTAAGTTGGCCAATTTTCTAATTCGTTAAAGAGGGCTTCTTGGCTTTCACCGCCGTAGAAGATATGGAAATGCGCTGCTTTCGTTGGGGCGATATTATGGTCGCTAAATTGAACATATTTATACTTACCTGCATCTGGGTCTGTCGCTTCAAACATGAAACGCACGCCTCGGTTCCCTTTAGAGTACGTCAATGTATGCTTACCAACATATTTATAAGTATATTTCTTCTTTTGCCCGTTTACTACAAATTCCATGGTCTTATCTGTGATATTGATATGAGACACATCTGTCTTGTAGCCCTTTTCATAATAGGCTTTGTACTCAGCTGCTGTCATCTTACCAGTTAATTTTGCCTTGTAATCAAAGACTTGGTCTAAAGTCCCATCTTGTAAGTATGGATAAACTGATTGCCATTGACCTGCATAGTCAGACAAAGTACGGTCTTTAACAGCACTATCTTCAAAGTAACCATTTTGTACAGTCTTCGTATTTTCCTCTTTTTCAGCAGAAATCTCAGCGCCTGCTTGATCGGTTGTCTTTTTCAAGGCTTTCAAGTTGGACTTCATGATTGAAATGTAATCTGCCCCGTCTTTGGTTTGTTTTTCTGTTAGACTTTCAAGTGGATTGAGCACATCCAACTTCACACCTGTTTCTTTTGCCAAAGTAGATGCCAAAGCTTGAGAAGCATTTTCTTCAAAGTAAATGTACTTGATATTGTTTTTCTTAATATATTTTGTCAATTCAGCCAAACGCGCTGCTGAAGGCTCACTATCTGGTGAAAGTCCTGAAATAGGAACTTGTTTCAAACCATAATCCAATGCAAGATATCGAAAAGCAGCATGTTGCGTCACAAAACTTTTTTGTTTTGCATTTGCTAAACCAGTTGCATATTCTTTATCCAGAGTTTCTAATTTCTTAATGTAAGCTGCTGCGTTCTTTTGGAAAGTCGCTTTCTTATCGGGATAGCGTTTACTTAAGCTGTCACGAATATTCTCCACCATTTTAATGGCACGTTTTGGTGACAACCACACATGGGGATCGTATTCATGATGGTGTCCTTCGCTCCCATGATCATGGTCTTCTTCCTCTTCTGTACCAGGAAGAAGCAACATTTTTCCACTTGCTTTCACCACATTTACTTTGTCTTTTTTCAAAGTTTTGAGCAATTTTGGTACCCAAGTTTCCATATTTTCATTTTCATATACAAAAGCATCTGCATCTTGAATCGTTGCAACTGCCTTGGCAGAAGGCTCGTATTCGTGCGGTTCTGTTCCTGCACCAATCAAGAGTTTGACATTGGCAGTATCGCCTGCTACTTGCTTGGTAAATTCATAAACTGGGTAAAATGTTGTGACAACATTTAATTTCCCATTTGCACTTTTTTGATTGGAACAAGCCACTAAAAAGATACTCAGTAAACTTGCTACTAATAGACCAATTTTCTTCATTTCTTACTCCTATTTGATAAATTTTTTCAATAAATTTACTAGTAAAAATACGCCGACAAAAATAATGGTAATACTTGCACTGGCTGGCGTTTCTGCATAATACGAAATATACAAACCAGCAATCATACCTAAGAAGCCGATGATATTTGCCAACAAGATAACAGATTTAAAATTCTTACCCAACCGCAAGGCAATACTTGCCGGCAAAACCATAATGGTTGATACCAGCAACGCACCTGCCGCTGGAATCATGAGGGCAATGGCAACACCTGTCACAATGTTAAACAGAATGGACATGGTGCGCACAGGCAGACCGTCCACAAAAGCTGTATCTTCATCAAAGGTCAAAATATACATTGGTCGAATGAAGAGGAAGGTTAATGCCAGCACGATTGCCGCAATGATAAAGAGTGAAATCACCTGCTCCGTACTAATCGTGACAATAGAACCAAACAAATATTGGTCTAAGCTCATGGAACTAGAGCTTTTGCCCCTGCTCATCACAATCAAAGCAATGGCAAGTCCTGTCGACATCAAAATTGCTGTTCCGATTTCCATAAAATCCTTGTAAATTGTCCGCAGGTATTCTAAGAAAACTGCCGCAATCATCACAATAATGACGGTTGAAATCGTAGGTGAAATGCCCAAAACCAAGCCAAAAGCAACCCCCGAAAGCGACACGTGGCTGAGCGTATCACTCATCAAACTCTGACGACGTAAAATCAAGAAAGTTCCTAAAACCGGCGAAAACAGACTCATAGCAATCACTGCTAGAAAAGCCCGCTGCATAAAATCGTAAGCTAATAAATTAAACATGGCTCACCTCCTCCTTGTCACTTTCGTGAACATTGAAGCAGCGCCATGGCGAATCTTGATTTCGCACCAAATGAATATTGCGGTCCGCATATTTTCGGACTTCCTCTGGATCATGTGTAATCATCAGAACAGCCTTGCCATGCCGATGCGCACTGTGGTGCATCAAATCATAAAATTCATCCTTGCTACCAGCATCCATCCCCGTTGTCGGCTCATCCAAGACAAAAACATCCGGATCCGAAGCAAACATGCGTGCAATCACTGCCCGTTGCTTTTGCCCACCCGAAAGCGAGCCAATCCGCTTGTCTCGATGTTCCCACATGCCAACGGCGTCCAGACTGACCTTGATATGTTCTTCATCATGCGCATTCAAACGACGAAACCAGCCTTTACGCGGATACCGACCTGATTTAACAAATTCATAGACGGTGCTTGGAAAACCCGCATTAAAACTAGCGATTTGCTGCGGCAGATAAGCAATCCGCAACTTCTTGCCAGCTGTATTCGTCTTAGAAATCGTCACCTTACCAAATCGAGGCTGCAAAATCCCAAGACTAGCCTTGATCAAGGTCGTTTTTGCTGCTCCATTTTCACCTGTCAAAGTCACAAACTCACCACTATCCACATAATAGTTAATATGCTCCAACACAGGCTCCTTATCATAATAAAAGGACAAATCTTCAACTGTGATATATCTCATTTTCCGATTTCTCCTACTAAGGTTTCCAAGAATTTTTGAATGGTAGCTTTCTCATTAGAAGTGTATTGATTGGCGATTTTTTCGTAAATTTCCAATGTATGCTGATGATGATGATGATGCTCCGCGGCAACTGGCTTCGCTAATTCTGTCAACCGATAAAAAATAACACGCGCATCTTTCTGATTCTTGAAAGGTTCCAGCATTTCTTGTTTGATGAGCGATTTGATAGCCTTTGTTACAGCTGCTTGACTGACGTTTAAGCGCTTCGCCAACTCTGAGTTTGTCAACGACTCCTCAGACAGCAACATCAAGATGTGCTCTTGAGTATTTGTCAAAGGCATTCCACTTGTACAAGAACCAATCAAAATCTCATGCTGATTCTCGGCTTTTAAAATGATTTCATTTAAGAAATGATCCATTTCATGTGCTAATTGACTCATGTTGCTCCTTTTCTGATTAACCAGTTAATTCTTTACTAGTTAAGTATATCATAAAGAAAAAAAGAGTCAAGTGAAAATTTCAGCATAGTTTCCACGAAAAGGATTAAGTATTCTCTAAATTTTTGTATAACTTTTCTAAGTCCATTTTCTCTAGGAAACAGCTCTTCCTTTTTCTTTTCACATTCTATGCTTTAGGCATCAAAAAGGGGATCTAAAGAGCCCCCATTTCGGAGGAGAATGCTCTCTAGATTCCCAATTTAAACTTATTATTTTTCTGAAGTCTTGATTTTATCAAGATTTCTTCTTGATGAGATAAACTGCACCGACCAAAACAATCAAACCAATGAAAATAGCTACTGTATGAATGACCGTACCTGTCTTAGGCAAACCTTTCTTTGGTGGAGTATAGCGATTTTCAAATGTCTTTATGTTCTTGTCGTAACTTACTTTGGCAACCAAATGACCATTACCATCATCTGTGACTGTTACTGTCACCTTAATCACCTTCTTATCATAAGTGATTCCTTGAAGTTTTGTATCCTTTTCAGTGATGGTGTAATGATAGGTACTAGCTTTCGTGTACTCAATGGTGTCGAAAGTGACACTACCGTCTTGAGCATTCTTCTTGCTTTGAGTAACTTTATCATCTTGACCTTTCAATTCAAACTCAAACTCGCCATCTTTCAAAGCACGACCTGTCAAGGCTTTCTTAACAGAGAGTTGTGCGTTTGTTTTTGCAGCGGAATAAGTGTTCTTGAAGGTCTGATCATCTTTTTCATAAGCAACTTTTGTTACTAAGCGGCCTTGACCATCGTCTGTAACAGTGACTGTCACTTTGATCACTTTGGTGTCATATTTCACACCACCGAGTTTCGTATCTTTTTCGGTGATGGTGTAGTGATAAGTACCCACCTTAGTATACTCAATGGTATCGAAAGTGACGCTACCATCTTGTGCATTTGTCTTCGTTTGGCGAACTTGATCGTCTGTACCAGTCAGTTCAAATTCAAATTCCCCTTCTTTGAGGTGACGACCTTCTAATAGCTTCTTAGCAGAAAGAGTTGCAGTGGCTTTATCTGCTAAATAAGTATTCGTGAAGGTGTTTTGGTTGTTTTCATAAGCAACTGTTGCATGTAGTTGACCTTTACCATCATCCGTGACAGTGACTGTTGCTTTGATTACTTTGGTGTCATACTTCACACCGCCTAAAGCACCAGCTTGTTCTTTAATGGTATAAGTATAAGTTCCAGCTGTTTTGAATGCCAACTCTTTAAATGAAATCTTACCATCTTTAGCGTTCTTAACGGTATCCACCACTTTACCGTTTGGATCAATCAAGTCAAAGGCAAATTCATTCGCTTCTAGGTCGCGACCAGTTAGCACTTTGTTCGCTTCTAATGTCGCAGTTGTTTCCTTAGCAAGGTAAGTATTGCGGAAGGTTGGATTAGCTGTATCATAAGATACTTGGGCAACTAACTGACCATTGCCATCATCAGTAACTTTGACAGTCGCTTTGATTTCTTTCTTATCATAGGTCACACCACCTAAGCCATTGTCTTTCTCTTTGATGGTGTAATGATAAGTGCCAACTTTTGTATAGTCAATCGTATCAAAAGTAACACGACCGTCTGCTGCATTTTTCGTAGTCTGACGAACGTTGTCATCAGATCCGACTAATTCAAATTCAAACTCTTGATCGTTTAATGCACGACCTGTCAGTTCTTTGGTTACGCTTAGTTGTGCACTAACCTTTTGACTAGAGTATGTATTGTTGAAGGTTTGGTCATTGTTTTCATAGGTTACTTTTGAAACAAGCTGACCTTTACCATTATCGGTGACTTCAACTGTTACCTTGATGGTCTTGGTGTCGTAAGTCACACCACCCAATCCTGTATTTTTCTCAGTAATGGTGTACTTGTGAGTACCAACAGTTTGATACTTAATTGCATCAAATTGAACCTTACCAGCTTTGTCATTCTTCTTGGTTTGAAGAACATCTGCCTTGCCATCTTCTTTCAGATCAAAACTAAACTCGCCATCCTTCAAAGCACGTCCGGTTAATTTCTTCGTGACAGAGAAAGTAGCATCGGTACCTTTGGCAGTATATTTATTTGTAAAGCTTTGTTTAGAAATTTTATTCTTACCGCTCTCGTCAAGACCGAGGTAGACGATATTGTAAATCAACTGTCCATCATCTTCTTGTTGAACACGAATGGTAACTCTAATTGGTTGTTTATCGTAGCCAACACCTGGAACCTTACCTGCTTTCTCTTTGATAAGGTAGTTGTAAAGACCAGTCTTGGTGAACTTAAGAGCTTTGAAAGGAATCGTACCATCCGCTTTATTTTTAACTGTTTGAAGTAGCTTGTTTTGTCCATCGTATAATTCAAACTCAAACTCGTCATCTTGTAGATTTCGACCCGTTAAGGCTTTTGTCACCTGCAGTGGCACTGTGATTTCTTTTGGTGTGAACGTATTCTTAAAGTTCTTTTTACCACCGTCATAAGTCACAGTAGTACTTAGCTTCCCTTTACCATCATCCGTTACTTTAACTGTGACTTTGACTTTGCTCGAGTCATAAGTAACTCCTGTCAGACCATTATTTTTTTCTGTAATGGTGTAGTGGTACTCACCTGCCTTGTCGTAGTTAATAACTTGGAACTGAACTTTTCCTTGGGCATCATTTTTAGCCGTTTGAAGAACATCTGGTTTACCATCTTCCTTCAACTCAAACTCAAACTCGTCTTTTTGTAGCTGACGACCTGTCAGAACTTTGTTCACTTCTAATCGAGCGAAAGTCTTTCCTGGAGTATAGCGATTCTCAAAAGTTGGGTTTTTAGTCTCCTCACCAGCTTTCGAATAAGTGATCTTTGTAACTTCAAGCTTTCCTCCCTTATCTTCGACAGTTACAGTTGCCGAGATAAGATTCGGTTCATATTCAACTCCTGGAACATCACCAGCCTTTTCACTAATGGTATAATGATAGATTCCTGCTTTAGTATATTTAAGCTCTTTGAATTGAACCTTACCATCAGCCGTATTTTTTACAGTTTCTAAAATCTTTTTATTTCGTTGTAGATCTTTGAGTTCAAATTCAAATTCACCTTCTTGAAGAGGACGACCTGTTAAAACCTTTTTCACCTCTAACTTAGCAGATGTTTTAACTGGAGTATAGCGATTATTGAAAGTTGGTTTTTTAATTTCTTCTCCATCTGTCATATAAGTCACTTTGCTAACTTCAAGTTTACCGGATTTCTCCTTGACTTCTACTGTTACCGTGATAAATTTTTGGTCATAGGTAACTCCTGGTGCAGAACCTTTGTTCTCTCGGATAAAATATTCATAAGTTCCTGCTTTAGTATATTCCAATGATTTGAAATTGACCTCACCATTGGCGTTATTTTTAACAGTTTGCAAGATTTTACCGACAGTTGGACTAACTTCAGTATTATCAACCAAATCAAACTCAAACTCTTGCGCTTTCAGTTTGCGACCAGTCAATACTTTCTTAACGGAGAGTTGTACATTTGTTTTAGTAGCTGAGTATGTGTTCTTGAAAGTTTGATCATCATTTTCATAGAAAATTTCAGAATTCAGTTTTCCTTTGCCGTCATCTGTGACTTTGACAGTAACTTTTATTTCTTTCGAATCATAAGTGATACCACCTAGACCATTGTTTTTTTCTTTAATAGTGTAATGGTATTCACCTGCTTTAGTATATTCAATCCGATCGAACTGGACTTTCCCAGCTGCAGTGTTTTTCTTCGTTTGGTGAATATGATCTTCCTTACCAGTCAATTCAAACTCAAACTCGTCTTTTTGTAGCTGACGGCCTGTCAGAACTTTGTTCACTTCTAATCGAGCGAAAGTCTTTCCTGGAGTATAGCGATTCTCAAAAGTTGGGGTTTTAGTCTCCTCACCAGCTTTCGAATAAGTGACCTTTGTAACTTCAAGTTTTCCTCCCTTATCTTCGACAGTTACAGTTGCCGAGATAAGATTCGGTTCATATTCAACTCCTGGAACATCACCAGCTTTTTCACTAATGGTATAATGATAGGTTCCTGCTTTTGTATACTCAAGCTCTTTGAATTGAACCTTACCATCAGCCGCATTTTTTACAGTTTGGAGAACTTGTCCATTTTCTTTTAAGTCAAACTCAAATTCATTTTTTTGAAGTTTGCGACCAATTAATTTCTTAGTTACAGAAAGTTTTGTGCTTGTCTTCTCTGGAAGGTAATAGTTTGTGAACTTATTCTTTTCTTCTCTACCACCTTGGCCATCAATACCTTCATACTTGACAGTTGACACTAACTTACCAGACGCATCTCTTGAAATAACCACTGTCACATAGATATCGTTCGGATCATAATTAATCCCTTTTTCAGGGTTTACTTTGCGTTTTTCAGAAATAATGTACTTATGCGTACCTTCTTCAGTATAGTTAATTGGATCAAATGTTACTTTACCGTTGACATCATTTGTTTTTGTTTGAATTGGATTTTGGTCTCCCTCTTTCTTCAATTCAAATTCAAATTCTCTATCTTTAAGTTTCCGACCAATTAATTCTTTCTCAATTTGTAATTGTGTAGATACTTTTTCAATTTTTTTATTGACGATATCTTTTGTTATGGATTTAGTTGTTCCAAAGTCTTCAGGTTTAACCTTAATTTCTTTGCCTGTTAACTGATAACCATCCGGCGCTTTAATTTCTTTAATAGTATAATTATCTTTCAGCAACTTAGGAATCGTGACTTTTCCTGTACTATCCGTAGTGAAGTCTCCTACAACAGCACCATTCCGATCACGTGTTACTCTAAAGACTGCTCCTGCCAAAGGTGATCCAGAGGTCTCATCTTTTTTATGCAAGGTTATAGAATAAACATAGCCTTCTGCACTTCCGCCCGCTTCTAGATAGGTCGTTTTGGCGATAGAGTCTATAATTTTGGTTTGACTAGACCAGAGCGATGCGACATTTTCAACAACTTCACCACTTTGTAATTTATAATTTGCCTTAGCTTTATATTTAATATGGTAGCCTTCATCCTTATTTATTTTTCCTAATTTAATAGAAAATTCTGAGTCAGATAAAAATTCCACATTAAATTGGTTTGTAACAGTTTTTTTATTTTCTAAAACCCATCGGTTGTCTTTAATGACCCATTTTCCTTTATAAATTTCAAAACTATCTTTAACATAGGAAATATTTGGTGTTTTTAAAATATCAGTTACTTTTGCATCCGGAACTTCTTTTCCTGACTGATTTACAGTGATATCATAAGTGATAGTATTGTCTGGTTTAAAATTACCTACTTTTGTCAAATCTTTTTGTGATGGCGGAGTTAAACCTCCAAACTCTACTTCTCCTATCGGAACTATATTCCGATTAACTGTAATTTGGAGTGGAACCTTTTTCTTTTCCTTTACGATATGATGATTAACATAAGTATAAAAATAAAAGCTACCAGAAACATCTGATTTGTTTTCAACATACTTTGTATAGGTCAACTTTAATAGTCGATTCTCTGCATCAATAGTTGCACGAGCTACAACTTGACCATCTTTATCTTTAATATCAAAATTAGGAGTTGACACCAAAACCAGATTTTCTGAAATCTTGAATGTTGTATAATCCCCTTCATGCACATCGTTATTTGGCAACTTAAACTGACCATCAATTTTAAACCGTTCCCATTGTTGCAATGGCTTGTCTAACGGTTTTCCATTATGATCGGTAATGCTAAATTTCGTAATCGCATCTATTTCTTTAGGGGCTCTTTGAGTTTTAGGAGCTGCTTGGGTATCTTTAGTATCTTTAGCAGCAGGTGGAGCTCCTGGCTGAGTCTCACTCTTTTCCTCTACCTTACTAGCTTTTTGTGAAGATGTATCTTCTTTTACTTGGCTAGCATCAGAGCTTTCTTCTTTTGAAGTGCTTGGCTTATTTTCCTGCTCATTTGAATTAGCTTCCGCTTTATTCTCAGTAGCAGGCTGCTGCCCCTGACTAGAACTAGTATCTGCTGTCTTTTGCGTTGACTCAGTAGGAGACGTTGGCTGTTCAGTCGTTCCTGTTTTCGGAGATGACTGAGTTGTCACTGTAGAAGATTGATTCGACAATGTCTGAGCAACAGCACTAGCTGGTGATAAGATTGTTGAAGCCAGCAATAATGCAACCCCAACAAGATTCATCGCTTTTTTAATCATGATGATTTCCTTTCTATGGTTTTTCAGGACTTTGTACAAAAGTACAAAACTCCACTAATACCAGTATATCAACTACCTTATAATCCTTTCAATCAAAACGCTCTATATTTTAGTTCTATTTCTTGACAAACTGTAAAGTTTTAAACACCCCATTGATATACAACAGGATATCTCGCAGGTGGTTTACAAAATGTAAACTTTTTTCGATGGTTTTGCTAGACTACATATATTTTTTAAATTAGAATATTTATAAGGAGGGAGCAAGATGGTACTTAATACGAGAGAAAAAATTCTAGAGGCTTTTTTTGAGCTTGCTATGGAACATCCAAATAAAATGCATTTTTCTTTAGCAGAAATTGCCAAAAAGGCTGGAATTTCAAGACAAGCCATTTATAAACGTCATTTCAATGGAAATCATGAAATTCTAGACTATATTCATAAAGAACTTGATGCTGAATTTCGAATGATTTTTCAAACTTATGATAAGAAAGTTTATCCTGATCCTTTTGTCTTTTTTGCAGAGGTAGTGATTCCTATCTTATACACCCACCGAAAACAAATCAGCTGTCTTTTTACAACAGCAGCAGATCCATATTGGAGGGAATTTTTACGAAATACCTATGGACAATGGATTGAACAACATATTACGATTGACTATCAAAAATTAAATATTCCAAAAGAAAAGGCCGCTCAAGTTCTTGTTAGAGGAATTTTGATCTTTATCGAAATTTGGATTACTCAACCTGAACCTACCCCTCCTGAACAATTTGCAGAAACCTTTTTAAAGTTGATTCATTTCCCTCTGACAGACTATGTTTGTTTCAAGCAAACTTCCTCTAATGACAAACTAATCGTTACAAACAGTTTGGAAGATAAAGAAAGGGAGTGAAACCGAACTAATCTTGAAAATTCTTAGTTCATAGTCTCATCTCCCGTAGCTCTTCTGAGCTTGAAAAACGGATGAAGAAGTAAGTTGTCACGCTCACTTTTTATGTTATTTTTTTGTGGAGCGGATGATAAGATAGAATAACCACACTAATACCAAGCCTGCTAATGTTAACAGAAATTTTGCTAAAAACAGCATATCTGGATTGAGGGTTAAAATCCCTCCTGTCAATAGCAAAGCTAGAAAGATAAGACTTAGTATAAGACGATTGGCTACGGATTCGATGCGACGAAAGCGT
The DNA here is from genome assembly GCF_900636475.1 of Streptococcus anginosus. Lineage (NCBI taxonomy): Bacteria > Bacillati > Bacillota > Bacilli > Lactobacillales > Streptococcaceae > Streptococcus > Streptococcus anginosus. Next base: position 1,398,356 of record NZ_LR134283.1, read on the forward strand.
TGATTGTAGTCTATCAAGTCATGATTAACAACCAAGCGACCATTCACCACCTGCTCCACTAGCTGGTGGAGCCGTCTTGGAATGCTTTTCCCATGCCGCAGCAAGTAGAGTAGTTCGATTAAGAAAGAATCATAACTCAAAGTCTGGTGCAGGATGTCTGATTTCATATTTTCAAGGAAATATTGCTTGGCTAAGGTCATCAAATTGATATTAGGAGCTAACTCGCGAAAGAGTCCCTCAATTTGCAGGGCTGCTTTTTCTAAGATCGTCATCTGGGACGGTACTTGCAAATGATGACGTGTACAAACCGCCACTACGTCCTCAAACATATCTGTAATAGATAAGGAGCCCAACTCTAAATTGCCGTATTTGGTTAGCATGCGTTCAACATCTTGCTCTAGTTGTAATTTATTGATTGGTTCACTAGCCGTCGTAATGGTCAGAATGGCCTGTGTCATCGAGTCAATATCCTGTGTCGTAAAGCTAGACAACATGTCGTTTAGAGACATACGAAAACCCGTTTCCAATTCTCCCATAATCCCAAAATCAATAAAATAAATCTTTCCTTCATGAATCAAGAGATTGCCGGGGTGTGGATCACCATGAAAGAATCCGTCTTTAAAGACTTGTTTGATAAAGCTCAGCATGAGCTTCTGACCAATATCTTCCAAGTCATAGCCAGCCTCCTGTAAAAAAGCATATTGATTGATACGGACACCTGGAATATATTCCTCCACAATCAAGTGCGGAGTGGTAAACTCTGGATAGACTTTTGGCACTCCAACACAAGGAATATCTTGATTGTATTGGGCGAACTCATCCATGTACTTAGCTTCGTTGCGAAAGTCAATTTCGTTCAGCAATGTTGTCTGCAACTGTTGCAAAATCTTTGGTAAATCCACCATAGGCAGCAAATGTTTGGGAAAATGACGGGCTAAACGAACCAGAAGAGCAAGGTCTTCTGTAATTTGCTCTTGAATGTGCGGACGCTGAATTTTCAGTACGACTTCATCGCCATTTAACAAAACAGCACGATGAGTTTGTGCCACGGAAGCGCTCGCCAAATGCTCTTGTGAAACATCTGAAAAGAGTTGCTCAATCGGACGCTTTAACTCATCTTCAATCGCAGCCATAACAGTTTCTTTGTCCAAAGGATTGACGTCATCTTGCAGCTTGCTCAATTCCTTGATATAGATTTCTGGCAATAAGTCACTACGGGTAGATAAAATTTGACCGATTTTTACAAAACTGGGTCCTAGTTGTTCAAAAGCTTCTCGCAATTGCTTGGGAGCTTTTTTCTCGTCCAACGGTTTTTTTCGATCTTTCAGATTGGACCAGCCGACTGCACTAAAGGCTGTTAGAATCTCTCGTAAGCGCTTGTTTGCCATAAGGTTATCTCCATCCTGTTTGTCATCATCATTTTTTCTTTCAAATCCTATTTTTAGTTTAGCAAAAAACGCAGCCTTTATAAAGTTGTGACTGCGTTATCAGGAAGATTATTCTTCTGTTTTTGAAAATCCTTTGAGTAGTTGATCTAGTTTATCTTCTAGTCGTTCAATATCTTGCTTGGTGGCATATACATCATCGGATTGCTCCTCTGGACTTTCAGCCGTTTTTTCATTTACTTTGCGCTTTAGCTCTGACTGAAGCTGTTTGCCTTCATCCACCGTCAAGCGACCTTTGGCAATCAATTCTTTGACAAATTCGGTGGCTTTATCATAAGTCATGGAAGTCAATCCAATACCTGCCAGCAAAACTTTTTTCAATTCGTCCATCTTGACACCTCCGTATATGAGAATCTTTCCACTTTCATTATAGCGCTTTTAAGCCATTTATTCTAGAGAAAATTGAACTGATAGACAAATTTTTAAAAAAGATCAACCACAAGTTTTACATTCAAAATAGTTAATAAAATAGAAACGGCATAAGCTAAGTAGGTATTCCATTTGCTGTTGACAAATTCGCCCATGAGCTTTTTATTAGAGGTGAAATACACGAGTGGAAAGATTGAAAATGGCAAGGCGACTGAAAGAAAGACTTGGGAATAGACCAAAAGATTGTCTAGCACCTGTTCTTTGTCTCCGTATAAAATAGCAACAATCACAACCGGTAAAAGAGCTAGTAAGCGGGTTACCAAGCGGAGAAACCACGGTGGTAGCTTCATGTTTAAGAAGCCTTCCATCACAATTTGTCCCGTTAAAGTTCCTGTAATAGTTGAGTTTTGACCACTCGCTAACAAAGCCACTGCAAAGAGCGTTGAGAGGATAGGACTAGCAATAGCACCAGCAATTTGAGGGTCTTTTAAGGCATTGTACATTGCAGAAAAAGCACCAATTTTATCCGCATGTTCAAAGAATAATGCTGCCCCTAAAATCAACAACAAAGAATTAACCACAAAAGCCAAACTCAATTGAATATTCGAGTCCCACGTCATAAACCGTACAGCTTCATGCACGGATTGTTTGGCTTTGTAATTAACTTTTCGCGTTTGCGCGATAGAAGAGTGCAAATACAGATTGTGTGGCATGACCGTTGCCCCCACAATGCCCAGTGCTAAGGTCAAAACGGACGTTCCATTTTTACTAGCCGTATGTTGATAAGCTGCTACATTTGGCAAATATCCTGATAAAATATGATGAAGATCTGGCTTTGCAAGGATCACCAGATATAAGAAAATCAATAAAATAGTTAAAATCAGCGTTCCAACGATTGCTTCAATCTTACGAAAGCCTAATTTCATCAAAAAAAGCAACAAGAAAACATCAAAGACTGTAATCAAAATCGAAAATAACAAAGACCAACCAAATAGTAAATGAAGCGCAATCCCTGCACCGATGACTTCTGCCAAGTCCGTTGCCATTAAAGCCAACTCTGTAATAACCCAAAGGAGATAGCGAACTGGCTTTGACGTATGAGCCGCAATGGCTTGTGCCAAATCCATCCTTGTGACAATTCCTAATTTTCCCGCCATTTGCTGCAATTGCATAGCCATTACAGAAGAAACCAAGACAGCTGATAAGAGCAAATAACGATAGGTAGCACCACCTACAACACTTGTAATCCAATTTCCCGGATCCATATAACCAACGGCAACCAGCATTCCCGGCCCTGAAAAAGCTAATAAAGTACGAAAGAAACCAGCGTTTTTAGGCGTTACAATACTTTGGTTAACTTCACTTAAGGAAACCTTTTTGTCTGACATTTCTATCATTCTTTCTATTGTAGAATTATTTCTAATATATATTATAGCACAAACTATTAACGGTGGTTAATTTATATTTTTATAATGGTTAATATTTGGTGCTATTTAAACAATAAAATGCTTAGAATAGCTAAAATCGCAGGTCCGCCTTGAGTCAAGATGATTTTCTTGTTAGCTGTGACTGCACCATACGCTGCAACCCCGATAACAAACAAAACAAAAACGGTCACAATTTCTAAATTATGTGAAATATACAAGCCATATAGTAGGAAAAGAACTAAAAAGGCATTGTAAACCCCTTGATTTTTAAACAAGGAAGTAACGGACGGGCGAGATAATTCTTCCTTTGTCATATTAAAGACTCGGCTGGTGCTGTCTGACTGGGTAGCGATACTTTCTAGATAAAAGATATAGAGGTGTTCCAGTGCGACAAGTGTAGCTAATATAGTAGTAATGAGTGACATAATTTTTTCTTTCTAATGTTTTTCCACGGTAATCTGATCTAAGCCAGATACAAGTTTTTCTAATAAAGTGCTCAGCGTCCTTTGCTCATCATCCGAGAGAACTTTTTCCATTTGCTTTTTGACATTTACATGATAGGTCGGTGGCTCATGCAAAAGCTGCTCTTTTGCAACATTCGTTACATTCACTAGAACCTCTCGTTGATTTTTGGGATTGCGGCTCCGTTGAACATATCCGCGCTCTTCTAAAAATTTGAAATGCCGAGTCAAGGCTGCAGGATCGATTTTTAAGACCTCTTGCACAGCAACTTGACTGCATGGAGCATTGTCCAATAAAAAGGTCAGTATCTCATACCGCGTTAAGCTGATTTCTAATTTTTTCTCAAAGAGTTGCGTGATGGCTTGATCGGTTAAATGCAATTGATATAGCAGGTGATGAATGGCAACCATCTTTTCTCCTTCCTGGCTTTAATTGACTAGTCAATTATTGATAAATCAATTATAGACTATCAAAAAAAGAAAAGCAAATATTTTGCTCCCCTTTAACAGATTATCTGTTTAATCTCTAGTAAATGGTTGATTTCGTGATTAATGTTTGGTCGGTCATCGCAGAAATTGATTGATTGAATACCGCTGTTAAAGGCAACATCTACATCTAACGTCCGGTCACCGATATAGTAAGTGCTTGTCTTATCCAGCTGGTATTTCTCTACGAGATAGTTCACACCTTCTGGGTCGGGCTTTCTTGCAAATCCATTAGCAGTAGTTACAATTTCTGTGAAATAATCCAAAATCTCTAAATCCGCCAAAATTTGATAAGCATTTTTCCCTTTATGAGTATAGACAAACTGCTGAATATCTGCTTCCTGCGCCCAAACAAGAATAGCCTTAGCACCATCCATGAGCTGAATGTGAGCATTTTTCTCTTGCAAACTTTGACCTCGAAAGCGGTTCATCTCTTCAGCATCTAAACCTTTTTCTGTTGCGACTTTTTCCAGTAATTTCTGAACAGAATGTTGCAAGATATAAGCATGGATAGCTGGTCTGTCAAAATCCAAGCCATAGTGCATATAGGTTTCCTCAAGCCCCGCTAAAATCGCATCATAGGAATCCAATAATGTTCCGTCCAAATCCCAAATAAAAGCTTTTGTCATGTTATTTTCCTCATTTTTCGTTGATAGATGATTTGTAAAAAGATCCAGCGAAAGCCATTGTCCAAAAGAGTGGCGCTCCAAACTCCGGGCAAGCCCAAGTCCAGAGTTACTCCCAGAAAGTAGCCCGCCACAATGCGAATCAGCCACATACCAACAGTCGTAGCATAAAAAGGCAACTTGGCATTTCCCAATCCTTGCCAAACAGCTGTGTAAATGACTGTTCCTGCTGTCATAGGCACACCTAAAAGTGAAAACAGAATGACCGACAAGCTAGCTGTCACAGCGCTACTATCCTTTGTATAAAGATGTGTTAGTGGTTGCCCAAGTGCAAAAATAAGCAGAGCCACCAGTAACATGAGTCCAAGAGATAGCCAGTAGGTCTGCTTCGTCAGCTTCCTAACTGTCTGAAAGTCTGCCTGTCCTACTGCGTGAGCCACTAACATAACCGTTGCGGTAGCGACCGCAAAGCCCGGCATATAGTTAAACTGAGTCAGAACCTCTCCGATAGCATTTCCCGCGACAGCATCTGTCCCGAACTTAACGATAATGGCAATAATCACCACATCTCCAGCCCGCATCATCAGCCGCTCTCCAGCAGCTGGCAGAGATAAACGCAACAAGTCCCAATCCAGCCTCCAATTCCAAGGCGCTAAAGGCAGAGACAATTCTTTCCATAAAATCAAAACGCCTACCAGACGGGCTAAAATGGTGCCCAGCGCCACTCCAACAATTCCCATGTGGAAAATAAAAATCGCAAGACTGGAAAAAATGACATTGAGCAGATTGCTTAAAAAACTGATATACATGGGCATGCGAGGGTTGCTAGTTGCCCGAATCAAGGAGCCTAGCGTAGTCATCAGACCCAAAAGGAGAATCGTTCCCCCGATTAAAGCCAGATAAAGACCACCTGCATTGGCGACGACAGGCTCCGTTCCCAGCCAAGCTAATATCTGGCGTCCAAAAACAAGCGAGAAAAGTCCTAGAAAGACGCTCAAAATCAGAGTTAATTTAATGGCTTCGCTAGTGTGATAAGCCAGATTGTCTCGATCTCCTTCTCCCAAACTCTTGGAAATGAGACTGGATACTGCTGCTCCCAGCGCAATAAAAATAGCTTGGTAAATCGTAATAACATTACCAGCAACCGAAACTCCTGAAATAGCCACGAGACCGAGACTCGCTACCAAATACGAGTCCACCATTCCCATTAGCATCTGCAAAAAGTTTTCGACCATGGCTGGTAGGGCAATATTTAAAATCTTTTTATAAGTGGTCATACATCATGAAACTCCTGCTCTTGATTATACACTTTTCTGCACTTTGCTGGCAATATTTTGTTTACACCCTGTTGCAATCTGAAAACACTCAGCTGGTAGCCAACTGAGTGTTTGTTACAAAAATTTATTAGATTATTAAAGTCCTAAATAGCTTTCTACTGCTGCCTGCATTTGGTCAGCAGCGACAGTCGTTTTATGGCGGACTTGTGCGTTTTCTAAGCCATCCACCGCTGGCGGAACTGCCACACCGGAAAGCTCATGTAACTTAGCCAATGCTTCAAAATCACTCAGACCTGTCTGCCCAGTCACAGCTTCGACTGCCACAACTGGGAATTTGTAAGGACTGGCGGTTGAAGCAATAACAGTCGTAGTCTCATCACTTGTAGCTGTCCGGTATTTTTGATAAACAGCTGAAGCGACCGCTGTGTGCGGATCTTCAATGTAATCAGACGCCTCATAAACTCGTTTGATCTCAGATGCTGTCTCAACTTCGGTGGCATATTCTGCCGCAAAGAGTTCTAAAATAGCTGGGTCAAAATCAGTCAACTCATACTGACCATGCTGATTGAGAGACTTCATCAAATCCGCTGTCTTTTCTGCACTATTTCCTAACAGGTGGAAAATTAAACGCTCTAAGTTTGAAGAAACTAAAATATCCATAGACGGACTAGACGTTACCTTAAAGCTGCGCTTTTTGTCATAAACATGTGTCTTAAAGAAATCTGTTAGGACATTATTTTCATTAGAAGCACAAATCAACTTGCCCACCGGAAGACCGATTTGTTTAGCATAATAGGCTGCTAAGATATTGCCGAAGTTTCCAGTTGGAACAGCAAAATTAACTGCTTCGCCTGCCTGAATCTGACCGGTTTTAACCAATTGTGCATAGGCATAAACATAGTAAACAATCTGTGGCACCAAACGCCCGATATTCATGGAGTTAGCAGAAGAAAATTGCAACTGATGTGTAGCTAAACACTCCCGAAGAGCCGCATCATTAAACATGCTTTTGACATTGGTCTGGGCGTCATCAAAATTGCCCTCAATAGCCACCACATGAGTATTGTCCCCCGTCTGAGTGGTCATTTGCAGCTCCTGAACCTTGCTGACACCGTCTTTAGGGTAAAAGACGATGATTTCCGTTCCTGGCACATCGGCAAAGCCTGCCATAGCTGCTTTTCCGGTATCACCAGAAGTCGCCGTCAAAATGACAATTTTATTTTTCAAACCATGCTTTTTCGCTGCCGTCGTCATTAAATGTGGGAGGATAGACAAGGCCATATCCTTGAAAGCAATCGTAGAACCATGGAAAAGTTCCAAATTGTATTGCCCGTTCAGTTTCACCAAGGGAGCAATCTCTGGTGTGTCAAATTTGCTGTCATAGGCATTGTTAATGCAGTCATCCAGCTCTTGATCTGTAAAGTCATCTAAAAAAGCAGATAAAATCAATTTTGCAACTTCCTGATAGGAAGCATCTTTGAGTTTAGTAAAATCCAGCTCTAGTTGCGGATAAGAAATTGGCGTAAAGAGACCACCGTCCGTTGCTAACCCCTGCAAAATAGCCTGACTGGCTGTCACCGTATTGTTTGCGTCACGCGTTGATTGATAAACTAAAGTCATGAGTTTCTGTCCTTTTCGTGTAGTCTGTTCTATTATAACATGATTTATCAGAAAATTCCCGCATTTTATGGGAAATGTGAGAGAGTGGAGTTGGAGATTTTTATTGTTTATATAGCTACCTCAAAAAAACAAACGGACGTGAGTTCATAGAATCCACCATCCGTTTTGTTTTTATTTCACCTTCATTACTCTTACTAGACTAGCGCGCTCGGCTTCTTCTAGCTTCATCTCGATATAATGAATGGTTTCTGTGAGATCTGGAATGGTTGCATACTCTAAGCCATTGACCCGACGGCGGGTCTTTTCAATCTCATCTGCCATCAGCTGGCAACTCTTTTCAATTTCTGCTAAGCGCAGGAGGTCGGGCAATAAGTTGCCCATATCCTCAATCGTCTCATCCATCTGGCTGTTAGAAGCCACATAGCTATAAACCACATCTCCCTCATCATCACCATAAGGATTATCAATATGAGCATGCATTTTTGGCACCTGCACACTCATGATATTCTCCTGTTCGATATGGAGGTTGACTTCTCGCATAGGGACAGCAAAAATCTCTTCTACCATGAGGTCACTTTCCAAGGTTTTCGCCAATACAAAATCCTGCATGTGACCAACCAGAGCTGTTTCAACTTTTTGGCGAAGGCGGTTGTTTTCGCGAACAGCTTCAATGAAACGACGCATCAGTTCATCTCGCTTATCCTTGAGAAGTTTATGACCGCGAGTAGCTGTTCTCAGGCGCTCTTTCAGGTTGTTCAGCTCCATTCGGGTTGGTTTGACATTTAAACGAGCCATTCAGATCACCTCCTTAGGCTTGCTGTTTACTTTCTGGTAAATATTGATCAATCATGTCGTCCTTGATCCGCTTAAGTTCTGTCCGTGGCAAAATAGACAACAATTCCCAGCCTAAATCCAAACTTTCTTCAATCGTCCGATTGGTATAAAAACCTTGATTGATATATTCTTTTTCAAATCGATCGGTAAATTGAACATAGAGCTTGTCGGTGTCAGATAAGGCTGATTCTCCTAATATAACCGCCAATTCTTTGGCCTGTTTGCCTTGTGCATAAGCCGCAAAAAGCTGATTCATGGTTGCTGCATGGTCTCCCCGAGTCTTTCCTTCGCCAGAACCCTTGTCTTTGAGGCGCGAAAGAGACGGCAATACGTTAATCGGCGGACGATAACCGCTGTTGTAAAGGTCACGCGACAGGATAATCTGACCTTCGGTGATGTAACCCGTCAAATCAGGAATGGGATGAGTGATGTCGTCCTCAGGCATAGTGAGAATGGGAATCTGCGTCACCGAGCCTTTCTTTCCTACCAAACGTCCCGCACGCTCATACAGAGTGGATAGGTTGGTATAAAGATAACCCGGATAGCCTCGGCGTCCTGGCACCTCTCGACGAGCAGCGGATACTTCTCGCAAAGCCTCACAGTAGTTCGTCATGTCTGTCATGATGACGAGAATGTGCATGTCCTTTTCATAAGCCAAGTATTCGGCAGCCGTCAAGGCAATCCGCGGTGTCGCAATCCGCTCAATAGCAGGATCATTGGCTAGATTGATGAAGAGAATAGAGCGATCAATAGCTCCCGTTTCCCGCAAGTCGTTCATGAAAAATTCGGCTTCTTCAAAGGTTGTCCCCATAGCTGCAAAAACGACTGCAAAATTTTCTTCTGAATTGAGCACAGTAGCTTGACGAGCAATCTGGGCAGCCAATTCCTTGTGAGGCAGACCTGAACCAGAGAAAACTGGCAATTTTTGTCCCCGAACCAAAGTATTGAGGTGATCAATGGCTGAAATCCCAGTCTGGATAAACTCATCGGGATAATCTCGCGCGACCGGATTGATGGCTTGACCGTCAATATCCAAGTATTTTTCCGGCAAAATATCTGGTCCACCGTCAATAGGCTTGCCCATACCATTGAAAATCCGTCCTACCATATCTTCTGATACTGGCAATTCAAGCGGTCGACCAGTAAAACGCACCTTGGCTTTTTCTAGATTGATACCGCTGGAGCCTTCAAATAGCTGCACCATCGCCTTGTCTTCTTGCACCTCCAAAACCTGCCCCTGACGCTTGGTTCCGTCATGGAGCTGGATTTCCACCAGCTCATTAAAATGCACACCCTCAACTTGCTCCACAATCATCAAAGGACCAACAACTTCGCTGACGGTACGGTATTCTTTAATCACGTTCATTGTCTGCTCCTCCTTGGGCAAGAATATCATGCAGTTTTTCCCGAATAGCGGTATCCAAACTGCGAATTGCTTCCAACTGATCCTCTGGGATAAATTTAGAGCGGGCAATTCGATCTCGTAGCTCCACAGTACCGTTCATGATTTCGGTAAAGTAAGCACCTAAATTCAAGGCACGATTGGCTTCCTCATCAAATATTAGGATATTAGTGAGCAGAGCCACTTGCTTTTTAAAGGAAGTGTAGGTATCAACCTCATCAAAAGCATTCTGCTGCAGGTAATCCTCACGAATCATCTTTGCTGTATTCATGGTGAGACGATCCCTTTCAGACAGAGAATCCAGACCAACCAGCCGCACAATTTCCTGTAGCTCACTCTCTTTTTGGAGAATGTTCATCGCCTTGGTCACTTTTTCCGACCAAGCCAACTGCTCATGCTGATCGATATATTGACCCACCTCGTCTAGATAAAGCGAGTAAGAGCTAAGCCAGTTAATCGCAGGGAAATGGCGACGTTGTGCCAACTGAGCGTCCAAGCCCCAGAAAACTTTGACAATCCGCAGAGTGTTTTGCGTGACTGGCTCAGAAATATCTCCACCCGGAGGGGAAACAGCGCCGATTGCGGTAATGCTTCCCTCACGCTCGTCACTCCCTAAGGTTTTAACCCGACCAGCTCGTTCGTAATATTCAGCAATCCGGCTGCCCAGATAGGCTGGATAGCCTTCGTCGCCCGGCATTTCTTCCAAACGCCCGGACATTTCCCGCAGAGCTTCTGCCCAACGTGAGGTCGAATCTGCCATAATGGCCACAGAGTAGCCCATGTCTCGGAAGTACTCAGCAATTGTAATTCCTGTATAAATAGAAGCCTCACGCGCCGCAACTGGCATATTGGACGTGTTAGCAATCAGAACAGTTCGCTGCATGATAGACTGACCAGTTGCTGGATCAATCAACTCTGGAAATTCATTCAGTACATCGGTCATTTCATTGCCTCGCTCGCCACAGCCCACGTAGATAACGATATCCACATTGGCAAATTTAGCGACCTGGTGCTGAACAACGGTCTTGCCTGCTCCAAAAGGACCTGGAACAGCAGCCGCACCGCCCTTGGTCACGGGGAAAAAGGTATCAATCACTCGTTGGCCCGTCACCAAAGGCTCCTCTGGAATCAGCTTTTGAGCAAATGGGCGACCTCGGCGAACCGGCCATTTCTGCATAAGACTGCCAACAAAGATAGAGCCATCTGCCTGCTCAATCTCATAGACAGGCTGATCGACAGTATAACTCCCTGCTTCTATCTTGGTCACACGACCACTGACACCAATTGGCACTAGAATGCGGTGGACTACCAGCTCGGTTTCTTGAACCGTACCCAGAATATCTCCGGCTGTTACCTCTGCTCCAATCTCCAGACAAGGCACAAAGTTCCACTTGGTCTCACGATTCAGATGAGGCAGCTGCACTCCGCGCACCAGAAAATCACTCTGCGTCACCGCTTGAAAGCGTGCCAAAGGCCGCTGAATTCCGTCAAACATTTGCGAAATCAGCCCCGGTCCCAATTCGACCGACAACGGACTCCCCGTTGTTTCCACCGGCTCTCCTGGTCCAAGCCCAGAGGTCTCTTCATATACCTGAATGGAGGCCTCATCTCGACGCATCTCAATGATTTCCCCAATCAAGCCCAAATTGCCCACACGACAAATATCCTGAATATTCGCTTCCTGCATCCCAGAGGCGACCACCAAAGGACCCGAAACTTTTATAATCTTTCCTTGACTCACAATCTTCCTCCATTCTTGGGAGATTTTTGCTTATTTTCTATCCTTGCCGTGAGCTTGAAACCCTTCTTAGCTATCTCTACAGCAAAAATTGATACTTCTTATTTTAAAAATCAGATAAGGCTTTTATTTGTTGCCCATTTTCATCAAAATTATCTGGGCTTAGCCATTTTTCTAAACGGGTTTTGACCGCTGGCCAGTCCCTGTCAATCATGGCTAGCCAGTCAGTGTCTCGGTTGCGCCCCTTATAAACAACTGCCTGACGAAAAGTGCCCTCGTAGGTAAAACCAAGCCTTTCTGCTGCGCGCCTTGAAGGCTGATTGAGTGCATCGCATTTCCATTCGTAGCGGCGATACTCCAACTCTTCAAAGACATAGCGCGCCAGCAAGTACTGGGCTTCCGTAGCCAGTCTGGTGCGCTTCAGCTTGGGCGAATAGGTCACAGACCCCACCTCAATGACACGGTTGCCTCGGTCAATCCTCATTAAAGCGAAAGTTCCCAGCGCCTTGCCACTCTCCTTGTCCACAATGGCATAGTAAAAACGATCTGGAGCTGCCAACATCTGATCTAGCAAGGCCGACCATTCTTCCTGACTTTGAACAGGATTTTGAAAGAGATAAGTCCACATGTCAGCAGGAGAATCCGGACCATAGACTTCATACAAATCCGCCCCATGTTTGTCCTTGGACAGGCATTCAACGATAACATACCGTCCTTCTAGTCGCTCCATCTTGGGCAAATCTCCCGGCTTGAAATTCGGCAAGGTATCTCCAATAAGCTGGCCTAATTCATTTATTTTCATAAAAACCTCACAATATATCCTGTCCAACTGCTTTTTCTACGTTCTTACGAATACGTCTCTGTCCTAATCCTGTTACTCCTTTATGAGTCGGGATTAAGATAATCGCTGGCAACACTTGCTTATCATAGTAAGCCAGCGTTTCAGGGATTTCAGCAGCCATGTCTTCTGTCAAATAAATAATAGCAAAATCTTCTCGGCTCAGTCGTCGTAAAGTATTCACCACATCGGTCGCTTCGGTGACTGGAAAAGTCTGAAAACCAATCAGGCGAAAAGGCAGAATGGCATCGCGGTTCCCCACCACACCAATTTTATAAGTTTTACTGGCCATAAATCGGTCTCATCCTTTCTTTGATGATCTCTACTGGAAGCTGGTTCGTCAAACCAGTCAAAATAAGTCGAAGATTCTTCACTTCCAACTCTTTTCCAAATAAATAACGAACCAGCAGAAGCGGACCACTTGTTTCAAATCGCCCTTGCTCTAAGAGCTTAAACTGAACCAAGTCTGCTAGATACTCCAGTTCAAGATTTGTCAGTTTACCCGAACGCAGTTTTTCTTCATAAATGCTTAGTTCTGCGTCAAATTCTAGTGGATTAACTTTGGAAAACCAGCTAGCGAGATGACCTTTTTCTGCCAATTCAATCCACTCCGCATTCGTCAAAGTGCCTTCATCAGATAAGAGTTGCGTCATAAAACTGTGCGGTTTTTGGTGCCGAATCGCTCGCTGCACCGTTACTGCATTATAAAAATCAATTGTCAACCGCACCAGTTGCTTGAGCCGCTCATCTTCAAATGCAGACTCCAAGCTTTTTAAGTGCTTGAAATAAGCCAGATCCATTCCAATTTCCAGAACGCGTACATCTTGATAATCTTGATATTCCGCCCAAGTCGCCGCCATTTCATCCGCCATCAATTTAGGACAATGTTCAGCAGAAAAGGTTGCAACCAAATGCTCCAAAATATCTAAAGGATAAGGTCCAACAGAAATCAACAGATGCTTTAAATTCAAACCTGTCGCCTTGTGCTTAAGCAATACCTTAAGATTGTGATAAGTATATTTGAGCGTAAAAAACTCCACCAAAGCAGATTCTGGACTAACTTCAAAAGCCCAAGCATACTCTGCAAACAAATGTTTCATGAGAAACCTCTCAATCGCATTTAAGTCTGTTAGTTGCTCATAATCCAGATTATAAACCGTTCCTTCCAAAGCTGCTGACCGACTTTCAGAAGTGAAAGTCCGCAACAACTGCTCGTATTGCGCTAAGCTTAAAAAGCTACTCTCATGAATGCTAATTTCTGTATTCACTTGAGCGAAGGTCTTTTCATTCATAGAACGCCTCCTTAGTCTGCTTCATCTTGGAAAATCGTCTGAGCAAGCTGATAACTCTCCTCCTGCCACAAAGAATCTACTAAATTGCGATAGAGGTAATTATAGTCAATATTGCCTCGCGAAAGGAGAAAACCTGCTTCTCCATTCACAGGAGAGGAAGCCAATCTTACGTGCGGATAGTGCTCTAATAATCGTTCCAATTGTCCAGCCGAATATTTAACCAATGTCCGTGAGCCAACTGTCAAAACAAGCTCTTCTTGCGGATACTTTTTTAAGACCTGCTCCAAGAAAGCCTGCTCCTGCTCGATCGACCAGGCCGCCATTTGCTCATAAGCCCCCGCAAATAATTCTTTCAAAATCCCTTGCTTAGTCGCCAAAGTAGACTGACGTTTTTCATTTTCAAGCTGCTGCACTTCACGCTGTACCTGACGATTGATCGCTTTTATTTCTTGTTCACGCTGTTGCAGTTTTTCTTGTTTCAACCGTGCTTCTTGCTCTTTAGCTTCATGCTCAATAGACTCTTTAGCATCGGCTAATAGCTGCCGCCCATTTTCATGCGCCTGCTCCAAAACCGAATCCCTCAAATGAGATTCAAATTCCATATCTGCCTCCTTCTATGACATCTTGTTTCAAGACATTGAATCTGTCTCATTTCACATTTAAAACCATCAAAAGAGATACAACAAAGGCAAGGATAGCATAAGTTTCTACCATAGCAGCAAGGATAACCCCTTTCATGACATCTTCAGGTCGCTTTGCCAAAATCTGCATGCCAGCTGTCGCGACATTTCCTTGGTATTTAGCAGAATAATAACCAACGATTCCGATTGGAAGTGCGGCAAAAAAGAGGGCTAGACCTGTTTGAAGAGCCATCTCAGGTTGAATTTTAAAGAAAATCAAAATCCCAATAACAAAACCATACAAACCTTGCGTACCTGGCAAAAGTTGCAAAATCAAAGCACTGACGAATTTCTCAGGTTGCTCTTTTAACAGGGCTGCCGCAGCCTGACCGGTCGCTCCGACATTACGCGCAGAGCCAATACCGCTGAGGAAAATCGCAAAAACCACACCGAGTGCTGCGAAAAAGGCACCACCGTAAGTTGAAAAATAAGATGAAAAAGCTTGCATGAATAAACTCCATTTCTAATAGTAAACATTATTTATTTGGTTATTTTGTCAATGACATAAAACTTCTAGCTGAGTTGCTAAAATAATTTAGCTGTTCTATTTTTTGTAGCGGACATATTTCTCTGCTGGTTTTAAGGGTTTAAAGGCTTTTCCGCCACCGTCATAGAATTTCCCAAAAAACTCAACGAAAATCAAACGCGCTCCGTGCACATAGCCTGATAAAAAGGAGAGAAACATATTGATACTGTGGAGGGCGAGAAACAACACAATGCCAATACTGAAGCGAGCAAAAGGTGGAAAGAGACTAACAATTAAGTTAAAAGCTGAGCCAATGCTTGCACCAGCAAGCCCCAAAGCCATAAGTCGCGTAAAGCTCACCAAGTCTCCCACATAGCTACTGATATTGTATAGATTAAACAGTGCAGGACCCAAGCCTTTCAAACTTTTAGCGCTGATAATAGAAACCAGTACAATGCCCACAGCATTTACAGTAGCCAGCCATTCTCCGATAAAGCCGACCATAGCAAGATCTGGGAACAGTCGCCCCGCTGCTAGCAAAGCCAACCCGATGAGAATCAACATCCAAGCAAAACCCGAATTATAGGCTGCCGCATAATCCTTCATGCGGATATTCTTTTTACCACTGAGGAAAAGTCCTGTCATGACTGTCACAAAGCCAATCACGACCGAAATAATCAAAATAGTAATCACATCTGTGCTGGTATCAATGAGCGCAAAAGGCAATTTGAAGCCAAAGAAAGAACCATAAATCACTCCCCAGAGTGCAACACCGATTCCTAAAATTCTAAAAAAGCGTAAATTCTTTGCTAGACTTGGCTTAACATGTAAAGTCTTCAAAGCCCAAGTCGTTCCGCCAAAGAGCAACAGACCATAGCCAATATCAGCTGCCATCATGCCAAAAAAGATAAAGTAGAAGACCGAAACAACAGGCGTTGGATCTTTATCTTCGTATTTCGGCAACGAATACATCTCTGTCACCAGCTCAAAAGGCTCAATCAGAGCATTATTTTTAAGTTTTGTCGGGACTCGCTGTCGATCAGCTGCCTCCATTTCATGGATTTGAAGCAAGACAGTCCCACCAAATTGTTGCGCAAGACCCATTTTCAAATCTTCTATCTGCTCTTGCTCAATCCAGCCTTCTAAAGCAACCAAATTCTGCGTACTGGCAAGATCTCCCTTGCTTTCTTGGCGAGAAGTAAGATTCAAAATATAGTCCAACTGAAGTTTGAGCTGTTGCAGTTCCTTGCTGGAAGCTGCAAGCTGCGTTTGCGTTGAGCTGATAACCGTTTCTTGCTCCTTTATCATTTCTTTTAACGATGTCAAGCGCTCACTAGGCAATTCTTCAAAGGGATATTCAAAAGGTTTGAAACCAAGCTCTGTCAAGAATGCTTGCATTTCCTTAGCTGTTTCTGCTTTACATAGCACAAGAATTCCACTTTCTGTGGTACTGGTGAAAATCTCTTGGACTCCCAGATTAGGATAGTCCCGTAATCGAGCATTGAGCTGATTGTTCTCATTGCTTGGAATGCTTCCCACAAACGCACGAAGGTGTTTAAAATGCTTAAGTGCTATCGGCGTAACACCTAAATTTGCCCATTTTTCTAGCTCTGCCACATCCGACTGAGCTCTTTCTTTGACTTCCTGCGCTCTTGTCAACGATTGAAATTGTTGTTGAATGTTAGCAAGAAGCGCTTCTTCATCACGCGCCTGCCCTGCTTCTTCTAGACTTACAAAGGTTGTCTCCAAAGGAGCTTCCTTTAATGACTCCAGTAATTTCTTCTTTGGCACAAACGCCTGCAAACGTTCAATCATATTGGCAAGTTTTTCCTGTCGCCGAGTCAAAGTTTGAAGATGTTCCGAGAAAGACTTATCAGGATTCCACACCAACTCTTGCTCAAAAGCTCCCTGCCAAGTCTCTTTTGCTTGCAAATCCTGAATTTCAACCGATTGGAGATTTTGCAAATAGGAGAGAACATCATCCAACAAATCTTTTGGCAATAGCAGCGACAACTCTTGCATTTGACTAATGGCCATATTTTTCTACCACCCTGTCCACAATCATTTGCAGCAGTACCTCTTTTTTATTTGACAAAGCTGCTTGGGCTTTTTCTTCGTTCTCTTGTCTCGTTTTTTCTAAGTCTTGTGTCAAGTTGGCAATCTCTTTTTCAGATTGTTCTTTTAACTCAACAAGCAATTGTTGCTTTTCTTCATCATAGACTTTCTCTAGCTGTTTCAGATTGCTGCTAGCTTGCTCTCGCAATTCCTGAATTTGACTTTTATAGCTCGCCAACACTTCATCTGCCGCTTGCTCGATTTCCTGCATTTGCTCAAAAGTAGCGTTCGTCATGTCTTGCACCTCCTTTGTATCATACAATGGCTGTAACGTTTACTTGTGTAAATTATAACACATTTTCAAACCATTCGTCACAAAGTTTTATTGGTTTTCTTCGCTTAATTGAAATCATTTCACCCTATGCTATTTATCAAGCTACCTAGCGTCCTATTTTGTAAAACTATGTTATAATACAAATAGGTTTTTCAAAACATTTGTTCTATATCATTACAAGTAAAGAGAGTACATCTATGGAAAATACGCAGCATATCATGGCGAGGATTGAAAGCCATTTTGATAGCATGACTGACTTAGAAAAGCGGATTGCCAACTACTTTTTGAGCCCTTCTAGTATCTATGACGATCTCTCTTCTCAAAAAGTTGCGCAAACTCTCTACATTTCTCAAGCAGCCTTGACACGCTTTGCGAAGAAATGCGGATTTAAAGGCTACAGAGAGTTTAATTTTCAATATATTCACCAGTTGCAAGACAAATCAGAGCAAACTGAACATTTGCAAAATGACTTATCTCGTAGAGTGCTGCGAAACTATGCTCAAATCCGTCAACAAACTGAGGAATTGGTTGATGAAGACAAATTGCTACGCGTTGCCAATCTTATCGAAGCAGCTGATCGCGTCTATTTCTTTGGAACGGGAAGCTCTGGCCTCGTCGCCCGTGATATGAAACTGCGCTTCATGCGGCTTGGTGTTGTCTGCGAAGCGTTGACAGATCAAGACGGCTTTGCTTGGACAACCAGTATCCTAGATGAAAATTGCTTGGTTATTGGATTTTCTTTGTCCGGAGGAACGCAATCTATCATCAACAGTCTCATTGACGCTAAAGCAATGGGCGCTAAAACGGTGTTAGTAACAGGATACCCCAACAAAGTCAAAGAAACCTTTACTGAAATCATCACTGTTGCCATTCAAAGCAAACCAGAGTATATTTTACGCATCTCAGCACAATTTCCTATGCTACTTATGATCGACCTCCTTTATGCCTTTTTCCTAGAAATTGACCGAGAAAGAAAAGAAAAAATCTTCAACAGTTTTTGGGAAAATCAAAAATTAAATGGCTATTACAGACGACACAAATAAGGCACCAAACAAAAATGAGCATCTCCTCACCAAGGATTTGCTCGTTTTCATTATAGAAGGCTTTTCGTTAATGATGTTTATTTTTAAAGTGATAATAAGCTCCAAACATCCCCGCAGCATTTTGATGATGAGCGAAAGCGAGCTTGGTTTTTTCAGCAATACTTGGCACCAAACAGGCTTTCATAGCAGCCTCAATTCGAGGACGAAGAATGGCCTCTTGACC
Source organism: Streptococcus anginosus (assembly GCF_900636475.1). NCBI lineage: Bacteria > Bacillati > Bacillota > Bacilli > Lactobacillales > Streptococcaceae > Streptococcus > Streptococcus anginosus. The sequence goes on from NZ_LR134283.1 coordinate 1,416,972, forward strand.
CATAATGCCGCCACCTAAAATCACCACTTCTGGATTGACCACATAGCAAATATTCGCAATCCCTTGCCCCAAATAATTGACCATGCGGTCGATTCCTTGGATACACAGTGTATTTCCTTCTGTTGCTTCTTTGAAAATGCGGCGGCCATTCCACATAGTAGGATCTTCTCCGTGAAGCTCTGCTACATAATCGACCAAGGCAGTCGTTGAAGCCACATCTTGGAAAGCACCGTCTGGCAGATACACATAACCGACTTCACAGGCCGAATTACTAAAGCCGTGAAAAACCTGACCATCCACCAGCAAGCAGCCACCGATACCCGTTCCAATCGTCAAACAAATCGCAATGTTCGCTCCCTTGCCACTTCCTGACATAACTTCCGCCAAGCCAGCACAATTGACATCGTTTTCAATCTCACAAGGAACGGCAAATGTTTCTTCTACCACTTTCTTGAACTGAGTACCTGCATAGTTCGGAATCTGAGGACCAGCATAAAAGATTTCTCCTTTATCTGGATCGACCATTCCAGCTGAGGAAATACAAATCCCAACAACCGAAGTCTGCTCTAAATAACTTGCTACAATCCCCTTCACCTTACGCAAAATTTCTGGACCGCCTTTATGAGCCTCTGTTGGTATTTCATGCGCTTCCAACAAGGTGTCGGTATCATCAATCAGACCATATTTGATATTTGTTCCCCCAATATCAATGGCAATGTATTTTCCCATAATCCACCTCTTTTTCTATTATAGGAATGCTTCCTTAGCTGCACGAATCAAGCGTGCCGCTTCTTCTACAATCGGACGATCCGTGTCTGTCACTGGTGTTAATGGAGAACGGACAGAGCCGATATTTAGATTTTCATTGATTTTCAAGACTTCCTTGATGACGGAATACATATTCCCATGAGTAGCTGTTAATTTCCCGATAATAGCGTTAATGGTAAATTGCAGTTCTTTTGCTTTTTCCAAATCCTTATCAGCAATCAATTGATTGAGCTTCAAGAAAAGCTCTGGCATCGCCCCATACGTTCCACCGATACCTGCTCTTGCTCCCATCAGGCGACCGCCTAAAAATTGCTCATCTGGCCCATTAAAGACGAGGTGGTCTTCCCCACCAAGTGCTGCAAAGGTTTGAATATCTTGGACAGGCATGGAAGAATTCTTCACGCCAATCACACGTTCATTTTTGAGCATTTCTGTATATAAACTTGGCGTCAGAGCTACACCTGCCAACTGCGGAATATTGTAGATCACAAAGTCTGTATGTGGGGCAGCCGCGCTAATAGCGTTCCAATATTGAGCAATCGAGTATTCTGGCAAACGAAAATAAATCGGTGGTATGGTCGCAATAGCATCCACTCCCAAGCTTTCTGCATGGCGCGCCAACTCCATACTATCCTTGGTATTGTTGCAAGCGACATGGGCAATAATCGTTAATTTCCCTTTTGCCACCGCCATGACTTCTTCCAAAATCAATTTTCTATCAGCAACGCTTTGGTAGATACATTCACCAGACGAGCCATTGACATACAAGCCATGAACTCCTTTTTTGAGGAAATATTCTACTAACGCCCGCACGCGCTCCGGGCTAATCTCACCTTGGTCATCATAGCAGGCATAAAAGGCCGGAATGACCCCTTCGTATTTTTTTAAATCTTTCATAGTTTATTCTCCAATTTGATTGATTTTATCATTTATATTTGTTAAAAATGTTCTCCATGATAGGCAATTGCAAAAATCCTAAGGCTGCAAAGCCGACAAATACAAAAAGAGTAAAGCCTAGCAGCAACACAAATCCTGAACTAGAGAGGAAAAAGATGATTGTAGCTAATAAGGCTATTATCAAAAAGAACCACGGGAAATGTAAACTTACCATGATCAGTCCCGTTTGTAATAGATCTTTTACCGTCATTTCAAACTTAGCTGCCAAAGGATAGACACATAAAAATAGCAAACTAGCAAAAATGATGACGCCGATACAGGTTGCTTTTAACATTTGAAATGGCATTGTTTCATGCTTCCAAAAAAGCAGGAGGTCAAATAGACTGATACCTACAATGCTGAGTTCTAGCAAACCAAGTTTGAAACCGACCTTCCAATTTTTCCTAAATGCCTGCACATAGGTTGCTGTTACTTTTATGCGTCGCGAATCTCTGATGACAAACAAAGTTTCATACAAGCTAATTTTGGCAATACCAATCGTAACAAGTGGTAGACAAGACAAAAGAAAGATGAGGTTCACAGTCACCAAATCTAATATTTTCTCACATATTCTCATAAAGAAATTATCTGTATCAAATATACTTCGTATTAACTGCGAACCTCTCTTTTCCATGGTTCTACCTCCTAATCAATTAGTTTAATCGTTGAGCAAAACTTTTACGACACATTTTTTGACCTTATCACCTTTAGCAGCAAACCTATTGGGTTGATGCGGCTCATTGGGTAAAAATGCTGCAAAATTCTGCTTGTCCAAATAAAGTGGATAGAGCTGCTCACAAGTCACAAACCCAATATCCTTCTTTTTGTCATAAGGTTTGCTTATCTTTTTTACTTTTGTACCATATTGAATGATTTCATGCCCTTCCAAGAGAAAATGCAAATCCAGATAATCTTGATGAAATTCACATTCATCTGTCACTTCGGAACTTAATTCATTTTCCTGCACAAACAGAAAGGCTTTTCCTCCGTCAATCTCGTACCGTCCTAACTCACAATCGTTTAAATCGTGCGTCAGGAGATAATCAATGGCACAATCCAAATTCTCATGGATACCTTTGTAGTAGGCGAGATTTTCCAATTCATCGAAAATCATTTGGTCTGCCTCCTTATCCTTTCACAGCTCCCATAGTAATACCTTGCGTGAAGGATTTTTGGAAGACAAGAAAGACGGTTACAATCGGAACAGCTGCCATAGCAGCACCAGCCATAATCAAACCATAATTTGTTGCCATTTCAGCTTGCATCGTTGCCACTCCAAGTGAAATCGTTAGATTCTGCCGCGATGTCAGCATGACCAATTGCATAAAGTAATCATTCCATGTGTTGATAAAGGTAAAAATGGCAAGGGCAGCAAAACCTGGTTTTACAATTGGAAAAGCTACATTCCAAAAAGTCCGAATTTCACCACAGCCATCAATCTTAGCAGATTCCAACAATTCCGTTGGGATATTTTCACTAAATTGCTTCATGAGGAAAACCCCAAAAGGCCAACCGACAAGAGGAAAAATAACTGCAGCTAGTGTATCATGGATTCCCATAAAGTTGACAATACGGACCAAAGGAACTAGTACTACTTGTTTAGGCAGAGCCATAGCAGCGATAAAAGTTGCAAAAAGAATCCGCTGCCCATAGAAACGTTTTTTAGCCAGAACATAGCCCGCTAAGGCAGAAGTAATGCAGACCAAAAACATGGTCGCTAGCGAGATAAAGACACTATTCCACATCCATTGCAGGGCTGGGTTTTGCACCATCAGCTGTTGGAAATTTTCTAATGTTGGCATCTTAGGCCACCATTGAGGTGGAATGACAATCGTATCTGGCTGCGATTTGAAAGCCCCTGTTAAAATCCAATAGAAAGGAAAAACAAAGAGAACGGTCAACACCAAGAGAATAATCGTTGAAATTACCGTAAAGGCACTTATTTTTTTCTGTTTCATCTTTTCTCTCCTTTCTTTAATATTCGACGTCATTTCCAAGAATCTTGAATTGGGCAAAGCTAATCAAAGCAATCATGATAGCTAAAAATACTCCCATGGTATTAGCATAACCATATTCAGATAACTTGAAGGCTTTTTCATACAGGTAATACATCAATGTACTGGTTGAATAGTTTGGCCCTCCGGATGTCAACAGCTGAATCAAGGCAAAACATTGGAAGGAATTGATTGTTGTAATGATCGCAATATACAGAGTTGTTGGCAAAAGACTTGGCCATTTAATCTTCCAGAAAACTTGCAGCTCTGTCGCTCCATCAACACGCGCAGCTTCCACCAATGAATTGTCAATATTTCCCATAGCAGCAATATAGAGAATAATAGGCTGCCCGACAGAAGTTGTCAGCAAAATCACAATAATCGCCATCAACGCCCAATGCTTATCCCCCAGCCAAGAAATGTTTTGATTGATAACATGACCCGACTTCAGGACGAAATTCAAAATCCCTGACAGTGGGTCGTAAATCCATTTCCATACAACCGTTACAGCTACACTCCCTGTCACCACTGGCAGGAAGAAGACGAACCGATAAAATGACCGTGCAATCGCATTTTGACTATAGGTCTGTGACGCCACAAACAAAGAGAACAACACAACAATTGGTACCGAACCAATAACAATAATCACCGTATTAATGAGAGATTTAATAAAGACTGGATCTTTAAACATTCGTGAGTAATTGTCCAATCCAACGAATGAAAAGGATGTCATAGAATAATTAAAGAAACTCGTTACAAATCCCATCACCATCGGTGCCAATACAAAGACAATAAAGAATAATAGAACTGGTGCCAAAAAAGCATAGGAAATCACCGTTTCTCTCATTCTTATTTTATTCACTTTCACATTCAACACCTCATTTAGCTAGAGGAGATACTGACCTCCTCTTTTTGATAAAAAATTCCCTTTTCCTATTTTATGAAACCAACAACAGAAAAAGGGAAATCGTTACATTATTTATTTTTTACTTTTTTTAATGGTTTCATTTGCTTTTTCTGTAAAGGTCTTCAAAGCAGATTCAACTTTTTCATCGCCATTTGAAACAGATTGCAACATTGGGAACCAGAGTGTCCTCATTTCTGCAAATCCATCAATCGTGTTGTAATATGGTGAATAATATTTTGTCCAAGTGTTGATTGTTTCCATCCGTTTGTCATTGTACAATTTACCAAATGATGAACGAACCGGGAAAGCACCTGTACGAACAACATTTTGTGGTCCCCATTTCTTATCATCAGCGATAAATTTGACAAATTTCTTAGCAGCTTCTACTTTCTTTTTGTCTTTATTGTTAAAGATACCAAAGCCATTTACAAGGTATTCCAAAGCTGGTTTGCCATTGTCTGACGGGAATGGTACTTCAACAACTTCAACGCCACTTGCCTTCAACAATTTTGCTTGGATACCATTTTGCGCAGGTGCCCAAAGAACAGTATAAGAAGTTTGCCCATTCGCAAAGTTTTGAATATCTGCTCCACCATCGAATTGAGAGCCGTTTGTCATCAAACCATCTTTAATCCAGCTCACTGCTTTGTTCAAACCTTTGACAAAGTTTGGACTGTCCGTTGTATATTTTGTCACTTTATCATCTGTTACAGAACCACCATAAAGATTTGAAATGAAAGCACGTGTACCTTGGTCACCACCTTGACCATTACTGAAGAGTGAGCCAGGAGTATACCCTTTAGCTTTCAATGCTTTCAATACTTTTTCAAAGTCAGCAGTTGTCCAGCCCTCTTTAACAAGGTCTAACACACCAGCTTCTTTCAGCATTTTCTTGTTCAATGCCATATAAAACGGAGCAGAACTGATTGGATACATGTAAGCTTTATCACCAGCCTTACTTGCTTGAATGATTTGATCGTTGTTAACATCTTTGACGAAGTCATCAGTAAAGAGATCATTCAATTCTGCCAACTTCCCATTTTTACCATATTGAATGATCCGACCCGGTGCGTCAAAGAGGACATCTGGTGCTGTTCCTGCTTCAATAGCTGTTGTAATTTTTTCTGGACCAGATTTGAAGTCAATGGTTTCTAATTTTACTTTAATATCTGGATTGGCTTTTTCAAATGCTTTGATAATTTCTTTTTCATACGTACCAACACCATCGCTGGCCTTTTTTTGCGTGAAGACTGGGAAAGCCCACCAAGTAATCTCTGTCTTGCCAGAGGAATTTCCTGAATCAGCTGATTTGTTTGAACCACCTGAATTTCCACATGCTGCTAACGATAAAATAGCAGCTCCTGCAAACAACGAACAAAGTATCTTCTTCATTCTCATATTTTTTCTCCTTTTGTTTTATCCTTTTATACGGATAGAGTTGTTCCTAATTTTCACATACTGCCGCAACAAAGCGCTCTGTGATTTCTTTGGGACGCGTAATGGCACCACCCACTACAATTCCTCTAACACCTAGGTCATGAATGATTTTGGCTTCACTCGGATAATGGATTTTTCCTTCCGCGATGACATCCAAACCTGCATCACATAAATTTTTTATCAGATCAAAATCCGGCCCCTCACATTGCAAACTATAAGAGGTGTAACCTGACAATGTTGTACCCACAAAATCCACACCTGCTTCTGCTGCAGCCACACCCTCTTCAAAGGTGCTCACATCTGCCATGAGCAATTGATGAGGATATTTTTCCTTAACTTGCTTGATAAAATCCGCAATCTTTAAACCGTCAAAACGTTCCCGATTTGTACAATCAAAAGCAATTACTTCAATATCCAGAGCTGCTAGTTCATCAATTTCTCGCATCGTTGCGGTAATAAACGGCTCTTGAGGTGGATAATCTCGCTTGATAATGCCGATGATTGGCAGCGAAGTAACCTCTTTAATTTCCTTAATATCCCGAACACTATTAGCTCGAATGCCAACAGCTCCCCCTTGTTCAGCCGCTTTTACCAAAAGGGGAATAACCCCACCTGCTTCAGTATATAGCGGTTCGTGTGGCAAGGCTTGACAGGAAACAATGATGCCATCTTTTATTTTGGCAATCAGCTCGTCTTTTGTCATTTGTGCCATAGACAGCCTTCTCCTTTGCTATTGTAGATCGATTTTTAAAGCGCCATCAATCTCACGATGTTATTATAACTATTTTTTAAAGCGCTTTCAACAATATCTGAGATTTTGGTTCTAATTTCTGATAACACTCACTTTTCTCTTAAATCTTGAAAGTAGTTTCAGAGAGATAATCATTTTAACATGATACTATCATTATCGCACATTGCCTCTGAGGCACGCAAAAGACTACATCTCTGCGAGCGCTATCTACCACATCGTCACAAGATTTCCCCCAAGAATTTTCCAGAATGGAGACCCTATAATAGAATTAGCAAGGGTGAATGCTTTTTTCAGGAGCATCATCCAGAGTTGCTTTTGAATAAAATTTCTCAGTGCTGGTGTTCTTTTCGGTATTGTCCTGGCGTCCGTCTAAACATCTTCTCCTATCTACACGTATGCCAATTTACGAGGTAGCACAAAGTGTTGGATTTTCAAATAAAACTTACTTTTATGACAAATATCGTACCTATTTTGGACATTCCCCAAAATGAACGTAAATAAGCTACCGAAAATTTCATCGGTAGCTTATTTTTATGACAAATCAGCACTTAAAACAATTCTTTGTAAAGAGCAATCGTTTCTTCTAAGGTTGGCATAAATGGATTTCCTGGTGCACAAGCATCAATGAGTGCATTTTTAGAAAGGTATTCAAAGTCAAATTCTTCTTCTTTAATGTCCAGTTCTGTCAATTTTTTCGGAATACCCACAGTTGCTGATAATTTTTCAATTTCAGAAATGGCATAATCAGCGCATTCTTTATCACTTTTACCTTCCGTATGGAGACCAAGAGCTTTTGCAACATTTCGGAATGCTTCTGGCACACGTTTTGCATTTTCACGCTCTACAATCGGTAAAAGCATGGCACAACAAACACCGTGAGGAAGATTGTAAACTGCTCCAAGTTGATGAGCCATAGAATGTACATAACCTAGCCCAGCATTATTAAAGGCCATACCACCTAGGAAAATCGCATTAACCATGGCTTCGCGTGCTTCAATGTCATGGCCATTTTCAACAGCACGTGGTAAAAATTCTTTAATTAACTCAATTGCACCAATAGACAATTTTTTCGTCACATTATACGCACCTGGTGTTACCAAAGCTTCAACCGCATATGTAAGAGCGTCCATACCTGTTGCAGCTGTCAAAGCTTTTGGTTTTGAAATCATCAATTCTGGATCATTTACTGACAGGAGTGCAAGGCTATTCTTATCAACCATAACCATTTTCACTTTACGCTCTTCATCAGTAATAACATAGTTAATCGTGATTTCAGCTGATGTTCCTGCTGTCGTATTGATTGCTACAACCGGCAAGCCTTTTTCCTTTGATTTGTGAACACCTTCGTAATCTTGCGGACGCCCGCCATTCGTTGCAAGAATTGAAATACTACTTGCAGCATCTTGCGGCGAACCACCACCAAGTGAAATAATAAAATCACAATTATTATCTCGCAAAACAGCTAAACCATCTTCAACATTTTTAACAGTTGGATTCGGCTCAACATCACTAAAAACGACATACTCAATGCCTTCCTTATCAAGTGGTGTAGTTACCTTAGGTAAAATGTCACTACTTGCAATATAATGGTCTGTCACCAAGAGAGCTTTCTTATACCCCAACTCTTTGATATGACCACCTATTTCATTAATCACACCACAACCAATAAGATTAACTGATGGAACATAAAATACTGACATTATATTTCCTCCTTATTTTTATAAATATTATCTATTTTAGAAACCGCTTACACAACTATATTATAACACTCATAATGCTTTTTGCAACATCAACTTTTCATTATTTTAGTATCAAATTTACAGATTCAAAACTTATCAGTCTATTATGATATTTTAGGGCAAAGAGAAGTATAAGATTTTCTGTATCCACAATGACATCGTCCCTATCAAATACCAACAATTGAAACATGACCGCCCTCCTTTTTTCACAACTAGTTTACAGGAAAACGCATACAATATTAAGCAAGAGAAAGGACACTCTCTCCAAATAGAAAAATCTCCCTACAAAAGCAGGGAGATGGTGACTGATAAACTGATTTATGTTTAAAAATCTGAATACATTGTCTGTACAATGACGAACGATTCAAATTAGAACAAACTTTACTGTCTATTTACGACGTCCTGGACGTTCTGCATAGCCATAGTAGGCATCAGCCATAATTTCTTCCATGTCAGTAACTATTGGCAAGCGTGGATTTGCTGGTGAACATTGGTCTTCATAAGCAAGAACGGCAATATCATGTAAGCTATCTTTCCAAGTTTTTTCATCAATACCTTGATCTTTAAAGTTCATCTTGATACCAACCGCTACACCAAGGTCATAAACAGCTTTGGCATACGCTTCAACCGCTTCTTCTGGTGTTGAGCAAGGAAGACCTAGCATACGAGCAATATCTTGGAATTTTTCATCAGCTTTCCAGTAGTTGTACTTAGGCCATGTTGTAGTTTTAGATGGACGAGTTCCATTGTAACGGATAACATAAGGAAGTAAAATAGCATTTGTACGTCCGTGAATGGTGTGGTGAACAGCACCAATCTTATGCGCCATTGAGTGACTCATTCCAAGGAAGGCATTTGCAAAGGCCATACCAGCCATTGTAGAGGCATTGTGCATCTTTTCACGGGCTTCTGGGTCAGCCGTTTTTACAGATTTTTCCAAGTATTTGAAGACTAACTTGATAGTTTGAAGAGCAATACCATCTGTATAGTCATTGGCAAAGTTAGAAGTATAAGCTTCAGTTGCGTGTGTCAAGACATCCATACCTGTGTCAGCAGCAATAAATGCTGGAACAGATTCTACTAAAGCAGGATCAACAATTGCAATGGTTGGTGTCAATGCATAGTCAGTGATAGGGTATTTACGATTATTTGCCTTATCAGAGATAACTGCAAACGGTGTTACTTCTGAACCTGTACCAGATGTTGTTGGAATACCAATATATTGAGCTTTCTTACCAAGTGATGGGAATTTGAAGGCACGTTTACGGATATCCATGAATTTTTGAACGAGGTCACCGAAGTCAACGTCTGGCTGTTCATAGAACATCCACATACCTTTAGCCGCATCCATTGGTGAGCCACCACCAAGGGCAATGATAGTGTCTGGTTCAAACGAGCGCATTACTTCAACACCACGACGAACTGTTGTGATATCTGGATCTGGTTCAACATCTGAGAAGACTTGAATCGTGACTTTGTTTTTACGAAGATTCAATTGGTCAATCACACGTTGTACAAAACCGAGTTTTTCAATTGATTTATCGGTAACAATCATGATACGTTCGATACCTTCGCAAGTTTGAAGGTATTGGATTGAGTTACGTTCGAAGTAGATTTTTGAAGGAACTTTAAACCATTGCATATTATTTCTACGTTTTCCTACTTTCTTGATGTTAAGAAGGTTGATAGCTGATACATTATCACCAACTGAGTTGTGTCCGTATGAACCACATCCAAGTGTTAATGATGGAATGAAGGCGTTGTATACATCACCGATACCACCAAAGGTAGATGGAGAGTTCCAGATAATACGCATTGCCTTTATTTCCGTACCGAAACGTTTTGCAAGAGCTTCGTCTTTTGTATGGATAGCAGCTGAGTGTCCTAGCCCATTAAATTCAACCATTTGACGAGCTTTTTTAAGTCCATCTTCAGTATCTTCAGCTTTCAAAACTGCAATAACAGGTGATAATTTTTCACGAGTCAATGGTTCTTTAATTCCAACTTCTGCACATTCAGCAGCCAAGATATTTGTTCCTTCTGGTACTTTGAATCCTGCTTGCTCAGCAATCCATGTAGCTGGTTTACCAACAATATTTGGGTTCAATTTTGCACCAGCGCAGTTCTTGCTGTTGGCTTTTGCACCAAAACAGAATTCTTCCAAAAGCGCTTTTTCTTTCTTGTTGACAAAGTAAGTATGGTAAGATTTGAATTCTTCTACAAATTCATCATAGATTTCTTTATCAATGATCACGGCTTGCTCAGATGCACAGACCATACCATTATCAAATGATTTGGACATCACGATATCATGTGCTGCTTGGCGGATATTTGCTGATTTTTCAACGTAAGCTGGAACGTTACCAGCACCAACTCCAAGAGCAGGTTTGCCGCATGAATAGGCAGCTTTTACCATGGCGTTCCCACCAGTCGCAAGGATTGTTGCAATCCCTTCGTGGTTCATCAAAGCTGTTGTTGCTTCCATAGATGGCTGTGTAATCCATTGAACACAGTTTTCAGGTGCACCTGCTGCAATCGCTGCATCACGTACGATTTGTGCCGCATGAGCAGAAGATTCTTGAGCAGATGGGTGGAAAGCAAAGATAATTGGATTCCGCGTTTTCAACGAAATCAATGATTTAAAAATCGCTGTTGAAGTTGGGTTGGTCGTTGGAGTGATTCCGCAGATTACTCCGACCGGTTCAGCAATTTTCGTTAAACCTGTAATAGGATCATCTTCAATCACACCAACAGTTTTAACACCACGCATATTGTTAACAACATGTTCGCAGGCAAAAAGGTTTTTTGTTGCTTTGTCTTCAAAGACACCGCGACCTGTTTCTTTAACAGCATGTTCTGCTAAGATACCATGTGCATCAAGAGCAGCAACTGAAGCTTTTGCAACAATGTAGTCTACTTGTTCTTGATTTAATTTTCTCATTTCTTCCAGAGCAACTAGCCCTTTTTGAACGAGTTCGTCAACATGCTTTTCAGCAGCTAACTTTTTTTCTTCGGGAGTTAATGTTTTTTTATCAGCCATGTGTTCCTCCAATGGTTTTTAGGATTTTTATAAATCCTTTGTTAATTTTTTCACAAGATTATTATACCTTATTTTCTTTCTCTTGTAAACACTTTCAAGTAAACTTCACAAACTTTTTCTTTTATATTGTGAATTTGTTTCAAAACATGAGTTTTCTATTATATTTAAAAACATTGTTTGTGAAGTTTAAAACTTAAAATTATATATTTCACATACTTTTTCAAGATTTCCAAAAACAAAAGTTATGTAAAAAAGAGCATTTTTGCTGTGTATTCCTACACCCTCGTTCTACCCTACTATCTTTTTACAGCACACAAAAGTCATGAATCGCAAGGCAATCCATGACTTCTAATTATTACTATTATTTCTTCACTGTTCCTTTTTTCACAGCTTCATCAATGGCTTGTTTGACGGTTTGAGCATAGAGTTCACCGCCTTTGGTGATTGTTGTTGTCTCCGAGCCAAAGTGCACATAATCAGTTCCATACCAAATTTCTGGGTGTTCAATAGCAGTTTGATACCAATCCGCCACAAATACATAATCGTATTTTTTCGCCAATTCCAATTCATACTGACGTGTTTTGACTGCCAAGCTAGAAGCGTTATGTGCTGTCCGACCATCATACGGCGTCACTAAAACCAAACGATGTCCTTTTGGTAATTTCTCAATAAATTGATTGAGCAAACTTTCGTAGTTATCAACCGTATTGGTTCCCAAGGCTAAGACCACTGTTTCCAGAAGTACTTTGTTTGAAATATCAGTTTGATAGACTTGCAAGCCCGATTCTAAGTTTCGACTGACTGCTGCATCCACTTGAATTTCCGGCATAGCCTGCTTGAGCCATTCACTTGCTCGCAAAGCTACCGAATCTCCGATAACTGTCGTACCCTTTGCTACGTTGTATTGACTGGCACTCACATTATCAGCTTGGGTACGAGTAATCTGCATTTTACTGTCAGCTTGATTCAACCCATTGACGAGCAAATTTTCTTCAAAGGCACCAATTTTCGGAGCAGTCATGATCATGACAAAAGCAACCAGTGTTAATGGAATCAAACTATAAAATACAGGCGTTGTGATTTGCTTGATGTCCATCTTCAAGCCAAATATTTTTGGCTCTTTACCTGCTAATGTCGGCTCTAACAGATAGAAAGAGAAAGCCGCCAAGGCAAAGGAAAGCACGGTTGTCAATAGAACTGCCCATCCATTGCTCATCAATTGGGAAAAGATGATGTAAAACGGCCAATGGAACAAATACACACCATAGCTCGTATCTGCAATAAATGTGATAACGGGCGGCTCATCAACATGTGGCGTCTTCTCATGGAGCACACGTGTTGCCAAAATCATCACCACCGAAAATACCGTTGCAAGAAGGAAACCAAACAGATAGGTCAATAAATTGTCAAATTTCAGAAGGAAGGTCAATAACAGCAAAGCTGCAAAACTACCACCAAGTAGATAAAAGGTCTTTTTCAAATCAAGCGCCTGCTCCATTTTACGAAAAGGTGCTCCCAAATCACTCACACCCGAAAGTGTCGCTAAAATACTTCCTGCAAAAAACGGGAAGATATGCGTGAAACTTGAAAAGTAAATCACAGAAAAGTTTGAAGAGAAGAAACTTCTGACAAACATAGAGAGAAAACTAATCAAGAACAAAGCAGATGATAAAAGAAAGATAATACCACGAAATTGCCCAATGGTTTTACTTTTCTTCGCTAAATACCATGTTGCCAAGCCCCACAAGATATAGTAGTGCATCTCCAAAGCCAAGCTCCATGTGTGCACAAAGAGATGTTGGATAAATTGACTCTCGTAATTTCCACCAGACAAAATTTCATAAAAATTTGTCACAAAGCCGAGCACAGCAGCGATTTGCGTCCCAATACCAGCCACAAAATCCTTCCGAATCAACAGGGTAAAGGGCATGACAATCAAAATCATAAAGACAAGCGGTGGCACAATCCGATAAAAGCGACGTCTCAAGAATCCTTTAACATCAATGTCTTTGTCTCTGGCAAATTCATCAATCAAGAGAGATGTAATCAAAAAGCCTGAGAAAGTGAAGAAAATATCCACACCAATAAAACCGCCAGGAAAAGCTTTCTGGAAGAAATGGTAGAGCAGGACTAGAAGTAACCCTGTAATCCTCACTAATGAAAACCATTTAACGCGCATTTTGATAAATCCCCTGTTTAAACTTTCCCTTGTAGACAACATTATTTTCTGTTGTTAATTTGCCTTGACCATCTGCTTGACCATTTACAAAATTTCCTTCATACTTCCAGCCAGCTTTAGCTGTAAAAGTTCCTTTCCCATTGAAAGTTCCATTTTTAAAATAGCCTTTATAAACATCACCATTCTTAAAAGTCAATGTTCCTTGACCATTCATTTTCCCACGGACGAGACTGCCATTATATTTGATTGCTCCTTTATCCAAGGTCAATGCCCCTTGACTGGGAATACCTGATGTAAAAGCCACCATCGCTGATAGGACAATAACCGTTACTGCTAGCAATTCCAAGTTATGCCTTGTGAGATAAATTTTGTACTTTTCGTAAAATTCTTTTAATGTGTCCATTCTCTCCACTAATCTTCGCTCTTTATGCGCTTAATCCATTTCTGACAACCTGCCAAAACAAGCCGGTAAGTCTCGTCAAAATCACCTGTGTACCACGGATCTGGCACACTTTTCTCTTCAAATTGGAATACTTTCTCCAGATATTTTCCCGGTGCGATTTTCCTCAAATCTTGAAAATTGGATTCGTCCATTCCTATAATATAATCAAAGTCTACAAAATTCTGCTGTGAAATTTGTTGAGAAGTTTTGCTTTGGTCGTAAGGAATGGCATATTTCTTAAAAATCGCCTGCGTTCCCGAATGGATTGGATTACCATGCTCCCAATCCGAAGTCGCACGACTTTCAACATAAACACCATCTGTCAAATCTTTCATCACAAATTCTGCCATTGGACTGCGACAGATATTTCCCAAGCAAACAAACACAATTTTTTTCATAGCATAGACCTCTTTACTATTATAACAAAATCTAAAAAAATAGGAATTTAAACCCCTGAGAATTTTTGAATTCTTTTAAAAACACAAAAGCCGCCGATTGGGCGACTCTTATAGGGAGATTATTATGAAAAAGAAAAGTTTTTAGGAGTTCAAGTTAAGTTCTTCTCAACTTGTAATTATAGTATACCGATATTGACTTAAATTTTTCTTAAAGATTTTACTATTTTTGAGAAATTTTAAAGAAATTCAATTTGAAGATTGTGCCACTTCTTCTGCCAATTCTTTTTGCTCAGTCGTTGTTCATAAAGAGCTTTTCTCGCTGGATCTGTTAAGAAATGCGGAGTCGGCTGAACACGAAAATGGAGAATGTCGTCTAAGCCATAAGGCGCAAAGAGTTCCAGCTGTCTATTATCCAACAAACGTAAACCCACAGCTGTACAGCGCTCTGGATATTTACTCATGGCATCTTGCGAGCTAGTATAAGATTGGGTATTTGGACTGTGGATATGCATATAGACTTGATTCTTGACTTCCCAATGGTAATGTGGAAATTCTCGCTTGAGCCGATTTTCAATGTTGAGTGTTTCCTCATAAGAAACATCTGGGTCAAGGAAAATCACATCCACATCCGTCTCTGTATCAAAGCCGGGCTTGTCCGACAGAATATTCCAGATGAAATTTCGCACCGAACCAGCACAAAGCCAGCTGTCTTTCAATTGCAAGCCATAGATAATCTGTAAGATAGTCATCATATCTTGGTCTGATGAAAACGCATGTAAAATCTCTTTTTCGGACAGCATGTTATTTCTCCAAATATTCATAACCCAAATGCTCGTAAGCTTTACGAGTTGCCACACGCCCTGTTCGAGTTCGCATAACAAATCCTTTCTGGATCAAATAAGGCTCATACATGTCTTCTACCGTTTCCTGCTCTTCTGCGATATTGACAGACAGAGTCCCCAGACCAACTGGCCCGCCGCCATAAACCTCAATCATGGTCTTAAGAATCTTCTGATCCACATAATCTAAGCCTTCTTGATCCACATCCAGCATCGTCAGCGCTTGATCAGTAATTTGGTCATCAATCAGCCCGTCACCCATAATCTGAGCAAAATCTCGTACGCGTTTAAGAAGTCGATTGGCAATCCGAGGCGTGCCCCGGCTACGCAGAGCTAATTCTTCAGCTGCTTCATGCGTAATCTCCATTTCAAAGATGTCTGCCGTCCGCTCCACAATCTCCGTCAAATCTGCTTCTGCATAATATTCCATGTGACCAGTAATGCCAAAACGAGCCCGTAAAGGATTGGACAGCATACCAGCTCTGGTCGTAGCGCCAATCAAGGTAAACGGTGGCAAATCCAAGTGAACACTACGACTGGTCTCGCCAGAGCCAATCATAATATCAATGTAAAAATCTTCCATAGCGCTATAGAGCACCTCTTCAACAGACATAGGCAAGCGGTGAATCTCATCAATAAAGAGAACATCTCCCGGCTCCAAATCGTTCAAGATTGCCACCAAATCGCCCGCTTTCTCAACAACTGGACCCGAAGTTTGCTTGAGATTGACTCCCAGTTCATTGGCAATGACAAAAGCCATAGTGGTCTTTCCCAACCCTGGAGGTCCAAAAAGCAACGTGTGATCTAGCGCTTCATCTCGCAACTTAGCTGCCTCGATAAAAATCTTTAATTGATTTTTGACCTTGTCTTGACCGATGTATTCTCGTAAATACTGGGGACGCAATGTGCGCTCTACGAGCTCCTCGTCTCCCATCAGTTCATTATCCAAAATTCTACTCATAACTACTATTATAACAAAAAATCAGGTTAGTAAGTTAGTTTGAACTTAGGTTTTACAAATAGAAATTGAAGGGAGTGTTATTATGAAAAAGACTAGAAAGTCTTTATTTGATAATGCTGGATATTTCAAATAAAAAAACGACAGACAAATAATCTATCGTTTCAATATATCGTGTTATTTAGTTGTTGCATGATAAATGGTCGTGCTGGTAAAAATCTCACTCGCTTTTAAGATAACATCTGCTTTCAAGTCGCTATGAATCGCATCAGGAAGTGCCTGAGTTTCCAGAGCTAAGCCGTTGTGCTGGATCATGGGATGTCCATTTAAAATGACCGTATCATCTACAAAATTTGCTGAATAAGTCACTAGGCATGGCGCACTTGTTTTAAACGTCAAAAAGCGACCTGACTTCGGATCGTACAAAGAACCAGCCCTATCCTCTTGCTTGTTTAAAGCAAATGGATGATCCAAACCTGATACAATCTGAATCTGCTCATCTTGATTGGCAAAAATATCCTTCATAGAAACGCCTTGGCAAAGCTGTTTTACAAAGTTATGTTCTAAATCTGATATTTTAGCAGGTATTCCATCTGGTGCGATAGGATAGACACCGAGAGTATTCAGCTGCAAAATACAATGATCAATTGGCTGATTGAAATCGCCTGTTAAGTTAAAGTAACTGTGATTGGTTGGATTGACCAAGGTATCCTTGTCCGTCTGGACTTGGTAAGAAACTTCTAATTCGCCTATCTCCGTTAAAGCATAGGAAACCCAGACTTTCAGATTTCCCGGAAAACCACCAGTGCCATCTACACGCTCGGTGTAAAAAGTAATGCCTTCATTCGTGACCTCTTCCACTTGAAAAATGGCACTATCCCAGCCAGTAGAACCACTATGATTGCAATTTTCTGCATTATTGACCTCTAACTGATAGGTTTCACCATTCAGCTCAAACTGTGCTTTTGTAATCCGTCCTGCAACTGGTCCGACGCTTGCACCATATTTAGGGCTGTTGCCTACATAGGCATCAAAATGATCAAACCCCACCACGATATTTGCAAATTCAAGATTTTTGTCCGGAGTGACATACTCTAAGACAGTCGCACCATAAGTCATGACTTTCAAACGATAGCCCAAGTCATTTTCAAATGTGTAAGCAACAATATCTTTTCCTTGAAATGTTCCAAAAATAGCTTCTTGATAAGATTTCATACAACTTTCCTTGTTTTTATTACAAATTTATGTTTTCCTCTTTTAAATCTCTAGCTTTTCCGTCCACGAAACGGCTGTTTCACGTAAAACATGATTCAAGTCTTCAATATTTTGACGCCCCGTTTCATCAAGCCAAGCTTTGGCTGCTTCTGCTCCTTGATTAGCAAAGACGGTAACAGCTTCTTTCCAAGTCGCACGACCGCAAAGGACTCCATTGAATTGAGAACCTGCTTCATGCGCCACTTTGAGCGTTTCCTGGAAAAGCTCTGCGCTAACTCCAGCACTCAGGAAAATAAAGGGCAGGTGAGTTGCATCAGACTGCTCTTTGAAAAATGTCTTGGCTTCCGCAAGGCTGTAGACAGGTTCAACCCCGCCTTTCGTAAACCCTTCGACAAAATTCATATTGACCGGTACTTCCACTTTCAAGACATCAACATTGTAGCGCGGATTTGAAAAGAGCTTCATGGCTTCATTGACCTTGTGCGGTTTTACTTTCGCATAATCTGCATCTACTACATTATCACGCTTTGCATCATACGTCAAGATTTCAAGGAAATAAGGAATGTTTTCTGCCACACATTCACTTCCCACGCGCTCTACCCAGGCTTGCTTGATGTCATTGATTTCAGGTTTGTCATCTACATCATAGTAAATCAAAACCTTGACTGCATCACCGCCTAGTTCTTTAATGCGTTTGACTGACCAATTTAGTAGCAAGTCTGGCAAGCGACCTTCTGTTGTCGCATCATAACCTGTTTTTTCATAGGCAACGATAAGACCGCATTCTGGCGCACGTAATTGGGTAGCAGGTACACCGAATTCTGGATCTAAAAGGATAGAAGTTGCATACGGAGTCAACTGACTGGAAATCAATTGTTTAAATTCAATGAGCGCTTCATTTCCTGATACAGCATGTGTGCCACTTGCCAGCATTTTTTTCAACGAACCTCTCTGGTCAATCGCCAAAGCTCCAATAATGTCATTTTCATCTGAAAGATTCTTTAAGTGTGCTAATTTTTCATGACTAATCCTTAATTTTTCCATGGATTCCTTCCTATTCTTTGTCAAATGAGTGAATGATGACGCCTTGTACAACACGGTTGACGGTGCCTGTCGGAGACGGTGTGTCTGGACGATTTTTCACCTTGAGGGCTGTCAACAAAGCAAATAATTGACCATAAACAATATAAGGGAATACGCGATAAACATCATCTGCTAGCTGTTGACTAGAAAGAATGACTTGTTCAACATTTTCCAAATCTTCTTTTTGTTCTGTCAATAAAATTACCTTGCGGGCAATCTCATCTCCGACTACTTCTCGTACTAAGTCAAGGTCGTATAATTTGGTGTAGGGATCTGTCGATCCAAACACCACAACGACCGTCTTTTCATTCACTAACGACTTTGGACCGTGACGGAATCCGACTGGGCTTTCATACATGGTCGCCACTTGTCCTGCTGTCAATTCTAAAATTTTCAGCTGAGCTTCATGCGCCAAGCCAAAGAAGGGACCTGCTCCTAAGTAAATGACACGGTTGTAATCTAAGGAAACAATCTCTTGAATCGCTTCTGCTGAGTCCAGCACTTCTTGACTCAATGTCATCAATGCAGAAACTTTTTCGGCTTTTGCAGCTAAATCTGCTTTGTCAAAGACGAGCAAGGCTGTCAACATCATAGACGTAAAGCTCGATGTCATGGCAAAGCCAGCATCATTTGACGGCGAAGGTTGGAGCAAGAGCAAATTGCGTTCGTCACCGTGTGCTTGCTGGGCTAATTTACCTTCTGCTGCACATGTAATCGTGATTTGGTAAAGTTCCTCAACTATGTCTTTTGCCAAGTCAACTGCCGCAACACTCTCTGGTGAATTGCCGCTACGGGCAAAAGAAACCAAAATAGTTGGTACTTCCTTGTGCAGATAAGCAAGCGGGTTAGCGACAACATCTGTCGTTGCAATGGCATTAAAGTTCCACTTGCGTTCATCGTAAATCTTTCTGAAATAAGGGAGAAGTGTTTCTCCGACATAGGCTGAAGTTCCAGCGCCTGTCAAAATAACCTTGATATAATCATACTTTTCATCAATATTATTCAGAAAAGCTGCAATCTCATCAGCTTGCGCTTTATAATTTTCAAAAGCCGTCTGCCAAACTTGTGGCTGTTGATAGATTTCCCGTGTGGTGATTTCCGCACCTAATTCAATCAAGTCTTCCTTTGTATAATCTAGCATGGGTCTCCTTTCTGCTTTGCAATGCTAACTAAAAGAAAGGGAGCGGGAAAATGATGATTTTAAAGAAATCCATTTTCTTGCCCCAGCCCCCTTAATTATACAAATTGCTCATTGGAGCAATTCAAGCAAGGACGTGTTTTCCAGCGACTATTAGCTGGACACTCCTTTATTCATCTTCGTCATCGTTCATTTCTGCTAATACATCATTGACTTTCACGATGTATTTGTTCGCTTTTTCGATATATTTTGCTTCAACGCCAGTCAGGGCAGAATTGATAAATTCAATCACCATTGGCATATTCATCCCTGCATAAAGTTCAATTTGGAGTCCTTCCAAAATCAGACGGCTAACGACATTGCAAGGTGTTCCACCAAGCAGGTCGGCAAAGACTATATAATCATCTAAATCTTTTACAGTCGCTGAAAATTTAGCAGTAAAGTCGTCTATTCCTTCCTCTGGAAGCAGAGGAACTGTATGAATGAAGTCCAGTGGCCCCATAATCATTTCGGTGCTTTTTTTCAATTCTTCACAAAAGCGACCGTGACTGACCAATACAAGTTGTTTTGTCATTTATAGAGAAGCTCCTTTTAGACACCTAAGATTGGTGTATGAGTAAAGTGTGAAAGTGCAGAAACACCAATTGCAATAATAATCACGATAAAGATTGCTTTTGTTGAATTCATACCTTTTTTACCAAGCAGCCAATAAACAAATCCAGTAAACAATGCCGGAACCAAACGCGGGAAGATTTTATCCAATGTTTCTTGAAGATTGAAGGTTACACCACCAAAACTTTGTGTATAGGTAAATTTAAAGTTAATCATCGTAGCAATCAAGGCAGCCACCATGAAAACACCAAGAACTGTTGCAGCATCTGTGATTGCGGACAATTTATCCTGCATCGTTGTAACTAATTTGACGCCTTCTTTGTGGGCAAATTCTAATTGTTTCCAACGGAAAACGTTAATCGCAATCGTTACTCCTATCCAAAGGAAAATACCAAGAGGATTGCCATCAATGGCAAGACCTGCTGCCAAGCCACCCATGATTGCAGGAATAGTTGAACCAAAAATCGCATCACCAATCGCTGCAAATGGACCCATTAACCCAGTTTTAATCCCTGTAACAGTATCTTTAGCCGCAACCCCTTCATTTTCTTCAAGCGCAAGGTCAATCCCTGTCACCAAAGTATGGAAAAAGTTAGACGTGTTGAAAAATTGCGTATGTGTTCGCATCATTTCTTTTAATTCTGGCGTACCATCACCGTATATCTTACGCAACTGCGGCAAAATCATATAGAGATAACCTGATGCTTGCATACGCTCGTAGTTCCAACCCCATTGGAAAGTAAAGAGACTACGACGGTTGATTTGTTTAAAATCTTCTTTTGTTAATTTGTAATTAGAGTTCGTCATCGTCAATTTCCCCACTTTCTGATTGTTCTGCAGCAACAGTCACGACTTGTTTATTAGTCGCATTTTTATAGTTGATTGTTGCCAAGGCAAAGCCAATAATCGCAATCCCAATCATTGGTAGGCCTTCAAATTTTGCGCCCCCAAGAGCTGTAGCGATTTGTTTGACAGCTCCTGAAGCAGCTGCCAATGTTGAAATATAGTCAAAAACAACTTTCAACATAGCTGTAATGGCAAAACCTAAACCAAGATAATGGAGATTTTTCTTGACTGGAAGGTAACGAAGCAAAATTGCAAAACCGACACCAGGAAGCATTTTACCTGCAAGAATCAATCTATCTGCGATCCATTGTGCATTATTGGCAAGCCAGTCTGAGAAGGCTTTTACAGCGTCTCCACCGAGCCACAAAGCCAGAAATACTGGAAGGGCACGTGAAAGTCCCCACGGAATGGCACCGAGTAAGTAATTGCGTTCAATGCCTTTGTAGTCAAATTTTTCAACTGCTGCATCAATCCGATGTGCAAAGTAAGTCGTAGAGAAACGTCCAAGAACGTCTGTGTAAACCAGCAGTGCTGCTACCGGAACGGCAATAGCTGAAATAGCGAGTTCTGATTTCATACCTGTTGCCACAGAGAATGCTGTTGCAAGAACCGCACCAGAAGTTGCGTCAATCCGAGAGGCACCACCGAATGTACCAACCCCAAGCACAACGAGTTGGAGACTACCACCAATAAACAAACCAGTCTTCAAATCTCCCATGACCAGACCAGTGATAAAACCTGCAAAAACGGGGGAGCCTGCTGATGAGTTAATCGTCAACTCATCCAAAATTTGATACGCTGAATACAGCGTCAGTAAGAGAATTTGCCACCATTGTATCATAACAATGACCTCCTAAATTTATTTCAATAATTTCATAAAGTCTTCAACTGGATCATTTGGAACCATTTGAGCTGTTATTGTTACACCTTTTTCATGCAACTTGTTAAATACTGCTACGTCTTCATCTACCACGTTAATTGAGCGTGTGATAGAACGCGTTTCAGATGTCTGCGACATATTGCCTACATTGAGTGTTTCAATTGGCACGCCTGCTTCTACTAATTTCAAAAAGCGGTCTGGCTTTCTCGCAACAATGAGCAGGCGTTGGCTATCATATTTGCCGGCTAGAATATTTTCTGCTGCTTTTGCAACTGGTAAAACACTCAATTTCACACCAGCTGGTGTCGCCAATTTCAAGCCGCTTTTTTCAATAGTATTTTCTGCTACTTCATCATCTACGACCATGATACGTGAGATGTTTAATTTTGTAGTCCAAAGATTGGCTACTTGCCCATGGATCAAACGTCCATCAATCCGATTCCCTACAATTGTCATAATTTTGCCCCCTTTATTGTTTTAAATGTAGGTTTGTGAACTAAATGAATAAATTCGTTGTTTTTCCCTTCGGTTTCAAAAATGATAATTCGATTTTGTCCGAGTTTTAACAAACTATGTGGAATATACAGCGATAAGGTCGGTCCGACGTCCCAGAAGCGACCAATATTGATACCGTTGACAAAAACAATTCCTTTACCAAAGTGGGTCAAATCAATATACGTGTCTTTAAGCGCTTTCAATTCAACATCAAACGCATAGAAAGCTGGCTGTTTTTCATGCCATTCTTTCGTGAAATCAATTTTTTCTGGGTGCTTGAAATCCAGCACATACTGTTTCCAATGGAGCATAAAGTGCAAATCCTTGCAGACTCCAGTCCGAATGCCCTTGTGTTGCGTCTCTGCCAACAGTTTGTGCCCATAATTGACACGCCCCATGTTTTCTATCAAAATATCAATCTGATGCGTGGATTGCTTCTGCCGGGGAACAAAGATGTCTTCGCCGATTTCTGTCTGGTACTGAGTTGTAATACGGTTTCCATCTACAAAAAGTTGCATCCGATCACGCCCATCGATGACACGAATCCGTTCCTCGTCCGCATCCCATTCCGCTTCTGTACGATAGAGTAGATAGCCAACATTTTGTCTCAGCTCCTCCATGTTCATAGGGTACAGACTTTCGATTGGCTGCGCTACATCTTCTAAGGTTTCAAATAAACTAACTTTCTCACTAAGCGGAATATCCTTTAACTCAAACGATTCTTTTACCAAAGGTTCCATTTGTGGATATTCTGGATAATATTTTTTTAACATTCGCTGAATAGCAAAGTATTTAGGCGTTGGGTTTCCTTGTTCATCAAGGAGAGCTTCATAATCATAAGACGTCACTTGTGGCAGGTCAATGCTTCCTCGCGCTGAACAGCCATTCATGAAACCAAAATTGGTTCCTCCGTGAAACATATAAAGATTGATACTGCCTTGTTGTAAGACTTCGTGAACTGCTTCAGCCAACTCTTCTGGATCTCGCGTGACAATTGGCTCCTTCCAACGATTGAACCAGCCGTCCCAAAACTCCATACACATGAGTGCCCACTTCTTGCCATGCTCATCAAAGAATTCCTGCATCTGCGCGAAATTTTCTTTTGCTTTGGAGCCAAAGTTCCCCGTTACAAATACATCATCCTCAATAAGCGTTCCTGCCCGTAAGGTGCCTCGCCAAGGCCCGTCCGATGTAAAGAGCGGACAAGTCACACCTCGCTCTAGCATCATATCTCGAACAGCTCTCAAATATTCCTTATCTTCGCCATACGAGCCATATTCATTTTCAACCTGCATCATGAGAATGTTGCCGCCATTTTCCAAAAGATGCGGGACTAAGCGCGGAAGCAATTCATCATAATAGCTAGCAACTGCGACAAAATAAGCAGGGTCAGAAGAACGAATTCTCATCTCCTCCTTCAAAAGCCAAGCCGGCAAACCACCAAATTCCCATTCTGCACAAATATAAGGTGACGGACGAAGTAAGGCATACAAGCCTAAATCTTGAGCAATTTGAAGAAATTTCTCCAAATCCAAGATCCCCTCAAAGCAAAACTGCCCTTTCTGAGGTTCATGGACGTTCCATGGAATGTAGGTTTCTACCGTATTAAAACCTAGAGCTTTCAAATTATAAAGCGAATGATACCAATCATCTGGCTGAATCCGAAAATAATGAATGGCACCAGACAATATTTTAAAAGGCTGTTGATTCAGATAAAATTCTTCTTTAATCTCAAATCTTGCCAAATCATTTCCTTCTTTCATACAACAAATCTTCAATTTTGCAATCGTTTACATTGGTTAATATAATATATTTTGTATGAAATGTCAATAGTTTTTGAAAAATTTAATAAATTTAACCATTTTAAGAAAAATTATGGTAAAATTTTTTATGAGAGGGAAGCGAAAGAGAGGTGAATAACATGGCAATCCCTAAATACCAATACATTAAAGACGAACTCAAAAGCAAGATTATCTCAGGTCAATTTGAGAATGGAGATAAATTTTATACAGAAGCTGAGCTAATCACAATGTACGATGTGAGTTCTATTACTGTTGTCAGAGCTTTAAATGAGCTAGCAAAAGACGGATATATCATTCGCCAACAAGGAAAAGGAACATTTGTGTCGCGCGCGCGTAAGCACAAACTCGTTGAATTTTCTGACGTTGAGATATTTCCTACCCAAAATGATCAAGTGACCGTTTTATCGATCGAGCGCGGAAACGACTTGAAATTTCTTGATAAGTTAGATTTGAAGGGACATCAATTTTACTATAAAATCGAGAGACTTCGTAAAGCAAAAGATACCCCTTACATCTATCATCAATCCTATATCCCAGAGCAATATATCAATGCAAATTATCCAAATCTTGAATATTATAGCTCTATCTACAACCGCTTTAAACAAGACTATCATATCCACATGAATGATGAGCACTTTGAAGAAACCAATGAAATTATCTTCCCGACACCAGAAGCTGTTGCAACATTACTGGATATTGACACAAACTTCCCGACCGTCTTCCAAGTAAAAACAACACAGTTAGAAAGCACAGGGCAAATTTTAGAGTATAGCGAAGCCTACAAACGTGGCGATTTCTTTAAAATCAAGTTCGTGTCACGCAGTGGAAATCACTAATTATTTTTTACGTAAAGAACATCTGAATGCCAGTTGTTCTTTTTTATATCTTGAGATTATTATAACCTATCTAGACCAATTTTGAAACAAAAAAGTACTATTTCGAAAAAAATATATACTAAACACGAGACAAACTACTGTTCATCTCGCGTTTGTTTTATTTTAGGGAACTATATCGCAGTTTACACCAATCACAATATGTAGTATTTTGAAACAAGATTTTTGTAAATTTGACAATCATACTTTGTGGTTGTGTACAAGTATATAATTCCTTTATTTTAAATATCTTGCCTTTGATATTCTTACATCATGCTTAAAACAAGATTATAAAACAAAGCCCCTACGACACCGCCGACAATTGGACCTAGGACTGGAATCCAAGCATAGGACCAGTCAGAATCCCCTTTATTTGCGATTGGTAAAAGAGCATGCATGATACGCGGGCCCAAATCCCGTGCAGGATTGATTGCATAGCCTGTCGTTGGTCCAAGTGAGAAACCGACTGCAAAAATAACCGTTCCTACGATGATTGGACCCAAACCAGCAGCAACTTTATTTGGACCAATTGCCATAATCGTGATGACAAGAATGGCCGTTCCCAGTGCTTCCCCCAAAAAGTTAGAAGCTGTGTGGCGAATGGCTGGACCCGTTGAAAAGCTGGCTAAAATCAAGCCTGAATCTTTCGTTTCAGCCCAATGAGGGTAATAGTGAAGCCATAGAACAAAAGCTGCAACCATTGCACCCAGCATTTGTGCAATAATGAAAGGAAAGACTTGCCCCCAACTAATCGCTCCAATAGAGGCCATTGCGAATGTGACCGCTGGATTCAAGTGAGCTGGACTAAAAAATCCGGATACATAAACCGCTACGGTACAGGCAATCCCCCAGCCTAAAACGATAGCAACCCAGCCGGTTCCTTCTTCTTTCGTCTTGCTCAAAACATTCCCAGCAACAACCCCATCACCAAGCAATACTAGGATAAAAGTTCCTAAAAATTCACCGAGATACTGAATCATAATCAAACTCCTTTATTTCTTAATCTTCAATTCTTTCAATTGTTCTTGGATAGTTGCCAAATCTGCACCAGCTTGCAAGAGAGCAGCTGCAGTATAAGCCCCTTCAACAATGGGAACATTGTTAATGATGATGTCCTTATCTGAAAAATCTGCCACCAGCTCCAGATTCATGCGAGCTGATCCAAGATCAAAGAAAGCTAAAATCTTCTCCGCTTTGTTGGCTTCCACAACCGTTTGAACTTGTTCAAAACTTGTACCAATGCCGCCATCTTCTGTACCACCTACATAGGTCAGCAAGACATCCTTGGCAACTTCTGAAATTAAATCCACAAGGCCTTGAGCAATCCATTTTGAATGAGAAACGATGACAATTCCAATTTCTGTCATGCTTTTTCCTCCACTTCTAGCAAGGCTTCAAAAAGCAAGCCTGATGAATACGAACCGGGGTCAATATGTCCGATAGAGCGCTCTCCGACATAAGAAGCCCGACCCTTCGTTGCTTTCATATCTTTCGTCGCTTCAACCAAAGTATGAATGGTTTCTTTGGTCAATTCTCCTTTTTGAAGAGCCATCACCACACCAGACCAGACATCCACCATGGTTTTTTCACCCGGAACAGCCTTTCCTCGCTTTTGAATCATATCAAGCCCTGCTTGAACAGCATCCGCCAAGCTAGTACCCTCTTTTTCAGCCTTCATTATTCCCATAAAGGCTGAGCCATAAAGGGGGCCAGAAGCCCCGCCAACCTTGCTAAGCAATTGCATGGAGACAACTTGAAAGACTTCTGCTGAATTGGCAAAATCCTTTCCTTCCAGATTTTCAACGACAGCTGCCATGCCACGCGCCATATTTCCTCCGTGGTCTCCGTCACCAATGGGCGTGTCTAACTCTGACAAGTAGTCTTTGTTGGCTTGAATTTTTTCATTAAAGAGAAGCATCCATTTCTTTGCTAATGCTGCATCCATATCGTACCTCCTACCAAGCAATCGTTGCAACTGGACTGTTCAAAGCTTCCAGCCAGTCTTCACGTTCTAATTTGACAAAGGTCAGAGAAATGCCTGCCATGTCTATAGATGTCATGTAGTTTCCTAATTTCTTGTAAACAACTTCCAAACCTGCTGCTGCGAGAATTCCAGCCACATCGTTGGCAAATACGTATTGCTCCATGAGCGGCGTTGCCCCCATACCATTGATAAGGATTCCGATTTTTTCTCCTGCCTTGAGTTCAAAAGAGTCTTTCAATTTTGCCGCTAATTCTTGTGCCAATTCTTTAGACGGCTGCATTTTTTCTTTGCGATAGCCGGGCTCTCCATGAATGCCAATTCCAAATTCAATTTCATCATCAGCTAAGATAAAGCCAGGTTTCCCAACTTCAGGAACGGTTGCTCCACTGAGAGCCAGCCCAACCGTATGAATCTGAGGAACCAATTCGTCAGCCAAGGCCTTGATTTCACTTAGTGATTTTCCAGCACGCGCAGCATTTCCCAAAATCTTATGAACCAAAATGGTACCAGCAACTCCACGGCGGCCTTGCGTGTAAAGGCTGTCCTCAACAGCAATATCGTCATCGACAACAACACTTGCCACCTCGATTCCTTCCATTTCTGCCATATCCTGCGCCATTTCAAAGTTCATGATGTCGCCAGAATAATTCTTGATAACCATGAATACACCTGCGCCCTCGTCTGCTTCTTTGATTGCCTGCAAGACTTGGTCAGGAGTTGGGGAAGTAAAGACCGCTCCGCAAATCGCAGCTGACAACATACCATCGCCCACAAAGCCAGCATGAGCAGGCTCATGACCGCTCCCGCCACCTGAAATAATCGCTACCTTGCCAGATTTTTCGCTATTTCGGGCAATGATGTCAAAGCCTTCTACACGATGCACTAAATCACTGTGGATATAAGCCAGACCGTCTAACATTTCGTCCACAACAGCCGTTGGTTGATTGATAATTTTTTTCATGAGTTTCTCCTTTGCTTTATGTTTCTTATTTTTATTGTAAAATTCTTTGCTCTATTTTGGAACGGACAAAATCAAAAATCTGTCCCTCTTTTTAGTTTTCCTATTGCATCATTCATGATAAACTAAGAATAGAACTAAAAAGACTGAGGAGGGAAGATGGCAACATCCTTAATCACGAAAAAAAGGATTGCCAAATCCTTTAAAAAATTACTAACCGAACAAGCTTTTGAAAAAATCTCTGTTCGGCAAATTATGGAAGACGCCGGTATTCGTAGGCAAACGTTTTACAATCATTTTCTGGACAAGTATGAATTATTAGAATGGATTTTTCAGACGGAGTTGCGAGAGCAAGTCACAGATAATCTGGAATATATCTCTGGCTATCAGCTGCTGCAAGAATTGCTGCACTATTTTAACGTCAATAAGAGTTTTTATGCACAATTATTTGACATTGTTGACCAAAATGACTTTTCTTCTTATTTTCAAACCTACTGTCAACAACTAGTAGCCAAACTCGTCAGAGAATATCATTCCCGCCCTTTCCATTCTGAAATGGAGTATCATTTTTTCATTCAGTATCACAGTCAAGCGCTTGCGAATGCTATCAAACATCTGCTGGATTTATCTGAGCAAGATTACCAGCAACAGGCGCAACTTTTGACACAACTAATCAAAACAGCTATAGAAAATTAAGGCAAGTATATGGTTCACATTATCAATTCAATTCATTCAAGCATTCAGCAAAATATCAATGCAATTACCCGCATGTATCCTCACCTCTCACAGCTGAAACAGCTGCCCGTCATTTATCATAATCAGCACGATTCTTCTGTCGTACCCATTATTTCAGGTGGCGGGAGCGGTCATGAGCCAGCTCATTTTGGCTATGTGGGCGATGGTATGTTAGCTGCTGCTATTAGTGGCCCCATTTTTGTGCCCCCCTGTGCTGAGCATATTTTAGAAACCATTCGTTTTCTGCATCAAGGAAAAGGCGTTTTTGTCATTATTAAAAACTTCGATGCCGATATTAAAGAATTTTCCCAAGCTATTTATCAAGCACGCAAGGAAGGAATTCCAGTCAAATACATCATTTCTCATGATGATATTTCTGTGGAAAAAAGCAATTTCCAAATCCGCCACCGCGGGGTTGCAGGAACGATTCTGTTACATAAAATCCTCGGGCAAGCTGCCAAAGAAGGGACTAGTCTAGATGAATTGGAAAAGCTCGCTCTTTCTCTTTCCACTTCCATTGCAACACTAGGAGTGGCTACAAAATCTACAACTTTACCAAGCCAGCAACTGCCTATCTTTGATTTGCCTCAAGGTCAAATTTCCTACGGAATTGGAATCCATGGAGAACCTGGTTATCGGATGGTGACGTTTGAATCTTCCGAACTGCTCGCTGTGGAGCTTATCAACAAAATCAAAATGAAATTCAAATGGCAAGAAGGACAAGAGTTTATTCTCCTCATCAATAACTTAGGTGGCACTTCAAAATTAGAAGAACTCGTTTTCACAGACGATATCCTGCAACTATTGGATATTGAGGGCTTGAAACTTTCTTTTATCAAAACAGGTCATCTCATCACAAGCCTAGATATGGCAGGGCTTTCTGTTACATTGTGCCAAGTGAAAGACAGCGCTTGGATAACAGGCTTAACAGCTCCGACCGATAGCTTTGCTTGGTGAAAGAGCAAAAATCCAGAGAGTGGGAGTCTGTCCCACTCTCTGGATTTTTAATTTTATATTAATCCAAACCTATACGGTGGAAAATATCATCTACGCGCTTGGTGTAGTAAACTGGATCAAAAATGTCGTTAATTTCCTCTGGTGTTAAACGAGAGGTCACAGCTTCATCAGCTTCTAGTAGCGGACGAAAATCTGTTTGATTGTCCCAAGAATAAGCCGTCTTTGGCTGTACCAAGTCATAAGCCTCTTCACGTGTCATGCCTTTTTCAATCAGACTCAGCATAACGCGCTGACTGTAAATAAGACCAAAAGTTGAGTTCATATTGCGGCGCATATTTTCTGGGAAAACAGTCAGATTCTTAACGATATTGCCAAAGCGATTAAGCATATAGTCAATCAGAATAGTCGTATCAGGTGTGATAATGCGCTCCGCTGAAGAATGCGAAATATCACGTTCATGCCAGAGAGACACATTTTCATAAGCCGTCACCATGTGACCGCGGATCACACGAGCCAGACCGGTCATGTTTTCAGAACCAATCGGGTTGCGTTTGTGAGGCATAGCAGAGCTGCCCTTTTGCCCTTTAGCAAAGAATTCTTCCACTTCGCGCTGTTCGGATTTTTGCAGACCGCGGATTTCAGTCGCCATGCGCTCGATTGATGTGGCAATGCTTGCCAGTACTGCAAAATACTCGGCGTGCAGGTCACGCGGTAAGACTTGAGTTGAAATTTCTTGGGCACGAATGCCTAATTTCTCACAGACATATTTTTCCACAAATGGCGGAATGTTGGCAAAGTTTCCAACCGCACCTGAAATTTTCCCAGCTTCCACACCAGCGGCAGCATGTTCAAAACGCTCGATATTGCGCTTCATTTCACTGTACCAAGTCGCGAGCTTCAGACCGAAAGTCGTAGGCTCCGCATGCACCCCATGAGTACGTCCCATCATGATGGTAAACTTGTGCTCACGCGCCTTGTCAGCTATGATATTAAGGAAATAATCCAAATCTTTGCGAATGATGTCATTTGCTTGCTTGTAGAGATAACCATAGGCTGTGTCCACCACATCAGTAGACGTCAAGCCATAGTGAACCCACTTGCGCTCTTCACCAAGCGTTTCAGACACTGCACGAGTAAAGGCCACCACATCGTGGCGAGTCTCCTGCTCAATTTCCAAAATGCGGTCAATATCAAAGTCTGCATTAGCACGGATTTTAGCCACATCTTCCTTAGGAATCTCACCCAGCTCAGCCCAAGCCTCATCAGCTAAAATTTCTACTTCAAGCCAAGCACGGTACTTGTTTTCCTCACTCCAAATGTTCGCCATCTCAGGGCGTGAATAACGGTTGATCATGTTTAAGATATTAAGGGCGTTAAGCGGACACAGCCAAAATAGGAGTTTTGACGAAGAACCTCAGGGTTCTAGGAAAAACTATCTTTTTGGCCAAGTCCGTAGCCCGTATTCAATTATGAGAATACAGGACCCTTGTTCCTTTCTATTTTTCTTAGACTTTATGTTTTTTTAAAAACAATATTTCTTAGCTGAATAAGGAAAGTTGTTCGGTATTACTAGATTCTGGAATAATTTTTTCAGCCTTAGAATTGCTGGCATTTTTTTTCATGTTATAGTAATAATCCTTTGTTTCTTTCTGAACTAACTTTTCAATTACACGTTCCTCAAATTCGACTACATCATTGAATTTCATTATTCCTTTTTCTGGGTTGGGAATATAGAATAGTCCAACATATTTATTCTGCACGAGTAGGTTATAGATATTATTTAATGAACCTTTACTTACAGAAATATTTCCAAAACGGTTTTTACTAGTATCTTTCCAAATGACCAATCCAAAATCAGCATCATCAGACATAGCTTTATCCTTTAGCATTTGAGCTTCTCTAGTGTATTTCCCATTTTTAAACAATTTTTCATCTTCAATATCTACAGGAATACGCTTATCAACCCATTCCCGATCTGAAAAGTTTCTAGGACTAGGACCAACATGATAAACCTCTACATTTTTATAATTATCTGCTTTAAGCATGTCTTGTATATTTTTATCAATCCCTCTTGCATCCCCAACTAATATTGTATAGTTTTTCCTTCTACTTTCATCAACTGACTTGACAACATCATCAGGAATCTCTTTACTAGAAATGCTTCCGCTTATGAACATTTTCATCGTGGATATCCTCCTCATCAGTTATCATCAATTTGCCAATACCTATTGGGTTTTTGATACATGTAAAATTCAAATGTCTTCCCAAATTCACCATTAATGTAAGCATTTTTTACTTCTTGATAATGAGGACTATCTTCCCAAATCCAAACCTTTTCATCAATACAGTTAAGTGTAAAATGTAAGAC
Source organism: Streptococcus anginosus (assembly GCF_900636475.1). Lineage (NCBI taxonomy): Bacteria > Bacillati > Bacillota > Bacilli > Lactobacillales > Streptococcaceae > Streptococcus > Streptococcus anginosus. The sequence continues at coordinate 1,449,305 of NZ_LR134283.1, forward strand.
TATTGATTCTTTTCCATTTTTAGCAATTTGTGGTACTCCATCGGACATTAAACTACAAATAAATTTAGTATGAATGCCACCAAATTTATTTCTAGTTAAAGAAAGAAAACGCACAAATACATTAAGGTTATTCTTTTTCAGCGCATTGACACAAAAATTTGCCGTATTACCTCTGCCAAATAAGTCATCAATCAATAATACCCTATTCACACCATCAGGTAAGATATTTGCTCTATAATCATTGGCATTAAGTTGAGAGGTTTTTGCTTGACTTGGAGATGTTTTCTCAAGAATATCAAAATAAACAGGAATTTTACTAACTTCACTCAAACAAGCAGCAATCATATACATCATCTTTAGCTCACCAGTTAGATTACCTTTATGATAAGGATTAAAACTAGGAGCTGGGAGAATAGCATCGCAATCACTAACAAAAGGCATTAACTGCTCTACCAAATACTCTATTGCATAGTCAAGTTGCTCATCTGATAAGATATTATTTTTTATATAGTCATATTTAATATCATATACTGCTTTCCCAATATTAGTGTATCCACTTTCATCTTTGTACCAATCCAAAGCAAAAGCTTCATCAGCGTATTGGACTTCATTCTGTAAATCAATCATATATCAAAATACCTTTTCACTAAACTTTTTAATCACACTGGATCTCCGTTACATACTCTATCAAAATCGTACTCCTATTTTACCAAAACAATTACTCATTTACCATAAAATTGTACTGCTTTTACCAGAAGGTCATTCCATACAGCCCAAGATGATGGCTTCTACTCCGACTTCTTTCAGCTGTTGAATGATGTCCAGATAGATTTGCCTTTATGGACTCATTTATAATTTGGTAGTAAGAAATCGTGTTTTCCCAACTCATACCGCCTATAAGTATATCGTTTCATATCTATTCTTCGATTATAAAACTAGTAGAGAGTTTTCCGTATTTGACATGAGTGAAAACACCTGGAAACATTATCTCTTTTGAAAAATAATTAATATAGTCACCCCTCTTTATAATTCAATTATTTAAATACTTGATAATCATTTCTGTCACAATTCTAACAGGATTTTGTTCAATATAATAAAACGCAAATCCTAGTAATATTAATAGAAATATACAATAAAAACCAACAAAACTTTTAGATGAAATCCTTAAGTTTTCTTTTTTCTGAAATATAGGAAATCCTTCGAAAACTAAAACAAATAAAGTCATACACAAAATAGCGAAAATTGAAATATTTCTTGTTCTATTGATTTCAAAACTTGTAAACAGCTTTAAAAACTCTGGTAAGGGGGCTAGAATCGATTCAACAGTTGACTGTAAACCAAAAAATTTACTAAAATTAATTTTTGTATTTATTTCCCAAAATTCTTTTACATTACTTGGTAAAAAATTTAATGTATAAAAAGCGATGGTACTTATTATTGGAGGAATTAGTTCCAATCTGTAATCAATTCCTAAACGCTTGTATCGTAGAACTTTTATCAAAGAGATTACCATTATGATAAAAATCATTAGCTTTCCCACCAATGAGTAAAAAAGATAGGTTGCAAAAATCATCACAACAACAATAAGCGCAGGACCATAGTCGCTCTGATTTGTAGAATTGGGATTACTACTTTTATTGTTATTCTGAATAAAATAGTATTTATCACCTACATCTACACTAACTGATGGATTAGATGGTATAAATAGAAAAACAACACCAATACTAGACATTATTAACTCTAATACAGGAACAACATAATTAACAAAAAACTCCAAAATTTCCTCCTAAAAAATCAATCTTATTTCACAGTGTTTTTTGATTTACCATATTATTTAATTCATTTGTAATGAAACCAATTAACTTTTATAAGATTAAGCAAACTAAGTGATTAATTCACTCAAACTCTTCTTTCCCTATCGCTACCGACGGATAGTGAGGTAGGTTACTGAGATCAGTATCCAATGGTAAATCATAGATTGCCAAATAGTTTTTAGGGTATTGTGCAACTAGCTCTTCATACTTAGCTTTCACCTTTTCGTGATTGCTACTAGCATACAAGACTTCGACGACTGCTCCAGTCTTATCCTTTTCAACAAAAGCATTCACGATGATTTGAATCATAAGAACCTCCTAGATAGAAATGTTTTTCATATTGCCTTCTAGAATAGGCATCTCAACACCTAACTCCTGACCAGTCTGATAAACACTTTGACAACAGTAGAAAATGTCCTGCTTATCATTATGCAAGGTCATAATCTTTCGGGTCAACTCATTTTTCGCAAACATGATTTTCATGGCTTTTCCTGCAATCCATGAGGGAATTTTGTAAGGTAAGAGTTCAGCTTTGTAAAGCTTCAAATTTACGCCACGCGCTTCTACGACTTTCAAAGCCTCTTGAATGGCCTTGATAGCTAATGATAATTCCGAAGAACTATTCATCAAGTTCAGAGCCAGCTGTTCTGGATTTTCCAGATTCCCCGAACGTGCAGCTGTCGAAGTGACACCTGCGTTTATCGCCATGTGAATCCAAATCCACTCAACCATATCATGAGGAACTTCCCACTTCAAATCTGCAGAAGCTAGTAAAGCCGTCAGATCAGTATAGTTGGAAATCTGTGTTCTTTGCTCACCTTCTAGCATTAAATGGTCAAACAAGACGCCATCCAAATGGTCATCCTGCATATGACCACCCGCTGTCGGAAAGGCTAGAATATAGTCGTAGTCCCCTGCCCACTCCTGTATCTCTTTTCGAGTATCCCAGAAATTACAGAAGAAAACGAGGGTGCCTTTGATATTATTTTTTCGCAAGGTTTCCACGGCTTCCTTGACAAACCCATAACGAACACTGACAAAAATAAAATCATATTCCGAATCAGCCTCTGCCACATGAACCTCATAGGTATCATACTTGTTTTCACCCTTGGAATGATAGCGACCATCTAGCAAATCAACCGACAACCTCTTCGGAGCATTGTTTTTCTTACTGTCTCTCAGTACGTGTTCCACTTGATGACCTACTTTTTGAAAAGCATAGGCATAAATGGTCCCGATAACCCCAAGACCTAAAATTGCTACTTTCACTTAGAAATCAATCCCTTCCCCAAACTCCTTCACCTCATCCGGCACATCACTAAACAAAGTCACATGTCCCATTTTGCGGTTGTGCTTCGCTTCTATTTTACCATACATGTGGAGGTGGGCGCTTGGATTTTCTGCGACATACTGCGCAGCTTTTTCCATGTGCTGACCAAGGACATTGAGCATGACGGCTGGGGCATGAAGGGTTACTTTTGGCAGGGGCTGACCCAAAATACCTAAGATATGAGTATCAAACTGCGAGAAGTCGCAGGCTTCGATAGAGTAGTGGCCAGAGTTGTGTGGGCGTGGGGCAATCTCATTGACGATGATGTCATCAGCCGTCGCAAACATTTCCACGCAAAGAGTTCCAGACAGGTTAAGTTGTTCTGCGATTCGCACCGCCATGGCTTTGGCCTTGTCAGCCAGACTTTCTGAAATGCGAGCTGGCACGATGGTCTTAGACAGGATATTGTTGCGGTGGATATTTTCCTGAACTGGGAAAATCGTCACATCATTGCCATTTCCAGATACGATGACAGAAATTTCAAGATCAAAATTGACAAATTCTTCCAAGACACAAGCTGCAGAATCGGCTAGCGCATAGGCTTCTTCCAAATCTTCTTTCGAGCGAATGACCTTTTGCCCATGTCCGTCATAGCCACCAGTCGCCGTTTTGAGAACATAGTTTTTCGACAGGTCCATATCCGCCAAGTCTTGGCTGGAAGTCACGACTTTGTAGGGTGCCACGGTGACTTGGGCCTTGTTTGCGAGAAAATCCTTTTCAAAAATCCGATTTTGAGAAATGCGGAGCAGGTCCGTCCCTTGAGGGAGCTGACCCTCCTTGATGACAGCATCCAAACCGTCAGCATCGACATTTTCAAACTCATAGGTCAGGACATCGCAACGCTCAGCCAGCTGACGCAAAGCGTCCACGTCATTATAAGGCGCTACGATAATTTCCGCTACACGAGAGGCCGGGCAATCCGCCGCAGGATCCAGCGCGATGACCTTGTGCCCCATGTAGATAGCAGAAATAGCCATCATCTGCCCCAGCTGACCACCACCGATGATTCCGATTGTTTTAGATGAGCTCATTTGTCGACTCCTCTGCGATTTTTCCTTGTTCTTCTGCAAAATCCGCTAGCGCTATCGCAATAGCCTGGTCCTCTACTGAGAGGAGACGAAGGGCAAAGAGAGCCGCATTTGTTGCGCCCGCTTCGCCGATAGCCATCGTTGCCACAGGAACACCGCCAGGCATCTGCACGATAGAATAGAGTGAGTCCACTCCGCTCAAAGCACGAGATTTAACAGGCACACCGATAACCGGCAACGTTGTTTTAGCCGCCACCATTCCCGGCAAGTGCGCTGCACCGCCAGCACCTGCAATAATAACCTTGATCCCACGTGCGCGTACTTCCTCAGCATATCGAAACATAAGGTCTGGTGTTCGGTGGGCAGAGACCACCTTTTTTTCATAAACAACACCAAAGTCCTCAAGAACTTGGGCTGCTTTTTTCATTGTTTCCCAGTCGGATTTAGAACCCATGATAATAGAAATAATTGGTTGCATAATTTCTCCTTTTTCAAGCCTGCCTTAGGCTGTAGAGGCGTCGTGAACTTTCTTTCGTGTGATGCTACGCTTTTCTTCTCATCTTTTCTTAAAAGCCAAGGAAAAGCTAACATCCCATCTAAAAAATCTTCTTGACTAGGTTTGTAGACCTTTGAGCTACAAACTTTCCCAAAATACCACAGTGATAACAGACATAGTTTCATAACGACCTTTGGTCGCTTGAGCTAGCGCTATACTTTATTTAATTATATCTTCAGCATCAACAACTCTGTAGCCTCGTTTCTTTAATGCTTGCGCAAAAAGACCACTGCCCTCTATTTTTCGACCAGAAAAATGACCATCGTAAATCTGGTTGACACCACAAGAGGGACTTCGGGACTGAAGAATAGCCAAGTCAATGTTTTTTTCAGCTAAACTAGACAATGTGTGATCAATTCCTACTTGAAATTCTTTATCATAAAAATTCCCATTGACATCACATGGCCGCCCTTTTAAAATCTCTACTGGCTCTCTTGGAACTGGTAAGCCGCCCGCAACTTCCGGGCACACTGCTAAGACATCTTTATCCGCAACAAAGTCAATAACAGCTTGATTATAATTATTGCCTCCATTGTACTTGCAATTTTCTCCAAGCAAACAGGCACTAACTAGTATACATTTTTTATTTTTCAAGAGCCTTGCTCCCAATATCAGTTCTGTAGAACAGTCCAGTCGTGTCTTGTTTGTCGAGTTGGGTGTAAATTTTTTCCTGCGCAGCTGAAACGCTGTCAGCTGTGGTGACCAGCATATAGACCCGTCCGCCGTTAGACAGCAGAGCTTTGTTATTTTCATCAAACTTAGCCCCTGCATAGTAGGTGATGATGTCGCCCTCGGTCTTGGCTGGCAGGATTACACCTTTTTCGTAGGCAAGTGGATAACCTTCAGAAGCCACCACGACGCCCAAGGTCACACCGCTATCCGTCCAAGTCATGTCAGGCTCCTTGCCCTCCAAAATGTCCGTGATGTTCTGTGCCAAGTCAGAAGTCAAGCGTGGCAGAATAACCTGCGTCTCAGGATCGCCAAAGCGAGCATTGAACTCAATGACCTTGGGACCGTCCGCAGTCAGAATCAAACCAGCATAAAGAACACCAATATAAGGTCGCCCCTCTTTAATCATTCCCTCCAGCACTGGCTTGACAATGGTTTCAACCGCAGTTTCAACCACGCTTGCTGGCAGATGTGGCACGGGCGCATAAGCACCCATACCTCCTGTATTAGGACCCTTGTCACCGTCATAGGTCCGCTTGTGGTCCTGAGCCGTTGGCATGATATAGAACTTGTCACCATTAACAAAGGCAAAGAGAGAGAATTCCTCTCCAGTCAGAAATTCCTCAATCACCACACGCGCACCAGAATCGCCGAATTTATTGTCCAAAAGCATTTCGTGCGCTGCTTCGACCGCTTCTTCCACCGTTTCAGCGACTACCACGCCTTTACCCAAAGCCAAGCCGTCCGCCTTCACCACGATTGGAGCGCCCTCTTTTTCGATATAGGTTTTAGCTTTTTCAAAGTCTGAAAAAGTTTCGTAGCGTGCTGTCGGCACACCGTATTTTTTCATGATTGACTTGGCAAAATCCTTGGACCACTCCAGCTCCGCAGCCAGCCGAGCCGGACCAAAAGCCTTAAGTCCAGCCTGATTAAAATCATCAACGATACCTGCCGCTAGCGCATCATCAGGACCAATGAAAGTCCAAGCAACATCATTTGCTTTAGCAAAGTCAATCAGCTTGGAATGTTCGGAAATTCCGATATTGACCAAATCCAGCCCATCAAGCGTCATCCCGTCATTTCCGGGAGCCACAAAGACCTGCTCCACCTGCGGAGATTCTAACAATTTCTTAGCAATAGCATGCTCGCGTCCACCTGAGCCAACAACCAAAAGTTTCATGATTACCCTCTTTGCGAATTATTTATATCAATTATACCACAAATGTTCGTTTATGCCTTTGTTTATCATGAAATATTTCGATAACAATGAAATCTCGCTATCATTTTCTAATTTTTCAATCCAACTTACCATTTTTCTCATCTTTTCCCGAATAATCTAAATGGAACTATCCAAATTATTTATTCAAAGGAGATTTATGAAAAAATACAATCAATTATTTTTACTATCCAGCGCTATGTTGAGCGTTTTTTCAGCTCAACTAACAGCTCAAGCCGCGGAAACAAATAATACTCAAAAAAGCTCAAATCCAGCAACTCTCGCTAGCGATATTACTGTCAATGTTTCAGGAAACACTGCTTCTATTAACTATACACGTTTGCAAACGCAAGTTCCTTACACCATTTACCATGCTGTTTGGTCTGATGAAAATGGGCAAGATGACATTAAGTGGTATTCCGCGCCCCAAACACCAACTACAGCTGTTGATTTGCGTCAGCACACTGGTTATGGAACCTTTCACGTCCACACCTATATCAATATCAATGGGAAAATGGTTGGTTTAAACGGAACGACTTTCAAAGTAGAAAAACCAGCTAGCGGCACGGTTTCTACAACCGTTTTAGGAAAGACTGCTCAAATATCCTTTACTCGAAACAAAGATCAAACAAATGCCAATATTTTACACGCTGTTTGGTCTGACGAAAAAGGACAAGATGATATCAAGTGGTATACAGCAGGGCAAGACACAACAGAAATTGACTTATCCAATCATAAAGGATACGGTGTTTACCATGTTCATACTTATGAAAGTAAAAACGGAAAGATGATTGGATTAAATGGCACCACTTTTAACCTTGAAAAACCAAATCCTACTATTCAGACTAGCTTTCCTGAGCCTGGTATCATGGATATTCAGATCAAAAATGTTCCTGAAACAATCTACAAACTAACTGTTCCGGCTTGGTCTGACCGCAACGGACAGGATGATCTTCAATGGTATGCAGCTACTAAAAATCCTGATGGAAGCTACAATGTTAGAGTTGAGCTAAAAAAACACAACTATGACACAGGAACTTATCACATTCATCTTTACGGAGAAAGCTATGTCAAACCAGAGTTTACTGGCTTAGCTGGAATCACTGCCCAAGTTGATGCTGATAAATTGCCTTCTGAAGAAGAGCAAAAACCATTCTTCTCTGTTGAAAATATCAATCAAGAACAAGGGACTTATACCGTCAAAGTTAGTGAAACTTCAGAGTCCAAGCCGATTCAATCCGTCCGAGTACCTATTTGGAGCACGAGCAATCAAAGCAATATTAAGTGGTATGCAGCCACTAATCACGGTGACGGAACATTTACGGCAGCATTTGATATTCGCAATCATCAAGTTTTGTCTGGAACATACACCAATCATATTTATGTGAAATATAAAGACGGTAGCGAGCATAGTTACGTAACGGATTCGGTTGCTATGTCCGCAGAAAAAATTAAAACCAAAGTATCTGTCGCTAAACGCTCAACTTATCTTTATGAGGTGACGGTGACAGATGCTTACGGCGATGGCAAGATTAGCCTACCGACTTGGTCTGAAGTCAACGGCCAAGATGATATTCAGTGGTACACCGCTACTAAAGCTGGAAATGGAATTTACAAATTCACAGTTGATACGCAAAAACACACTGGCAGTGGCCTTTTCCATACACATGTTTACCGCAATCTCAACGGTCAAATAATTGGACTAACAGGTACAAGCTATCAGGTAGAGAAGCCTGCTGTCTCTTTCCAACCAAATTATGCCGCAGCAACGACTTATCCAAAAGGTCAATGCACTTGGGGCGCCAAAGCTCTTGCGCCTTGGGCTGGCAATTATTGGGGCAACGGTGGTGACTGGACTGCTAGTGCCAGACGAGCTGGTTTTAAAACCGGTACAACTCCACAAGTAGGGGCTATTATTTGTTGGACAGACGGTGGTTACGGTCACGTTGGAGTTGTTACTCACGTTGCCTCAAACACACGCATTCAGATTCAAGAGGCCAACTACGCTGGAAAACAGTATATTGGCAACTTCCGCGGCTGGTTCAATCCTCATGCAGCTGGACAAGGAGCAGTTAGTTACATTTATCCAAAATAAGTCCCTCTGAACAACTTAAAAAACCTTGGAAAATCAATCCAAGGTTTTTATACTATTCTCAATGTCTAAAATGCCGTACGCCTGTAAACACCATGGCAATGCCGTATTTATCAGCCACATCGATAGATTCTTGGTCACGGACGGACCCACCAGGTTGGATGATTGCTTTCACACCTGCAGCAGCAATTTCTTCAACATTATCCGCAAATGGAAAGAAAGCATCACTAGCAAGAACCGCACCGTCAAGACGGTCTTTGGCTTGGTCAAGAGCGATACGAACAGAAGCTACACGGTTTGTTTGACCAGGACCAACACCCAATGTCATATGGTCATTTGTCACGATGATACCGTTTGATTTCACGTATTTGATAGCTTTCCAAGCAAATTCAAGCGCTGTTTTTTCTTGGTCGTTTGGTTGACGTTTTGTTACAACCTTCCAATCTGCTGGATTTTCTTCGATAACATCTTGGTTTTGAACCAAAAGCCCACCGACAACACCCGTGTATTCTTTTTCAACTTGGCTAGCTTCTTGAGCTTCAAATGGCAATTGAAGAATACGCAAGTTTTTCTTCTTCGTTGTCAAGATTTCAAGGGCTTCTTCTGAGTAACTTGGTGCAATGATGATTTCAAGGAAAATAGCGTGCATTTTCTTAGCTGTTGCAGCGTCAACTTGGCGGTTCAGCGCAACAATTCCACCAAAGATTGAAACTGGGTCAGATTCATAAGCGTAATCCCAAGCTGTTTCAATATCATCTGCTTGTCCGATACCGCAAGGATTCATGTGTTTAAGAGCAACAACAGTCGGACGGTCTTTGAAATCACGGATAATGCGGATGGCAGCATCAGCGTCACGGATGTTATTAAAGGATAGTTCTTTCCCGTTCAATTGTTTAGCAGAAGCAATTGAGTAATCTGTCGGCAAAGCTTTTTGGTAGAAATCAGCGTCTTGTTGAGGGTTTTCACCATAACGCATTGGTTGTTTCAAATCATAAGTGATGGTGAGTTTTTCAGGTTTTGTTTCTCCGACTTGTTTTGTGAAATATTCCGCAATCAAAGCGTCGTAAGCTGCTGTGTGACGGAAGACCTTAGCTGCCAAACGTTGACGCGTTTCAAAGTTTGTTTCACCATTAGCTGTCAATTCATCCAAAACAACAGCGTAATCAGCTGGGTCAACGACAACTGTAACACTAGCATGGTTTTTAGCAGCAGAGCGAAGCATTGAAGGACCACCGATATCAATATTTTCAACCGCATCAGCGTAAGTCACTTCTGGTTTCAAGATTGTTTCTTTGAATGGGTAAAGGTTAACCACAACAAGATCAATCAATTCAATGTGGTTATCTTTTGCAGCTTGAAGGTGGCTGTCAAGGTCACGACGAGCCAAAAGACCACCATGAATATTTGGGTGAAGGGTTTTCACACGACCGTCCATCATTTCTGGGAAGCCCGTCACATCATCAATCGCGATAGTATCAACGCCTGCTTTATCAAGCGCAATCTTAGTCCCGCCAGTTGAGATAATATCCCAACCAAGTTTTTTCAATTCTTGAGCAAATTCAACAATGCCCGCTTTGTCTGAAACACTGATTAGTGCACGTTTTGTCATTTCAGTCCTACTTTCTACTTCTTTTTGTAAAATATAAACAACTCAATAGCAATACTGGCAATAAGCCCGATAGAATAAGCCAAGCAAAGGCGTAACGGATTTTCAAGATTACCAAATAGTACATTTACTATAAAGGCAACGACAATAAAAGTTAATACAAACACCAAAATCTTTTTTATCATCATAATCTCCTTATAAGGCAGCATACTAATAGCTAACTACGCTATCAAATACACGGACTACTTTTTCTTAACTCCTAAGCTCTCCAAAACATCTGGATAGAGTTTATACTCTGCTTCATGAATACGAGCTTCAAAACTGTCAATGGTATCATCAGCCAGACGAGGCACACGAACTTGTTTAATCACTTTTCCCGTGTCAACACCATTGTCAACCCAGTGAATGGTAACACCAGATTGGTCAACACCTGCTTCCCAAGCATCATCAATACCATGAGCCCCTGGAAATTCTGGCAGATAAGCTGGGTGAATATTGATGATACGACCTTCGTAAGCTGCTAGCAAAGTCGGACCAACAATCTTCATATAACCAGCTAGGCAAACCACATCAATATCATATTTTTCAAGCAAAGTAACAATAGCTTCTTCGTAAGCTACTTTATTATCAAACTCTTTGAGTTCAAAAGCATGAGCTGTCACACCAAGTTTTTCAGCACGCTCTAAAACGTAGGCATCTCGATGATCTGAAAAGACAAATTCAACCGGAAATTGCTCCGCAATGACTTGAAAATTGGACCCGTTACCACTCGCAAAAACGGCAATTTTTTTGCTCATTATTTCATCACCACACTTGCATCAGCTTTTTTGACAATACGACCAAGTTCGTAAACTGGCTCATCAAGCAATTCTTTCACGCGCTCAACCTTATCAGGACTAACTGCCAACATAAGACCAATACCCATGTTGAAGATTTCAAACATTTCTTCGTGTTTGATGCTGCCATATTTTTCAAGAGCTTTGAAAATTGGAAGAACCGGAACTTTATCCTCTTCGATTTCAGCAGCTAAATCATCCGCAAACATCCGTGGAACATTTTCAACGAAGCCGCCACCAGTGATGTGAGCAATACCGTTAACCAATTCTTCTTTGATAAGCGGAAGCACCGCTTTGACATAGATACGTGTTGGTTCAAGCAGCACTTCTTTCAATTTTTTGCCTTCAAGTTCTGGAAGTACTTCTTCACCTGTATAATCAGCAAAGACGCGACGCACAAGTGAGTAACCGTTTGAGTGAATCCCACTGGAAGCAAGCCCAAGAAGAACATCACCATCAGAAACTTTTGAGCCATCGATAATCTGTGACTTTTCAGCGACACCAACCGCAAAACCAGCTAAATCATAGTCGTCTTCACCATACATACCAGGCATCTCAGCCGTTTCGCCACCGATAAGAGCTGCACCAGATTGAACACAACCTTCCGCAACACCTGCAACGACTTGTTCAAGTTTTGCAGGTTCATTTTTACCCGTAGCAATGTAATCTAGGAAGTAAAGCGGCTCTGCCCCAGCTGCAATGATGTCATTGACACACATGGCAACACAGTCTTGGCCAATCGTATCGTGTTTGTCATATTTAATGGCAAGCATGAGTTTTGTTCCCACACCATCAGTTCCTGAAATCAAAACAGGTTCTTTCACGCCAGTTTTTGTAAGGTCGAACATACCACCAAAGCCACCAAGAGCTCCCATAACACCTGCACGCTCAGTACGCGCAACGTGTTTTTTGATACGTGCAACAACTTCATAACCCGCTTCAACATCAACACCAGATTGAGCATAAGCATTTTTTGTCATAATAATTTTCCTTCTCTTTTTTTGTCAAAAAACCATATTGGAGATTGCGACGTTTTTTTCAGTCAAACCATTCTTTTGACTGAAAAAGCTAGTCAGGTCTTTAGCTTTGGTCCCATAGGACAAAGCGTCCATTGACGAATGCTTTAGCCTTTAGTCAGTGGTAAGACGTGGAGCATAAGCGTTTTTTGTCATAATATTTTTCTCCTTTTGGGAAATAGCAGAGCTATTAAACTGTTCTATTTATTTTCATTAACTTCATGAATATAGAAGCTTGTTTTTTCTTCTAAGCTTTTGAGGTAAGGTTCTTCGTAATCGTAAAGTGGTGTTGGATACTTACCGTCAAAGTAAGCCACACACAAACCACCATTAGGCGCATCTGTATCAAGACCGATTGATTCAATCAAACCGTCAATTGACAAGTAAGTCAAGCTATCAGCACCGATAATCTCACAAACTTCATCTTTGCTATGATTAGCTGAAATCAATTCACGACGATTTTGAATATCGATACCGTAGAAACATGGGTATTTCAATTCTGGACTACCGATTGCCACATGAACTTCTGTCGCACCAGCTTCACGAAGCAAACGAACGATACGGCGTGATGTAGTTCCACGCACGATAGAATCATCAACCATGACCACGCGCTTCCCTTTAACAACACCAGATACGGCTGAGAGCTTCATGCGAACACCTTGCTCACGCAACTCTTGTGTCGGTTGAATGAAAGTACGTTGTGTGTACTGATTTTTCACCAAGCCCATTTCATTTGGGAGACCTGATTCTTCAGCAAATCCCATCGCTGCTGAAAGTGATGAATTCGGTACACCAACGACAATATCAGCTTCATGTTGAAATTCCTGTGCCAAACGTTTCCCCATATTTTTACGAGCCGTGTGAACATTGACACCATAAATATCACTGTCAGGTCGTGCAAAATAGATGTATTCCATTGAACAGATAGCAAGCTGAGTATCCGTCGTGTAGGTATCGTACCGAATGCCATTGTCATCAATAATAACCATTTCACCAGGTTTCACATCTCGAATCCACTTGGCACCAACCACTTCAAAGGCACACGTTTCACTTGATACTACCCAAGCACCATTTGCCATTTGCCCAATTGACAAGGGACGAAAACCATTTGGGTCAAGCGCAGCAATCAATTTATCTTCTGTCATCAAAAGATAAGCAAAGCCACCTTTGACAGTGTTCAACGCTTCTTTGACTTTACCGATAAATTCAGGATTATGGCTACGGCGAATCAAATGCATTAGAATTTCAGTATCAGATGAGGCATTAAAAATCGCCCCTTGGTCTTCCAATTCTTTTTTCAATGATACTGCATTTGTCAAATTACCATTGTGGCAAAGCCCAAATTGCTCGTCTGTAAAGTTGTAAAGGAATGGTTGAATATTATTAATAGACGCAGAGCCAGCAGTCGCATAGCGAACGTGACCAATAGCAGCAGTTCCTGTTAATTTTTCCAAATCAGCAGGATTTTTAAATACTTCTGAAAGAAGACCAGTATTACGGTGCTGAAGAAGTTTGCCCTTATCGTTTGTGACAATACCAGCACCTTCTTGACCGCGGTGTTGAAGACTGTGAAGTCCAAAATAAGTCACTTGAGCTGCTTGAGGATGCCCCCAAATCCCAAAAACACCACATTCTTCATTTAGAGATTTAACTTCGTATGTCACTGACATTTCCTCTTATTTTTCTGTCATTTTTATGCTCAATCATTATCAAAAGAATCCGAAATCATAGTTTCTTTTGATATTTGACGAGTATTATTCCCCTGTAAAGTAACGCACAGCACTTGCAAAGAGATGTTGGTCTTTATTTCCTGGAATATTTTGGAAAAGACCGTCTTCATAACGTTCTGAATGTCCCATTTTACCAATGATTTGACCGTTCTTGCTGGTAATCCCTTCAATCGCATTAATAGAGCCGTTTGGATTGTATTTAGAATCCATGCTTGGTTTGCCATCAAAATCCACGTATTGGCTGAAGATTTGTCCGTTGTCACGGAGTTCTGCAAATTCTTCATCTGTTACGACAAATTTCCCTTCACCATGTGATACTGGGATTGCATGAATATCACCAACTTTGACACCGGCAAGCCAAGGTGAGTTCGTATTGGAAATACGTGTTTCAACCATTTTCGCCACATGTTGGTTGGCATCATTATAGAAGAGTGTCGGACTTGTTTCGGTCGCTTCTTCAAAGTTACCGTATGGAAGTAGGCCTGATTTCACAAGCGCTTGGAATCCATTACAGATACCGATAATCAGCCCGCCTTTTTCAATAAAGCTATCAATCGCTGCGCGGACTTTTTGGTTTAACAAGATGTTAACGATGAATTTAGCAGAACCGTCTGGTTCATCAGCGGCTGAGAAACCTCCTGCAAAGAAAATAATATTTGCTTTACAGATGTTGTCAACCATTGTGTCAACAGATGCTTCAATTGCTGCTTCATCAAGTGTCACAAATGGTACCAGATTCACTTTTGCTCCAGCTTGTTCAAAAGCTTTTGCTGAATCATATTCTGAATTTGTACCAGGGAATACTGGGATGTAAACCAATGGTTCAGCAACTTTTTCACTTGCTTTAATCACTGCATCTGAAGCAATTGCCGGAACATCTTCAAGTTTTGTACTTTGTTCAAATTCAGTTGGGTAAACGTCTTCGAGTTTGCCTTCAAAGGCTGAAAGAAGTTTATCTCCTGCAAGGTTGACACCGTTGACAGTAAGTGTAAAGTCAGATCTTGTTTCACCGATTTTCACAACATCAGCAATTTTTTCAGCAGATGTAAAAATAAAACCACCAAGTTGCGCTGTCAAGCTAGTCGCAAGCTCTACCAGCTCTACTTTTGCACCGATATGGTTACCAAAAGCTGCAAGTGCCAAGCTTTCAATCACACCACCATATTTAACAGCTGAAGCTGATGTGACATGGTGTGCTTTTTGAATCGCTTCAAATTTAGCAAAATTAGCTTTAATCAAATCAAAATCAATCTCTTGTGAAATAGCTTGCCCTGGAATGTAGTAAATGTATTCACCAGCTGCTTTAAATTCTGGCGAAAGAATTTTACGACTATCTGCTGTTGTCACACCAAAGGCAACCAATGTTGGCGGTACTGTCAATTCTTCAAAAGTTCCTGACATGGAGTCTTTACCACCGATTGATGGCAAACCAAGTTGCAATTGCGCTTCGATTGAACCAAGAAGAGCTGAAACTGGTTGTCCAAAGCGTTCAGCTTGTTTGTCCATACGTTGGAAATACTCTTGATAAGAGAAACGTGCTTTAGACCAATTCGCACCTGTTGCCACCAAACGCGCTGTTGCTTCGATAACAGCATAAGCTGCACCATGATATGGTGACCATTCAGCAATATAAGGGTTGAACCCTTGTGCCATAACTGATGCTGTTGTTGTTGCACCGTTTTGAACAGGAAGTTTTTGAACTGAACTTTCTGTTGGTGTGATTTGATAACGACCACCAATCGGATGGTTAACCGTTGAACGACCAACAGAGCTATCAAAGATGGTTTGTAAACCTTTTTGACTAGCATGGTTAAGGTCAGAAAGAACATTTACAGTATCAGATTCAAGTGTCGCAGCTGAAGTTGTACGTTGTTCTGGCATATCAACTTGACTGTCAACAACATTCGCATCAACTACCACGCGCACACCGTTTGTATCAAGGAAACGACGTTCAATATCAACGATTGTTTGACCATTCCAAGTCATAACAAGGTTTGGTTTTTCAGTAACTGTGGCAACTACTACCGCGTCAATATTTTCTTTATGACATTCTGCCACGAAAGCATCAACATCTTTCGGACGAACCACAACAGCCATCCGTTCTTGTGATTCAGAAATGGCAATTTCAGTTCCGTTAAGCCCTTGGTATTTCAAAGGCACTTTGTTAAGGTCGATTTCAAGACCGTCAGCTAATTCACCAATTGCCACACAGACACCACCAGCACCAAAGTCGTTTGATTTTTTAATAAGACGCGTCACATTACCATTGCGGAAAAGACGTTGAATCTTCCGTTCTTCAATAGCATTCCCTTTTTGAACTTCTGCGCCAGCTGTTTCAACAGATTCAACGGTTTGGACCTTAGATGAACCAGTTGCACCACCAACACCGTCACGACCTGTTTTACCGCCAAGAAGGATGACCACATCGCCTGCTTCTGGTTTTTCACGGACAACATTACTTTTAGGAGCTGCACCGACAACGGCACCAAGTTCCATACGTTTAGCGACGAATCCTGGGTGGAAATATTCTTTAACATAAGTTGTTGCAAGACCGATCTGATTACCATAAGAAGAATAACCATGCGCAGCTGTTTTAGAAATCACTTGTTGTGGCAATTTACCAAGACGTGTTTCTGAAATTGGTATTGTAATATCACCAGCACCTGAAATACGCATCGCTTGATAAACATAAGAACGTCCTGACAATGGGTCGCGAATGGCACCACCGATACACGTTGCGGCACCACCAAATGGTTCAATTTCCGTTGGGTGATTGTGTGTTTCATTCTTGAACATCAAAAGCCATGGTTCTTTAACACCGTTCACATCCACTTCAATTTCAACAGAACATGCGTTAATTTCGTCTGACACTTCCATATCGTCCAAACGACCATTCGCACGCTCATAACGACCAAAGATTGTCGCCATATCCATCAATGTTTGTGGCTTTTCAGAACGTCCAAGTTCAGCACGCATAGCAATATATTTATCATAAGTTGCTTGCAATTGTTTTTGGAATTTAGACGCTGAGAAATCAATATGCTTCAGCTCAGTTTCAAAAGTTGTGTGACGGCAATGGTCTGACCAGTAAGTATCCAACACTTTCAATTCTGTTTCCGTTGGCACGCGCCCGATGGTTTTGAAATAATCTTGGATGAAGACAAGGTCATCCACTTCCATTGCCAAACCTTGCTCAGTTTTATAATCAGCAAATTCAGCTGCTGTATAAGTCTTGAAGAAATCAAGATTTGGAATCGTTTTGTCCGACTCTGAAAATGCTTGCGGTGCAATTCCTGTCGTAATATCTTTAAAACGAGAATCTACTGGATTAAGAAGATAATTCTTAACCGCATCAAGTTCAGCAGTATTAATATCTTTGTTAACAAGATAAAGTTGAGCCGTATTAACCGTTACATCATTACTGCTGCCAAGAAGGAGTAATGCTTCTTGTGATGAAGCCGCACGCTGATCAAATTGACCTGGAAGTGATTCGATGGCAAAGAAAGTATAGTTAGCAAGTTCAGCAACCACATCACTTTCAGCCAAAATAGTATCAGTTACCTGTTCAGAGAAGATGTGCTTTTCAGCACGCTCAAAAAGCGAATCTGCCAAGCCAAACACATCATACACTTGAATAATACGCAAATCGGTTAAACTCGTTAATTGAAGATTGTGTTTGAGTTCTTTAACAAGCGCCTGAGCCTTAATGTTAAAATTTGATTTTTTCTCAACGAAAATTCGTTTATTCATTTTTTACCCTTTTTAGAATTCTTCTTTCTACTTAATTAGAAATCACAGTTTTTAGTTAAGCCCTTTGAGTTTTTCAAGGACAACTTCGTAAACATCTGTCAAACTACCTAAATCACGACGAAAAACATCTTTATCCATGTGGTGACCTTCAGCATCCCAAAGGCGGCAGTTATCTGGTGAAAATTCATCCGCAAGAATAATGTTGCCATCTTTGTCTTTACCAAATTCCAATTTGAAATCAATCAAATTCAGACCAATTTGGCTGAACCAATCTTTCAAAAGGTCATTAATACGACGTGTTTCTGCTTTGATATAAGCAATATCTTCATCACTTGCAATACCAAGGAATTTTACGTGTTCATCATTGATAAATGGGTCATCCAAATCATCATTTTTGTAGTAAAATTCAACGATTGGAGTATCTAATTTAATTCCTTCTTCAACACCAAAGCGTTTTGAGAATGAGCCTGCAGTGACATTACGCAAAACAACTTCAAGCGGAATGATATCCACTTTTTTGTTCAATTGTTCGGTTTCTGACAATTGTTTAACAAAGTGAGTTGCCACACCTGCTTCATTCAATTTCGTAAAAATGAAAGATGAGATTTGATTATTAAGAACGCCTTTACCTTTAATCGTCTCTTTACGAGCACCATTAAGCATGGTCGCTTGGTCTTTGTAATGTGCAATAATAAGATTTTCATCATCTGTCAAAAATAAATCTTTAGCTTTTCCCGAATATAACAAATCACCTGTCATTTTAATATTCGCCTTTCACATTTTTCTGACTTAAGTCTATCATATTCAAAAAGGATTTTCAAGAAAATACCGTACAATATTCGCAAACACCAAAAAACAGCTGGGGTTTCAGCTGTTTTCTCATATTTTACTTTATTTAGTCAATAAAATGTTCGTTTTTATGCTCTGTTCAAGTTTTTCTGCACGCAAGCAACAACATCACTCACATTCTTCAACTCATCTATATCTTCGTCTGAAATTTCAATGCCAAATTCATCCTCCACAGTTAGAATAAATTCCATCAAATCAACAGAATCTGCCTGCAGGTCATCTTTCAAACTAAGTGTTTGAGAAACTTGAAATTCCTTTCCACGACTTTCCTGAATAATCTCTACAATTTTTTCGTAAATTTCTTGTTCTGTCATTTTGCCTCTCCCGAAAATTCATTTACTGCTTTTCCTACAACATCCGTTTCCAACATTGTACGAATTTGACGAATCGTGCTGTAAACCGCTTTTGCATCACTCGCTCCATGTGTTTTAACAACAGGTGCTTTCACTCCAAACAAAACAGCACCGCCTACATCAGAATAATTTAAACTACTCTTCAAAGACTTTAGACTATCTTTCAGTAACATTGCACCTAGTTTTGCTTTCCAGCCACCATCTAAAATAGATTTTTTAAGCTGGCTCATAATTCCCATGGCTGTTCCCTCCATGGCTTTCAACACAGCATTACCTGTAAATCCGTCCGCTACCACAACATCTGCTACATGATCCATTAAATCACGCGCTTCCACATTTCCAATAAAATTTAGCGAGGAGTCCGCTACTAACAAATCATACACTTCCTTACGAAGCGGATCACCCTTGCTCGCTTCTGTCCCATTGTTTAAAAGCCCTACGCGTGGTTGGTTGATTCCACGGACATTTTCAGCATAAAATGACCCTAAAATAGCATACTGATGCAAATGATGAGCTGTATTTTCCGCATTAGCCCCCAAATCCAACATATCAAAGCCTTTGCCATCTGTCGTTGGTAATGTGGACATCAATCCCGGACGATCAATATTCTTGATACGGCCAACAATGAAAAATCCCGCAGCCAGAAGCGCTCCCGTATTTCCGGCAGAAAGAACGGCATCAGCTTCTCCATCCTTTACTGCTTTTGCCGCTAGCACCATACTGGCATTTTTCTTCTTGCGAATTGCTTTAGTTGGCTCATCATCTGAATTGATTTTTTCATCTGTATGAACAATACGAACCCGCTCACTTGCCTTTAAATACTGCTTGATTTTTGCTTCATCTCCATAAAGGATGACTTCAATATCCGAAAAATCGTTCAGTGCTCGATTAACCCCCTCTACGACAGATTGTGGAGCATAATCGCCACCCATGGCATCAATTGCTATTTTTTTCATTTCGACTCCTTGTTCTTTAAAATTTCTCCCCAGTCTCCCAGAGAATCAATAAATTTTTTGGGCTTTAGATGAATCCCAACATATTCTTCATAAATTTGATCAATCACTTTTCGTAATTGTCGTTTTAACTCAGGATTCAAAGAAATGGTCTCCAATTCACTATATTGAACCGCTTGAAATTGGTCTAATAAATAAGGAATGTTGGGATCCAAATGACTCCGTCGCTCATCTTTGCCATAATGTTCCGGACATAAAACGCCATTATAAGTAAAGGAAAAATCAAACGGTAGCCCTACTCGGTGGCAAAAGCAGCATTCATGGAAATTCAAAGAAACACCAAAACGTGACAAAATTTGAATTTCAAAAATATTGGTCAGCACCTCATAATCCAAGCCCTGCTCCATCAATTCCAACGTTTTTTGCAAAAAAGCAAAGAGAGCCGAATCTATTTCATTATCCTGAATACTAGCGTCCGCTAGAGCTACCACATAAGTCGCATAAGCCATTGCAAACAAATCATGATTGATATGCTGGAAAGTCGTAACCTCTTGATAATCATCGATATAACTCAAACCGTCATCATTTATTTTCATCAAAAAATCGGCCACTACCAATGGTTGGATAACTGGATTCAACTTAGAATTTCTAGCATGTTTCACGAAAAACATTCGCTTACCAGCCTGCTCTGTGAAAATTTTGACCAGCTTATCATTTTCTCGGAAATTACGATTATAGAGAACCAAACCTTTACTTGTGATGGATTTCAGCATACTCCTCCATATATTCCTCAAGCCGTTTCATAGCTTCTTTTATCGTATCCATGCTGGCCGCATAAGAAAGACGTACATAACCTTCCCCATACTGACCAAAAGCAGCACCAGGAATGAAAGCAACTGCTTTTTTTTGTGCAAAATCCTTCAAAAAAGCAAAAGAATCTTGATTATAGCTAGCTGGAATTTTGGCAAAAATATAAAATGCACCATCTGGTTTGATAATCTTAAAACCCAGCTCCGTCATCTTTTCGATAATGTAATCGCGACGCTCAATATATTCCCTTTTCATTGGCTCTGCATCGTCTTTACCCGCTGTCAATGCCTCCACTCCTGCAAATTGAGCCATCGTGTTTGCGGCTGTCACCAAATATTGGTGACTTTTAATCAATTGAGCCGTAAAAGCAGCTGGGGCAAAGGTGAAACCTAGACGCCAGCCTGTCATCGCATGCGATTTAGACAAACCATTAATCACAATCGTTTGCTCTGGTAAAAATTCTGCAATAGATACATGTGGTTGCTCGGTATAAGTCAGCTCAGAATACACTTCATCGCAAACAACAAAGACATCATACTTTTTCAATACATCGGCTAACGCAGTCATTTGTTCTCGTGAATAAGTCACTCCTGTCGGATTAGCTGGATAATTTAAAATCACTGCTTTAAGCTGATTACCTTGCTCCAAGATAGCCTTTTCCAGCATTTCAGGCGTTAAAACAAAGTCATTGTCTGTCGTATCAATCTCGACAATTTCTGCTCCCACAAGATTAACAATCGGCTCATATCCCGGATAAGCAGGTGCAGGCAACAGTACCTTATCTCCTTCTTCTAAGATAACTGTCAACGTAGCAGACAGAGCTTCTGTCGCTCCAATTGTCACTAAAATTTCTGTTTCAGGGTCATAAGAAAGATTGTATTTTTCTTTCACAAATTGACTAGCTGCCTGACGCAATGCTAACAACCCACTCATGCCTGTATAATGACTCTCGTTTGCATCAATTGCTACTTTCGCAGCTTCTTTTACATGATCTGGAGTTGTAAAATCAGGCTCTCCCAATGTCAAACGAAGAACTCCAGGAATGCTCGAAATAGATTGATCAAATTGCCGAATCAAAGAAACTTCAATTTTATCTAAATTTTTGTTAAAACGTTTCGCCAAATCCATATCTTACCTCCAAAATCTGATAGAACTATTATACTATAAAACCTAAGTCATAGCAAAAATATCATAATATTGAGAAAATTCATCACTTATCATCTGATTGAAGCAAAAGAATCACTCCAGCTATCAGAGTGATTCCATTCTAGATTTCTTATTAAAGAGCTGTTAAAGTCTCAAATAATGGCGAAAGAGGACGTTTTTCATGGATACGTACAATTGCCTCTGCCAAAAGATGAGCAATCGAAATTTGTTCAATTTTATCAATTAAACGTTCTTCCGGCAAATAAATTGTATCTAACACGACCAATTTTTTAATCGCCGATTTCTGAATATTATCCATAGCAGGACCCGAAAGTACTGGATGAGTACAGCTTGCATAAACTTCTACCGCACCTGCCTCAGCAAGCGCATCAGCAGCATGGCAAATTGTCCCAGCTGTATCAATCATATCGTCAATTAAAATACAAGTTTTGCCTTCTACTTTACCGATGATATTCATCACCTCACTCGTATTCATCTTATCTACACTACGGCGCTTATCAATAATAGCAATCGGTGTTTTCAAAAATTCAGCTAATTTACGAGCACGCGTCACACCACCGTGGTCAGGGCTAACAACTACATAATCGCCACCTGTCATCCCACGACGTTCAAAATAATCCGCAATGAGAGGAGCCCCCATAAGATGATCTACTGGAATATCAAAAAATCCTTGAATTTGAGCCGCATGCAAATCAATTGTCAGCAAACGATCAACACCAGCCACTTGCAACATATTTGCAACTAATTTTGAAGTAATTGGCTCACGAGCACGTGCCTTTCGGTCTTGACGAGCATAGCCATAATAAGGCATTACAACATTGATTGATTCAGCACTTGCACGCTTTAAAGCATCCACCATGATTAAAATTTCCATCAAATTATCATTGACGGGCGAGCTCGTTGACTGCAAGATAAAAACATGTTTTCCGCGGATAGATTCTTCGATATTTACTTGGATCTCCCCATCAGAAAATTGACGCACAGTTGACTTTCCAAGCTCCATACCAATCTCTTGAGCAACGCGTTTAGCCAGTTCCTGGTTAGATGAAAGAGCAAAAAGCTTTAAATCAGAAAACGACATGATTTCCTCCAGTATTTATTCGTTTCTTTGTAAATCAGTTACAAATTTCTCCACTTAACATTGTAACCCTTTTTAGTGAATTTTTCAATTAAAAATAAAAAACGCAAGATGCGCTTTTTATCTTTATATTCATTAATTTGGATAGATGTAAGTAAATGAACCTTGTCCTGCAGCAGCTGGATTGAACCAACCACGATAATTTCCAATAGCTTGATTACCTGCATAATTTGCTTCAGATACTTGAATACTTGTAGCTGATTGAACAGCTGTTACAACAGCAACGTGTCCATAACCACCATCGTTCCATGAAATGATCGCACCTACTTGAGGTGTTGAACCTGTACGGAAACCAGCTGCAGCCGCACTTGCTGCCCATTGAGCCCCATTGCCCCAATAATCACCAGCCCACGGAGCTAATGTTTTTGCTCCCCATGTACATTGACCAACTGGATAAGTTGAAGCAGATGAACTATATGTAGGACGGCTCACAGTTCTAGTAGTAGTAGTTGCTGCTTGTTGCGTCACATTTGTTTGAGTTGGCGTAGCTGCTGCACCACTATTGTTGTTTACAGCTTGTACTTGTGCTGCCAAACTTGTATTAGCAGAAGAAGCTACAGCTTGTTCTTGCGCCGCTTGTTGTGCTTTATAAGCTGCTTCTTGTGCTGCTGCCTCTTCAGCTGCTTTTTGTGCCGCTGCTTTTTGTGCCAACAATGAGTTCTTTTCACCTTCAGCAGTTGCTTTTTCCGCAGCAAGATTCAACTGCGCTGCTTTTAGTTCAGCTTGCTTAGTAGACAATGTTTTTGCATCATTTGCAAGTGTTTGTTGATTTGCGATAACAGTATTTATCGCTTCATTATTTGCTACTTGTTTTTCAGAAATAGCTTTTTTATCTTGTTTTTGTTGTTCCAACATTTTATTGTTTGCTGAAACAATTTCGCTCATAGCAGAAACACGTGAAATAGCTTCTGTAATCGATTTTGAATTTACAATTGTATTGATATAGCTTGTAGCTGTACCGCTCGTTTGAGCACTACGTGCTTGATTAGCCAATGATTCATTACGCGCTACAATATTCTTAGACAACGTTTCGATTTCAGCCGATAATTTTGTTGATTCAGCTTGAAGTTTTTCGTTTTCAGCTTTCAATTTTTCTTGTTGAGATTGAATAGATGAAACTTGAGCTTGAATTTGATCTACTTGAGCTTGAGCTGATTTTTGTTGATCATTCAAACTATTAATTTTACTATCTTGTGCAGCAATCTTGTCATCAGTAGAATCTGCATGTACATTTACAAGAGATGCTCCCTGTGCAAGAACCATTGTACTTAATAAAATTGATGTAAGTAATTTTTTCTTCATAAACGATTATACTCCTATTCAATAAGACAATTATAAGTATAACAAAAAAAGGCGCTGAGTATGTTACGCCTTTATTACATTTCTATTTCCAATTCATCATAAAATCTTATCATAAATATATCTTCTCCAAAATTGGTTGAAGCAACAAAAAGAATAGTAAATTCGAGACCATTGTCGGAGCAATTGTATAAACGACAAAATCTGCAAAAGACATTTGAGCTAGATGGGTAACATTTGCCAAAGCGAACGTAGCCACCTCAAAGAAAAATACTAAAATGGCAACTGTTAAAAAACGACTAACTCGATTAGACATCAAAACAGAATTATATTTACTAATAACAATCCCCGCTAAAGGCAACAATAGTGTCGAAATGCCGATAATATGAAAATAATATGCATCATACAACAAACCAATTAACAGCAACATGATAAAATTAGTATTTTCTGAAAGATTTATCGAAATATACAAAATAAAGATAAGCAAAAGATGACTTAGTAAGTGGATATTATTTGGAAATAAATTAGTCAAAAGATTTGAAAGATGACCATCTACTAACATCACAACAAATAAAACCAAAAAGGGTAAAATGTAGCTTTTAAAAAATTTCATATCAATTTCCTACTAATGTCACCACACGAATATCTGACAAATCCGCACTTGGTTTTACGAAGACTTCTTTTGTTAAATAGTCCGATTTTTCAGTAACAGAAAGGACTGTTCCAACCGGAATATTAGGAATGTTGTACGTTCCTAAACCACTGGTCACAACTTTCTCACCTTTTTTAATGGTATCCGAACTATTTAACTGACTGATAATAAAAGCAGATTTTTCTTTACTGTAGCCAACAATCACACCATAAATTGTGCTTGTCTCCGTTTGAATTTTTACTGAAATATTATCAACATTTTTATTATTGGTTAAAAGATTTACTCGGCTAGAATGAGAAGCGACATCTTTCACACTACCAATCAAGCCACCATTTGCCACCGCTAGCATTGTATTTTGAATCCCATTTTGACGACCAGCGTTGACAGTTAATTCAGATAACCAAGAAACCGGCATACGCGTAATAACATCAGATGAAACCGTTTTTTTTGACTCATAAAGATTTTTCATTTCTAATAGCTGTCTTAATTGAGCATTTTCATCTTTTAATGAAGCTGAATCAGCAGATTGTTCTTCTGCTTTAAATAAAGCTTTTTTTAATTGCTTGTTTTCTTTATATGTCCGTGATAAATCAGTCAAATCCGATTTAACATCCGCCAAAAAATTAAATGGTTTTGAAACAATATTATCCAAAATAGAAACAACATTAGAAGTTGCATTCACTACACCTAAAGAACGAGTAGTAACTAAAAGTACAGAAGTTACGATTATCAAAATAGCAGTCATAATAATAAATTTGGATTTTTTCATACGATTCACTCTACTCCCACAATAGACACGCCAGATTCAACAGGTAACAGAAAAGGAGATAGCTACCGCTACACTCCTCAAATACGGAGAATGGGGGATTCGAACCCCCGCGCCAGTCACCCGACCTAACGATTTAGCAAACCGTCCTCTTCAGCCTCTTGAGTAATTCTCCAAAAATTATTATGGGCACGAGTGGACTCGAACCACCGACCTCACGCTTATCAGGCGTGCGCTCTAACCACCTGAGCTACGCGCCCAAGTCTAAAAACTTGGTATGGTTGAACATTTCTGTTCAAAGCGGGTGACGAGAATCGAACTCGCGACAACAGCTTGGAAGGCTGTAGTTTTACCACTAAACTACACCCGCTTAATCAATCAAATAATGGCGCGAGACGGAATCGAACCGCCGACACATGGAGCTTCAATCCATTGCTCTACCAACTGAGCTACCGAGCCTACCTATTGCGGGAGCAGGATTTGAACCTACGACCTTCGGGTTATGAGCCCGACGAGCTACCTAGCTGCTCCATCCCGCGTTATTCCTACTAAGGAGGATGTGGGATTCGAACCCACGCACGCTTTTACACGCCTGACGGTTTTCAAGACCGTTCCCTTCAGCCGGACTTGGGTAATCCTCCACATATAACAAAATGGACCTTGTAGGACTTGAACCTACGACCACTCGGTTATGAGCCGAGAGCTCTAACCAGCTGAGCTAAAGGTCCAACAAGATCAATTATAGCGGCGAAGGGGATCGAACCCCCGACCTCCCGGGTATGAACCGGACGCTCTAGCCAGCTGAGCTACACCGCCATAGCATCGGGAAGACAGGATTCGAACCTGCGACACCTTGGTCCCAAACCAAGTACTCTACCAAGCTGAGCTACTTCCCGTATGGATAGAAAAAATGAAGTCCTAGGAGACTTCTTTTCTATGCACCCTAGAGGAGTCGAACCTCTAACCGCCTGATTCGTAGTCAGGTACTCTATCCAGTTGAGCTAAGGGTGCTCTTTCTATGAATATAAATTTATTATATCACAAATACAAAAAAAGTCAAATCTATTTATGCACCCTAGAGGAGTCGAACCTCTAACCGCCTGATTCGTAGTCAGGTACTCTATCCAGTTGAGCTAAGGGTGCTCTTTCCTATGCCGAGGACCGGAATCGAACCGGTACGATTGTTTCCAATCGCAGGATTTTAAGTCCTGTGCGTCTGCCAGTTCCGCCACCCCGGCTTCCTCAAGCGAACGACGGGGTTCGAACCCGCGACCCCCACCTTGGCAAGGTGATGTTCTACCACTGAACTACGTTCGCATTCGCTTCTTTCCTTTAATGCCGGCTACATGACTTGAACACGCGACCCTCTGATTACAAATCAGATGCTCTACCAACTGAGCTAAGCCGGCTTATCTCCTATGCGGGTGAAGGGACTTGAACCCCCACGCCGTTAAGCGCCAGATCCTAAATCTGGTGCGTCTGCCAATTCCGCCACACCCGCCTGTGACTATGACCCGTACTGGGCTCGAACCAGTGACCCTTTGATTAAAAGTCAAATGCTCTACCAACTGAGCTAACGAGTCTCTCTAATGTATCTCTATACACTAAAACGGTCCCGACGGGAATCGAACCCGCGATCTTCGCCGTGACAGGGCGACGTGATAACCGCTACACTACGGGACCTATTCTTTCTAGAATTATGGGAGTTAACGGGATCGAACCGCTGACCCTCTGCTTGTAAGGCAGATGCTCTCCCAGCTGAGCTAAACTCCCAAAAAGGAAGTATCTCTACTTCCTATCCTTGCTAAGCGACTACCATATCTCACAGGGGGCAACCCCCAACTACTTCCGGCGTTCTAGGGCTTAACTTCTGTGTTCGGCATGGGTACAGGTGTATCTCCTAGGCTATCGTCACTTAACTGCTGAGTATCTAACACACTCAAAATTGAATAACGTCTCAAATTGTAAAAGATTTACCTCTACGCTATCTTTCTCAATGAAATTGTACTCCGGCTAAATCCTTACTAGATCTGCCTTCATTACTTAAGTAATTGTATTCGAACTAAAAAGCTAGTGATTTAGATAAATCCGCTTGAAGTCCCTATGACTTCTGCGCTGATTCCCTAAAATCATACGCTTTTCTTCACGTTCTCATTACTTCTTCTCGGATAAGTCCTCGAGCTATTAGTATTAGTCCGCTCCATTGCTCACACAACTTCCACTCCTAACCTATCTACCTGATCTTCTCTCAGGGCTCTTACTAACATAACGTTATGGGAAATCTCATCTTGAGGTGGGTTTCACACTTAGATGCTTTCAGCGTTTATCCCTTCCCTACATAGCTACCCAGCGATGCTCTTGGCAGAACAACTGGTACACCAGCGGTAAGTCCACTCTGGTCCTCTCGTACTAGGAGCAGATCCTCTCAAATTTCCTTCGCCCGCGACGGATAGGGACCGAACTGTCTCACGACGTTCTGAACCCAGCTCGCGTGCCGCTTTAATGGGCGAACAGCCCAACCCTTGGGACCGACTACAGCCCCAGGATGCGACGAGCCGACATCGAGGTGCCAAACCTCCCCGTCGATGTGAACTCTTGGGGGAGATAAGCCTGTTATCCCCAGGGTAGCTTTTATCCGTTGAGCGATGGCCCTTCCATACGGAACCACCGGATCACTAAGCCCGACTTTCGTCCCTGCTCGAGTTGTAGCTCTCGCAGTCAAGCTCCCTTATACCTTTACACTCTGCGATTGATTTCCAACCAATCTGAGGGAACCTTTGGGCGCCTCCGTTACTCTTTAGGAGGCGACCGCCCCAGTCAAACTGCCCGTCAGACACTGTCTCCGATAGGGATCACCTATCCGGGTTAGAGTGGCCATAACACAAGGGTAGTATCCCAACATCGCCTCCATCGAAACTGGCGTCCCGATCTCTTTGGCTCCTACCTATCCTGTACATGTGGCACAGACACTCAATATCAAACTGCAGTAAAGCTCCATGGGGTCTTTCCGTCCTGTCGCGGGTAACCTGCATCTTCACAGGTACTAAAATTTCACCGAGTCTCTCGTTGAGACAGTGCCCAAATCATTACGCCTTTCGTGCGGGTCGGAACTTACCCGACAAGGAATTTCGCTACCTTAGGACCGTTATAGTTACGGCCGCCGTTTACTGGGGCTTCAATTCATACCTTCGCGTTACCGCTAAGCACTCCTCTTAACCTTCCAGCACCGGGCAGGCGTCACCCCCTATACATCATCTTACGATTTAGCAGAGAGCTGTGTTTTTGATAAACAGTTGCTTGGGCCTATTCACTGCGGCTCAGTTACACTGAGCACCCCTTCTCCCGAAGTTACGGGGTCATTTTGCCGAGTTCCTTAACGAGAGTTCTCTCGATCACCTGAGGCTACTCGCCTCGACTACCTGTGTCGGTTTGCGGTACGGGTAGAGTATAAATTAACGCTAGAAGCTTTTCTTGGCAGTGTGACGTCGCTCACTTCGCTACTAAACTTCGCTCCCCATCACAGCTCAATGTTACAGATAGAAGCATTTGACTCCTATCACACCTCACTGCTTAGACGTGCTCTTCCATTCGCACGCTTGAGTTAGCCTACTGCGTCCCTCCTTCACTCTATACTCTAGTACAGGAATCTCTACCTGTTGGCCATCGGATACACCTTTCGGTCTCTCCTTAGGTCCCGACTAACCCAGGGCGGACGAGCCTTCCCCTGGAAACCTTAGTCTTACGGTGGACAGGATTCTCACCTGTCTTGCGCTACTCATACCGGCATTCTCACTTCTATGCGTTCCAGCGCTCCTCACGGTACACCTTCACCACACATAGAACGCTCTCCTACCATCCCCTAAAGGATCCACAGCTTCGGTAAATTGTTTTAGCCCCGGTACATTTTCGGCGCAGGGTCACTCGACTAGTGAGCTATTACGCACTCTTTGAATGAATAGCTGCTTCTAAGCTAACATCCTAGTTGTCTGTGCAACCCCACATCCTTTTCCACTTAACAATTATTTTGGGACCTTAGCTGGTGGTCTGGGCTGTTTCCCTTTCGACTACGGATCTTAGCACTCGCAGTCTGACTGCCGACCATAATTCATTGGCATTCGGAGTTTATCTGAGATTGGTAATCCGGGATGGACCCCTCACCCAAACAGTGCTCTACCTCCAAGAATCTTTCTGTCGACGCTAGCCCTAAAGCTATTTCGGAGAGAACCAGCTATCTCCAAGTTCGTTTGGAATTTCTCCGCTACCCACAAGTCATCCAAGCACTTTTCAACGTGCCCTGGTGCGGTCCTCCAGTGAGTTTTACCTCACCTTCAACCTGCTCATGGGTAGGTCACATGGTTTCGGGTCTACATCATGATACTATGCGCCCTCTTCAGACTCGGTTTCCCTACGGCTCCGTCTCTTCAACTTAACCTCGCATCATAACGTAACTCGCCGGTTCATTCTACAAAAGGCACGCTCTCACCCATTAACGGGCTCGAACTTGTTGTAGGCACACGGTTTCAGGTTCTCTTTCACTCCCCTCCCGGGGTGCTTTTCACCTTTCCCTCACGGTACTGGTTCACTATCGGTCACTAGGGAGTATTTAGGGTTGGGAGATGGTCCTCCCAGCTTCCGACGGGATTCCTCGTGTCCCGCCGTACTCAGGATCCTGCTAGGTATAAAGACTATTTAAAATACGAGGCTCTTACTCTCTCTGGCAACCTTTCCCAAGGTCTTCTTCTATAATCTTTAAGTCCACATCGCAGTCCTACAACCCCGAGAAGTAAACTTCTCGGTTTGCCCTCTTGCCCTTTCGCTCGCCGCTACTCAGGCAATCGCTTTTGCTTTCTCTTCCTGCAGCTACTTAGATGTTTCAGTTCACTGCGTCTTCCTCCTCATATCCTTAACAGATACGGGTAACAGGCATCTACCTGTTGGGTTCCCCCATTCGGACATCCCTGGATCTACGCTTACTTACAGCTCCCCAAGGCATTTCGTCGTTTGTCACGTCCTTCTTCGGCTCCTAGTGCCAAGGCATCCACCGTGCGCCCTTACTAACTTAACCTTATTTTTGACCTCTCAGTCATATACTCATTAATATTCACAGCGTTTTCGGTTTATTTTCTTGTTACTATTTGATATCGTTATTCAATTTTCAATGTGCTAAATTTAGGATAGTAAGAGACGGTTCGCTTGCGAAAACTTCTGTAGAAAAATAGGAAACTGACGCTGTGTTCCATGAACACAAGGAAGTTTATCTTTTTTCCTAAGAAGTTAGTCTCGTATTCAACTTCACTTCTTTATTAAGTTCAGTAGGATTCTATCCTAATGGAGCCTAGCGGGATCGAACCGCTGACCTCCTGCGTGCAAAGCAGGCGCTCTCCCAGCTGAGCTAAGGCCCCACAAGACCTCTCAAAACTAAACATGACGACCAATGGCTTCCGTTTTTTCCTTAGAAAGGAGGTGATCCAGCCGCACCTTCCGATACGGCTACCTTGTTACGACTTCACCCCAATCATCTATCCCACCTTAGGCGGCTGGCTCCTTACGGTTACCTCACCGACTTCGGGTGTTACAAACTCTCGTGGTGTGACGGGCGGTGTGTACAAGGCCCGGGAACGTATTCACCGCGGCGTGCTGATCCGCGATTACTAGCGATTCCGACTTCATGTAGGCGAGTTGCAGCCTACAATCCGAACTGAGACTGGCTTTCAGAGATTAGCTTGCCGTCACCGGCTTGCGACTCGTTGTACCAGCCATTGTAGCACGTGTGTAGCCCAGGTCATAAGGGGCATGATGATTTGACGTCATCCCCACCTTCCTCCGGTTTATTACCGGCAGTCTCGCTAGAGTGCCCAACTTAATGATGGCAACTAACAATAAGGGTTGCGCTCGTTGCGGGACTTAACCCAACATCTCACGACACGAGCTGACGACAACCATGCACCACCTGTCACCGATGTTCCGAAGAAACTTCCTATCTCTAGAAATAGCATCGGGATGTCAAGACCTGGTAAGGTTCTTCGCGTTGCTTCGAATTAAACCACATGCTCCACCGCTTGTGCGGGCCCCCGTCAATTCCTTTGAGTTTCAACCTTGCGGTCGTACTCCCCAGGCGGAGTGCTTAATGCGTTAGCTGCGGCACTGAGTCCCGGAAAGGACCCAACACCTAGCACTCATCGTTTACGGCGTGGACTACCAGGGTATCTAATCCTGTTCGCTCCCCACGCTTTCGAGCCTCAGCGTCAGTTACAGACCAGAGAGCCGCTTTCGCCACCGGTGTTCCTCCATATATCTACGCATTTCACCGCTACACATGGAATTCCACTCTCCCCTTCTGCACTCAAGTTAAACAGTTTCCAAAGCCTACAATGGTTGAGCCACTGCCTTTCACTTCAGACTTTTCTAACCGCCTGCGCTCGCTTTACGCCCAATAAATCCGGACAACGCTCGGGACCTACGTATTACCGCGGCTGCTGGCACGTAGTTAGCCGTCCCTTTCTGGTTAAGTACCGTCACAGTATGAACTTTCCATTCTCACACTCGTTCTTCCTTAACAACAGAGCTTTACGATCCGAAAACCTTCTTCACTCACGCGGCGTTGCTCGGTCAGGGTTCCCCCCATTGCCGAAGATTCCCTACTGCTGCCTCCCGTAGGAGTCTGGGCCGTGTCTCAGTCCCAGTGTGGCCGATCACCCTCTCAGGTCGGCTATGTATCGTCGCCTAGGTAGGCCATTACCCTACCTACTAGCTAATACAACGCAGGTCCATCTACTAGCGATGCAATTGCATCTTTCAAGCATCTAACATGTGTTACATACTGTTATGCGGTATTAGCTATCGTTTCCAATAGTTATCCCCCTCTAATAGGCAGGTTACCTACGCGTTACTCACCCGTTCGCAACTCACAGTCTATGGTGTAGCAAGCTACGGTATAAACTGTGCGTCCTACTTGCATGTATTAGGCACGCCGCCAGCGTTCGTCCTGAGCCAGGATCAAACTCTCATATAAAGTTTGAGCTCTCACTCATTTCTGTCACTGACAGATTTATTGTTTCTTCTTAATGTTTGACGGACTGTCTTTAAACAGTCGCCTGCACATTGGTTCGTCTTGTTCAGTTTTCAAAGGTCTTTGTCGCCACTCAAGCGACAACTATCTTAGTATATCACCTCCTCCTCTTCTTGTCAATACCTTTTTTCATCTTTTTTTATTTTTCTTGTTTTTTGTGACCTTTGAAAAAGAAAAGTTCTGACTTAGTTTAATCGCTATAGTCTTTTAAGTAGGCTCTTAATTCTCGAATCATCGCTTGGCGGCCTTTGAACCGTTCGTCGGCTAGTAAGCGCTCGTACTGTTCTTGTTTCTCTGGACTCAGTTGAGATTGGTAACTCTTTAGCTGGTCCCGGAGAATCACCAGTTCATCCAGATACAACTCTTTCAGGCTGAGCTTGTGACCAATCTCGCTCACTTCTTCATAAGCTTGTCGGTCGAGTTTGCGTTTTTGGCTTTCCTGTTTACGGAGGATGTCCAGGATATGATTGCGGAACTTGGTCTTATAGTAAACATAGAGCTGATGATCTTCTTCTACTAGCTGCGGATAGCGACTCACCAACTGATAGAGCACCAACATGCCCTCTTGTTCCCAATCGCTTAATTCCCACAGGTGGACATAATATTCCCTCCGACACTTCAGCACAATTCCTCTCACCTTGCCATATAACTCCTTGAACTCCATTTCCTTCTCCTTCCTTGCTCTTACCTCTTAAGGATAGCATGAAGGAGAACCCTTTGGTTTTCTGGTAGCTATTCTACTCTTTTTGGTTTCTATTTCGTACTTCTTAATACACCTATCTATCTCTTCAGGTACTTTTACATACTTTTCAGCGGATAATGTTAAAACCCTCTGATTTTAAATCAAAGAGTTTTAACATTTTATAATTTATTCTGGTTTTTGCTCTTCCATTTGAGATTTCACTTCATCATAGCTCAAAGCATGTGAAGAACTTGCATTTGGTTCATCAGGCATTTCGCCAGTTTCATATAATGATTTGATTTGATGACTATCAAGTGTTTCGTATTTAAGAAGAGCTTCCGCAATTAATTTATGCTTTTCGCGATTTGATTGGATAATTTCTGCTGCTTTGTTGCGCGCTTCATTAAGCAAATTACGAACTTCTTCATCAATTTCATATGCAGTTTGCTCTGAAATTGATTTTTGTGGGCTCGCAGCGCCAAACATCGCATGGTTTCCTTCATATTGAACCGGACCGAGTTTTTCACTCATACCATACTCTGTTACCATCGCACGTGCCATTTGTGTAGCTTGTTCAAAGTCATTTGAAGCACCTGTAGTTTGGACGTTAAAAATAATTTCTTCAGCAACACGTCCCCCCATAAGTCCTGCCAATTGCTCTTTCATATCTTCTTTAGATAAAAGAGTCTGATCTTCTTTCGGAAGAGCAATCATATATCCACCTGCACGACCACGAGGTACAATGGTTACCTTGTGAACGACACGTGCATTTGATAAAACAAGACCAACAATCGTATGTCCTGCCTCATGATAAGCGACAATTTGCCGATCACGTTGTGAAACTGTCTTATCTTTTTTAGACGGTCCTGCAATAACACGATCTTCTGCTTCATCTATATCGGAAGCATCAATAACTTTTTTATTTCGACGCGCTGCGACAAGAGCCGCTTCATTTAACACATTTTCCAAATCAGCACCAACAAAACCAGGCGTTTGTTGAGCAACTAGTTTTAAGTCAACATCTTCAGCAAGAGGTTTATTTCTAGCATGAACACGAAGGATAGCTTCACGACCTTTTACATCTGGTTGCCCAACAAGAACTTTACGGTCAAATCGACCAGGACGCAGAAGCGCCGGATCTAGCACATCACTACGGTTTGTTGCTGCAATAACAATAATTCCTTCATTACCTTCAAAACCATCCATCTCAATCAGAAGTTGATTAAGGGTTTGTTCGCGTTCATCGTTTCCTCCGCCAAGTCCAACTCCACGTTGACGACCAACAGCATCAATTTCATCAATAAAAATAATCGCTGGGGCTGCTTTTTTTGCATCTTCAAAAAGAGAGCGAACACGGCTAGCACCGACACCGACAAACATTTCAACGAAATCTGAACCTGAAATACTAAAGAATGGAACACCTGCTTCTCCAGCAACAGCTTTAGCAAGAAGGGTTTTACCAGTTCCTGGAGGACCTTCAAGAAGAACACCAGCTGGTATACGAGCCCCTAGTTTTGTATAACGTTTAGGATCTTTTAAAAATTCAACAACTTCAACTAATTCTTGTTTTTCTTCTTCCGCACCTGCTACATCAGAAAAACGTACTTTTATATCTTCTTTGTTTGTCGCACGCGCTTTATTACGTCCAAAGCTCATGGCTCCACGCGCTCCACCGCCTCCACCTTGATTCATCATAGAGAACAGGAAGAAAGCAAAGATGGCAAATGGCACCAGAGTTGTCAGCACTTGAATCCAAACACCACTTGAACTTTCACGTTTAATGGTGATTTCAGTTCCTTTATCTGAAGCTAATTTTTGTAATTCAGCTACCGTTAAGTCTGAAGGTAGAATAACACTAGTAAAGCGGCTTACAGAGGTAGAAGAAGGAGTAAAAAACTGAATACCACTATTATCCTTTACCTTCTTTTCTTTCTTATAAGTACCTGCAACTTCAATAACACTACCATTTGGCTGATAGCTAATATCCTTTACATTTCCATTTCTAATTTCTTTAACTAACTCAGTATAGTTAATTTGTTGACTGCGACCTACAGAACTTCCAGCTGAAAAATACTGAAAACCTGTAATAACAACAACAATGATTAAAATATATAGGAAAGGATTTTTTATAAAACCATTATTTTGTTTATTTTTCATCTATCTATCAATATACCTTTTTATTTTGTATAAACTTCTTCTTTTAAAACCCCTACATATGGTAGATTTCGATAGTTTTCATCAAAATCTAGACCATAACCAACTACAAATTCATTTGGAATTGTAAAACATGTGTAATCCGCTTCAATATCAACTTTTCGTCCTGCCGGCTTGTCTAAAAGTGTAGCAATTTTAACAGACGCAGCTTTTTTCTCCCTAAATAATTCACACAGACTTTTCAATGTTTTTCCCGTATCAATAATATCTTCGACAAAAAGAATATGACGTCCAGCAATATCTTGATCAATATCTTTAATAATATTGATAACACCACTACTAGATGTTCCACCATGATAGCTTGACACTAACATAAAATCCATTTCAATATGGGTATCAACATACTTTATCAACTCTGCCATAAAAGGAATGGAACCTTTTAGAATTCCTACAAAAATAGGATTTTTCCCTGCATAATCACTAGTTAATTGAGCTCCTAAATTTTGTGCTGCTGCCACGATCTCATCATGTGAAACCAAAACTTTCTTAATATCTTGTTCTAGCATCTTCTTTACCTATCTAAATTTTGAATATAAAGTTTGTTATACATTATATCATTTTTTTGACTCTTACTCAAATCACATGTTACGATTCCAGCAATTGCTAAGATTTCCCCATTTTGCTCAATAATAATAGCATTTTTTCTTTGATCTATAGGGATTTTTTGATCAATAAAGTAACGACGAAGCTTTTTATGGTGTTGGTTCAAGATAATTTCATCTTGTTCTTTTCTATGTCGAAGTAAAATTTCTGTTTCACGTGAAACAAATACTTCTTGGATGTTTTTTTCATGAAGCTCTTTTCCAAAAGAAAAGCGATAATTACCATATTCCACAATATCGTTATATTTTAACAAAATTGAATCCACTTTTAAATCAGACTGTGGACTGATTTTACGAATCTCAAAGGAATCATAATTTTTATAGAGTTCGTAACCCGCTTTAAGTGGTTGCTGATAATTAGATTGCTTGTTCAAGATTGCTAAAATATCAGAAAACTGTGCTTTACTGAGCTGCAAATCAGGAAATTTCTTTAAATAAGCCTGTAGCAAAAAACTTTGCACAGAGTAAGGTTGAGATTGAAATTCCTGCAGATTCGTCGCTACAATATTTTTAGTTAAATATGCTAATGCATCTTGCATTTGAGAAATTTCTGTTCCCAATTCTATTAAATGCTTCCTGAACTGCGGATTTTCTTGTTCTAACAATGGAAAATACTCATTTCGAATTCGATTGCGCAAATAATGGTTCTCTTGATTTGTCCAATCCTCAAAATGAAAAATAGGAGGGAAATTTGATTTTTGAAAAGAAAGCAACGGTCTTATCAATTCTCCATTTGCAAATTTTTGTTTTTCTTTCATTCCTGAAATATGAAATAAACGGCTGCCACGAAGAATTCTCATAAAAATCGTTTCTGCTTGGTCATCAGCATGGTGTGCTGTCACCAAAGCTGTGCAATTTTCTTCTAACATAATTTTTTTGAAAAAAGCATAGCGAAAATCACGCGCTTTTTGTTCTGAGAATGGTCCAGAAAAACTTGATGTAAAAATGCTTACACCAAGTTTCGTTGCTATTTTTTTTAATTCTTCTTCCTCAAAATCAGATTCTTCTCTCACTCCATGATTAACATGAGCAAGGTAGATTTCTATTTCTAGTTTTTCGCGATATTTATAAAGCCAGTCAAGCAAAGTCATAGAATCTAGTCCACCAGAAATAGCAAGTAAAACTTTTCTATGATGTCTGAAATAGCTTTTTTTTTGCACCATTTGAAAAAATTGTTGTTCTATCATTTTAAAACCTCATAAATATCATCTGCAATTTTAGAAATGGTGTCATAATCAGCATGATTTGTAAAAATAGACAGAACAAAAGGAGAATTAGCATAAACAATTGCAACATCATGCTTAAAATCATAAGCATCCCCAATTTTATGAGCTACTTTTACATTTATATTCTTAGAAATACGCTGTCCATCAAAATTTGTTTGTGATAGTGCATTGATAATGTCCCCGTTTTGTTCATAGATAGCTTCCATCACATTTCCTGCCATCCTTGCTGAAGCATCGCGTTTTTCCACATCCCATTTTTTTCCAGCAATTTGCTCAATTGTTGCTTGATAAGTGCTGTCAGATTGATTAGTAATATAATATCCTAAAATATTTGTAGCTGCATTATCTGATTCTTTTGCAATATGGTTCATCAAATCCTGAATGCTGTAGGACTTATTATCTGATTTTTTAGAAATGCTTCCACTACCTTCTGTATCATAAGCACCTGAATAGTCATTTACAGCAGGAATATATTTTAAACCAGAAGATGATTTGTATTTTCCTTCATTTAATTGCTTCTGAGCGTAATAAAGAATAGGAAGTTTTGCCACACTAGCAGAATACATTTCCAAATCTGGATTTATACCAGCAGTTTTTCCAGAATCTAATTGTTTTACATAGATAGAATAGTCTACTTTATTATACTTGCTTGTTAAAATCTCTTGAACTTTATCCATACGATTATCTGTATCAGACAAGTATTTCACATCAATCCAACCTTTGCCTTCAACATGAGCATATTTTCCTGATGCTGTCTCAGCAAGTTGGGTCACTTTCACCGAATGATAAGAAGATAAATTCGTCTTAACTTCCTTTGTTCCATTTACAAAAGGTTGATTGTAAACTACAAATGATGGTCTAAGCCACATTGTTTGAGAAATATCTGCACTAGATTGGACAACATCATCATAAATCATTCGTTTATCAGCAGGAACAAATTGCCCATTTACGAGTTTAAAAACTGGGAGTCCTTGTTCATTGACTTGTAAGTCAGAAAGTTTAATTGATGTATTCGGAGTTAAACTCCCAGCAACTTTTTCTAAATTTAAGGACGTATAAGTTGGAATTTGCTCATAAACATTTGGATTGGTTGGAAGATCCGTGTAGTAGTTACTGTAGATCGTACTAGTAATTTCATACTGTTGCTTTGCAGTCAATTCGACATCTTGTTCCGTACTTACTACTACTTTTGCAGTAAAAAATGCTGGCAACAATAATAGAAATAGCAACTTACGCATGCTCTCCCCTTTCCTTTTTAGTCTCTTCTAATTTTAAAGCCTGATTCTTTCTGGATAATTCTTCTAATTTTTCATCAGAAAACTCCAAAAATTGTTCAATCGTTTTTAATAAATTTTCCATCCTTACTGTGGCAACAATCCTGGGATTGTATAGATATATTCCCCTTGTTTAGAATAATAATATTTAGCACGTGCATATTTAGCAGCATATTCTTCATCTTTTAATTTATTAGCAAAAGCTTTTTGAGATTCTTTTTCGTTGCTTATTTCTTCGTATCTCTTTTGTAGATGCATCAATTGTGTTCGACGTTCTAATAAATTTCGATAGCTTTGAACCAAATTAAATGTCGGTAAAATAAACAATAAGATGACTAAAATCAACACCCAACCCATAAAGCGATTCTTTTTTCTTCTTTCTTGCTCTAAATAACGGCGATGTTGGTTTTCATCTTGTATATAGCGATTATTTAATTGAACAATATTTCTAGCCATCTACTTCTACCTTTGTTTCTTTTATAATTTCGTACATTTTAGTGGCATCTTCTTTTTTAGTACTGTCTTTCATTTCTAGAACACGAACTAATAAAATTTTATTTCCAAAACGAATCTCTATTTCATCATTGATTTTTAAATCTGTTGAACTTTTAGCTAAAATTCCATTTACTTTAATTCTTCCTTTATCGGCCACCTCTTTAGCAATAGGACGACGTTTTATAATACGGGATACTTTTAAATATTTATCTAATCTCATAAAGTTACCTCAATTTATTATTTTACCATTTTTTAAGAAAATATTATAGATGAAAGCGAAACTTTACAAAATTGTAAAGTTAGCAATTTTTCTTTTGATTTTTAATTTCTACTAATTTTTCTGAAAACTGCAAAAGTCCTTCTAAAATTTCATAATCTTTTTTATTTTTTACATCAAATATAACTTCAATCAATCCCTTATTTTCTGAAATTCTTGCTTTTAAATTTGTCACAGAAAGAGCTTCAAAGTAATCTTGAGTTAAGAAAAACTGTTGAGAAACTTTTTCAAATCGGACAATCACAGATTGTTGCTTTTTTTCAACAAGCTGGACAAAAGCTTGATCTAAATAAGACTTTACAAGGCCAATTTCTAATAAAAAGGCAACAACATCTGGATATTCTCCAAAACGATCTATCAATTCATTCTGTAATTCTTCATAATTTACACGATTGTCAATCTCGCGAATACGTTTGTAAATCTCAATTTTCTGCCTTTCATCAGTAATGTAATCGCTAGGAAGATAGGCATCAATCTGCAAATTAATTTCAGCATTTCCTTTTTGCCTTCTTTTTTCTTTACCTTGTTTTTTAGCAATAGCCTCTTCTAATAATTGAGAATACATTTCAAAGCCAACAGAATCAATAAAACCAGATTGTGAACTTCCTAAAATATTTCCAGCACCACGAATAGATAAATCTCGCATAGCAATTTTAAAACCAGAGCCTAATTCTGTAAATCCTTTTATAGTTTCCAAACGTTTTTCAGAAATTTCTGTCAAAATCTTGTCAGGACGATACATGAGATAGGCATAAGCAATACGATTACTACGACCAATACGCCCTCTTAATTGATATAAAGTTGACAATCCCATGTAATCTGCATTTTCAATAAAAAGAGTATTAACATTAGGAATATCAACACCAGTTTCAATAATAGTCGTTGTCACCAAAATATCATATTCCCCATTGATAAAATCAAGTAAAGTATTTTCAAGAAGAATTTCACTCATTTGACCATGTATATATCCAATAGAAGCTTCTGGAATCAATTCTTTCAATTCTGAAACTTTTCGCTCCATTGTGTCAACTTTATTGTAAAGATAGTAAACCTGCCCCCCTCGATCCATTTCTCTTAAAACTGCATCTCGAATAACTGTTGCATTATTTTCTAAAACATAAGTTTGAACTGGGTAGCGATTTGTTGGAGGAGTTTCAATAACTGATAAATCACGTATACCTAACATAGACATATGGAGTGTACGAGGAATAGGGGTCGCCGTCAAAGTTAAAACATCAACTTTTGTTTTCAACTCTTTTAATTTTTCTTTATGCTTAACTCCAAAACGTTGCTCCTCATCAATAACAATGAGTCCTAAATCAGCAAATACAATATCTTTTGACAGGAGACGATGCGTTCCAATAATAATATCCACCTGCCCTTTTTTTAATTTTTCTAAAATTATTTTTTGTTCTGATTTACTTTTAAAACGACTTAATACTTCAATGTTGATAGGAAAATCGTTAAAACGGTCCTTAAAGTTCGTATAGTGCTGTTGAGCTAAAACCGTAGTGGGAACTAAAATTGCCACTTGTTTATGATCATTTACTGCTTTAAAAGCAGCTCTCATAGCTACTTCCGTCTTCCCAAAACCAACATCCCCGACTAAAAGACGGTCCATAGGATGATCACTTTCCATGTCTTTTTTAACTTCTTTTATAGAACGCAACTGATCTTCTGTTTCTACATAAGGAAAATCATTATCAAATTCTTGCTGATAAGAATCATCACTAGAAAACGCAAATCCCTTTAGTTGACTTCTCTCTGCATAAAGTTTGATTAAATCCTCAGCAATGTCTTCAACTTGATGTTGTACTCTCTGTTTAGTTTTTTGAAAACGTCCATCATTTAATTTATTGATCTTAGGCGCTTTACCATCACTTGCAACATATTTAGAAAGTAGATGAATCTGATCAACAGGAATAGAAATACGATCTGCATTTTGATATTGAATAGTGAGATAATCACGATGAATTCCTGAAATTTCAATCGTCTCAATTCCTAAATATCGCCCAATTCCATGAACGTTATGAACAACATAATCTCCTTTTTCCAGCTCATTATAATTTTTCAAACGTTCAGCATTAGAAATACTTTGCCTGCGAACTTTTCGTTTTACTTTTTTTTGCAGAATATCATATTCAGTGATTAAAACAATTTTTTCGTCTACAAAATTAAATCCTTGAATTAAACGTCCTTCTACTAATTGAACAGCATGTTTATGAATTTTAGTATCATTAACATAATCAAGTGGAATTTCATATTCTTGTAAACTTTTATGTAAACTTTGTAAAGTCAATAAAGAATTTGATTGTATAATAACTGTGTAGTTAGATTTTTTATATCGACTAATTTCTTCTTTCAAAAGCTGAAATTGACTAAAAAATTCCTGCATAGGATACTGATTGAACTGATAAAGAGAATCAAATTTTAAATTTCCCAGTCCTTTATGAAAATTGGAAAAGAAGGTAGCTGGTTTATACTTTCTAAATATTGAATAAACATCTACAAAATAAGATTGATTTTCAACTGCTTTACTAGTTTGTAAATCTTCTGTCAATAAATTTGCTGTTTCTAATTGAAACTGAGCATATCTATTCATAATTTTTTGAAAATCATCAAAGAAAATTGGGCTATGTTTTGGAAGATAATCAAGAATTGTCCATTCATTTTGATAAAAATAAGACAATAATTTTCTAATATCAGCATGTTGAATTTGTTCTTTTGTACTAGCTAAAATCTCCTCTAAATAAGATTTTGAAGTTGAATCTACAGTTTTTTCTATAAGATTTTCTATTTTTTTCTGTGCACTTTTATAATCTGCTTTAGTAAATATGATATCTGTAGCAGGATGAATATGCACATGTTCTACATTTTGAATAGAAATTTGATTTTCAGGATTAAATAGACGAATACCATCAACTTCATCACCAAAAAATTCAACCCGAAAAGGCATTTGACTAGAACGCTCAAAAATATCTAAAATATCACCACGAAGACTAAACTCCCCTTGTTTCAATACTTGTGATACTTGCTTATAACCTGAATTTAGCAATTGAGAAATCAAATCTTTCAACTCATATT
Organism: Streptococcus anginosus; assembly: GCF_900636475.1. Classification (NCBI taxonomy): domain Bacteria; kingdom Bacillati; phylum Bacillota; class Bacilli; order Lactobacillales; family Streptococcaceae; genus Streptococcus; species Streptococcus anginosus. Next base: position 1,491,858 of record NZ_LR134283.1, read on the forward strand.
CTTGCCCTATTTTTAAATCAATATAAGCTGAATTGAAATTAACAGGATTGGGTAAAAATAGTTGACTAGCTGCCACATTAACTATCAAAAATCCTGATTGTTGAGAATCTAATAAAAAATCTAGAGCTTCCAAACGAGAAAAAATCTTTTCTTGAGAAGAAAAAACAAACTCAGCTAACGGAGTATCATCTGCAAGAAATGTATAGACCCTCTCTTCTCCCACCAAGCCAATCAGATCACTAGAAAGTCTTTCTGCTTCACTATAAGTAGACGTTAAAATCAAAATTTTGTGATTCTCCTCTACACAAGAGGCCATTGTAATAGCCTTAGTTGAAGATGACAAACCCATTAATAACTGCCGAGTTGATTTATTTAGATTTCTTTGCCAATCAACTATTTGTTTATTTTGATTAAATAACTCAATAATATCCATCTTTTTATCCATTGTATTGTTGCATTGTTTGTTCAAAATTATTAGACTGTAAATAATAATTTACAGCACTGTCAACTTTGTCAAGTGTATTTAAAATTATAGCATAGTCTCCTTTTGAAAATTTTCCTAACACATGGTGAATAATGGTTATATTATTTTCTGGACGACCAATACCAATTTTAATTCGTTTAAATTCTTGGGTTCCTATATGTTTTATAATTGATTTGATGCCATTGTGACCACCAGCTGATCCTTTTGCTCTAAGTCGTATTTTTCCTACTTCCATATCTAAGTCATCATAGATAACCACTAAATCTTCAATATCTAGACCATAATAAGATAGAAGAGCATGAACAGCCTTTCCACTCTCATTCATAAAGGTCGTTGGTTTGACAAAATACACTTTCTCACCATTAAAAAATGTAGAAGCTATTTCTGCTTGAAAAATTTTATCAGTTGTAAACTTTAAATTTTGTTCTTTACACATTTTGTCAATTAGCATAAATCCGACATTATGTCTTGTTTCAAAATATTTTTCTCCAGGATTTCCTAATCCTACAATCATCTTTACCATTTTTTACCTCTAAAAAGACCAAAAGGGCTGGAAAAGTTTTTCCAACCTTGTTTATATTTAATTTACAATGCTTTACACATTAAATCTAAATTCCATAATATCGCCATCTTGAACGATATATTCTTTTCCTTCTTCACGCAGTCGTCCTGCTTCTTTGACTGCTTTTTCACTGCCATATTTCACTAAATCATCATAAGACATGGTTACAGCACGGATGAAGCCTTTTTCAAAGTCTGAGTGAATAATTCCAGCTGCTTGTGGTGCTTTCATGCCACGTCTAAATGTCCAAGCTCGAACTTCCTTTTCTCCTGCTGTAAAATAAGTTCCAAGTCCTAATAAATGATAAGCTGCTCTGGTTAATTTGTCAACCCCAGATTCATTCAAGCCCATTGCTTCAAGAAATTCAACTTTATCTTCATCATCTAGCTCAGAAATTTCTTCTTCAGCACGCGCAGATATAACAACTACCTCTGCATTTTCAGTTGCTGCAAACTCGCGAATTTGTTGAACATACTCAATATTATCCGGATCTGCTACCTCGTCTTCACCAACATTCGCAACATAAAGCACTGGTTTTGTAGTCAATAAAAATAATTTTTTGACAATTTTTTGTTCTTCTTCATCAAATTCAATGGTACGCGCTGATAAACCATTTTCTAAAACTGGTTTAATTTTTTGCAAAACATGAAATTCAGCTACTGAATCTTTATCTTTTTGGGTTCGAGCAACTTTTTCCACACGTGCATAGCGTTTGTTGATACTTTCTAAATCTGCTAAAATCAGCTCAAGATTAATCGTTTCAATATCAGCCATTGGGTCAACAAAATTTGACTCACGTCCTTGTTCCCGCATAACATTTTCATCATCAAAAGCCCGAACCACATGAACGATGGCATCTACTTCACGAATATTAGCTAAAAATTTATTTCCAAGACCTTCTCCTTTTGAAGCACCTTTTACAATTCCTGCAATATCTGTAAACTCAAAAGTTGTTGGCACTTTTTTCTGTGGTTTGATAAGTTCTGTTAATTTATCCAAACGAGCATCTGGAACTTCTACCCGTCCAACATTAGGGTCAATTGTTGCAAAGGGATAGTTAGCTGCCTCTGCTCCTGCTTTTGTAATTGCATTAAATAAAGTGGATTTTCCAACATTAGGTAATCCTACAATTCCTGCTGTTAAAGACATTTCGCTCTTCCTTTCATCTTTTCAGTTCAATAAACCATTATACCATATTTACAACTATTTGACTTATAACTTCATCATTTTTGAAAAATGTTGTATTTTCCCAATTAAAATATTATAATTTTATTAAGTGACAGGAGGGAATACTATGAAAAAAGGATACTTTAAACAATTATTGATTAGCTTCCTAGCAATTATTTCACTAATCATTCTTGGAGCATGTGGAGCTCAGGAAAAAACAATGTCATTTCAAAGAATTGATCAAAGTTTACAATATGACTTACGATTAACTTATTATTATAAAGGAGATACTGTCACAAAACAAACTACTAATTCATTTTTGTCTTATAAAACCTTAGGAGCTACTAAAAAAGAAGATGTTAAAGACAGAATTGATAAAGCTTCTCAAATGTATCAAAATATTAAGGGAATTAAAGAAAAAGTCACTTATGAAGAAAAGGGAGTTAAGGAAACTGTAGAAATTAACTTTAATAAAGTAGACTTTGATAAATTAGCAACCTTGCCTGGAATGTATACAGATAAGAATACGAGAAAAACTAAAAAAGTTAGTATGAAAGCTAGTAAAGAACTCTTAACAAGTAAAGGTTTTAAAGAAATTACGGACGGTAAATTTGAAAAATTAAAATAAAATTATGAAAAGGTGCTAAGAAATCAATTTCCTAGCACTTTTTTTAGTTTTCGTTCAAAATCATATCGGCTCATCATCACAATATGATGACAATTTGTACAGCAAATTTTAATATCCGCACCCACTCGAATAATTTCCCAACGATTTGCTTTTTTGCCTGTAGATTTGATTGTACAGGCATGTGGTTTTTTCATTTCAACAAAATTTCCTACATCATACATTAGTTTGTTCTCACTGGCGTAATCAATTGAATAAAGTTTTCTGTGTCATCGCTTGGTATCAAAGTAAATGGACGAACAGCTGAAATAAAGCTGATTGTAACTTTTTCACTATTAATAGCTTTCAATGAATCAATTAAATAAGTTGGATTAAAACTGATGGTTAAATCTTGACCTGAAATACTTTCAGTATCAATTTCTTCATTCACACGTCCAACTTCAGGAGAGTTCACATGTGCACTAACTACACCATTTATAATTTCTAATTTAACTGTTCCATTTTGAGTCGCATTTGAAAGAAGACGTGCACGTTCCATCGCATAACGAAGATTATTTTTATCAAATGTTACGATACTAGTAAATTCTGTTGGAATTAAACGGTCGGTATCAGGATAATTTCCCTCTAACAGCCGAGTGTAGAAGCTAATATTTTCACTTCTAAAAAGCAATTGATTATTTGTGAAGTAAATCTCTACTGTTTCAATATCATCCGTAAAAACAGCTGAAAATTCGCGTAGAGAACGACTAGGAATAACAACATCAAAATTATCCCCATTTTTTTCTAAGACAATCTTCTTTTGGCTCATCCGATGAGAGTCTGTTGCAACCGTCTTTAAATTTTTATTTTCTGTTAAAACAAAATGAACCCCCGTTAAAATCGGACGACTTTCTTGTGTACTAGCTGCAAAAGCTGTCTCGTTAATAATATTTTTAAGAACACTTGTTTCAAGCATCAAAGGATTACTTGCTGAGATTTCTTGAATACGAGGGTATTGATCTGCATCTTTTCCTTTTAAGGTAATTTCTGATTTACCACTAGTTAAAACAATTTGCTTTTGCTCAATTTCTTTAAAATCAAGTGTAACATCAGGAAGACTTGATACAACATTGATGAAAAAAGTTGCTTCAAGCAAAATAGAGCCTGAAGATGTCACTAAAAGCCCTGCATTTTCGTTTTTAATTGAAATAAAATTTTCAATAGAGATTTGTCCATTTGAACCAATTAATGTAATTCCTTCATTTGTAACATCAATTTTTACTGTAGAAAGAATGGGAATAGCATTTTTAAGACTAATAGCGCGTTTGGTTGTATTTAAAGCTTGTAAAAATAAATTTTTATTGATTGAAAAGTTAATCATAGACACTCCTTTTATTATTTTATGATTATTAAGTTAATAGTAATAGTAGTTTGTGTGAAACTTGTGGAAAAGTTTCCTAATTAGCGATAGAACACAAAAACAGACCTGTTTATAAATTGTGAATAACTTTAACATTTTTTCTGCAATTATCCACAGTTATCTGATTTTATTTTTTATGTTTTCTATTTCTAATCGAAGATTATCATCCGTTTCGAGCATTGTTTTAATTTTCCCATGAGCATGTATGACCGTTGTATGATCTTTACCGCCAAATTCTCTTCCAATTTTTGGAAGACTATTATCGGTTAATTCACGGGCCAAATACATAGCTACTTGTCTAGCAAGGACAATATTTTGAACCCGACGACTTCCTTTCATTTCTTTAACGCTAACTCCATAGAAATTTCCAACTTCTGTTTGGATTTTATCAATTGGAATAACTAAAATTTGACTTGCATCTTGTTTTCGAGCTCGAATAGCTTCAGCAGCAGCGTCAATTGTAATTTCTTTCAGATTTTTTACTCTAGCCATAAGAGAAATATCATTTAGAGCACCTTCTAAATCTCGCACATTTGAATCAAATTGACCTGCTAGATATTCTAAGGTATCATTTGGAAAAATGTAATCTAAATCTTCTATCTTATTGCGTAAAATAGCGATTCTTGTTTCAAAATCAGGTGGAGTAATGTTTTGAGTTAATCCCCATTTGAAGCGCGTGACTAAACGTTCTTCAAGATTATCCAGATGATCAGGACTTCGGTCGCTTGTTAAAACAATTTGTTTATTATCTCCGTGCAAAGCATTAAAGGTATTGAAAAATTCTTCTTGAGTAGAAACTTTTTTTCCTCCTAAAGATTGAATGTCATCAATCAATAAGAGATCAAGGCTACGATAAGTTCTCTTAAAACTTTCCATTTCACCTAATCGAAGATGTTCTAAAAAGTCGTTGATAAAAGTCTCAGCAGGAATGTATTTCACTCTAGCATCAGGAATATTTTCTAAAATTTGATTTCCAATTGCATTTAGTAAATGGGTTTTTCCTAATCCTGGTCCACCATAGATAAACAATGGATTATAAGTTGTTGCTAAATTTTCAGAAACAGCGAGTGCCGCCGATAGAGCCCAAACATTTCCATCACCTTGAACAAAATTATCAAATGTATATTTTGCTTTTAACCCAGTTTCAACAGGAGGAAGACTTGGTTTAACTACTGAATGATTTGTATTTGTTGATTGAGTAACTTCATCATTTTCCTCTTGAAAGATATAGTGTACGGTAATTTGGTCATTATAAATTTCAAAACCTGCAGTAATGATGACATCTGCTAAATTTTGATCCCAAAATAATTGTTTGACAGGACTGTCAAGAAGTACAGTAGCTTGAAAATTTTCAACTTTCATTAACCGAGCTCCTGAAACAAAATAATCATATGTATTTTTTTTGATTTGTTTTTGAGCCAATTCTAAAACACGCGCCCAAAAATTAGCTTCTTGTGACATAAAACCCCTCCTTCCTTGCTAATAAATTCTTCGTTATATTTAATTATCCATAGAAGTTATTTTAACATAAAACGCAAAAGTTTTCCACAATCTGTGGAAATAAATTCACATTGTTCTTTAAAGTTTTCCACAGATTGTGAATAAAGGAGTTTTTCTGTGATTTATTAAGTTTTTCTTATAAAATAAGAGTGGATAACTCTGTGACTTGAAAGAATAAAAATAACAGCCTTATTTAAAGCTGTCAATAATTCTTTGATATTCTTCTAGGTTTGAAAAATGAATACAAATTTTCCCTGATTGAGATTGTTCAGAAAATTGAAGAGAAATCTCTGTACCAAATATCTTTTTTAATCTTTTTTCTTCCTCTTTGAGGAAGAGATGATGTTTATTTTTTGTTACAGTTTTTGTCTGTTGGGAATGCAATTGTTTTTCTAGCTGTCGAACTGAAAGGCTTTGAGATAAGATTTTATCAAACCACTGATTTTGCTCTTTTTCTGAGAGATTAATGAGCAGACGAGCGTGTCCCTGAGAAATATTTCCTTCTTTTATCGCTTCGATAATATTGAGAGGTAAATTTAATAACCGAACGGAATTTGTAATATAAGGACGTGATTTTCCCATAGTTAGAGCGATTTCTTTATGTGTCAACCCTTTGTCAATCAAATATTGATAAGATTGTGCTTCTTCTATAGGATTTAAATCTTCTCGTTGTAAATTTTCAATGATGGCTTGCTTCATCATTTCATCATCTGTTACTTCTTTTATAATAGCTGGTATATTTGTTAAGCCTGCTAATTTAGCAGCTCTAAAACGCCTTTCACCAGCTAACAATTCATAACCAATTATCGGAGATTTTCGTACAATGATGGGCTGAATAATCCCATGTTCTTTTATAGAACTAGCAAGTTCAGCAATTTTTTCTTCTGAAAATTCTTTTCTTGGTTGATAAGGATTTGTTTGGATGTCATTAAGTGTGATATATTGATATTTTTCCATGTTTATATAGAATAACACACCTTTACAATTCTGTAAAGATGTGTTAATAAAGTGTCAATTATTTGAATCTAAATCTTTTGTAGATTTTGTAAGCTTAATGGTAGTAGTAGTTTCTTTTCCATCACGATAGAAAGTGATTTTTATGTTGTCACCAATTGAATGTTTGTATAAAGCGGATTGTAAATCACTTGTTGAAGAAATTTCTTTATCATCTACTTTTGTAATCACATCATATTTTTGAAGTTTTCCTTCAGCTGGCATTCCAGATTGAGCTGAACGTACGACAACTCCACTAGTTATTTTTGATGGAAGTTTTAAGCGTGATAGATCTGAACTAGACAGATTAGTGATGTCAATCATTTGGATTCCTAGAGCTGGTCGTGTAACAGTTCCATTTGCTTCTAACTGGTTAATAATGTTTATAACATCATTAGATGGAATAGCAAATCCTAATCCTTCAACCGAAGTTCCGCCGTTGCTAGCTATTTTACTTGAAGTAATACCAATTACTTGTCCTTGGATATTCACAAGTGGTCCACCAGAGTTCCCTGGGTTAATAGCTGTGTCTGTTTGAATAGCTTGTGTTGAAATCGTTTGTCCGTCTTCAGATTTTAAAGAAACATTACGATTTAAACTAGAAATAATTCCTTGCGTCACAGTGTTAGCGTAATTTGATCCGAGCGGACTTCCAATCGCAATAGCTGTCTCACCAACCGTCAATTTACTAGAATCTCCAAATTCAGCAACTGATTTTACTTTATCAGCACTAATTCGAACAACGGAGATATCAGAATAAGTATCTGACCCTACAATTTCTCCAGGAACTTTATTACCATCTGCTAAACGAATGTCAACTTTTTTAGCACCACTGATAACGTGAGTATTGGTTACTAAGTAAGCGTATTTTCCATCTTTTTTATAAATAACCCCAGATCCTTCGCTAGCTACTTGTTGAGAATTATCATTGTTATTATTTGAATCATCATTTCCAAACACGCTGTTTTGTGAATTATTATTAGCATAGGTAATAACGGATACCACAGCATCTTTCACTTTACTCACAGCTTGTGTTGTGGAATTTGTATTTTTATAAGCAGTAGTAACTTGATTAACTTTAGTCGTTGTAGAGCTATTTGTTGATAATTTAGATGAAGTTAAGTTTCCAAGTAAACCACCGATAAAACCTATAGCTAAGACCATGAAAAGCAATAACAATTTTTTTGTGAAATTTGAAGAGTTTTTCATATCTTCCTCCTAGTTATTTCAATTACTGAAAGTATAAAGAATTTAACTTAATTATAGCTTAAATGTTTTATCTTTTCCACAAATTGTGGATAACTTTTAAAATCTGTGATTTTCTAAGTCATTTATAAGGTAATTTAATTTTTTATACTGTGAATAAGGTGTGAAATAATTGTGGATATGGTAGAATAGAAATATGAAAATAAAACTTGTAACTGTTGGAAAATTAAAAGAAAAATACCTTAAAGATGGAATAGCAGAATATATAAAACGTTTAGGACGCTTTACTAAATTTGAGATGATTGAACTTCCAGATGAAAAAACACCTGATAAGGCAAGTCACTTAGAAAATCAACAAATTCTTGACAAAGAAGGGACTCGTATTTTATCGAAAATTAATGATAAAGAATTTGTGATTGTTTTAGCTATTGAAGGGCAACAATTTCCGTCAGAAGAATTCAGTAAGAGATTAAGCAATGTGACTGTTCGTGGATTTTCGGATATTACTTTTGTGATTGGTGGGAGTCTTGGTCTGTCTACTGCTGTCAAAAAAAGAGCTAATTTGATGATGAGTTTTGGAAAATTGACACTTCCTCATCAGTTAATGCGATTAGTTTTAGTAGAACAAATTTATCGAGCATTTATGATTCAACAAGGAAGTCCCTATCATAAGTAATCTTGACGTCATAGGCTTTTTTTGTTAAAATGATAGAGCATTGGTCTCATAGCTCAGCTGGATAGAGCATTCGCCTTCTAAGCGAACGGTCGCAGGTTCGAATCCTGCTGGGATCATATAAGAAAAGGGCACGGGAAAGCGTGCCTTTTTCTATAACTGGATAAAGAAGTCTTTTGAGATGTAAAAATGTGTCGTTTAGAGTTTTTTTCAATTTATTTATGAAGACTTTGTATAATTACCTTGTAAGATTTCTTACAAAAAACAAACATTAAGGAGAAATTATGAAAAAGTTGTTTGCTAAAAAAGAGGTAGTAAAAAAGGAAGTTGTAGAATTTAAAGAACTGAATGATGAGCAGTTAGATAAAATCATTGGTGGGGATAGTCGAATCAGAATGGGATTTGATTTTTCAAAACTTTTTGGTAAATAATTATTTAGGAGAATAATATTGTGAAAATAGAATTTATACATTGGATTATTTTCTCAATTATAGAAGCTGTTTCTGTTGTATATTGCTATAAGAAAATAAGTAGAGTGAATAAAGTGAATATTCACTTTACTTTGTTGTGTTTAGGAATTGTATTTTCAACTGATTTCACTACTTTAATACATTATTCCATTAGATATATGATGTTTTTTATTCAACCATTATTTTTTTATTTATATTTTTTTAAAGTAAAAAAAGTTAAAAAACACCTTTCTGTATTTTTAGCATTATTTTTATCTTTAGCTGTGTCAAGTTCTGAAACCTTCTTTTCAGTCATTATTTCTTCTGTTACAGGTGATAAGTTTGTTGATAGATATTGGGGATTGTTCTATATTTTTATTAATATTATTTCTTTAGTTTTCATTTTAAAAGCAATTGATTATTTTAAGTTTAATTTTAAATATTTTAAAAAGATAGATTTTAAAGAAAATATTGTACAATTAAATTTTTATCTATTATTTATTCATCTTTTATTAAATGTATCGCATTGGCTTAGTAACATGAAAAATTTAAATAGTTTTTCTAGTATGATTGCTACAATTTGCTTTTTAATGTTTATGTCAATTTTGTTCTACTTACAATCTATTCGCGAAAAGTATGAAAAAGAAGAACAAATTAAACAAAAAGAACGAGAACAATTACAATTACAAAAATATACAGATGAAATTGTGAGTCTGTATAATGAAATTCGAGGCTTTCGCCATGATTATGGAGGAATGTTGGCAAGCTTCCAATCGGCCATTCATACAGGTGATATAAAAGAAGTAGAGCGAATTTATCAGGAAGTACTAGTAAATGCTAATTTACAACTTCGTTCAGATAAATATACGTATTTTGATTTAAATAATGTTGGAGATTCAGCACTTAGAAGTGTTATGACACAAACCTTATTTAAGACGCGTGACTATAATATAGAATTAACATTTGAAGTAAAAGATTTTGTCAACCCCTTGCCGATTAAATTGTTAGATTTGGTTAGAATGACAAGTGTCCTTTTAAATAATGCAATAGAGGGAGCGGCAGAAAGTTATCAAAAAACGATGAATGTTTCTTTAGTAGATCTGGATACAGAAACAATCTTAGTTATTCAAAATTCACGTAAGAAACGACCGCTAGATTTAGAAGAGATTTACCAAACTGATTTTTCAACAAAGGGTGAAGGACGCGGTTTAGGCTTAAGCAATATCAAAGAAATTATTAACAACTATGAAGGAATTATCCTCGATACTAAAATTGAGGATGAATATTTTACACAAGTAATGAGAGTGCGGAAAGAAGGGTTATAATGAAAGTATTAGTATTAGAAGATGAAATTTCACATCAAGTAAGAATGGAAACAACTTTGGCAGAAATTGCGAAAGAAATGGGAATTACAATAAAGGTTAAAGTAACTGGTAAAGTAAGAGAATTTAAAGAATATATTGAAAATGATGAGGTGAATCAATTATATTTTTTAGATATTGATATCAAAGGAGAGGAAACAAAAGGTTTAGAAATAGCAAAATTTATACGTCATCACAATCCGTATGCCATTATTGTTTTTGTTACAACAAAATCAGAATTTGCTACGATGACCTTCAAATATAAGGTATCTGCACTGGATTTTGTTGATAAAAATTTGAGTGATGTTGCTTTTAAAAAACGTATAAAAGACAGCATTGAGTATACAAAAGCAACATTGATTGAAAATAAAGATATGGTGGATTATTTTGAATATAGCTTTCGTGGCGGAGAGGTTAGAATGCCTTTTAATGACATTTTATATATTGAAACGACAGGCTCTTCTCATAAATTAAGAATTGTCGGTAAAAACTTTTTTAAAGAATTCTATGGCACTATTGCAGATATTCAAGAAAAAGATAAAGAAACAAGACGTTTCTTTTCACCTCATAAATCCTACCTAGTCAATATTGGAAACATCAAAGGTTATGACAAAAAAATGCGAGAAATAATTTTTTATGAAGATCATCGTTGTCCGATTACTCGAATGAAAATTGGAAAATTAAAAGCTATTTTAGAGGAATTAAAAGGATAAATAGAATAGATAATGAAATAGCAAATATAGTTAAATTTTTAAATAAAAACTATTGACAAAGTTCTCCAAACTGGTATAATAGTATATGTTCTGTGAAAGAACATATATGGTCCGTTGGTCAAGGGGTTAAGACACCGCCTTTTCACGGCGGTAACACGGGTTCGAATCCCGTACGGACTATATCATCCGGCATAGCTCAGTTGGTAGTAGCGCATGACTGTTAATCATGATGTCGTAGGTTCGAGTCCTACTGCCGGAGCTACTAAGCATTCTTTAGGAATGCTTTTTTTACATTGTAAAAATATAATAAAAACCAAACTGTTTTCTTGTGCAGTTTGGTTTTTCAATTATAACGATTTTTTCTTACGTATCTTATTGTAAATTATAAATAACGCGATTCCAGATAAAAATGCTGTACTACCTTCTTTAAGACCATTTGGGATAAATGTCAGTTTTATTTTTCCTGCGCCTTTTTTGACATCAATTTTCATAAAGCCATTTTGTGCTCTTGAAATTTTAATTGATTTTCCGTTTTGTGTGGCAGTCCAACCTTTATCATAAGGAATTGTGAAGAATAAAGAACTATCTCGTTGAGCTTGATAATGTGCTGTTATTGTATTATGTTTTGTTGTCACAGATACTTTTTGTCGTTGAATCTTGTTTATCGCTTGTTGAAAATGACTGGTGTCAAGCTTATAAAATTCAGGACTATCAAATGAAACTTTTGAATTATCTGGGAAAGATATTTTAACGGTTATGATTTGTTTTTGCTTAAAATAACCAAGATTAAAAAATGGAAAAACATTGTTGGTACCATAATGCATTTTTTGATTGTTATTTACAGTTATGTCAACTGATTTTTGGTTATCATTTGAGAAAGTTAAGTTTGGCAAAGTTAAATAAACTTGACTATTTGCTGGAACTTCTAAAGTGTAAGTGATGCTGGCAAAAGAGTCATAACTTTCTTTATCTACTTCTGCAGCTATTCTATTTCCAACTTGCTTAACATTATGATTACTTGTAGGAGATAATCTGTGATAGTATTTTAAATTTAATCCAGAAAGCTGATTGAGAAAACGAGTTTGATTATCTAATGTTAAGTGATTAAACTTTACATCTCTGTAAATTGAATTTGTTAAAAATGCTAGTGAATTAGCATTTTTATTTTCATAAAGTGTTAAATTATCTTTCGTTTTAATGGAAGTAAAACCATATTTTTGAGGATTGTTTGTTGAAATATTATATTTTACACCCAATAAGCTATCCATAAGGATACTATTGTTTTGGTAACGTAAATTTAAATTAGTTCCAGATGACTTAAAACCTAATTTATCAAGAATAGAACTAGCTGCAGTATTGCGGACAGAAGAAAATTGTGAGATACCATTATAATTGTATTTCATACTGTCATTTCCGGTTTGAATAGCTAATTTTTCAGTTCTAAAGAAATTTGAGTTTTTCTTTTTACTATATTTAACGAGCGAATCAATAGCTGTTAAATCTTGTTCATAAGCATTTCTACTTGCAAAGACCCATTCTTTTGCAATTCCTTCCATTTGATAAAAACTATTTAAACTTAGTTCGAAGCAAACAAATAATAAAGTAGAAACAGTAAATATTTTAACAGAAATATATTTTTTTGCATAAGCCCAAGAAATTAAAAGATAAGCGACTAAAAATTCTAATGTTAAGATGAAATTAACAGAACCTAAAAATTTATAATGCTTCTTAAAAATAAAAGTAGCAATAAAACCAAGTCCTAAGATAGAAAAACTGGCTAGAATGTTTGTGAATTTAATTTCTTTTAGACGCTCCAAACTTTCAGCCGCTAAGAAAATAATGACAGTAGAAAAAGTCCAAGAGTAACGATGTAGGAACATATTTGGCGCGTGCATACCTTGCCAGAGCAGATCCAAAGGCTGTAAGTAAAAACTAGCTACTAAGAATATAATTAAAATAACATAGGAAAGTTTCACGTGAAACTTAATAGACTTTAAAGTGAAGAAGAGAATCGCTAGTAATAATGGAACAAGCCCAACATAAATCATCGGAATAGAGCCATATTTAGTTGTGTCAAAAGATCCAACAAAGTTTTTGGCAAAAATATCTAAATACCAGCTTTTTTCAGTCAGTAAGGTTGTCACTTTTGTTAATTTCTCACCATGAGTTTTTAAATCTAGAAAGGTTGGTAGAATCATGATGAGACTCATTATCCCAGCTAAAATTGATACAATTGTAAAGTCCAGGAAAGATTTAATCCTAGTTTTAAAATCCCATGAAATTTGAACAATATACCATAGAATAAGAAAGAGAACCATCATGTATCCAAAATAATAATTTTGAATGAAAAGAATTGACAAAGCTGTAAAGTAAAGAACACGTCTTTTTTGAGTAATCAACTGATGTAAACCAAGTAAAATAAGTGGAATAATAATGAAGACATCTAGCCAAGTTTTTATTTCAAGTTGACTAACTGCAAAACTCATTAGAGCGTAGGAAGTTGACAGTATTAATATAAGATAAGGAGAAATTTTTTTAAAGATACCTTTAATACTGATGAAACAAGTTAATCCCATCAAACCAAACTTTATCAAAGTAAATAAGTATACTTCATCTGGCATATTTTTTAAATTGAAAAAGTAAACTAAAGGTGATAAGAAACTTCCAAGATAATAGCTAGATAAAGCATAAAAATTTAATCCAAGTCCACTTGTAAACGTGTAAAAAATACTGTCTGTACCATGCAAAATATTTCTTAAAGTAACATCGAAAATGACATACTGATGAAAACCATCTCCCAAAAGTGGAGAAGTGTCACTTTTCCAATAGATTCCATTTATAAGGTAAGTTATAAACAGAATCAAAAATGGAATAAAAAAGGCTACCAAATAATAATTTTTGAAGAGTTTTTTGATTTTTTTCATAAGCTATCGTAAAATACTAAAATTTAAGGAACTGAATCTTTCATCAGCTCCTATTTTTTGAAAAGTTTAACCTTTCCAAAGACTATTGACTTTTTCTTGTACTTCTTGATTTTCTAAAAATTCATCATAGGTTTCGTCAATACGATTAATGACACCATTTTTAGAAAGAACAATAATATGATTAGCAAGTGTCTGGATAAATTCATGATCGTGGCTAGCAAAAATAATAGATTCTTTAAAGTTTTTCAGACCGTCATTTAGGCTAGAAATAGATTCTAAGTCTAAGTGGTTGGTTGGATCATCTAGTACTAAAACGTTTGATTTGAGAAGCATAAGTTTTGACAGCATGACACGAACCTTTTCACCACCTGACAAGACGTTGACAGACTTGTTAACCTCATCACCAGAGAAAAGCATACGACCTAGAAATCCTCGAAGGAAGGTGTTGTCATCTTCTTCTTTACTTGCAAATTGACGGAGCCAGTCAAGAATAGATTCACCGCTGGAAAAATCTTTGCTATTGTCTTTTGGTAAATAAGATTGACTAGTTGTAATACCCCACTTGACAGTTCCTTCATAGTCAATATCTCCCATAATAGCTCGAATCAAAGCAGTTGTTTGAATGTCATTTTGTCCAATCAAGGCTGTCTTGTCACCCGGACGCAAGATAAAGCTGATGTTGTCAAGGATGACTTCGCCGTCAATCTTGACAGAAAGGTTTTCGACTGTCAAGAGGTCATTTCCGATTTCGCGTTCGGCTTTGAAGTTAATAAATGGATATTTACGGCTTGATGGGACAATTTCTTCCAGTTCAATTTTGTCAAGCATTTTTTTACGAGAAGTTGCTTGCTTAGATTTTGAAGCATTAGCAGAGAAGCGAGCAACAAATTCTTGCAGTTGTTTGATTTTTTCTTCTGCTTTAGCATTACGGTCTGCTAAGAGTTTAGCAGCTAATTCACTAGATTCTTTCCAAAAATCATAGTTACCAACATAGAGTTTGATTTTGCCAAAGTCTAAATCAGCCATGTGTGTACACACTTTGTTGAGGAAGTGACGGTCGTGGGATACAACGATAACGGTATTTTCAAAATCAATCAAAAAATCTTCTAACCAAGAGATGGATTGAATGTCAAGACCGTTGGTCGGTTCGTCTAGCAGCAGAACATCTGGTTGACCAAATAGAGCTTTAGCAAGGAGAACTTTTACTTTATCTCCATTAGATAATTCACTCATATTTTGATAGTGAAGATTTTCTGGGATATTCAAGTTCTGGAGGAGTTGAGAGGCTTCACTTTCAGCCTCCCAACCACCTAACTCAGCAAATTCACCTTCTAACTCAGCTGCTCGGACACCGTCTTCATCAGAAAAATCAGGTTTCATGTAAATGGCATCTTTTTCTTTCATAATGTTATAAAGATGCTCATTTCCCATGATAACTACATCAATCACTCGTTCTTCTTCATAATCAAAGTGATTTTGACGAAGGACTGAGAGACGTTCGTCTGGTCCGAGTGAAATATTTCCAGTAGTTGGTTCGATATCTCCAGCTAGGATTTTTAAAAACGTTGATTTTCCTGCACCATTAGCACCAATTAAACCATAAGTATTTCCTTTTGTAAATTTGATATTCACATCATCAAATAATTTTCGATCACTAAAGCGTAGTGATACATCTGATACTGTAAGCAATATTTTTCTCCTAATTCTGTAATTAGTTTCATTTTACTAGAAAATTTGACTTTTTTCAAATGATTCGGGGATAAAATATGACATTTTAGAATATTGATAAGTAAGAGAAATTTCAAAAATTTATAATGAATTTAGAATATTTTTAGGAGGAGAAAATGAAAATTTTGTTGGTAAATGGTTATCAAAAACATGAGTTTTGTAAAGGAGAATTAAATTTTAGTTTGTATAATATTATGTTGGATAAATTACGTCACAATCATGATGTGCAATTATCGTCAGTTGAGGACTATAATGTAATAGACGAGAGAAATAAGTTTTTGTGGGCAGATTTGATTATTTTTCAATTTCCTATTTATTGGTTTAATGTACCTGGGAAGTTGAAATTATATATGGATGAAGTCTTTGAATATGGTCAATTTTATTCATTTGCAGATACTTATGGACAAGGTGGTTTAATGAAAAATAAAGAATATATCTTATCCACAACTTGGAATGCCCCAGAAGAAGTTTTTAATAATCCGGCTGCATTTTTTGATGGAAAAAATGTAGATGATGTTTTGATTTCATTCCATAAAACCATGGAATTTTGTGGTTTAAAGAAAAGAAAAACACTATCTTTTCATAATGTTGTGAAAAATCCTCAATTTAAATTTTATAAACAGACAATAGAAGATTATTTTTTAAAAGAGTTGTAAATAGTGTAAAGGGGGCGTAAAGTGTTAGTTGTTTTTAATTTTAAAAATCAGATGTCAATCAAGCAACAATTAGAATTGTTAGAGAAGTTCAATCAACCAATGAGCAAACAACATCAATTGATTATTGCTCCTATCATACCGGATTATAATGTATATCATTTTGACATTGCAGTTCAAAATTTGTCAATTAAAGGAAGAAATGTAGGTGATTTATCGCCTCAACATTTAAAACATTACAATATAAATTATGCTTTTGTAGGTCATTTAGAAAGGCAAAAGTATTTAAATGAAACAACAAGAATGATTCGCTCAAAGATTGACAATGCTTTACAGAAAGATATTATTCCTATTATTTGTGTAGGAAATCATGAAAATCCTATTTTTGAATGCGCAACATATTTAGATGATCTAGATCTTCAGGATAAACATATTATTGTAGCTTACGAAATATTGAGTGCAACATTAAAAGGAAAAAAAGATTATTCCTTTATAGATGTTGAAGAAAGTTTTCAAGATTTAAAAGATTATTTGGATAATTTAAGTGTAAAGTTTGGGTTTACATATCAGTTGATTTTTGGTGGTGGTGTAAACCGTGAAGATATTGAACAGATTTTAACTATTGGATTTGATGGGATTCTTATTGGAGAT
This sequence comes from Streptococcus anginosus, assembly GCF_900636475.1. Lineage (NCBI taxonomy): Bacteria > Bacillati > Bacillota > Bacilli > Lactobacillales > Streptococcaceae > Streptococcus > Streptococcus anginosus. The sequence goes on from NZ_LR134283.1 coordinate 1,508,946, forward strand.
AGAATTGAAAGCTTGGTTGAAACACACCAATACTTACTAAAAGATACTCTTGTATTGATGTAAAAAGATAAGAGGGAGAAAAAATGAAATCAATTTTAGTAACAGGTGGAGCTGGATATATTGGCTCTCATACTGTAAAGGCACTTTTAGATGCTGATTATGATGTGCATGTTTTGGATAATCTAGCATCAGGTGTCAGGGATGCGGTGGATGTAAGAGCACGCTTTAAAGAACTGGATGTTTATGATGAGTCTGCATTAAAAGCTTATTTACAATCTTATAAAATTGATGCTGTACTACATTGTGCGGGTGAAATAGTCGTTAGTGAAAGTATTGAAAATCCCAGTAAATATTTTTCGGCAAATGTAGCAGGTATGAATCAGGTGTTAAAAGTATTATCAGAAGTAGGAATTGATAAAATTATATTTTCTTCTACAGCTTCAGTTTATGGAAATAATTGTATGGATAAACCAGCAAATGAGGATACGCTATTAAATCCAGTAAATCCTTATGCAGAGACAAAACTGATGGGAGAACGTATGATTTATTGGATGGCCAATCGTTATAATTGGAAATATGTTATTTTTCGTTATTTTAATGTTGCTGGTGCTGCTATGGATGCTTCAAATGGTTTGAGAGTTAAAAATCCGACACATATCATCCCTAATATTAATAAAACGGCTCTAGGACAAAATGATGCTTTAAAAATTTTTGGCGATGATTATGAAACGAGAGATGGTTCATGCATCCGTGATTATATTCATGTTTTAGATTTAGCTCAGGCACATGTAAAGGGATTTGACTATTTGTTTACAGATTCGTCAACGTCACAGATTTTCAATCTAGGAACTGAACATGGTTACACTGTCAAGGAGATATACAATACTGCAGAGCAAATTTTACAGAAAAAAATTCCTCATGAAATTGTCGCACGTCGTGTCGGTGATCCAGCAAGTGTGTTAGCAGATACTGCTAAAGTAAGAGAATTTTTAAATTGGCAAGCATATTATTCTTTGAAAGATATTATATTATCTGATTATAATTGGCGTGTGAAAGCTGGCAATTCCATTGTCGAATAATTTTTAGAAGTGTAGAAATAGTTTCTACACTTTTTTCTTGAAAATGGTATAATATTATCAAGAAAATTCAAGGAGAATGTGATGTCAAAACCTATTATTTTAACAGGAGATCGTCCAACAGGGAAGTTACATATTGGTCATTATGTAGGAAGTTTGCGAAATCGTGTTTTATTGCAAGATGAAGGGAAATATGAATTATTTGTATTTTTAGCTGATCAACAAGCTTTGACGGATCACGCTAAGGATCCTAAGACAATTGTGGAGTCAATCGGGAATGTGGCATTAGACTATTTAGCTGCTGGATTAGATCCTGAAAAGACAACCATTTTTATTCAAAGTCAAATTCCTGAGTTGTCGGAGTTGTCAATGTATTATATGAATTTGGTGTCATTAGCGCGTTTGGAACGTAACCCAACTGTCAAGTCAGAAATTGCCCAAAAAGGATTCGGTGAAAGTATTCCAACTGGTTTTTTAGTTTATCCAATTGCACAAGCAGCAGATATTACTGCTTTTAAAGCGAATTATGTTCCAGTAGGAAATGATCAGAAACCAATGATTGAACAAACTCGTGAAATTGTACGTTCTTTTAACCATACCTATAATTGTGATGTCTTGGTAGAGCCTGAGGGCATTTATCCTCAAAATGAAGCAGCAGGACGTTTGCCGGGGCTTGACGGGAATGCAAAAATGTCTAAATCTTTAAATAATGGCATCTATTTATCTGATGATATGGATACTTTACAAAAGAAAGTGATGAGCATGTATACTGATCCTGACCATATCAAGATTGAAGATCCTGGTAAAATAGAAGGCAATATGGTTTTCCATTATTTAGATGTGTTTGGTCGTCCAGAAGATGCGCGAAAAATTACAGCCATGAAGGAACACTATCAACGAGGTGGACTGGGAGATGTGAAAACAAAACGCTATTTATTAGAAATTTTAGAGCGCGAATTAGGTCCTATTCGTGAACGTCGTGTTGAATTTTCAAAAGATATGGGAGCAGTCTACACTATGCTACAAAAAGGTAGCGAAAAAGCACGTCAAGTAGCTAGTCAGACCCTTTCTGATGTAAAATCTGCTATGGGAATTAATTATTTCAAATAAATTAAGAAAGGCTGTCACTAAAAGTGATGGTTTTTTAGATAATAGTGATTGACAAATACAGATAGAATGGTATCATATTAACAATAAATACGAGCTGTGCTCAATCAATAAAGAAAAGAGGAATTTGTGGATGTCTAACTGGGACACTAAATTTTTGAAAAAAGGTTTTACTTTTGATGATGTATTACTCATTCCTGCAGAGAGTCATGTTTTGCCAAATGATGCGAATTTACAAACAAAATTGGCTGAAAATTTGACACTCAATATTCCAATTATCACCGCAGCAATGGATACTGTTACAGAAAGTAAAATGGCCATTGCTATTGCTCGTGCTGGAGGTCTTGGTGTTATTCACAAAAATATGTCTATTGAGCAACAAGCGGATGAAATTCGGAAAGTTAAACGATCAGAAAATGGAGTTATCATTGATCCATTCTTCTTGACTCCAACTCATACGGTATCAGATGCAGAAGAGTTGATGGAACGTTATCGTATCAGTGGTGTTCCTGTTGTTGAAACGCTTGAAAATCGCAAATTAGTTGGGATTATTACAAATCGTGATATGCGATTTATTACGGATTATAATCAACCTATCTCAGCGCATATGACGAGTAAAAATCTAGTAACTGCTCCTGTTGGGACAGATCTTGAAACGGCAGAGCGGATACTTCATGAGCATCGCATTGAAAAATTACCATTGGTTGATGACTACGGTCGTTTATCTGGTCTGATTACAATTAAAGATATTGAAAAAGTAATTGAATTTCCAAATGCAGCTAAAGATGAATATGGTCGTCTTTTGGTTGCTGGTGCAGTAGGAGTTACTTCTGATACATTTGAGCGTGCAGAAGCTTTATTTGAAGCAGGTGCAGATGCTATTGTCATTGATACAGCACATGGACATTCAGCGGGAGTACTTCGGAAGATTGCTGAGATTCGTGAACATTTTCCAGAACGAACGTTGATTGCAGGAAATATTGCTACTGCAGAAGGTGCACGTGCGTTATACGATGCTGGAGTTGATGTTGTGAAAGTCGGAATCGGTCCAGGTTCAATTTGTACCACTCGTGTCATTGCTGGAGTTGGTGTACCTCAAGTGACGGCAATTTATGATGCTGCACAAGTTGCGCGTGAATACGGGAAAACAATTATTGCAGACGGAGGTATTCAGTATTCAGGAGATATTGTGAAGGCACTGGCTGCGGGAGGAAATGCGGTCATGCTCGGTTCAATGTTTGCTGGTACAGATGAGGCGCCAGGTGAAACGGAAATTTTCCAGGGTCGTAAGTTTAAAACTTATCGCGGAATGGGTTCGATTGCAGCTATGAAGAAAGGGTCAAGCGATCGTTATTTCCAAGGTTCTGTTAATGAAGCAAATAAATTGGTACCGGAAGGAATTGAAGGTCGTGTAGCTTATAAAGGTGCAGCAGCAGATATTGTTTTCCAAATGATTGGAGGAGTTCGTTCTGGTATGGGATATTGTGGAGCAGCCAATCTCCAAGAGCTACATGACAAAGCTCAATTTATTGAAATGAGTGGAGCTGGTTTGAAAGAAAGCCACCCTCATGATGTTCAAATTACGAATGAAGCTCCAAACTATTCTGTACAATAAGATCTATTATAAAAGCTCTGCAGCAGATAATGCAGAGCTTTTATAATTAACACACTTTACAAACGTGTAAAGCGTGTTAATATCTAATTTACACCTTGTCTTCAGTTAGATGTCCTTCATGAATTGAGAAAATTTTAATATTAGAAGGCATATTTTGTAGATGTTCTAGAGTTGTTGTTGTCATAAATGTTTGGATATTTTGAGAAATAGTTTCAAGTAAATTAAGTTGACGACTATTGTCAAGTTCACTCATAACATCGTCAAGTAGAAGAATTGGTTTTTCTTTAGTAATAGTTTCCATGAGCTCAATTTCTGCCAGTTTGAGAGATAAAACCACGCTTCGATGTTGTCCTTGACTACCAAAATTGGCATTCATGTCATTGATATAAAAAGCAATATCATCTCGATGGGGACCAACTCCAGTATTTTTTTTAAATAAATCTCTACTACGGCTTTGCTTTAATGCAATTTGGAAAGATTCTTTTAACTTATTGGAATCTGAAAGTGGAACAGAAGAGCAGTACTTAATGGTTAAGTTTTCTAAATGACTTGAGAGTTCCAAATGCTTTTGTTGACCAAAGTGCTCTAATTTTTTGAGAAATTCTATCCTATGCTGCATAACACGACAACCAAACTCTACTAGTTGATCATCTAAAACTGCTAAAAAAGTCTCATCCATTGTTTTTGCTGTTTTTAAATAAGTATTTCTTTGTTTTAAGACATGGTGGTAATGTGATAAATCAGATAAATAGATTGGTTTAATTTGCCCCAATTCTATATCAATAAATTTTCGTCTAAGGGCTGGAGCTCCTTTAATCAACTGTAAATCTTCTGGAGCAAATAAAACAACATTCATATTTCCAACATAATCAGATAGTTTGCTTTGTTTTAGATGATTAACTTTTGTAATTCTTCCTTTAGGTGTCAAGTCGATTTCCAAAGAAATATTTCCAGTTTGCTTGACAAGTTGTCCAGATATTTTCAGGGTATCTTTGGAGAAATAAATTAAATCTTTGTCTGAACGAGTTCGATGACTTCGTGTCAATGCAAGAAAATAGATGGCTTCCAAGATATTTGTTTTTCCTTGAGCATTTTGGCCTAGAAAAATATTGAGACCAGAATGAAAATCTATTTCAGTTGCTTCATAATTACGAAAATGTTGAATTTGTAACTTTTTTAACCACATATTAAATACCTGGGAAGCGGATAGGAGCCTTTTTATCCGATTTATTGGTTCTCAGACTTGTTGTCGATTTACTTTTTTTGATATTTTTGTTCATTTCTTTTACAAGGGTGGCAACTCGTCTTTTTTCTAAAAGCTCTTTTTCATGCTCCCCCCTTTCCTCTTCATTTGGTGCAGTCAGCAGTATTTCTAATTTTTGATTTGGGAGAGTAATAGTATCGCCAATGCGAATTTTCTTTCCGCGGCGAGTTTCGAGCTCTCCATTAAAATAAACTTGATTTTCTTGAAGAAAACTTTTAATAGCACCACCACTTTGAATGATTCCGACTTCTTTTAATAAAGCTTGTAGGGTGATGTAGTCATCAAATAATTTATATTTCATAATTCACCTCGATCTTTGTCATTATATCATAATTAGATGAAAAGATGATATTAGAATTATCACAATCACACCATTAAGAAAACGTTTTAAGTTGAAAGAATAAAGCTTGAAGGAGAAATTAGGAGTCGTTTCGTGATATAATAGAAGTCAATATTAAAAGAACATGAGGGCCACTATGGAGCTGGTTTCTGGAGTAGATCTCCATTTTATAACATCAAAAAAATTTAAAACGAATCGAATAAAAATGAGGTTTTCAGCTCCGATGTCTACGGATACGATAGCGGGGCGCGTGCTGGTTGCAAGTATGCTTGAAACAGCTAATGAAGTATATCCAACTTCGCAGATTTTTCGTGAACGATTAGCAACTCTTTATGGTACCAACTTTTCAACGGGATTATCACGCAGAGGACTAATACATTACGTGGATTTAAATATCTCTTTTGTTAGCGATGCGTTTTTAAGTCGAAAAAATACACTGACAGGAGAGATACTTGATTTTTTAAAGGATAGCTTGTTAAAACCTTTAGCGAATGGAGGGGCTTTTAATCAGGCTGTTTTTGAAATTGAAAAAAAGAATGTACTCAATGATTTAAAAACTGAAATTGAAGATCATTTTTATCACGCACATCAAGAGCTGAATAAATTATTTTATACAGAAAAGGAAATGCAAACGTCTCGTTTAGCTACGCCAGACTTAGTTGACAAGGAAACACCAGAAAGTAGTTTTGCTATTTTTCAAAAAATGCTTCAAAATGATAAAATTGATATCTTTTTTATGGGTGATTTTAATGAGCTTGAAGTCTGTGAACATATGAAAACCTTTGGTTTACAGCCTCGTCAACTTAGTTTACAATTGCATTATCATCAAGAATTTTCGAATATTTTAAAAGAATCATTGGAGCGAAAAGATGCTCATCAATCTATTGTTGAATTAGGATATCATTTTTCTACTCAATATGGTGATAAGACTCATATTCCTCTTATTGTATTAAACGGACTTTTAGGTGGCTTTGCTCATTCAAAATTATTTGTTAATGTTCGGGAAAAAGAGGGTCTAGCTTATACAATTTCAAGTAGTATTGATATTTTTTCGGGTATGATGCGTATTTATGCTGGAATTGATAGGAAAAATCGAACAAAAACAGTGAGTTTAATTTATCGACAAATTGCAGATTTAAAAAAAGGACATTTTACTGATGAGGCGTTAAATCAGACCAAAAAAATGCTACGAAATGCGATGCTCCTTTCTTTAGATAGGCAAAATACGTTGATAGAACAAGCTTATATGGCATCTGTTTTGCAGAAAACATTTATGCCAATTGCTGTTTGGCTAAATGCTTTAGAAGCAGTCAGCCGAGAAGATATCATTGTTGCTGCAACACAACTCAGGCTACAAGCAATTTATTTTATGGAAGGAAAATAATGCAAACTTTAAAAATGGAGAGGAAGGATTATCCAGCAGTTGGAGAAGCAGTCTATCAGACTACTTTACGAAATGGTCTAAAAGTATTTCTTTTACCCAAACGAGATTTCAATGAAACTTATGGGATTATGACAGCAAAGTTTGGCTCAATTGATACTTATTTTATTCCACGTGGTTCTAATCAAGCTGTTCAATATCCTGCAGGAGTTGCACATTTTTTGGAACATAAATTATTTGAGGATGAAAATGGTCAAGATCTTTTACAACAATTTGTTGAATTAAGTGCTGAGAGCAATGCCTTTACAAGTTTTACTAAGACCAGTTATCTTTTTTCGGCGACGGGCAATGTTTTAGAAAATGTGAGATTGTTGCAAAGTTTACTAGAAAATGCTTATTTCACAGAAGAATCCGTTCAACGTGAACAGGGAATTATCCAGCAAGAAATTGATATGTACAAAGACAATCCAGATTATTGCCTGTTTTTTCACACTTTAGCAAATCTTTATCCAGACACTCCATTGGCAGAAGATATTGCAGGAAGCATTGAATCAGTTACAGAAATAACCGTTGAGGATTTGGATGAAAACTTTGAAACCTTTTACCATCCATCTAATATGAGTTTACTGCTGATTGGTAATTTTGACTTAGAAAAGACCATTGCTGTTATTCAGGAACAACACGAATCTTTGAAGGGGATTGATGAAGAAAGTTTGATTAGACATTTTCCCCTTGCGTTAAATCCTGTTATTTCTACTGGGAGTGTTCGAATGGAAGTGGCAAGTTCTAAACTTGCAATCGGATTACGTGGGAGTCAATCACTAGTGGGAGCTGATTTATTTCGTTATAAGACTGCTTTAAAACTGCTATTTGCAATGATGTTTGGTTGGACATCTAAAAGATTTCAAACGCTTTATGAGGCTGGAAAAATAGACAACTCATTATCGTTAGAAGTTGAAGTAGAAAAAGATTTTCACTTTGTGATGTTAACAATGGATACTAGTGAGCCAGTTGCTCTGTCTCACCAATTTCGTTCTGCGATTCGTGGTTTTGAAAAAGACCCTGATGTAACAGAAGAGCATCTTGATATTATAAAAAGTGAAATGTTTGGCAATTTTTTACATGGACTGAACTCATTAGAATATATTGCCACTCAATACGAAACCTTTTCAGAAGGGGATAATCTATTTGATTTACCAAAAATATTACAGACAATCAGTTTAGTTGATGTGATTGAAATAGGACATTATTTTATTGATTCTTGTGAAATGATTGATTTCACTATTTTTCCAAAATGATTTCATGTTTTGGTGAAATTTGGTAAAATAGTGTTTAATAGAAAGAAGGCTAGTGTGCATGAGAAAGAAAACAATCGGTGAAGTCCTGAGGTTAGCTCGTATTAATCAAGGAATGAGCTTGGAAGATTTACAAAAGAAAACAGATATTCAGTTAGAGCTACTGGAAGCTATGGAGGCTGATGATTTTGATCGTCTTCCCAGTCCCTTCTATGCTCGTTCTTTTCTAAGAAAATATGCTTGGGCTGTTGATTTAGATGAGCGAATTATTCTTGATGCTTATGAAGAAGGAAGCATGATTACTTATGATGAAGTGGATGTTGATGAGGAAGAGAATTTTAGAAGTCGAAGAACAAAAAAACAACGAACTTCTTTTTTACCATTATTTTATCTGACGATTCTTGCATTAGCTATTTTATCTTTTGTTAGTTATTATGTTTGGACATACGTTCACCATAACTCATTAACAACCACTCCTTCATCAAGTTATAGTGTTGTAAACAAACAGACAACCACTTCTTCTAATTCGACTAGTGAGGCAACTTCTAGTGAATCTTCTAGAAGTCCAAATACAAATTTGACTGTATCAGGAAATAGCAACAACTTGACAGCAACCTTGACAGGTGCAACAAGCTCTGTCAATTTAAAACTATCAGTTACTGATGCAACTAGTTGGGTAAGCGTTACAGGTACAGACTTAGAAGGTGGTGCAACATTAAGTCCTGAGAATCAAAGTGTGTCAACTACAATCTCTCCAGGGACCGCTTCAACAATTACTCTTGGTGTGGTTCAAGGTGTGACCATTACAATTGATAATCAACAGATTGATACGTCAGGCTTGACAAGTTTGACAGGTACAATTACACTTATAATAAACGATTAAGGAAAAGAAAATGAAAAAAGAAAATATTCCCAATGCTTTAACTCTTTTACGGATTGCTTTAATTCCAATTTTTATTTTAATACTATCCTTGGGTCACTCTGTTGGAATGCACGTCTTTGCAGCGATTATTTTTGCAGTAGCTAGTATTACAGATTACTTGGACGGCTATTTAGCTCGTAAATGGAAAGTTGTAACAAATTTTGGGAAATTTGCTGATCCAATGGCAGATAAGTTATTGGTCATGTCAGCTTTTATTATGTTGATTGAAATGAATATAGCACCTGCTTGGGTTGTTGCAGTTATCATCTGCCGTGAGTTAGCTGTGACAGGTTTGCGGCTATTGTTGGTTGAAACTGGAGGGACAGTCTTAGCTGCTGCTATGCCAGGGAAAATAAAAACATTTACGCAGATGTTTTCTATTATTTTTCTACTATTACACTGGACATTGCTAGGACAAATTTTGTTATATATTGCATTGATTTTTACGATTTATTCGGGTTATGACTACTTCAAAGGAAGTGCCTATCTCTTTAAAGATACATTTAAATAATATGAAAAATATCATTGAAGTTCAGCATTTAAAGTATAAATACGATAATCATGTAGATGATTATATTCTCAAGGATGTGACGTTTCACGTGAAACAAGGAGAGTGGCTGTCTATTGTAGGTCACAATGGCAGTGGTAAGTCTACGATGATTCGTTTAATAGATGGCTTGTTGGAAGCAGAAAGTGGCGAGATTATCATTGATGGGGATAAATTAACTCTTGAAAATGTATGGGAAAAGCGCCAGCATATTGGGATGGTTTTTCAAAATCCAGATAATCAATTTGTAGGGGCGACTGTTGAGGATGATGTTGCCTTTGGTTTGGAAAATCAAGGGATGGATTACCAAACGATGTTTGACAGAGTTCAAGAAGCATTAGACATTGTTGGAATGCAAGATTTTAAAGAGCGTGAACCTGCAAGACTTTCAGGTGGGCAAAAGCAGCGCGTGGCTATTGCTGGTGTGGTTGCTTTGCGTCCTGACATCATTATTTTAGATGAAGCAACTAGTATGTTGGATCCGGAAGGGCGTTTAGAGTTGATCCAGACAGTTAAAAAGATTAAAGATCGACATGGAATGACTGTTATTTCTATCACGCATGATTTGGATGAGGTGGCTCTTAGTGACCGAGTTTTGGTGATGAAAGAAGGACAAGTAGAGTCAACTAGTACACCAAGTGAGCTTTTCTCACGAGTGGATTTAGAAGATTTAGGTTTAGATGAACCTTTTACAAATCAAGTAAAAGCAACTTTGCTGGACTCAGGCTTTCAATTGCCAGATCGCTATTTAACAGAAAAAGAATTGCAGGATTATTTATGGGAATCACTTTAGAAAATGTAAGTTATACTTATCAAGCAGGCACTCCTTTTGAGAGTCCTGCCCTTTTTGAAGTCAATTTAGAAATAAAAGATGGCTCATATACTGCTTTGGTTGGTCATACAGGTAGTGGAAAATCAACTATTTTACAATTGCTGAATGGGCTTTTAGTGCCAACTGAAGGAAGTGTCGTAATTGATGATGTCAAAATTACTTCCACATCTGTAAATAAAGATATTAAACAAGTACGTAAAAAGGTAGGATTGGTTTTTCAATTTGCTGAAAGTCAGATTTTTGATGAGACCGTTTTAAAAGATGTTGCTTTCGGTCCACAAAATTTTGGAGTATCAAAGGAAGACGCTGAACGTGTAGCACGTGAAAAATTAACTCTTGTTGGAATTTCAGAAGAATTATTTGAACATAGCCCATTTGAACTGTCTGGGGGACAAATGCGTCGAGTAGCCATAGCTGGTATTCTAGCCATGGAACCAGATATTCTTGTATTGGATGAGCCAACGGCAGGTTTAGATCCTGCTGGACGAAAAGAGTTGATGAGTTTATTTAAGCGATTACATGAAGCAGGAATGACCATTGTTTTGGTAACGCATTTGATGGATGATGTCGCTAATTTTGCAGACACCGTCTATGTGATGGAAAAAGGAAGATTAGTCAAAAGCGGAAAGCCTCGGCAAGTTTTTCAAGCTGTAGCATTTATGGAAAGTATTCAACTAGGAGTTCCTAAAATTACAAAATTTGCACAAGAATTAAAAAATAGAGGGCTAACTCTTCCATATTTACCTATCACCATAGAAGAATTTAAGGAGTTACTACATGGATAGTATGATTTTGGGGCGATATGTTTCAGGAAATTCAATCATTCATCGACTAGATCCTCGCAGCAAACTTTTGTCAATGTTTTTCTTTATTTTAATTATTTTTTTGGCAAATAATATTGTAACCAATGGACTATTATTCGTTTTTACAATGTTATTAGTTGGACTTTCCAAAATTCCTTTAGGCTTTTTCCTTAAAGGATTAAGATCTATGGTCTTTTTGATTGCTTTTACTACTTTGTTTCAACTACTTTTTACATCTGGTGGCACGACTTTATTTCAATTTGGCTTTATTAGAATTACTGAAGTAGGTCTGGTTCAGGCGGGTATCATTTTTAGTCGTTTTCTTTTGATTATTATTTTTTCTACCCTATTAACTTTAACAACAATGCCACTTAGTTTGGCAGACGCAGTTGAATCATTATTGCAGCCTTTAGCAGCATTAAAAGTGCCCGTTCATGAAATAGGGTTGATGTTATCAATGAGTTTACGTTTCGTTCCTACTTTGATGGATGATACGACACGGATTATGAATGCTCAAAGGGCGCGTGGGGTTGATTTTGGTGAAGGAAATATTGTTCAAAAAGTAAAATCAATTATCCCTATTTTAATTCCGTTATTTGCTTCTAGCTTTAAACGTGCAGATGCTTTGGCGACTGCTATGGAAGCGAGAGGCTATCAAGGTGGTGTAGGAAGAAGTCGTTATCGTCAATTGAGATGGAAAAAAGCAGATACCCTTTCTATTTTTATTATGTTTGCCTTAGGTTTGATGTTATCTTTCTTAAAAAGTTAAAAAACTTATATTATTGTTAGCTAAAAAACGTCTTGAAGGGCGTTTTTTGCGTATAAAATCAATATTTCTGTAATCTTTGTAATACAATTATAAGATTATAGTAATATTTTATGTGTAATATAGTATTATACGAAAAAAGGAGAAATTGATATATACATGAATACAAAATCAATGAAATGGACTTTATCAGGACTTTTTACGGCAGTTGCTTTTTTTGCAACAGGAGCTATTGCAAGTGCTGAATCTTATACTGTTAAATCAGGTGATACTTTATCAGAAATCGCTAAAGAAAAAAATACATCAGTTGAAAAAATTGTTGAGCTCAATAGAATTGAAAATCCTGACTTGATTAAAGTTGGGCAAATTTTAGAACTTGATGAAGAGAAAAATTCAGAAGTTTCAACAGAAACTACAACAGAAGAAGCTGTAACTTATGAAGATGTGACATATAACGCACCTGCTGCTTCTACTACTTATTCGCAACCAGCTACAGCAAGCACTTCTTCAAATGTTGTTCTTCCTAATGGAAATACTGCTGGTGCTACGGGATCTTATGCGGCTGCTCGTATGGCAGAATTGACAGGTGTCCCAGCATCAACTTGGGAGCATATTATTGCTCGCGAGTCAAACGGACAAGTAAATGCTTATAACCCATCGGGGGCTAGTGGTCTTTTCCAAACTATGCCAGGTTGGGGTTCAACAGCAACAGTAGATGATCAGATTCAAGCTGCTTACCGTGCTTATAATGCTCAAGGTCTTTCAGCTTGGAACTATTAAGCAAAATTTTATGATAAATGAGTAAACAAAAAGACGAACCATTGAGTAAAAAATGATTCGTCTTTTGCTATGGGTGATTGACTTAGCAAACATAGTTGTTTGTTTTAGAATCTTTGATTGTATATTGTAAATATGGTTTACAATTCATGTAAAGTATTATTTACCAAAGCTGTTAAAATTTTCTGAGGCGAATCTGAGATAAAATCTGCCTCATTGTCAGTTAATTCTTTCTTGTTTCCAAATCCCCACAGAACTCCTAAAGTAGCAATTCCGACTGATTTTCCACCAATTATATCAAATTTTGTATCCCCAACAATGATAGATTGTTCAAGATTAGCATGAGAATTATTTAAAGCACGAGTTATAACATCTGCTTTATGATAAGAATTTGGAAGAGAGCCGAAGATACCATTGAAATGTTTATCAATTTCTAGGTATTGTGCTATTTTATGGGCCATTGGTTCATTTTTACTAGTGGTAATATAGACATGGTAATCCGAATGTTCTAATTCTAACAACAGTTCTTTTATACCCTTGTAAAGTTGAGCTTCAAAAACACCGTTATTTTTATAGTATTCTCTAAAGAAAGCAATAGCTTGATTGACATTGGTCTCTGGCACTACAGAAGCGAAACTAACTTCTAAAGGTGGTCCAATGAAAGTATCCAGCTCTTTGCTATCAGGGGCTTTGATATTTAGTGAAGTGAATGCGTATTGGAAAGCATTCTTGATTCCTACAGAACTGTCAACAAGTGTTCCATCTAAGTCGAAAAAAATATATTTAAAATTTTGCATAGTCTAAATTCATGTTTACAGGGCTGTAAACTTTTTCCTTTTGCGTAGAAAGTTATTCTCCAAAAATTTCTTTGGATAATCTACGACCAGTAGGTGTAGCTGCCAATCCACCTTCAGCAGTCTCACGAAAGGCAGTCGGCATACTTGCTCCAACTTGATACATAGCGTCAACTACTTCGTCAACGGGAATTTTTGATTCAATACCTGCTAAAGCTATATCAGCGGCAATGAAAGCGTAGCTAGCTCCCATGGCATTTCGTTTGACACAGGGAACTTCTACTAGACCTGCAACGGGGTCACAGATTAATCCAAGCATATTCTTAATCACAAAACAAATTGCTTGGCTGGCTTGAAATGGGGTACCACCTGCTGCTAAAACAAGAGCTGCTGCACTCATGGCTGACGCTGATCCAACTTCTGCTTGACAACCACCTTCAGCTCCTGAAATAGAAGCATTATTAGCGATGACTAGACCGAAAGCTCCAGCTGTTAATAAAAAGTCTAGTTGTTGTTTTTCAGTAAGATTTAATTTTTCGATAGCAGATGTAAGGACAGCGGGTAAACAACCAGCACTTCCTGCTGTTGGTGTTGCACAGACCAACCCCATTTTAGCATTGTATTCATTGACAGCAATAGCATTTTTTGCTGCCGTTAAGACAGTATAGTCCGAAAGAGCTTTTCCTGATTGAATATATTTGTGGAGTTTGGCTGCATCGCCACCTGTTAAACCACTCCGAGATTTACTTTCATCTAATCCCATAACGACAGAAGCTTTCATAACTTCTAGATTTCTAGTCATCAAGCGTAAGACTTCATCTCGTTCACGACCTGTCAGTTCGTATTCAGTAGCAATCATCAGTTCGGCAACACTACCCTGAAAGTCTAAATCTGCTTGCTCCACTAATTCTTTGATTGAATAAAACATAAACTCTCCTATTTAAAGAAATTGACATTATGAAGTTTAGGAATTTTCCTGATTTCCTCAATAGCTCCTTCACAGCTGCGACTGTCAATTTCAATGATCATAATAGCTTTTTCACCTGCTTTTTCTCTTGTGACATTCATCTGTGCGATATTGATGTTATAACGAGAAAGTGCTTCAGTAACATGAGCAATCATTCCAGGAACATCCTGATGGACGATAATAATTGTCGGGGTATTCATGCTGAGCGAAACAGAAAAACCATTTAATTCAGTCACTTGAATATTTCCACCACCAATGGAAATACCAGTAACACTAATCGCTTTTTGCTCATTTTTAATGGTAATTTTAGCTGTGTTTGGATGTGGAGCATTGCTATCTTTTTGAATCGTCCAGACAATTTTAATCCCTCTTTTATGAGCAATTTCTAGACTATTTGGAATACCAGGATCATCTGTATCCATTCCGAGAATCCCAGCTACAAGAGCCAAGTCCGTACCATGTCCACGATAAGTTTTCGCAAAAGAATTAAATAGTTGGAATTCAACTTCTGTTGGCTCGTCATCAAAAATTGATGAAACAATTTTTCCAATACGAACAGCACCTGCTGTATGACTACTAGATGGACCAATCATAACAGGACCAATAATATCAAAAACAGATTGAAATTTTAGTGAGTTCATTGTAATTCCTTATAAGTTCATTAGCTTCATTATATCAAAATTCAGTATTTTTTGTTTGATAAAATAGATGTGATATAAATTCTAGACCATCTTTAAGGTCACTTTTCTTATAGTAACCTTAAAGCAAAGAAATATAGGGTGAATTTTAGTCTCTCTTCAATTTGCCTGTAATATTTTTAATGAAAGGTAAAAACAATAGTAATAATTAAGGTATATGATAGTTCTATCACAGAAAAGGAGAATTTAAATGATTTTGAATTTAAAGAATACAAATAAAAAAATGAAAGTAGGTTTAATGAGCTTAGCAGCAACAGCGCTGTTCTTTCTTCCTATACTTGCAAACGCGGATAGTTATACAGTGAAATCTGGAGATACACTTTCAGCTATTGCTGCATCACATAATACAACAGTTGATAAAATTGCTCAGAAGAATAAAATTAGCAATATTCATCTGATTAGTGTTGGGCAGGTATTGGAGTTAGGTGACACCGCTACAACTACTACGGCATCAAGCAATTCTACAACTACTACATCTGGTCTGAGTGCTGAAGATGCAGCAGCAAAAGAATGGATTGCACAAAAAGAATCAAGTGGTAGTTACACAGCACAAAATGGACAATATTATGGTCGTTACCAATTGAGTTTATCTTACTTAAATGGTGACTTATCAGCAGAAAATCAAGAAAAAGTAGCAGACGCTTATGTAGCAGGTCGTTATGGTTCTTGGTCAGCTGCAAAGACTTTCTGGTTAGCAAATGGCTGGTATTGATGAATACAAAAAATGATTGAGGTTGGGACAAAATGTCCCAGCCTCTTTTGTGATGAGAGTAAGGCTTTAATATAGTAGTTTACGGCTAAAAGTACCATTTTCAGATTATAGATAGAAGCTACAAAGTCGCTCACTAGATTCGGCCTTTTGATAGGATCTCTATTGTTTCATTCACTGATTTAATAGTTCATCCACTGAATTTTTAGTTTACAGCAGTGTAAAGTTATTGCTATCTGGTTATTGAAATTTGTTCTTAAGGTTATTTCGTGTTATAATAAACCTTGCTCTAAGCGACCTTCAATCGTTGAAAGCAAAACACGACCTTCAATCGTGAAATAACGAAAAGATGGGAGAACACGATGAGTGATCATTCTAAAACACGTGTCGTTGTCGGAATGAGTGGCGGTGTGGATTCGTCAGTTACGGCTCTTTTGTTAAAGGAGCAGGGCTATGACGTGATCGGTATTTTCATGAAAAATTGGGACGACACAGACGAAAATGGGGTCTGTACAGCTACAGAGGACTATAAAGACGTAGCAGCTGTGGCCGATCAGATTGGAATTCCTTACTACTCTGTCAACTTTGAAAAAGAGTATTGGGATCGCGTTTTTGAATATTTCTTAGCTGAATATCGAGCTGGTAGAACCCCGAATCCAGATGTCATGTGTAACAAAGAAATTAAGTTTAAAGCTTTTTTGGACTATGCTATGACATTGGGAGCGGACTATGTGGCAACAGGTCACTATGCGCGTGTAAAGCGCGATGAAGACGGAATTGTTCATATGCTGCGAGGAGTGGATAATGGCAAAGATCAGACTTATTTCCTTAGTCAGTTATCACAAGAGCAGCTGCAAAAAACGATGTTTCCGTTGGGACATTTAGAAAAGTCTGAAGTTCGAGCTATTGCAGAGAAAGCAGGATTGGCTACTGCTAAGAAAAAAGATTCAACCGGCATCTGCTTTATTGGTGAGAAAAACTTTAAAGAATTTCTGGGAAATTATTTACCAGCTCAACCTGGTCGCATGATGACAGTTGATGGTCGAGATATGGGTGAGCATGCTGGTTTGATGTATTATACAATTGGTCAGCGTGGTGGCCTTGGCATTGGTGGTCAGCATGGCGGGGATAATGAACCTTGGTTTGTAGTGGGTAAGGATCTTAGTCAAAATATTCTTTATGTTGGTCAAGGTTTTTACCATGGCAACTTGATGTCAACGAGCCTTGACGCTAGTCAAGTACATTTTACAAGAAAAATGCCAGCTGAATTTACTATGGAATGTACAGCTAAGTTCCGTTATCGTCAGCCAGATTCTAAGGTTACAGTAACTGTAAAGGGTGACAAGGCAATTGTCAACTTTGCAGAACCTCAACGTGCTATTACACCTGGACAAGCCGTTGTATTTTATGATGAAGAAGAGTGTCTTGGTGGTGGCTTGATTGACAATGCCTATAAAGATGGTAAACTTCAACAGTATATTTAGATTGACATTTTTTAGCAATCTGCTAAAATGGATATAGCAATAACTATGATGGTCAAAGCTCATGGATGTTGCAGGCTTTTTGTCCTGCACTTCTAGAGGTTTGACTTTTTTGGTGAAAAAATAAGGAAAGAAAAGATGACACACAATTTTACTGAAAGTTATGATATTGTCGTAATTGGTGCAGGGCATGCGGGTGTTGAGGCTTCGTTAGCAGCAAGCCGGATGGGCTGTAAAGTTTTGCTTGCGACAATCAATATTGAAATGCTAGCTTTTATGCCTTGTAATCCGTCTATTGGAGGATCTGCTAAGGGGATCGTTGTCCGCGAAGTGGATGCTCTAGGTGGAGAGATGGCTAAGAATATAGATAAAACTTATATTCAAATGAAGATGCTCAATACTGGGAAAGGTCCAGCGGTTCGTGCTCTTCGTGCCCAAGCAGATAAGGAACTTTATTCTAAAGAAATGCGCAAGACGGTTCAACATCAAGAAAATCTCACTTTGCGTCAAACTATTATAGATGAGATTCTAGTTGAGAACGGGAAAGTTGTTGGTGTGAAAACAGCTACACATCAAGAGTTTGCTGCACAGGTAGTTGTCGTAACAACCGGTACAGCTCTGCGTGGAGAAATTATTATTGGAGATTTGAAGTATTCTTCTGGTCCTAATCATAGTTTAGCTGCAATTAACTTAGCAGACAATTTACGTGATTTAGGGTTTGAAATTGGGCGTTTTAAAACAGGGACTCCACCACGTGTGAAAGCCTCTTCTATCAATTATGAAGAAACGGATATTCAGCCTGGAGACGAAAAAGCGAACCACTTTTCCTATACTTCTCACGATGAGGATTATCTTAAAGATCAGATTCCTTGTTGGTTGACTTATACTAATGGAAGAAGTCATGAAATTATTCAAAACAACCTTTACCGTGCACCAATGTTTTCAGGAATGGTGAAAGGTGTAGGACCACGTTACTGCCCGTCAATTGAAGACAAAATTGTTCGTTTTGCAGATAAAGAGCGCCACCAACTTTTCTTGGAGCCAGAAGGTCGAGATACGGAAGAAGTTTATATTCAGGGGTTGTCAACGAGTTTGCCAGAAGATGTTCAAAAAGACTTAGTGCATTCTATTAAGGGCCTTGAAAATGCTGAATTGATGCGAACTGGCTATGCGATTGAATATGATATGATTATGCCACATCAGCTTCGCGCTACTCTAGAAACTAAGAAAATCTCAGGTTTGTTTACAGCTGGGCAAACGAATGGGACATCTGGTTATGAAGAAGCAGCGGGACAGGGCATTATCGCAGGAATCAATGCAGCTCTGAAAGTTCAAGGAAAGCCAGAACTGATTTTGAAACGCAGTGATGGTTATATTGGGGTCATGATTGATGACTTGGTCACCAAGGGAACGGTGGAGCCGTATCGTCTTTTGACAAGCCGTGCTGAATATCGTCTCATTTTACGACACGATAATGCGGATATGCGATTGACTGAAATTGGACGCAGGGTAGGATTGGTTGATGATGAGCGCTGGCTGCGTTTTGAAATTAAGAAGAATCAATATGAAACTGAAATGAAGCGCTTGAGCACTATTAAATTAAAGCCAATTAAAGAAACGAATGAAATGGTTGAAAAATTAGGCTTTAAACCATTGACAGACGCAGTTACAGCGAAAGAATTTTTGCGTCGACCAGAAGTTTCATATCAAGATGTTGTCAAGTTTGTCGGTTCAGCAGCTGAAGATTTAGATGAAAAGATAATCGAATTGATTGAGACTGAAGTCAAATATGAAGGCTATATTTCTAAGGCGTTGGATCAGGTTGAGAAGATGAAACGAATGGAAGAAAAACGGATACCAGCAAACATTGACTGGGATGATATTGATTCCATTGCGACAGAAGCTCGTCAGAAATTTAAGAAAATAAACCCAGAAACAATTGGTCAAGCTAGTCGGATTTCAGGTGTCAATCCAGCGGATATTTCGATTTTGATGGTTTATTTGGAAGGTAAATCACGAAGTATCTCAAAAAATCAAGAAAAAGCAAAAAAATAAATGATGAAGATGATTGTTCACATTTCTGAGCAAGTGTTTTTTCGTCAATAATACTTGACAAAGCTGTAAACTACCAGAGAAATAAAGCTAATTTAATGGGAAAATCAGGTATTCTGTTTTGTAAAGTAATCAAAGGGATGCAGGAAGATTTAATTTTTTCTAATGTTTGACAGTATTATTTGGCTTGTTTTAATAAGGGAAAACTCGCTTTTTTAGAGCTTTTGTGGTAAAATGGCGGTTAAGAGGTTTGTGATGAAAAAATTTCGTTTTACTCCAATTCATTTTGTAATCATGGGCGTTATTTCCTTTGGAATTTTAGCTATTTTATTACGAGTTTTTGGTAGCAGCATTCTGATGTTATCTGCACTTTTTTTGGTGCTTGCTCTTTTGATTTTTCTATTAATTTACCAACAAAAAAGTTATGAAATTGATGAAGTGGAACAAATCCAGTATGTGAATGACCAAGCAGAAAATAGTTTGGCGTCATTGCTTGAAAGAATGCCGGTTGGTGTTGTAAAAGTTGATCAAACATCTGGAAATGTAGAATGGTTTAATCCTTACGCAGAGTTGATTCTTACCAATGAAGACGGTGAATTTGATGTGGATTTACTGCAAAAAATTACCAAAACACCATCTGAGGGTGCTGGGTCGTATGCAACAATTGGGGATACAAAATATTCGGTCTACTTAGATCATGCTTCAAGTGTATTTTACTTTTTTGATGCTTCAAGTGAGTATGAGGCAACTTCAGAATTAGTAACGACGAGACCAGTTATTGGTATTATTTCAGTCGATAATTATGATGATTTAGAGGATGTTGTCTCAGATTCAGACATTAGCCACATTAATAGTTTTATCGCAAATTTTGTCTCTGAATTTGCAGAAAAATATGCTATGTTTTCTCGTCGTGTGGGAATGGATCGTTTCTATATTTTTACGGACTACACGGTGTTAGATCGGTTAATGCAAAATAAGTTTGCAGTTATTGATCAGTTTAGAGAAGAAGCTAAAAAGCGGGAAATTCCTCTCACATTGAGTATGGGCTTCTCTTATGGTGATAGTAATCATGAGCAAATTGGTAAAGTGGCTCTCTTAAACTTGAATCTTGCTGAAGTTCGTGGTGGTGATCAGGCTGTTGTCAAAGAAAATGATGAGTCAAAGAATCCTGTTTACTTTGGTGGTGGCTCAGCTGCATCGGTGAAACGGACACGTACTCGCACGCGAGCTATGATGACTGCTATTTCGGATAAGATTAAAAGTGTGGACCAAGTTTTTGTAGTTGGGCACAAAAATTTGGATATGGATGCGCTTGGTTCTGCTGTGGGAATGCAAGTATTTGCTAGTAATATTATTGATCAGACTTATGCTGTTTATGATCCACATCAAATGGCTGCGGATATTGATCGAGCAGTTCGCAGACTGCAGGATGAAGGGGAGACTAATCTTCTTTCGGTCGCTGATGCGATGACAATGGTGACCAATCGTTCTCTGTTGATTATGGTGGATCATTCAAAAACAGCTCTGACTTTATCAAAAGAATTTTATGATTTGTTTAACCAAATTATTGTCATTGATCACCACAGAAGAGATCAAGATTTTCCGGAAAATGCTGTTATCACTTATATCGAAAGTGGAGCAAGCAGTGCCTGTGAATTGGTAACAGAGTTGATTCAATTCCAAAATTCTAAGACAAAACGCTTGAGTAAAATGCAGGCTAGTGTGTTGATGGCTGGGATTATGCTGGATACGAAGAAGTTTTCTTCTCGTGTAACCAGTCGGACGTTTGATGTGGCGAGCTATTTACGCACGCGCGGAAGTGATAGTGTGGCTATTCAAGATATTTCAGCAACGGATTTTGATGAGTACCGTGAAGTGAATGAGCTAATTTTAAATGGTAAGAAAATCTTGCCAAATGTACTCGTTGCTACCGGAGCAGAAGAAAAATGCTATGATACAGTTGTTATCAGTAAAGCAGCAGATGCTATGTTAGCTATGTCAGGGATTGAAGCTAGTTTTGTTGTCAGCAAAAACAAACAAAATAGTATATCGATATCTGCTCGTAGTCGTAGTAAAATCAATGTCCAACGTATCATGGAAGAACTGGGCGGCGGCGGTCATTTTAATTTGGCGGCAGCGCAAATTCCTGACCAGACAATTGCTCAGGTGGTTCATAGCCTGAATGAAATTATTGTTCGTGAAGTACTAAAAGATAAGGAGTTAGAAGAATGAAAGTAATCTTTTTAGCAGATGTAAAAGGTAAAGGAAAAAAAGGTGAAATTAAAGAAGTGCCTACTGGCTATGCACAGAATTTTCTGATTAAGAAAAATCTTGCAAAAGAGGCGACTGCAGCAGCTATCGGCGAGCTTCGCGGAAAACAAAAATCGGAAGAAAAAGCACACGCTGAAATGCTAGCTGAAGCGCAAGCCATTAAGGAAAAGTTGGAAGCAGAAAGTACAATTGTCGAATTTACTGAAAAAGTGGGACCAGATGGACGGACTTTTGGTTCTATTACCAGTAAAAAAATTGCTGAAGAATTACAAAAGCAATTTGGAATTAAGCTTGATAAACGATTGATTCAAGTCAAGAGTCCTATTCGCTCTGTTGGTTTGATTGATGTGCCAGTGAAAATTTATCAAGATGTGACGAGTGTGATTAACTTACATGTAAAAGAAGGTTAATTGAAGAATATTTTTTGAGAGAGGAGGTCTTATGGCAGATATTGATGAATTGCGAGCACAACCGCAGGATATTTTAGCAGAGCAATCTGTTTTAGGTGCGATTTTTATTGATGAAAGTAAGCTGGTGTTTGTTCGTGAATATATCGAGCCAACTGACTTCTTTAAATATGCCAATCGGTTAATTTTTAAAGCGATGATTGACTTGGCAGATCGAGGCGATGCCATTGATGCGACAACTGTTCGTAATATTTTAGACAGTCAGGGTGATTTGCAAAATATTGGTGGCTTGTCTTACTTGGTTGAAGTGGTCAACTCAGTACCGACTTCTGCTAATGCTGAATATTATGCTAAGATTGTAGCAGAAAAAGCTGTTTTGCGCCGGTTGATTGCGCGGCTGACAGACTCTATCAATCTAGCTTATGATGGTGCCAGTCCTGCAGATGAAATCATTGCTGGGGCTGAAAAAGCGCTGATCGATGTTAGTGAAAATGCTAGTCGAAGCGGCTTTAAAAATATTAAAGAGATTTTGAATCTTAACTTTGGTAGCTTGGAAACGCGGTCTCAGCAAACTTCTGATATTACAGGGATTGCGACAGGTTATCAAGACTTAGATCACATGACTACGGGTTTGCATGAAGAAGAGTTAATCATCGTGGCAGCTCGTCCAGCGGTTGGTAAAACAGCTTTTGCTCTCAATATTGCTCAAAATATTGGAACAAAGCTAGATAAAACAGTCGCTATCTTTTCTTTAGAAATGGGGGCAGAAAGCCTAGTAGACCGAATGCTGGCAGCAGAGGGGTTAATTGAATCGCATTCAATCCGTACAGGGCAATTGACGGAGGAGGAATGGAGGAAGTATGCAATTGCACAAGGAAATCTAGCAGAAGCTAGTATTTATATTGACGATACACCAGGAATTCGGATTACAGAGATTCGTTCACGTGCTCGAAAATTAGCGCAAGAAACAGGAAATCTTGGATTGATCTTGATTGACTACTTGCAGTTGATTACAGGGACTGGTCGAGAGAATCGTCAGCAGGAGGTTTCGGAAATTTCTCGTCAATTAAAGATTTTAGCAAAAGAGCTGAAAGTGCCAGTTATTGCATTGAGCCAATTATCACGGAGCGTGGAGCAACGCCAAGACAAACGGCCTGTTTTATCAGATATTCGTGAGTCTGGTTCAATTGAGCAGGATGCAGATATTGTAGCTTTTCTTTACCGTGATGATTATTATGAACGCGGTGGTGAAGAACCTGAAGGGCTTCCAAACAACAAGGTTGAAGTGATTATCGAAAAGAACCGTAGCGGTGCGCGTGGTACGGTAGAATTGATTTTTCAAAAAGAATACAATAAGTTTTCAAGTATTTCTAAGAGAGAGGAATAGATAATGAGTGATGCATTTACAGATGTTGCAAAAATGAGAAAAATTAAAGAAGAAATCAAAGCCCATGAGGGCAAAATGGTAGAAATGACTCTTGAAAATGGCCGTAAACGTCAAAAAAATAAGCAAGGGCGCTTGATTGAAGTTTATCCTTCTTTGTTTATCGTTGAATATACAAGTAATGGAGGTCAACCAGGTGAGATTGAAAACACTTATGTCGAATCTTATACTTATTCAGATATTTTAACAGAGAAAAATCTCATTCGTTATTTGGATTAAGAATAAATAGGTTTTAATGGCGAAAAACTGCTTTGATTGATGTGGCTGGAGTGAAAAATGATTAAAAATCTAGTTTTTGATTTTGGCAATGTTTTAATTGAATGGAACCCTGCTAAGATTTTAGCTGCTTTTGTAAAAGAAGAAGACCGTAAGCGCGTCGAGGCTGCTATTTTTGATTCGGGACTTTGGGCTCAGACAGATACTGGACAATTAACTTTGAAATCAGCCATTCAGGCGGCTCAAACATTGCTAGATAGTTCTTACTCTGCTACTGTTGAAGCCATTTTTACTCATTGGTATGAGACAGTGGATGTTTATCATCAGCTACAAGAGAAAATTTTTGAATGGGCTCAGATGGGATATGGCATTTATATTTTGTCTACTACAAGTGAGATATTTTATGCAGTTGAAAATGCAGGTTTATTACCGATGACGAAAGTTTTGACTGGGAAAATCCTTTCTTACGAAGTAGGGTGTGCAAAGCCAGATAAAAGCATCTATCAAAAGTTACTAACTCAATATGCATTGCATGCTAATCAATGTGTATTTATAGATGATTTACAGATAAATTTAGATGCTGCTAAAAGTCTAGGATTTGAAACTATTTTAGCAACATCTGAACAGCAAAATATAATTGCGATAGAGGAATTGTTGAAGAAGAAAGGTTATTTTCATAGAAAGAAATAATCTGGTAAAAATCCGTCTTTACAGATAGGTTTTTTTTTGATATAATGGCTTTTGTGTGAAATAGCAGCAGGAGAGCATGAAGCTCGTCAACAGAATATTAGCTATAAAAGTAGCCTTGGCTGTTTAGGCGAAAATGTTCTGCACGAATCAGGGCTTTCTAAGTGACTATTTCCTCAAATTATTATTTTTACAGGAGGACATGTTTATGTCACGTTATACAGGACCATCTTGGAAACAAGCTCGTCGTTTGGGTCTTTCACTTACAGGTACAGGTAAAGAATTGGCACGTCGTAACTACGTACCAGGTCAACATGGACCAAACAACCGTAGCAAATTGTCAGAATACGGTTTGCAATTGGCTGAAAAACAAAAACTTCGTTTTACTTACGGTGTAGGTGAAAAACAATTCCGTAACTTGTTCGTACAAGCAACTAAAATCAAAGGCGGAATCCTTGGTTTTAACTTCATGCTTCTTTTGGAACGTCGTTTGGATAACGTTGTTTATCGTCTTGGACTTGCAACTACTCGTCGTCAAGCTCGTCAATTCGTAAACCACGGTCATATCCTTGTTGACGGAAAACGTGTAGATATTCCTAGCTACCGTGTATCTGTTGGTCAAGTGATTTCAGTTCGTGAAAAATCACTTAAAGTACCTGCAATTCTTGAAGCGGTTGAAGCAACTCTTGGACGTCCAGCATTTGTATCATTTGATGCTGAAAAATTAGAAGGTTCATTGACTCGCCTTCCAGAACGCGATGAAATCAACCCAGAAATCAACGAAGCGCTTGTCGTTGAATACTATAACAAACAACTTTAATCGATGGATTATCAGAAGTTGGGATTTCCCCAGCTTCTTTTTTGTTGTAAAGATTACGAAGAAAAGCCCTAGAGAGCTTGTGGGTGCTACTAGGGCAAGGTATAAGAAATATTCTAATATAGCATTTTTAAAAGGAAATCTGCCATTTGTTCGGGGCTTTCTTTTTTTCCTCTGGAAATCCACATTTGACAGACACCGAAAAAGGCATTTGTGAGATAAACATAGCTGTATTCTTTCTCCACTTGACTTAGTAGTTTACTACTAAAGCGCTCTTGTAGGTCTTCAGCCAGCATGATTTGGAATTTATGGCGTAAAAATGTTTGAATTTCTTTTGTTCCGTTTTCTGTTAACAAAACAGAAAGGAGGGATTCGCGTGTGAGAAAATCAAAAACTTCTATAATCGCGCTACGCTTGTCTTGAGCATACTTCTCAAAAATGTATTCTAACTTATGGAAAAGTTTCTGTTGATAATGCTCAATCATATCATATTTATCTTTGTAGTGTGTATAAAAACTACTGCGACTAATGCCGGCAGTCTTGGTCAACTTGACAGTGCTAATCTGGTCGAATGATTCGTGTTCCAGTAGCTCTACCATAGCGTTTTCAATAATCATTTTTGTTTTTTGACGTTTGTTACTTTCTACCATTTTACCTTCCTCTTTTGAACAATTTTATACAACATGTCTAAAAATCGAATTTTTTTCTTGTGAAAAATTTCAGAAACTGTATAATCTATTATATCAAATATTTAGACACTCTGTATAAAAATATTTCAAAAATTAAAATTTTTATACAGAGTGTCTAAGATAGAGGAGAAAAAATGTTCAAAGAATGGAAAGCAATTTTCAAAAAACCAATTTTTGTGATTGTCATGATTGGTGTTTCCTTGATTCCTGCTCTTTATAATGTGATCTTTTTGAGCTCCATGTGGAATCCTTATGGTAAAGTTTCAGAATTGCCAGTAGCGGTTGTGAATAAAGACCAACATGCGACATTTAACAACAACACCTTATCTGCTGGTGATGATATGGTGAAAAGTCTTAAAAAGAATGATGCTTTAGATTTTCATTTTGTATCTGAAGCAAAGGCAAAGAAAGGTTTGGAGAAGGGTGATTATTATATGATTATCACGCTTCCAAGTGATTTATCCCAAAAGGCAGCTAGTATTCTGGATAATAAGCCACAAAAAATGCAGATTGATTATCAAACGTCTAGTGGACATAGCTTTATTGCTAGTAAGATGAGTGATTCGGCTATGACGCGACTTCAACAAACTGTCGCAAACAATGTGACCAATACATACACGACATCGCTCTTCAAGAGTATGAATAGCTTGAAGAAAGGCATGATAACAGCTGCTTCTGGTAGTAGGCAACTCGCTTCTGGCGGTCAACAATTGAAAGAGGGTAGTCAAACCTTGACAGATAATTTACAGACTTTATCTAGTTCTAGTATGACGTTTGCGGATGGTGCTAATACATTAACGACAGGTTTGGGAACCTATACGCTTGGGGTGCATCAGCTGTCAGACGGAATTGGTACGCTATCGACACGCCTTTCAGCTTATACGTCAGGTGTCGGTCAATTGGCTTCTGGGACAGATACGCTTTCAAAAGGTCTGACGGACTATACAAATGCTGTCGGTCAATTGGCTTCTGGTTCAGATACGTTGTCAAAAGGTCTGATGGGGTATACAAGTGCTGTTGGTCAATTGGCTGACGGTTCAGGAGAATTATCAGATGGTTTAAATGCGTATGCCAATGGTGTAGCAAATCTTGCAGGCGGTGCGAATCAGTTAAATGCTCAATCGCAAAATTTATTGGCTGGAGTCAATCAATTGACCGCTTCTAATGGAGAAATTCAAAAATTATCAAGCGGCGCGCATCAATTAGCTACGGGTCTGAATACGTTAATGACAACTGTTCAACAATCTGGCATGACTGCTGAACAAGTTCAAAAGCTACAGGATTTGCAAGCAGGTTTAACTGCTGTGCAAACCGCTCTTTCAACTGGATCAGACTTGTCAGCCGCTAAAGCAAGCATGACGACTGCTTTAAGCGATATGGAAACGGCTGCGAACACACTTGCCAATAGTGCGACGACAGACAAGACCACGATTGCAACTAACGTGGCTGCTACAGCTGCTTATCAAAAGTTAAGTGCTAGTGAGCAATCAGAAATCAATGCTGCGATTTCGCAAACTCCAAGTCAAACTGCTACGACTGCGGCAAGTCTATTGACAAATATTCAAGCGCTCAAGACGCAAGTGGCGAACTTGCCAGAGCAATCTTCTAATCAACAAAACATCGCTGTTATCGAACAAGCAAAAGGTGCGCTTTCAGAGCTTCAAACGAGCGCACAACAATCCCAAGCAAAAATCCTTGTAGCTTTGCAACAATCAACTGCGGGTGCTAATCAAGTAGCAGCAGGTATTGATCAATTGCAAACGAGCTTAGCAACGGGTGCTGGTCGATTAGCAAAAGGTGTAACCGACTACACCAATGGGGTTGCGCAGATTACGGCAGGGGCTAATACCTTATCTGGCAATGGCGACCAATTGACATCTGGTATGGCGAAAATCAGTTCAGGTTCTAAGACCTTGGCTAGTAAGAATAGTCAGTTGACGTCTGGTATGGCGAAAATCAGTTCAGGTTCTAAGACCTTGACTGGTAAGAATAGTCAATTGACATCTGGTATGGCAAAAATCAATTCTGGAGCTAATCAATTGGCGGCTAATAATGGTCAAATTGACGCTGGTTTAGCAAAATTGGCAGACGGAGCTAGTCAATTAGTGAACAACTCTGCAGCTCTTGTGTCAGGGGCAGGCAAACTATCTGATGGTGCTGGTCAAATTGCGAATGGTTCTACGAAGCTGGCAGACGGCAGCTCAACTATCACGTCTAATCTGGGAGCACTTGTGTCGGGTGCGGACAGCTTAACAGCCGGTTTGACAGACGCCAAAGATCAATTATCCACGGTGACAACCAATAAAGCCAACGCCAAGGCGCTTGCAAATCCATTGACAACGAAGAAAATAGATAAAGACCATGTTGGTAAAAATGGTATCGGTATGGCTCCATATATGATTTCTGTGGCACTTTTTGTAGCAGCGATTTCAACCAATATCATCTTTAGCACGCTACCTTCTGGTAAGAAGCCACAGACACGTATGGAATGGCTGAAAGCACGTATTCAGGTCAATGGCGTTATTTCTCTCTTGGCAGGTTTATTGGTGTATGGTGCAGTGCACATGATTGGCTTGACTGCCAACCACGAATGGGCAACGCTTGGTATCATTCTTTTGACCAGCATGTGCTTCATGGCTGTGGTGACGGCTCTGGTAACGTGGGACACTAAGCTTGGTGCTTTCACTTCTTTGATTTTGCTATTGCTGCAACTAGCCTCTAGTGCAGGGACTTACCCACTTCCGTTGACGGATAAGATTTTCCAAGATGTCAATCCTTGGTTGCCGATGAGCTATTCTGTTTCGGCTTTGCGTCAAACGATTTCGATGACGGGGCAAGTCGGCGGACAAGTTGCCTTCATGACAATCGTTCTGCTGCTCTTTGTTGGTCTTGGTTTCTTGGTTTACAATCCAAATAAAAAAGAATTAGTTTAATCAAAAAGAGGCTGGAACACTAGCGCAATCACCCACAGGAAAATGAAATGTGAGAAGATGACGTATAAAAAGTGTTCCAGACTCGTTTATTTCTAGAATAAAATTCAACCTTACAGGGTGGATGACAACATCGATTTCTTGCGAAATGCTGATGTTTGTCCCACCCTTTTTAAATCAAGCCGAAATGGGTGAGGGCATGTGGAATGCCCTTGTCATCGTTGGAGCGCGTGATGAAAGTGGCTGCTTCTTTGACGGTGGCTTGGCTATTGCCCATTGCAATGGGATAATCTACTGTTTCAAACATGGTCAGGTCATTGAGTCCGTCTCCGAATGCGTAAGTCGGTGCTTCGTCTGCCAGCAAGGTCAGCAGGTGCTGAATCCCAGAGCCTTTGTTACAGCCGTGCGGCGTGATGTCTATCGAGTAGGGGCTGTTACGGAAAAAGTGCAGTTCAGGGATTTCTGTCTGATACTGGGTGTCTTTTTCGGGCTCCTCACTAAAAATGAGCAACATCTGACAAGGCTGATTTTGATAAATGGTCGGACCGACTTGGGGCAGGTCTTGATGAAAATAGCGGAAATTTCGCTGAACGGTCAGACTGAGCGCCGTCACACGCATTTCTCCTTGCGAATAAAAACCGAGGTCATGCTCATTTTCTTTTGCCAGTTGCAGGAGCTTGAGAATGCTGTTTTGTGCAACTCGTCCTTCAAACAGGAATTGCTTTTCATGGAGGATTTCCATGCCATTTAGCAAGATAGCGGAATGAATCCCAGCGTCTTCCAGAACTGTCCCCATTTCTCCGCGACCGCGTCCCGTACAGATAATAGGCAGAAAGCCATTGGCTCGTAGTTGAGCAATGGCTGTTTTGTTGTCTGTTGGGACTTGTCCTTGGCTATCAACCAAGGTACCGTCAATATCAAAAAATACAAATCCGTTGTAAGTCATTTGCTTCTCTGTCTCCTTTAAGGTGCTGAAGTTCCACGTGAAACATGAGAGAAATGGGAAGTACGATATTGTTTGACTTCTTCTTGTAAATCTTCTAACAATTTTGTTTCTTCGGTTAATTCCAACAGACTAAGCCCTTTCCGTATTAGTTCATCATTTGCTTGACAGATTCCAAGACGGACTTGAGCAAAGCCGAGAAAATCATAGCGCTTGAGTTGTTTGGCTAAGTCTAAGGCGATAGCAGAGATGTGTTCGCAGTCATCTAATAATTGATTACAGAGATAGATAGTAGAAAGGTTGAGCAGCAAGGAAACTTGGGCATTTTTGATGCTTTTGTAATCCTTGTATTTTTCAAGGTTAATTAAGATTTTTTCTGTAATATCCTGAAGAGTCTCAATAGGAAAAATAAAGAGAATCACACCTAGCATATTAAAGTCATTTTTGTACCAAATATCACGCCTTTTAAGATCAGACCACATGGCTTCAGCCAATTTTCTAGAGTGGTCACTAAAACTATTTTTTCGGATTTCTATGATAATATTTAAGGTCTCTAGTATATGCTGGATAGGAAGATCATGTTCAACTTTTTTTAAGTGTTCTTTACAAAGCTGAGCAATTTTAATCAATTCTGTACTATCCGAAGTAGATAAATGATTGGACATTTGATTGATAATCACTTGTCTTGTCCGCGGTTTATAGTAATTACAAATATATTCAAATTCCCCAAAGCTCATGTCAATCTGGTGGAGCAGAAATTCCATGGTTTCATAGCTGGGAACGGATTGGTTGCTTTCAAATTTGGAAAGATTGGAACGTGAAATCTAATCTCCACAGACTTCTTGCTGAGTAATGCCTTTTGATTTTCTGATATTTTTATAAACTGTGCCAATATCCCAACGCATAATGTTCTTCCTTTATTTTTTGTGAAAATAGTAGACGTTTTGTGAATGTCTGTCCATAATATTGTACCATATAAGTAGAAGGAGAGAAAGCGATGAAGAAAAAACTATTTTTGAATCTGATATTTATTGCTATTGTTGCTGTATCTTTAATGCCGTGGATACCAATTGGATTGGGACAATATTAGAATTAAATGCATTTAAACTGACGAATAGAGGTGAATCCAATGTACTATAAGTGTTAATGTAATTAGTATTGTTTTTTAAAAAATATTTGTCTTTATCAAGAAAGAAGGTATATATTATGAAAAAATTATATAAGATTTTCCTTGCGATTACAGTAGCTTTTATGATTGGTGCAACAGTTATTCCGTCCTCGACGTCTGTTGTTTATGCGAATAGTATGAAATACGAAGAAGTAATTCCTTTCCGTGATCGGGGTGTATGTGGAGATATGAACAAAAATAGCTATACTTATAAGAGATATTGTTTGAAGCAAGGAACTCCTTCTACTGTTACAAAAGCACAGGCAGCTTGTATACGAAAAATTTTTGGCTTTATAGTGGCTCTTGGAACTAGCTGGTTCAATGTGGCATCTCGATTTGGAGAAGTCGTAACTCAATGTCAAAACGTATAAAATAACTTAGGGGAATTATATAATTGTTTGCACAAGTAGGAAAGTATAACCATTAAACTTATAATGTCTCTACTTCAAAGTGCTATTGTTAATAGTGTCAAGTGATATATAGTTTCCCTCTTTTGTTTGCAAAGGTAGATTAAAATAAGTTAGGAGATATTTGTGAAAAAAGTGCATATAAGTTTAAATTTACTAGTTATTTTTATCTCTGCTATTTTCCTCTCTGCATGCACCTCTTCATCACAAGCTTCTGAAAGCTCTACAGTTTCAAGTGTTTCTCAGGTTTCAACAAGTGAAAATGAGGTAGAACACGATTTAAAATTGACAAAATTATACAAAGAAATTGTAAAGAGCTTTCAAGAGACGAATGCAGAAAATGTTTTAAACAATAAATTAGCAAAGGGAAATTTGCTCTATTTTGGTCGTGAGACGTGCCCGTTTTGTAGAGAATTTCTTCCGGTCTTGAAAGAAACATCAGACTTGTATCATACGCCTTTTAAAATTTATTACTTAAATACAGAAGATTCTCATAAGAATTCTCAAATAAAGAAAGCTATGGAAAAATATAATGTGACTGGTGTACCTACGCTGATTTATTTAAAAAAAGACAATGGTTTTGAAGTCTTGAATGAAGAGCAGACGACTTTACCAGAATGGTTTAATATAATAATGAAATATTGAACTTTTTCAAAAAACACTCCTCTTTTCCAGAAAATTTCCTATAATTTCCCATTCATGTTATACTAAATGAGATGATTTTTCTGGATTTCGTTGATTGATGAGGTGAAACGAGACAATTTCACTTCGTCCGCGCGGCTGACAAGGTAAACTGCTTGTAGTTCAGACCGTCGACTGGGTCGAAAGAATGAATGAAAAGTAGTTTAGACTGTCGACCGGGTCGAAAGAATGAATGAAAAGTAGTTTAGACTGTCGACCGGGTCGAAAGAGTGAATGAAAAGTAGTTTAGACTGTCGACCGGGTCGAAAGAATAAACGAAAACTAGTTTAAGCTGTCGACCCAGTTAATAGAAAAAAGAGAAATCATTGAGACTGTCGCTTTAAGTGACAAGTAAAAAAGGAAAGAAGGAATGTATGAAGCAAGAAAAGCTCATTGGATTAAGAACTGGACACCTCCGTCATGCGGAATTCACGCAGTTTATCACTCGATTTTTAGATGATGTGGAGAAAGAAGGGTTAGACTTCAAAAATGAAGAAGTGTTGACCGTTTTGATGAAAAAAATAAAGGCAGCCTTGCCGGCTTATCAAGCCTCTCTCGGTCAGATTCGGGCGAGTGAAAAGTCAGCTTCGATTAGTGCGGCTGATGAATTACGTGACACTGATTTGCAAGCTCTTCGCGATGCAATTAAGCCTTATCGGGCAGCCAAGCGTGAGGAAGAAAAAGCCGCTTATGAAAGTTTGAAACGCCTGTTTGAGCAGTACAAGGGTGCACATAGCAAGCATTACGAGGAAGAAACAGCCTTGATTGTTAGCTTGCTGGACAAGCTAAAAACAGCCCCTTACAAAGATCAGTTGGATACGTTAGCGATTGGGAAATTTGTTGACAATCTGACGGAAAGCCACACTGCCTTTGAGCAACTCTTTGCTTCACGCTCACAAGAGAAGTTGCAAAAAGTGAGCTATGATGTCAAGCAATTGCGCAAAGAAGTAGCGACGCCTTACCAACAATTGGCAGACTATGTCGAAATTTTAAGTCAGGTCAAATCAGATGAGTTTTACCAGAACGTACTTTCCGTGCTCAATAATAGCCGCAAATATTATGCGGATATCCTTGCTCGCCGCAAGGGGAAAGAGCCTAAAGTGGAAGCAGGAAAAGTAGCAGAAATCAACTAAAATTTCTCCTTCATCTTGCTTGAAGTTTGTCTGTCAGAGTGGTAAGATAAAGGTGAAGAAGAGGAACGAGCAGCAGATTAGAAAGCGTGATGTAATGATAAAATTTCATTTTAATAACGAATTTTGGTTTCGGTGGCGGTTTTATCTGTTGAGCATGCTGATATTCTTTGGATTGGTTGATCCTTACGTGAAATTGGATGTGTTCAATGTGATTTATTTTACTGTGCTGGGAATATTTTTGCTTTTGCAAATCTTTGTTCCAGAGCGCTCGCATAAGCGCTCCTATCCAGTAGGCAGTTATCATTTTAACTGGGAATTTTATAATGATATTTCTTTGTATTTGATAATGTATTTTTTACACTTCTTCTCTTCTGGTCCAAGAAATAGCCATGATGTGTGGTACTGGATTTTGCTAGTTTGGGCACTTATTGCTCTTCTTTCATTTCTAATCAAAAGAGAAAAAGCAGAGAAGAGCGAGGAATAAGATGCGGCAGCCTCTATTTTCTATTTCATTCTACAGACATCTATTAAACACCTCCAGAAAATGGGGGTGTTTTGTTTTCTTTAAGTTTTCTTTAGCTTTCTTTTAAGGATTTGCCCGTAAACTACGTAGATAAAGAACGACAAAGGAGAGCAATCTCATGGCTAAAAAAACATTTAAAGATAAATTTCAACGGATAGAAACCAAGTATGTCATCTCAAAGGAAACGTTGGCAGATTTGCTAAAGGAGTTTGAAGCGTATATGGTAGAAGATGAGCATGCCTATTCTACGATTGGCAATCTTTACTATGACACGCCGACCTATCAGATGATTCGGGAGTCTTTGGAGAAGCCTTATTTCAAGGAAAAATTGCGCGTGCGCACTTATGATGCCACGCCACAAGCGGATAGTCAAGTTTTTTTGGAAATCAAGAAAAAAGTGCGCAAGGTTGTGTATAAACGTCGGATTGCGACTGAGTTGTTGACAGCAGAGCAATACCTCGCGGGGAAATGCCAGCTTGAGGATTCGCAGATTAAACAGGAAATCGAATGGATTTGTGAGCGTTACGGTGGCGTGCAGCCCATGATGTATATCTACTACAACCGCTACTCTCTAAAAGGCTTAGAAAACTCCAATGTGCGGATTACCATTGACTATGATGTGGCTTATCGGACGAAAAATTTGAGTTTACTGGCAGGAAAAGACGGCAAGAACCTTCTTCCTGACAACCATGTCATCATGGAAATTAAGGTACCTGGGGCGTATCCGCTCTGGTTGGTAGAGATTCTGGACCGCCACCACGTTTTTCCAAAGTCTTTCTCAAAATACGGGGTTGCCTACAAGAAAACAACAGACTATAAAGGAGTAATCAGACATGTTCGATCAGTTATTTAATGACGTTTTTACAGGAACAACAATCAATCCAGCCAGTATGTTTGGTGCGATTGGTGTTGCCTTAGTGCTGGGGCTGATATTAGCCAAGGTCTATCAGTACAAAACCATTTACAGCAAGTCCTTTATGATGACTTTGGTTATGCTGCCGACTTTGATTGCCATTGTCATTTTCTTAGTTAATGGTAGTCTGGGAGCAGGGGTTGCGGTAATGGGAGCTTTCAGCTTGATTCGCTTTCGTTCAGCACCAGGTGGTGCTAAGGAATTGCTGGCGATTTTCCTTGCGATGACGATTGGGATTGCTGTCGGCATGGGCTATCTTATTTTTGCTAGCGTCTTTACAATGATTATGTCGGTGGTTATGTTGTTGCTGGAAACGGTGAATTTTGGGCAGATGAAGCATTCTATGCGTCAAGTGACTGTTGTCATTCCAGAAAGTTTGGATTATGAGATGGTCTTTGATGACATCTTTCAAAAGGCGACCAACTATGTTGAACTAGCAAATGTCAAAACCTCTGATATGGGAAGTTTGTTCAAGATTAAGTATATTGTCCAATTAAATGGTACAATGACAGAGAAAGAGTTAATGGACGCTCTGCGGACGCGAAATGGGAATTTAGAGATTGCCATTAGC
Source organism: Streptococcus anginosus (assembly GCF_900636475.1). Classification (NCBI taxonomy): domain Bacteria; kingdom Bacillati; phylum Bacillota; class Bacilli; order Lactobacillales; family Streptococcaceae; genus Streptococcus; species Streptococcus anginosus. The sequence continues at coordinate 1,544,172 of NZ_LR134283.1, forward strand.
CGCTATGTCACAAAAGAAAATGAACTATAAGGAGGACCGCCATGAAAAAAACAGCCTCAAAACGAAAAAAATGGAAACGACTGATTCCACTCGTCCTATTGACAGTTGCTTTAGGGGCGTGCAGTGCGACAAATACCAGCTCAACCAACGCCAGCTCCTCTAGCACAAGTAAAAAAACAACCACCAAGACGTCCAATTATTTTACTAAGCGTGACCAAGATGCTTCTTATGATGAATCAAAAGCAACTAAGATTAGCCTGAGTGGCTCATCTGCCAAGACTTCTGGCTCTGGTGCGGAAGTGTCCGGCTCTACGGTGACGATTACCAAGGCTGGGACTTATGTCTTGTCTGGTTCAAGTGAAAATGTCCAAATTGTCGTTAAAGTTGGCAATAAAGACAAGGTTCAACTCGTGCTGAATGGGGTCACGATGACTGGAACAGATGCTGCTATTGTCGTAGAAAATGCAGATAAGACTTTTATCACGCTTGCAAAGGGCAGCAAGAACACGATTTCGGATTCTGCTAATCACAAGAATACAGACTATGACGCTGCGATTTACAGTAAGGACGACCTCACTTTCAACGGCTCTGGTAGTCTGACGGTCGAAGGCAATTATGGCAATGCTATTGAGTCCAATGATGATTTGCGCATTACAGGCGGAACCTACACAATCAAAGGCTATAAAAACGCCCTTTCAGCGAATGACGCAATCAATATCAAAGACGTGACAATGAATTTGACCGCAACGGAAGACGCCATTCACGCGGACAATGATGAAGACACATCGCTAGGCAATTTCTATATCCAGTCTGGAAAGATTACCATTAACGCTGGAGATGACGGTATTCACGCTTCTAATACGGCTCTTATTGACGGCGGTACGATTAAGGTTGAAAAGAGCGAAGAAGCACTAGAAGGCAAGACCGTAACCATTAACGGTGGAGATTTAGACCTGACAGCAAATGACGATGGTATCAATGCCGCAGACGGTAGCAGCAGCGAGAGCGCTCCAGGACAAGCGACCGCTGGTGTCAGTCTGACCATCACAGGTGGTAAGATAAAGATTAATGCCCAAGGAGACGGCTTGGATTCTAATGGAGATTTGACCATTTCAGGTGGTGAAGTCTATGTGGACGGACCGACAAATGGTGGCAATGGTGCTCTTGACTATGACGGCAATGGCACGATTACTGGCGGGACCGTTGTAATGGTCGGCAGTAATGGCATGGCGATGGGCTTTGGCTCAAATTCCAAACAAGCCTCCATCCTTGCGAATGTATCTGGTAGTGCTGGAGACAAAGTGACGATTACCAATTCGTCAGGTAAAGAAATCCTCAGCTATACCGCTGCTAAAAATTTCCAATCCGTTCTTGCCAGCTCAGCTGCTATCAAAGACGGCGGAAGCTACACCATTACAGTCAATGGACAAAGCACGACCGCAACAGCTAGCCTGACCACCCAAAATGGAAACGGCATGGGCGGAGGCCCTGGCGGACGGTGATGATAGACAAAAGAGGCTGGGGAAACCCAACCTCTTTCGTTTGACCTTTGCTTAGTCGTCAAGGTGTGATAGTGTTTTAATCGCTAACCATTGTGATAGGATTAAAACTAAGAAAAATATATGAAATAATAAATCACGTATAATTGGCATATTTCTACAAATAAATAAAGAAATGAAAGGGGAACAAACAAACCAAATAACTTGAATAGTGATGATTCTTTTTTTCATGTTTAGTAACCTCACTTTTTCCTTTTTCAACCTAAATATATCACAAAAATAAGAAAAAACAAGTCTATTTTTGAAGGAAACTTTATGATATAATAAAGTTGATAACGTTAAAAAACTAGAGCGAAACAACTCTAGTTTTTTTGCATACTCATCCGAAAATCTCTAGAATCTCTGTCAAATTATCAACAGTCCAATCTGGTGCTTCTGCTGGATTCGTTATGTGGTTCAAGTGGCTAAATCCCTGTCGGATCCAAATGGTTTGCATTCCAAGTTGTTTAGCCGGAAGGATATCATTGTCCAAACGGTCGCCAATCATCACAGCATGTTCAGCCGAGCAGTTCGCTTGTTGAAGAGCCAGCTCAAAAATAGCGAGATCGGGTTTTGCCAAGCCAACATCGGCAGAGGAAATCACCAGATCAATCCAAGAATCAATACCAAATCTTCTCAATCTTGCCTGCAAATTCGGCAGTTGATTAGCAATGATAGCAATATTGTAATGCTGGTGGAGAGTTTTCAGCACTTGCTTGCAGTCAGGATACAGCACCTCTAAATCAGACCTCCAAGACGGACGCTTCAGACCATAATCGTTCAGAGCCTCCACATCGCCTTTTTTATTCTCCTTAAAATAGTGGTTCATAGTTTGATAAAATGCTGCATAAGAAATGTGAGTATCCGCAATAGCCTGCTCAATCCGATCTTGGTAGGCTTTTTCTTCGTTTACCAAAGTTGAGCCAATATCAAAGAATAACCAATGAATCTGTTTCATGTGAAACCTCTAATAAAGATTGATGTCTCCGCTGACAGCTTGGATAGTAAGAGAATCTGTAGAAGCCGTTGCTTGGTGGTGGATTGTGTTGCCAATGATTTGGTGGCTCGGCTGGAGCTGGTCAGAAATAGAAATGTCTCCGTGCACCGTTTCGAGATCATAGCTGAAATCATGGTGCAGCAGATGAAGTGAAATATCTCCGCTAGTTGTTTGAATGAAAGTCTTACCAGCAATTTCTAAAGAATGCGTATCGAAATCCCCTGACACAAGAGACAGCTTACAATCTGTCAACTTGACATGCGCTAGATGAATATCACCACTGATAAGGGGAACATTGGTTTGTTGCAAATGGCAATGCCGCATAGTCAGATCGCCACTTGAAAGCTCAATCGTTCCTTTTTGTGTTTGAAGATGAGAGACAGCTACATCGCCAGAAGTTGCTTGAAGTGAGAATGATTGAAGAATCTTGCCATTCGGGATTTGAATGCAAATGGGATGATTATCAAAACCGTTTTTCATGACGTTAATAATCCAGTCCAAACCGCTGTAATGCGTGTTGCCTTTTTCTGTAATGTGCCACTTCTCGTTTTGAACAGTAGAAATGATTTGATTATTGCCTTTTCCATTATAGTATTTGATGTGGAAAAAATCATCAGGTGAAGGCTCAATCAGAATATCTTGCGTGGTGACATCAATATGCAATTCAGAGATTGTTGCATAGTCTTCAAAGATATAAGCATTGTCGGTATATGATTGTTGATTGTGTGCAGATGACTGGTGTTGAGGACGAGTTGACGTTTCTTCTGCTTGATTTGATGAAAGTGAGCGAATAATCTCTTCTGCTGCGTCTTTGGGATCTCCCAACTCCTCAATGACTTGTGCTTCATTTTCAGGTCCGGCTTCTTCAAAGTATTCCGTAAAATAATCCATTGCTTCTTTATAATCTGCTTCTGGCAATGTTTTCAAGTATTTCTCTAGTGCGGCTAAATAGTTAGTTTTTGTCATGGCGAATGCTCCCTTCTATGATACCGTTGACTGTCGCTGTATATAACTTCCACTCTCTTTTAAGGGTGTTTAACTGCTTTCGTCCCTCTGGAGTAAGGGAGTAATACTTCCGTTTTCGACCTTGATATTCTTGCGAGTAAGTTGTTAAGTAACGATTCTTTTCTAACTTTTTTAAAATAGGATATAAGGTTGATTCCTTGATATTGGCAATCAATTTAATCGTTTGGCTAATCTCATAGCCATAGGAATCTTCACTTTCCAAAATCGCTAGAATGAGAAATTCAATTAGGGTAGAAGATGTTGGAAAATACATGAGCCACCTCCTATGTATAATATTTTTATATATAATTTTTCTATACATAGTATAGTGCTTTTCACTTTCAAAGTCAAGAAAATATATAAAATTTTTATATATTTTTAAAATGTAAGTCTAAAACTATTTTCTTTTCTAGTTTTTTGAGACAGCACATCTGTGATTTCCCTAGGTTTGTTGTAAATAAACCTTAATTCTAGCTTAATTCCTCAATTAAAGAATGTTTTGTATTGAAAAATAGCGTTAGAAAATGGTAAAATATATTAAGTCTTATCTAGAAGTAAGACAAAAGTGATGAATATGATGAAAAAACATAAAATAATTTTTAAATTTCTTGGACAGACGCTGCTTTATTTTGTGATATTTCTAGCGTTGCTTTATTTCTTTAATTATCTTGGTCAAGGCCAAGGTGGTTTTATCTATAATGAATTTTAGGAGCAGACTGTGACCAATTCAGTAATTAACGACATGATTGAAACGATTGAGTATTTTGCTCAGTCTCAACCAGATTTTCCAGTTTACAATGTTCTCGGAGAAGTTCATACTTATCATGATTTGAAAGTGAACTCGGATTCGCTCGCTGCAAAGATTGACAGCCTTGCGCTTCCTGAGAAATCACCAGTAGTAGTTTTTGGTGGGCAAGAATACGACATGCTGGCAACCTTTGTAGCTTTGACGAAGTCAGGGCATGCTTATATTCCGATTGATAGTCATTCAGCTCTTGAACGTGTGACAGCAATTGTGGAAGTGGCACAGCCTAGTCTCATCATTGCAATCAATGACTTTCCGCTGAAAGATGTGAACATACCAATTCTTGACTTGGCAGCAGTTCAAACTGCTTTTGCAGCCAAACATCCTTACGAAATTGTACACCCTGTTAAAGGCGATGATAATTACTATATCATTTTCACCTCAGGAACGACTGGAAAGCCGAAAGGAGTACAAATCTCGCACGATAATTTGCTCAGTTTTACCAACTGGATGATTACAGATAAGGAATTTGCGACTCCAATTCGTCCGCAAATGTTGGCGCAGCCACCTTATTCTTTTGATTTATCGGTTATGTATTGGGCGCCAACCTTAGCACTTGGAGGCACACTTTTTGCGGTTCCGTCTGCCATTACGCAAGATTTCAAGCAGTTATTTGAAACTATCTTGAATTTGCCGATTGCCATTTGGACATCAACACCGTCTTTTGCAGATATGGCGATGCTGTCTGAGGATTTCAATGCTGAAAAAATGCCAGGCATTACGCATTTCTACTTTGACGGAGAAGAATTGACGGTTAAAACAGCTCAAAAATTGCGTGCTCGTTTTCCAAATGCACGTATTATCAATGCTTACGGTCCGACAGAAGCAACTGTGGCTCTATCTGCTGTTGCTATAACGGATGATATGCTGACAAATATGAAACGCTTGCCGATTGGCTATACCAAAGCGGATTCTCCAACTTTTGTGATTGATGAAGACGGAAACAAATTGCCAAATGGTGAGCAAGGAGAAATCATTGTATCTGGACCAGCTGTATCAAAAGGCTATATGAACAACCCAGAGAAAACAGCCGAAGCATTTTTTGAGTTTGAAGGGTTACCAGCCTATCATACAGGCGATGTTGGTACTATGACAGATGAAGGTTTACTGCTTTATGGCGGTCGTATGGATTTCCAAATCAAGTTCAACGGTTTTCGTATTGAATTAGAAGATGTTTCCCAAAACCTGAACAAGTCTCAATATGTGGACTCAGCTGTGGCTGTACCGCGTTACAATAAAGATCATAAAGTACAAAACCTTCTAGCCTATGTCATCCTGAAGGACGGGGTTAAGGAACAATTTGAGCGTGAGATTGACATTACCAAAGCTATCAAAGAAGATTTGCAAGATATTATGATGTCTTATATGATGCCTTCCAAATTCCTTTATCGGGATTCCTTGCCATTGACACCAAATGGTAAGATTGACATTAAAGGTTTGATTAGCGAGGTCAACAACCGATGATGGATTTCATAAGACAGCTTCCTCACTTGGAACCGTACGGGGATCCGCAGTATTTTGTTTATATCATTTTAGCCGTTTTGCCAATCTTTGTTGGTTTATTCTTCAAAAAAAGATTTCCCATTTACGAAGCTCTGGTCAGCTTTGCTTTCATCATATTTATGTTAATTGGACCTAAATTAACACAAATCTATGCTCTACTGTTTTATGTTCTTTGGCAAATGCTTTGGGTTTGGACTTATAAAATTTATCGAAAAACGGGAGATAGCAAATGGATTTTCTATTTGCACATTGCTTTGTCTATCCTACCGCTTTTCTTTGTAAAGGTAACGCCAGCTATTTATGGTCATCAATCACTCTTGGGCTTTTTAGGAATTTCCTACTTAACTTTCCGTTCAGTAGGAATGATTATTGAGCTGCGGGATGGTGTTCTAAAAGACTTTAGCTTATGGGAATTTCTACGTTTCATGCTCTTTATGCCAACTTTTTCAAGTGGGCCGATTGATCGTTTTAAGCGGTTCAATCAAGATTATGAAAATATCCCTGAGCGTGATGAACTGCTAGATATGTTGGAGCAATCAGTTCAATACATAATGCTTGGTTTCTTATACAAGTTTATTCTTGCACATATTTTAGGCTCAATGATTTTGCCTCCTCTCAAGCAATATGCAGTGCAAATGGGTGGTATCTTCAACCTGCCAACTCTAGGAGTGATGTATGTATTTGGATTGGATTTATTTTTTGACTTTGCGGGTTATTCCATGTTTGCCCTTGCCATTTCCAATCTAATGGGAATTAAAAGTCCGATTAACTTTAACAAACCATTTATCTCTCATGATTTGAAAGAGTTTTGGAATCGTTGGCATATGAGCCTGTCTTTTTGGTTCCGTGACTTTGTATTTATGCGGTTGGTCACAGTACTTATCCGAAACAAAGTTTTTAAAAATCGGAATACCACTTCAAGTGTCGCTTATATCATCAATATGCTAGTCATGGGCTTTTGGCACGGAGTCACTTGGTATTATATTGCTTATGGACTTTTTCATGGTCTAGGACTCGTTATCAATGACGCTTGGGTGCGGAAGAAAAAGACCATCAATAAAGAGCGGAAAAAGAAGAATTTGCCACTATTACCAGATAACAAATGGACACAAGCAGTGGGGATGTTTATCACTTTTAATGTTGTAATGTTTTCATTCTTAATCTTCTCAGGATTTTTGAATGACTTATGGTTTAAAAAATAAAAAAGGAGTTCTCTAATGGACGTAAAAGCAGAAGTATTAGAAATTATTGATGATTTATTTATGGAAGATGTATCAGACATGATGGACGAAGATTTGTTTGATGCAGGCGTTCTGGATAGTATGGGAACAGTTGAATTGATTGTTGAGTTAGAAAATCGCTTTGATATTCATGTTCCCGTCTCAGAATTTGGTCGTGATGATTGGAATACTGCTAATAAAATTATTGAAGGCGTAACGGAGCTTCGTAATGCTTAAACGATTGTGGCTCATTTTAGGCCCAGTTTTCTGCGCCCTTTTGATGGTGGTGGCTTTACTATTTTTCTACCCAACCAAGCAACAACATGATTACCAAGCTGAAAAGCGCTCGGCTGTTACTTTGACGGCGGGAAGTTTCAAGGGAAGAACGCAAAAAGTACGTGCTTTGACAGATAAGAAGCACCGCTTTGTTCCTTACTTTGGTTCAAGTGAATGGCTGCGCTTTGACAGCATGCATCCTGCGGTTTTGTCAGAAAAATATAAGCGTAATTATCGTCCGTATTTTTTAGGACAACGAGGAGCCGCATCTCTTACGCAATATTTTGGCATGCAGCAAATGCTTCCGCAGTTAAAAAATAAGCCAGCTGTCTATGTTGTCTCTCCTCAATGGTTTACTAAAAAAGGCTACAGTCCAGCAGCATTTCAACAATATTTCAATAGTGATCAATTGACTAGTTTCTTGCGCCAGCAAGAAGGAGACATTGATGCTCAATATGCGGCGAAGCGCCTCCTGCAACTGTATCCTACGGTGGCTATGAAAGACAATGTAAAAAAAATAGCTAATCATCAGAAACTGTCAAACTTTGACAAACAGTACGTCCGTCTTATCAGCCGTTTAAATAAACGTGAGGATGCCCTTTTCAATTCTCTTTTTGCCGAACGTAATGAGAATTATGAAAAATTGGTACAGCCTCAAATTAAGCGTTTGCCAGATAAATTTTCTTATCAGGATTTGGAAGAATTTGCGACAAAAGATGCTCAAAGAAACACGACTAATAATGATTTAGGAATTGATAATAAATTTTATAAGCATCGCTTGCGGAAACGTATTAAAAAGTTTAAAGGAAAGCAAGCAAAGTTTTCTTATACCAAATCTCCCGAGTATAACGATTTACAACTTGTTTTGAAGCAATTTGCCAAGTCAAAAACGAATCCAATTTTTGTTATTCCTCCTGTCAATGCGAAGTGGATGGCCTATACTGGTTTGAGTCAAGAAAAATACCAACAAGCAGTGAAGAAAATTCGTTATCAGTTGGAAAGTCAAGGTTTTACCAATATCGCGGACTTTTCAAACGATGGTGGGATGCCCTACTTTATGCAAGATACCATTCACATGGGCTGGCTTGGCTGGTTGGCGTTTGATAAGGCTGTCAATCCTTTTATTTCCAATCCCAAGGCTGCTCCGACTTACCAGATGAATGATCGATTCTTCAGCAAAGAATGGGCAAATTATGACGGAGCAATTGAGAATTTTAAATAAGAAAAATAAAACACGAACACAAATTAACTAGTTGGTTGCTAGTTTGCTTGTCCGTGTTTTTTTATATGGGGAACTAGAGAATTCTATGAATCTGTCAGCTTTTCTATTGTATTTTGGAAAGATAGCTGTTGATCTAAAACATATTGCTCTATTGCTTGAGCGACACCATGATTATTATTGGTGTGGGTAACGGCTGCAGCTTGCTCTTTGACTGCTTTAGGAGCATTTCCCATAGCCACTCCTAATCCGGCTAATTTCAGCATGGGGAGGTCGTTGAAATTATCACCAATTGCCATGACTTGCTGGAGAGGAATGTGATAAAAATGAGCAATCTCTTGAAGAGCATTTTCCTTAGAAACCTGTTTAGCTGTAACTTCTAGATAATTCTCTTTTGAAAGATAAAAGGCTGTTTTAGGAAAATTTGTGTTTTGCAGATAGTCGTGAAGATTTTGAATGGTGGCTGCTTCACCTATCAGAAGAAGTTTGTGAATAGAAGCACGATCTTCTACAACAGAGACTAGAGATTGAAGGATAGGATTTTCACCGGTAATATCTGCTTCCTCCTGAACCCATTTGTCAATCTGTTCAGCAAACCAATCCTTTCCTGAATAGAGATTAATAGCTACAGCTGGAAACTTCTCTTGGACGAGCTCTAGCAAATACTGAACTTCTTTTTTATCCAAACCGTGTTCCATTAAAACATCATAATTCTGGGAATTTCCTTTGATGACAAGAGCGCCATTGTAGCAAGCCAATGGATTGTCAATGAGACCAAGTTGCTGTGCGATTGGCTCCATGCCAAGTGGTGAACGCGCAGATGCCAACACAAAAGGGATTCCTTTTTCCTGCAAAAGAGGAAGCTGTGTTTTTAGCTGATAATCAACTTGGTGTTGGTCATTTAAAATAGTACCGTCAATATCGCTTATGACAAGGCGGATAGGTCGTTTGTTCATAAAATTTCTTCCTTATAAGCATGATATCATTGTGGGGTGATAATCAGAATGTTCATTTTTCTTCTTTGTTATTATTTTAACACAAAGAAGAATTTTTGAAAGCGGTTTAGCTATTTTCTATTAAGACAAATTTAAGCAAAACAAGGTATATTATAACTAATCCTAAAAAACTTTTTTCATCATAATCTCCTAAACAAAAAAGCAGTCTTTCTCGATTGCTTTTTTGTATGGAATTCATGTTATAATGAAATCATGTTATCAAAAGAATTTAAACACATCATGCAGACAGATACAGTCGCAACGGCTAAGTCCTTGTTAGGTATGCAATTGTGCTTAGACGGACAAGTGTTGGGACGAATTGTTGAGACAGAAGCCTATTTGGGAGCTAAAGATAGTGCTTGTCATAGTGCACATGGTAAACGAACACCGAAAAACGAGTCTATGTATTTATCTGCTGGACACTGGTATGTCTATCAAATCTACGGGCATCAAATGCTGAATTTAGTCACAAGGGCTGAGAATGTCGCAGAAGCCGTCTTGATTCGAGCCTTGGAATTACCAGACGGTACATTGCTTGCCAACGGCCCAGGAAAATTAACTAAATTTGCAGGGATTACCAAGGAATTTGATGGTCAAGGTTTGACCACTTCAAGATTGCAATTGGTAGAAAATGCTGTCCCGTTTCAAATTGGCTCGCGCTCTCGAATTGGCGTGACTTGCACAGATGAATGGCGAGCTGTGCCTCTAGGCTTTTATGTTATGGGCAATCGGCACGTTTCTAAAATTTCGAAGGTAGGTTTATTGCCAGATGCTAAGACATGGAAAATAGATAATTAAAAAAACAGAGTGGAGAAAAGAACCCAACAACTGAAAAAGGTTCACTCTCCATTCTGTTTTTGATTTTTATAAAATTTTATCAGATTTTTCTACATAAAAGAGGGCAATAATCATAATGATTGTAAGAATGAGCAAGACACATACAGCAGGTAGCCAAGAATGGAAGAAATCGGCACTATAACCAAATAGAGCTGGTCCAAAAGCAGCTAGTAAATAACCACCTGTTTGTGCTAAGCCAGATAGTTGAGCAGTTTGTTCAGGGCTACTCGTTTTTGTTGAAAAAGTAACCATAAGATATGGGAAAAGAGCACTCACAGCTGACCCAATGAGGATATTGGTAGTAAGCCAATAAAAGAAATTATTCGTTCGAATTAAGAGCATGCTAATGCCAAGGACACTCGCAGCAGAGATAATTGCTAACATTATCATACGATGACGAGGAGACAGCCGTGTTGTCAAGCTAGGAATGGTCATTGAAAAAGGTAGGCTAATCAAGTTAAAGACAGAGGCTAGAACTCCAGCAGAAGCATTTGAAATGCCAGCTTGCGTTGCCATAGTTGGTAGCCAGGTTAGGCAAGTATAAAAAAGCAATGATTGCAAGCCACCAAAAATAATAATAGCCCAAACTTTTTTATTTTTCCAGATAGAGCTACCTTGGTGCTCTTTATTTTTGTTCACTAAGAAATGGTTATAAGATGTATTTGGTAGCCAAATTAAAAATGCTAAAAGACAAACAATTGTCAAAAAAAGGACAAGACCTTGCCATGAAGTTGCTTTTGTTATCGGCACTGCAATAGAAGAAGCAATAGCGGTTGATAACCCCATAGAGGTTACATACATGGTTGTCAAGAGCCCAATCCGATGGGGTTGATTGGCTTGGATGACACTTGGAAGTAAAACATTAAGTACTGCAATGGAAACTCCAATGAGAATCGTCCCCACGTAAAGAAGTGGTAGATTAAAAATCCGAATGAAGGATCCAATGGTAAGCAGAGCAAGGACAAGAGCAAACAGTTTTTCTAGCCCAATTTTACTCGCTAAACGCGCTGAAAATGAAGAACAGAGAGCGAACATGATCAAGGGCAGACTGGTCAAAAGACCAAGTGAGCTCACCGAAACATGAAGCCCACTAGCAATGTTCGTTAAAACAGTTGGAAGCGTTGTAAAAGGCGTCCGCAAAGCGACACCCACCATGATAATTCCTGGTAATAAAAAGATAGAATGTTGTTTTTTCATAAATACTCCTAAGGGGTTCTTAGAAAATTATACCATAGAAATAGCTGAAATTATATCTCTATATTAGTGCATGAGCTCCAGATAGTAGGATGTAATAGTGGCTTCTTCAATTTTATTTCGTTGTCCTAGCCACCAAGTAACTGTTTCGATAAAAGTTGTTGTGACATAGTTTTTTAAAAATGGTTCTGGTAAATTAGATTTTTGTGTCAATAGCTTTTCGCGAATGAGAGGAAAGAGATAGTGTTCTAGCTCTAATTTTAAACGATTGATAAAATAAATATTTTTAGACAATAATAAAGTAGCTATTTTATCTTGGTTTTTCCTGAAATGGTAAAAAATATGAGCTGTTGCGTCAAAAAGTTCGCTTGCTTGGTAGCGCTCAACAAATGTATGTTGGAACAAATCTTGGCACATTTCTTCAAGTAGTGCTTCTTTTGTCTCAAAATGAGCATAGAAAGTCGACCGACCGACATCTGCAAGGTCAATGATTTCTTGAACTGTGAGGGACTCATAGCTTTTTTGATTCAAAAGAGTGAGAAAAGCCTGATAAATGGCTGCGCGTGATTTTTTAACTCGTCTATCCATCGTTTCCGAACAAATCTCCTTAAATGTACACTATCAAACGAAGCATTAGATTTGTTTCTTGTTTCCTCCGTTAAAATAGTAGATAATATAATTGAACAAAGTGTTTTGTTTTGAATACATTATACAATAAATAAAATCAAATCTCAATGTGCGATTAGAAGGAGGCAATAATGAAATCAAGTAAAAATGTCTGGATTGCATTTCTGTTAAATTTTTCTTTTGCAATTATTGAATTTACCTTTGGTGTTCTTTTTAATTCTAGTGCTGTGCTAGCAGATGCGGTGCATGATACGGGTGATGCCTTAGCGATTGGCTTGTCGGCGTTTTTTGAAAAAATTTCCAATAGACGAGGTGATAGAAACTATACATTAGGCTATAAACGGTATAGTTTACTGGGAGCCATGTTGACCTCTACCATTTTGATAGTGGGCTCTATTCTCATTTTGGTTGAAAATGTTCCCAAGCTATTTGCGCCTGAACGGGTAAATTACGACGGTATGCTTATCTTGGGAATTTTTGCAATTGTAATCAACTTTGCAGCCAGCAGGGTGGTTAGTCATGGACATACGCACAACGAATCCATTCTGAGTCTGCATTTCTTAGAAGATATTTTAGGCTGGTTGGCTGTGATCTTTGTATCCTTTATTCTTCGTTTTACAAACTGGTATTTCCTTGACCCATTGCTTTCACTCATCATTTCAACCTTTATCTTGAGTAAAGCACTACCAAAGTTTTGGGAAAATGTTCAAATCTTTCTTGATCACGTACCGAGCGATGTAAATCTGAATGACCTTTATGCAGAAATTCAAACAATCGAGAATATCCAAACAGTCACTCAGCTAAATGTTTGGACAACCGATGGACTAGAAAAATTTGCGATGATTCATATTTGCATGAAACATCCCGAACAACAAGCAGAAACTCAGCAGCTCATTCGCCAACATCTCAAAATATATGGAATTACAAAAGTAACCATTCAGACAGACGAAAGTTTAGATGAGCACGAAGAATGCTGTATTGGTGAGCAACAGTGAGGGGTAAATAGTTTAAGACAGATGTTTTAAACTATTTATTTTTATGTTTTCTTTTTAATGATTGTTGAAAATTCTACTTTCATAAAATGGTTGATTATTTTAGGTAATCATTGTATTATTCAATTAGATATAGTATACTTCATTTTAAAAACAGGAGGTATCTGTCATGAAAAAATCAATTAAACAAAACAAAGAAGTTATTGGAGGATAGCATGGAAACAAAAGCATGGCTATTATAGTAGATGAGCAGAAAATACTTTTGTAAGTCCTTTGTATGCATGCTATAGCACTTGTAATACAAGCAAAGAATATAGACATACTTAGTTTATTGAGTAATGGATTATACTGTGGTGTACTTAAAAGTCGATTTATAATCAACTTTTAGTTTTTATATGATAATTTGGAGGTAAATTATAGTGTTTGATAGGAACAAAACAAATCACCTGACGAGTCTGCTTCTGATATTTCTGTGTTCTATCCTTATCTTATTACCTCAATTTTTTTCAGGTAACTTAATTTTAGGTTCGGATTCCATCTTTCACTTTAACCGATTTTATGATACAGCTGAACAAATTAAGAATGTCAATTTTAACTATCATATCTCTCTATATGGTTTTCAGCAGTCTGGACGGATAGTTAATGCCCTTTATGGTCCTTTTATAGCTTATTTTCATGGCTTCTTGGTTCTAATCAGTAAGAATTGGTTTATCTATCAGGTCTTATCCAATATTGTATTATTCAATCTAGCTGGCTTGTCTATGTATGTGTTTCTTATTAAAAGTAAAATGGAGCAGAAGTACGCTGTCCTTGGCGCTTTGCTCTATATCTCTAGCTACTCTATTCAATATTGGACAATTCGGCAAGGATTTACCAGTTGGGGTGCAGCTTTAATGCCCTTAGCTTTGAGTATCTTATTTGAACTAAAGGATACGAAACAGGTACCAAAATATACCTTAGGCATTTATACAGCTTTGATGGTTCAGACACATATGCTATCTTCCGTATTATTAGTGCTGATTTACTTACCATTCTTTGCTTTAGCATTTTTTCAACATCCTAAAAAGTTGGTTTTCATAAAAAGATTATTTGTTGAAATAGGGATTTTCTTTGGGTTGACAATGAATATCTGGTCTAGTTATTTTTACCTTTTAACTGGTAATCAACTCATAAGTCCTAAAATAAATACATCTATGAACCTCAATACCATTAACCAAAATAGTTATTATTGGTTGATGAATCCAGTAACGCTGATTCCCATTTTTCTCCTTGTCTATTTCTTTTTCTTCAGAAAATGGAAAGACTTAGATAGTGGAATGAAGACATGGTTTTGGGTCATGAATGCTTTCTTGTTCTTAACAACTAGCATTTTCCCTTGGAACGATTTAATTGAGAGGAGAAATCCAGTTGCTCAACTAATCCAATATCCTTTTCGCTTCTTCGTTCCTGTAACCATTATTCTTATCTATTTTAGTAGTAAGCCTTATTCAGCCTACTGTTCTGATTGCGACGGCAGTTCTGGATTGGAATTCATCAGATAACTTTTTGCGTAATCAGTATAAAGTAGTTTTTACTGGAGATTCCGATACTATTAAAAGTTCTTTCTATAATGTAGATAAGCAAAAAGCATTAGAATTAGTTGCCAAAGGAACGCCTGACTATCTGCCTTCTTATGGACAATTGGCTGAACAATCCAGTTCTTATTACGATGCCTACATCACCAAGGTCATCCAAAATCAAGGCTTTAAAAAGACAAGAAAAAAGAGTGGATTGACTTTAGAGTGGCAGGGGGATTCCGCTTCGTTTAGAGAGTTACCTATAATAGTTTACAAGAATACTATCATTACATTTAACGGGCAGCAGTTGAATAATGACCTCTTAAATTTAAGTGCTATCGGAACTCCCACTTTCCAGCAACTTCCAAATGCTAAAAATAGTGTTACCATTTCCTATAAAATGGAAGTGACAGAGAAGGTTATGATAATTTTCTCAGAACTAGCTTTGCTCATTATTCTTATAGTTGTTTTATTTAAGTCTGTTTTTAGCAATAAGGGTAAGAAATAAAGTAACAAAGAATAAATCAAAAACAGTAAATTTGTTTTAAGAGTTGTAAGATATAGACGGTTACATTGTATGCAAGCTGTGAGATATGATAGATAGGTTACACTAAAACAGTCCGCTTAGTAAGGACAAAAAAGCCTAGAAACGTTGGTTTCATAGGCTTTTTTAATCTCAATTATTTAACCTCAGTAAGGAATACTTAAAATCTATTTTAGTTGTGATAAACCTTATTAAATCAAGGTTTATAAGCTATTGATTTGGATAAAACTGTTAAAGGTTGCCAAAAAGGTTGCCATGAATTTCATGAGGTTAGCTCCGCAATTTTATTTAGATAAATATCTACCGCTTGTGTTTGATTTTTAGGGGCAAGCTCGGCATATATGTCCATAGTAGTCTTGATAGACTTATGTCCCATACGAACCTGTAACTCTTTCCAATTCATACCAGCATTTAACATCATAGAAGCATGTGTATGACGGAACAAGTGAAAACCATAGTCAGGTAGATTAACTTCCTGTAATCGTCTTTTGAGTGTCGCACGTTCATTCCTATCGCACATATAGTTTCCGTAGATAGTTGGGAAAATCAACTTACTTTTTGAAAGACCGTTCTTCTTGAAATAAAGATTCATTTCATCATGGAAGTTTTGAAGTTGCTCAATAATTTGGTACGGAACAGCTATTTTTCTATTACCTGAATCAGATTTAGGAGTATTTTTACAAACAACCTTTCCTTTTAATCCTAACTTAGGTTTCGCATTTTTCCAAATAAGAGTTTTAGTGACTAATATTTCAGAACTTTCAAAATCAAGGTCATAGATAGTCAAAGCTAATAGCTCATTGATTCTCATTCCTGAAGCAAGTAGACTGTCGCAGATAACTTTAAATCGCCGATTAGCCCTAGTATTAGGTAAAGTATCAACGAAATTTAGCCAGATAGTTAAATCTTCATCATGAAGAACCATAATGCGTTTTTGATTGCTTTTAGGTTTTGGGGGAATTTTGATAGATTGAGCAGGATTATGCTTTAATTCAAAGTGTGTTATTCCAAAATCAAAAATATCACTTAATTTATGGGCAATGGCTCCAAAATCTTTAGCACAGCCTTTTTCAGCACGCTTTACGCCAGATTCGACAGATTTTTTTGATTTTGTTGCAAGCTCGTTAACCCAGTTTTGAATATCAGACGAAGTAACTTTATCAGGCTGATATTGTCCGAATTTGGGGAGAATGTAGGTATCTAGATAGTTCCTCACTCGGTTCAGAGTGTTATCTGAGCTGACCCAAGTCTCGTAATTTGAAAACCATAGTTCAGCTAAATCTGACAAGGTAGCAATGCTAAAAGTTTCTTTCCTTGTTGAACCACTTTCTTCAAAATCAATTTTAGCTTGAATAATTTTACGGTCTAAGGAGCGTAAGGTTTTAGCTGTTACGGTTGTTTTTACAGGTTTTCCAGTCTTTATATCTAAGCCTAGATAGATACTCTTTGCTGAATAACTAATCTCGCCATTATCCTTTACTTTCTTGAGGACGGTTTTTCCTTTATGGATAATTTTTTCTGTATTCATTGCTGCTCTCTTCAATCAATCGAAGAATTGAAAAAAGCTAAAATAGATAGTATCTCACTTTCTTTTTTGATACTCCTATTTTAGCACATTTCACTTCTAGTTGTGGCTTAAAAACTCTAAAACAGTATCAATATGATAGTAAACGGTTCTAGTACCCTCAATAGGTGGTTCTAAACGTTTAAGACCTCTATTTTCCCATGACTTCAATGTATTTGGAGATATACTCAGTAAATTCAATAACTCTTTTTGAGTATAAATAATACCAGTTCTATTCTTTTCACTATTTAAATGTTTTAGTAGGTCAATAACAGTAAGAAGCATGAGTTCGATTTGCTTTAAATCAAAATTATTGCTAGACATACTATTCTCACTTTCTTTGGTAAATGAAATATGAGATAATAGCAGTAGAGGGAAGCTACTGCTTATCTCTCGCTAACTACTTGCTATTACTCTCTGCTTTGGTCAATTTGAGAGTAGTAGCTTTTTTCTTTTTGTTGTTAATTGGATTCATTGAGAGATGAAAGGCATCTTTTGTAAAGTCATAGTTTAGAACATTAGGATTAAACTTATCAAATAAATAAGCAAATTTTTCAATCTGTTCTTGCTTATGTCTCTCGAAATCCTCAGGTGTAAATGTAATGGTTTTATACTTGAAGTTGCCATCATCTTCTCTGATTTTGAAATGATAGATAACATTGGTGAGTCTACGTTGTAACTGTTTGTAACTATCAATCTCTTGTTGACTCTCTGGCACCATTAAGCCATAAGCTTCTTTTGGAGTAAAAATTGATGTGATATGAATCTCATTCCAAAGAGCTATAGTATTTGTGTAGCGAGCATGAAGCTGAACAGGGTAAACATCTGTTACCTTAAGAAATTCTTTATAGGACATGCCTTTAAATTCATCCATGAAAAGAATTGGCTCAGCACAATAGAGGTCTAATCCTCCATTATCAAAGTCCGTCCAAATATAGACATTATCTCGCCCAAATTCTTTTTTTAGATTAACTTGAGTGTGAGATTTTCCGCTTCCAGATTCTCCCACGTGCCAGTAGACTTTCATGTCTTTAATATCTGGAGTTTGAGCAAGTCGATGTTGAAAGAAGTGTTCACGAATCATTTTAGAATACTTACGGTATTCAAGGTTACCCATCATAATTTCTTCAGGCGTAGCACCATTTTCAATTTGTTTTTGAATATAATCAAAGTCGCTTCGATGCCCCTGATTTCTAGCTCTAAGCTCACCGTGAACCTTCATAGGTACTACAATAGTATGTGCCTTTTCTTCATGCTCCCCGCTTTTTTCAAGGTAAGCAATAATTTGCTCTTTTGTTCCACGTGTTATCTCTGCATGAATAGTAGGATAAAGCTTTTGGAGTGCCGAGAAGCGGAAAGCTTTCTTATCTTCAAGCACCATATGACAATGATGAACTCCATTGTCTCCAATTTCATAGTTTATAGCGCAAACGACGTTCTCATTGCGAGCAATCCAACGTTCCATTAAGAAATCAACAATTTCTTCAGGGCTGAGTGGCTCATTGGTATCTGGAAGGAGCTTGCGGAACTCCTGAATCCGTTTTTTAGTTTTTTCTTTGTACTTGTCGCTATCAAAGAAATCTGATTCTTTATCGAACAACTTATCAACGTTGTTTAATACGCAACAGAAGCTATTAGCACGGAAGTCTGATGAAATATTGGAATTTGTCATAAATCTCCTTCTTTGTCATTTACACTAATGACATATTTTATTCTTTTAAGACCTTTACTTATAAGGCTTTGTGACCGTTTTGTCACTTGTCATGAAGTTCGGGGTAATACTAGCCCGAACTTAGCCAGCTAAAGCTGGCGAGGCTGTAAGCCTAATCCTACGCTTGAAGCTACGGGCTAACAGCCTCCTCACTTAGTGGAAATCCCCTACTAAGTAAATCAGTTATTAATTGAACTGCCCTATTCCTATCTCGTATGGTGTATGTTCTAGCTTCAATGACAGGTTGTCCATCAAATTGAATATTAACTTCTCCCTGCCCTTTATTACGGTTGACCTCATCATCAGGAAAGAGCATTTGCTTGGCTTGGGGGCTGAGACGACCAATGGAAATTTTAGTAGAAAAATTTTCACGACCTCCAGCAGGAAAGACAGAAGCATCTATTCTTTGACAAATACAGATAAGATGGTAGTTGACCTGTCTGGATAGACGTAGCAAATTTCCTACTTTTTGCAAGAATGCCTCCTTATCCGCTTTCTTTGAAATACTTTCTACCGTGCTCTGATACTCTTCAAAAACCAAAAAGAATGGTGGGTACTTTTTATTAGGATTGGTTCTACGGTTTTCAAAGATACTATAGGCTTTGTTGAAACCATCATAGACACTATCTCCCAGAAATACATTCTCATTATCTCGCCATTGCCAGTAGTCCTTTCCTTGCTTGTAATCCAAAACTAGGCATGAAGCATTGCTTGAATGGAGATATAGAATACTCAACAAATATTTGATAAAATAAGACTTTCCACTATTCGTCGGAGCTGAGACCAGCATATGTGGAGTCTTTCGTATGTCCCAAGAGATAGGCTGATTGCTTCCCTCTTGGCGTAAAATGTTTAGTTTTACTGACATTAGACTTCCCCCTCTTCGCTATACAAAGCCTTAGCTTGCCCATGTTCTAATTGATTTAGCAATTCTTTTGATACCAGATTTATTTTTAACTTCAAAAAAGGTTCTTCTTCCACCATATTAAATAGAACATCAAGATTATCATCATAGGCACGTACCGTCTGACGAAGTTGTATTTTCCAGTCTTCAAGCGCTTTTGGGTCTGGTATTTTTGACAGCCAGAGATAAAAATCCAATCCCTCTTGTTGGACGCCGTTAGGATAAGAACCTGTATTCAGATATGGGTGGAGCTTGGTAGCTTGATGTATTAGTTCAATATAAAAATCTGAGTAACAATTTCGTTCTTCTGGTAAATTATCAAATCCCTTTAACCACTTTTGAATTTGGATATTAGTATTTTGGACTGCTTGAGGTAGTAGTTGCTCAGCAGGTAGTGTATAAATAAGTATAACGGTATTAACTAAGACAAGCCCTAAGTAGAGAACTAAAAAAATGATTATAAAGTAGAATACTAACTGTAAAATCTGTATCATAAAGTATTATCTCCCTCAAAATCCTTGTCATATTTCAACATAATACACAGGCGCAAATGCTCATCAATCCATTGTTCAAAGTCGTAGCAAGTAATAACACCATAAGGATAACTATTAACTGCACGAGAAATCTTATCATATAACTTCTGAGCATGCTGACGTTGAGCTGTAGTAACAAAGGAATTTTCTCTCTGTTTTAATAGTAAAGAGTCCTTTTTAATAGCATATTTAGGAACGAGTGCTTGTAAGGATAGAATACCTCTGCTATCATAAGAGTTATATTCAAACTTCTTTGACAGCTTCATACGGTCTTTTACGCTTAAGTTAACCAATTGGTCGATTCCGAGTACTCCAAGAATCTTTTCACACTCTGTAACACATTTATCAAAAGTGATGGTGGGTGTTTGTTTTATCGAATTTTCAAAAATAGTTGTCATTTTATAATACTCCTTTAAATATTTTGAATGATAGTAGTACCGTCAATTATCCTATTTGGTGCTCTAGCTCTTTTTAAAATCATAGTTACACCTCTACAGTTGCGCTTTCTGCCTTGATAGATAAAGCAGCTCTTCCGTTTGATAGATATGGTGAGAAGGTTACCCTCTCTAGCCTAAGATTGACTTTTTCGTCTAAGTACGTGCTGTACTCAGAGACGGTGGAGTTAGCAATCTTAATCGTTCTAGTGATATGCTTACCACTAGAATTACGGAAGCCAGCATCAATCTTGATGTTGCCAGTAGCCTGCTTTGTTTCAAAGTCAATCTCAGGACTGACCCCAAGAACAGAAACGGTTACAAGAATTTCTTGACAAAACATAAGTGTTTTCCTCTAGCCACAGAACTTTAAATTGCTTGATGGGACTTGTTAAGCAATCGAGTAATATAACAGTTGTAAACATTAGAATAATGTGTACATTGGAATCACCTCCTGTTTTAATTCTAATCTGATTATACATGTTAAAAAAATCACAATATTTTATATTTTCCCCTTAATCAAAGGGATTTTTTTGATATAATGTATTTAATAGTGTGATATTTTGGGGGAACTAATATGCAAAATAACATTTCGTGTTTTGAGGTTTTAGAAAATTTATATAAGGAGAATACAGAGTTTAAGAACGAATTTAAACAAATTATATTTGATATTGCAATCTTGAAGAAATACATCACTTATTGGCAAACTTATGATTTTCTAACAAAATTTAGGGATAAAATATTACCTAAACGGTTTAGAGGAGGAAGTAAAGGTGGATTTATAGAAGATTATGATAGTGACAACAAAATGAAGGAGTGGAAATCATTTTCAGCTAAAGGAACTACAAAATTTGTAATTTCTTTGGTTTTTCAAGAAATCAAAGGGGGGTCAGAAGAAATTAAAGATATGCTAAAGGGGGGAATAGAAGACTTTTTTCAGGATAAAGATTCTGAATTAAATGAACTACTTTTATCAAAAGAGGATGAAGACTTAATTAGACGCTGCTTTAAAGTCGTTAAGAAATATGAAAATATAACAAAAATATGCAATATTCGATATAGTATTTTTGAACTTTCTAGTGAACAGCTAAACCACATGAAGTCATATCTACTACAGTTTATTATGCACTCACAGGATAAGAACAATTTTGATTTAGAATATACTGCTCTGGAAGAGTATTTAAACCAAAAAAATTTTTTAAACTTATTAGAGGAGTTAACTGCTAATCTAATCAATTCCCAAAATAAAAGCGAAGCACAAAAAAATATCATGGGAATTATGTTTTTACTTGCTAAAGTTCGTATTGGTATAACAGAATCATCAGCTTTACAAACAAGAGAAGTGACCAACGATAAAGGTAGAAAGCCTCTTTTAAATATTCCAACCAAGATGAATTTGAATGAGTTATCAGAAGAAAATCAAAAACTGCAAAAAGAGCTTGAAGTTTTATTAGAGCCATTGTTAAACAGCCGTTTCATTCTCAATAATTTGTATGAATTCTATTTTGAGTGTCGAGGAAATCTACAAATTTAGAAAAATAAAAAAGCCAAGTCAGTTTTTAGACTTGGCTTATTTTTCAACTTCATTAATTATGTTAATCAGTAGTTTTAGAAGTCGTTCTTGTTTACTTGCTGGGAATTCTGCTATTTTGGATAGTAATTGGTTTGTTAGGGGATTATCTTCTTTTAATGAAATATCAAAAAAACTTTCTATATCTGTATCAAGTGCAGTCATAATTTTTTCAAGTGTCTCAACTGTGATATTTGGTTCTAAATTTTCTAGTTTATAAGTATATTTTAAGGGGAGGTCAGCATCTTCTTCCAGTTGTTGTTGAGTTAAGTGTTTCTGTGTTCTAAGTATTCTGATTCGTTTACCAATATATGCTCTTAAGTTTAGTTCTTTCATATAGACACCTCTTTAAAAACTATACTACTTGAATTTGTAGCCTTAAAGAACTACTTTAAAAGCGATTATTCAAACAAAATAGTGTTATAAAGACACTTTTGTGGTATAATATCTTTAAAAAGCTATTTAGGAGAACATTATTATGTCAAATTTCAAAACTAGTGGTCATGGTACTATTAAGAAGTTACGCACGGGTGCTGTGGTATCTGTATTGGCTTTGTCGTCTGTATATGGGGTATCTACAACGGTAAGTGCGGATGAGGTAGGGGCGACTACTAATAATAGCATTATTAAAACTGTAGAGAAGCCAGACGGTACGGCTACTAAGACGGAGTCAGCTAAGACTGATGCCCCTGTTGCTAAAGTAACAGAACATCAAGTAGCAGAAGCAAAAACACAAGCGGATACTGCTAATCAGGCTGTTGAGGCTCAACAAGGGGTAGTGAATAAGGCAGAGACAGCGGTGAGTGATGCTGATAAAGTTGTTAATGGCACTACAAATCAAATTAAAGAAGTAGAAACAGTTACACCTGCTAAGGTTGATGAAGCTAAACAGGCAGCTCAAACTAAATCAGATGAGCTTGCTAAGGCTGAGGACTCCGTTAAGTCTGCTGAACAGAGTCAGGCTGATACTGCTAAAAAGGTAGCAGACCAAACAACTGTTGTTAATCAGGCTGAGGCTAATGCTAATAAAACTGCAAGTGCTGTGGCTGATGCTCAGAAGAAGGTAGATGACCTTTCTAAATCAACAACTGATACTACTAAATTGCAAAAAGATGTTGATGACCTTACTAAGAAGGTATCTGACGACCAAAAATCCCTAGAAACAGCTAAGCAGTCTTTGGATACTGCTAAGTCTGCTGAAGCTAATAAAGCTAAAGCTATTGAAGATGCTAAGAAAGCAGTTAATGATGCAACTAAAACTGAAGCTTCTGCTAAGCAAACTTTAGATACTGCTAAATCTGCTGAAGCTGCTTCTACTAAGAAAGTAGAAGACGCTAAAAAAGCTCTTGATGTAGCTAAGGCAGGTACAACTAAACAGGTTCAGGTCGGTACTAAAACTGTAACAACTGGTGGTAAGGCAACCCTTAAGGATGGAGTAGCTAAATCTGAATTTTTTGATTCAAACGGGGTAGTAACTTCTGATGCTTACTTAAAAGCTATTAAGGCTTTGGCTGAGGGTAGGGGTTCTTATGCTGATGTTCGTAAAGCTATTGCTGATGGTGTAGAGAATGTTCCAGGAAGTTCTTTAGCTGATATTGCAGCACCTAATCGTTCAGTATTTAAAAGTTGGAAAAGTAATTACAATCCGCAATTCTCTAATACAGATTCCACGACTAAGGTATCAGTTCATGATTTAACAGACGAACAATTGACTGACTTAGCTTTGTTCTATACTGCTTTGGTTAATGATTTGCGTTCTAAGGTTGGTACAGAACCACTTAAAGTAACTAAAGAGAGTATAGCAGCCACTAAACAAGCACTAAAAGATTTGTTTAATAAAACATTCCCTGCATATAACAATATGTCTGAGGCAGAACTCAAGGCTAATGGTTTCTGGGGACCAGAGTCTATTAAAAAAGTAACAGAGTCAAATCAAACACAAGAACACTTAAATTCTGTTCAAGGTTCAGGAAAACTTTTAAATGGTGTAGTAGCTAATCAAGTACAGTACCAAGGGCATAATGGTGCTTATCAGACTATGGCTGATTTAAAGGCTAATTTGCTTGCTTTTGTAGGAAATATGCTCTACGGTTCTACTGGTACGGGTTCTAATGTATCAACAGCAGGTACTTCACGTGATAATTTTTCAGATGCTCTCGCTTTGCTTGGTCTTAGGGGCAACTACAACTCAGCTGGGGTAGGTGTAGACTTCTATACAACATTTAACGGACTGGGGTACTCTGCACCGGCAACTTATGCTTTGATGCTAAACACTAATGGAGAGGCTATCGACAATCCTTACCAGACTTTAACAGGTGGAAAAACAGAGGTTGTTCCTATTTATGAAACAAAAACCATTGTAGATGAAAAAGCAGTAGCAGGTGCTCAAACTAAGTACGATACTGCTGTTAAAGCAGACCAAGATGCTAAAGCTAAGTTGGCTGAGGCTCAAACTAAGTACGATACTGCTATGAAGGCTTTGGCAGATGCTCAAAAACAACTCTCTGACTTGCAATCGGGTACAGTAGATATTCCTGCTCTTGAAAAAGCGGTAGTAGATGCACAAGCACAGTTAGATGCGGATAAGGCATCATTGCAATCTGCTAAGGAAACACTTGCAGTAGCTAAGGCTAGTGCGGTTGATAAAGCTAATGCTCTTTCTAAGGCTCAGGCTGAACTTGTAAAAGCTAAAGCAGAAAATACTAAAGCTCAACAAGCTCTTACACAAGCTAAGGAAGAACTAGAAGTACTTACCAAAGCTAATGGGGTAGCTAAACAGGCTGTTGAGTCTGCGACAGCTAACCGTGACAAGGTAAAAGTTCTTGCTGATGAAGCTAATAAAAAAGCTCAGGACCTTGAAAAAGCCCTTTCTGATAAGCCAGCAGTTCTTAAAGAACTCAATTCCAAACTTGCAGAAGCTCAAACTAAGGCAGCAGCAGCTCGTGCAGAGCTTGAAACTGCTAAAGAAGCACTTACTAAGTTGCAGGCAACAGCTAAAGAAAAGGTTGCTAAGTACAATGAATTAGCTAAACTTAAAGCTGAACAAGACAAGTCTGAAGCTGATGCTAAACGTTTGCAAGACTTGAAAACTAAGGCTGATGAAATCCGTAAAAATGGTGGTCAACCTAAAGAAGTCCTTGATGATAAAGGTAATGTCGTAGATATTATTGATGCAGCGGTCAAAGAAGTGCCTACTAACTCTAAGGTAGTTCCTGTTTCCTATTCACGGGTTGAAAGAAGCAAGCAGCTACCAAACACAGGCTCAAGAGAATCTATGTTCGGTTTACTAGGACTTAGCCTACTAGTAGGTCTAGGATTGGGATATAAAGGAAAACATAGAAGGAGATAGGAAAATGGCAGAAGTAACAACAATAGTATATCGTCTAGGTAGTCAATATGACGAAAAAATGTCTGCAATTAGCGTCTTTGATGCTCACTTATTCCATGCAAAGTGTCATGGTGATAAAGTATTATTCACTGTGCTAACACAAAATAATACAAAAGTTGGGAAAAAAGTTGAAAAAATCGATAATATCATCCTTACTTTGAAAGACGGTTCAAAATCTTTATTTGCAGAAGTAGATGCGCATGGAGTTTTTCCTGAGAAAGTCAAAGATGGATATATTTATACACTTCCATCCCAGTGGGATGTTTTCAATGAGATAGAACAAGGTTATACTTGGTTTGCTTTAAAAGGGGTAAGAGAAATATCGGAAGAAGAACTAAATTCCTATAAAAGTACGAACGAAAGGGAATATCCACTTTTACAAAGTATATCTGGCGCTTCGTGTCGTATTTATGTAACTGAAAAATAGAATAAGATTCAAAAATCTTCTTACATGGTGTAGGAAGATTTTTATATTCCACAAAGGATTGAAAAGACTATGCTATTTCACTCATTTTTAGGAATGAAAAAAGCCCTAGGAATCTTCTAGGACTTCTCATTCTTCGATTGCTGACTCTCTTTTTTTATTTCAAAAAAGGTTGCCAAAAAGGTTGCCATAGAACTGATTTCAAATGATTTGTACTGAAATTCAATATTTCAAAAATCGCATGAAATCAGGGTTTTCAGTATGTACTGAAATGTAATGAAACCTTATTTAACTTCTGTAAGAGTTAAATAATTTCTATTTTAGCTGTTAGAAACGTTGGTACATCAATGTTTTTAGAATGCTACATAATAAAAGGTAGAGTGAATGGTAGAGTAGTTATTGCGTTAGTTCAGCAATCTTTTCAAGATAAATCCCCACAGCTTCTAACTTTCGTTGTGGTGCTAATTCAGCGTAAGTATCCATTGTAGTTGAAATGGATTTATGTCCCATTCTGACTTGGAGTTCTTTCCAATTTGTTCCAGCATTAAGTAGCATTGAAGCATGAGTATGTCGGAATAAATGGAAACCATAGTTTGGTAATCCAAGACCTACTAACCTTTTCTTAAGAGTTGTTCTCTCGTTTCTATCACACATATAGTTCCCATAGATTGTAGGGAAAATCAGTTTTGTTCTATGTCTGTTGTGCAATTCGAGATACTTGTTCATTTCATTGTGGAAATCTATGAGTTTTTCTATTATGGGGAGAGGGACAGGAACAGAGCGATTTCCTGCATCAGTTTTTGGTGTAGCTTTACAGATAACTTCCCCTTTTGTCCCATCTTTTTTATTTGCAGTTTTCCACATCAATGTTTTACTGACGTTAATAGAAGAATTTTCAAAATCTAGGTCATCAATCGTCAATGCAAGTAGTTCATTTATTCGCAAAGCGGAGGCTAATAAAGTATTACAAATTAACTTAAATCTACGATTGGCTCTAGTGTTATCTAAACTTTCAAGATAATTAAGCCATACTACAAGACTATCATCATGTAATACCATGATGCGTTGCTTATTTGATTTTGGCTTAGGTGGTATCTTGACAGAGACAACAGGATTAGTAATTAGTCCATAGTTTGTAATTCCATAGTCAAAAATATCTTTCAACTTATGGATAACAGCACCAAAATCTTTAGCACTACCTTTATCAGCACGCTTTACACCAGATTCAATGGACTCTTTTGATTTCTTTGCCAAATCATTTAACCAAAGCTGGATATCCGCAGATTCAATTTTATCTGGTTTGTAATCTCCAAATTTAGGGATAATATAATTATCAAGATAACCTCTTACTCTGTTCAGTGTATTATGCGAGTTAACCCAGGTCTTGTATGATTTAAACCATTCTTCAGCTAAATCTTCAAGTGTATCAATGATGATAACTTTTTCTCGTGTTGAGCCATTTTTTTCAAATTCTAGTCGAGCTTGAATGATTGCTCTATCTAACTGTTTTAGTGTCTTGGCTGTAATGGTAGTAGTAACTTGTTTACCAGTTTTTACATCTTTTCCTAGAAATGCACCTTTTAAGGTGTATGATATGGACTTATCTTTTTTGATTTTTTTAATTATCTTTTTTCCGTTATGGATAATGAATTCTATTTTCATAGTTGCCTTTCTTCATGAATATTGAAGTAGGCTAAAATAGTTACCACTCTTTCTTTTAGATAAAACTATTTTAGCACAATTTTTCAAAATTAGGGTTGCAAGAAGTCAATAATATCATCTAATAGATAGAAGACAGTTCTTGTTCCCTCGATAGGAGGTTCTAACCTTTTTAGTCCCTTTTGTTCCCAAGTTTTTAGTGTGTTTGGAGAGATGTTTAGCTGTTTTAACAATTCTCGCTGTTGTATTATCTTTAGTTGTATGTTCTGTTCTTTGATTTGAATGAGTTTGATAAGAGTTTGCAATGATTGTTCAATTTGTTCTAATTTTTCGTTATTCATTATTCTCTTTCTCCTCTGTGTTTGAATTATGGAGTCGATTAGGATTGTATCGTCGTGAATCTAGGTACTTGGCGAAGAAATATGTACGTTCAATGATAAGTCCTAATAAATTGGTATTGTTTGCTCGGGCATACCAGACCAATTCTTCAAATTCGGTAAAGTCGTTTTCTTCGATAATATCGACTACTTCATGTATAAAATCCGAGGAGTTCATCTCCATCAAGAATTTTTCCAAATTAAATCCACAACCGACTTCAATATCCTCAATGTTGTAGGGGGTCTTATCTGGATTTTCCGCATGGGTAAAGTAGTCAAATAAACCAGTGGGAGACATAACTACCTCCACATGTGCTGGACCGTTCAGTTTGTCACTGATGATATTTGATACTTGAGAATAGCTTTTCAGTGAATCAAAGAAGAAAGCACCGTGTTTGTGCGACTTTTTGAACTCTCCTGTTTGTTTATTAACATCTTTATCATGCCAAGGACTAAGAATAAAGGGGATATGAAGTTTCTCTAAGATAGTCAAGTAGTCCTCTGGTGCGCTTTCCTCGTAGAAGAGAAACGTCCATTTGGTTGAGCGTTGTTCTTTTGCCATAGGCAGTTACCTCATTTCTTTTGGGCTCTATTACTAAGGAGAAATGGCAGGTCAGATGCAAAGTTTTTTGAAAAAATTGAATTTTTTGTGATTATTGATTATTGACCTATTGGGGGTCGTAGTAACCCCAATAGGTCATGATAGATAAGAATATAAAAAGGGGCTGTCTGGCTTTTGCTTAACGCAAGCCACAGCCCCAAGGTATTAACGTTTTTGTCCAGTGAACCACAATTGGTTACGAACTCGAATAGGAGAGGAGAAATAATAGTCTGCATGTTGGCTGACGATTTCTTCTTTTAATTGTGCTTCCATCTCTTTTAGGATTTTTTGCCCCTGTTGGTCTCTAGGGACTTTTAGAAAAATAGTGATGGTATCTTTTCGTATATCTACAATACACTTGCGAACAGCTCGGTTAAATCCGTTATGGATTGGATTGATAGTGGTAACGGTCTGATGTTCAAGGTTGCTTATCTTCTGTACTCGTTCACGCTGAAACAGGAAGTGTCGCAACATGAAAGTACGATAGACAGATTGACAGTAATTCCAAAAACTATCTGTTTTCAATCGTTGTATCATCTCTATCCCAGCCAATAATAAGGCAAGTAGTAGAGAAACAAGAGCAAATCTATGACAAACGGAACTAATGAAATCCGTAGTACTTTTGACCGTATCTAGATTGAAAAATGTGATGTTGGTTAATTGAACAGAAAGAAAATTGAATAAGCAACCAAATGCAGAACAGATAGGAGCAAATAGAAGTAAGTATAGTATGAGATTGAAACTTCTCATAAAGTATGTTTTAGTGGTCATAAAATACCTCGCTTAGTGTAGTAGGTTGGACAGAGTAGGGGCAGAATTTGGTAGGGGTGTTCATTGTCGATAACTTGAATGATGCCTGTTCCATGTCCTGTTGGAATGACAATACCCTCTGGGTCTAGGTCTGGAAATAAGAATTGAGTGGTTTTATGATTGATATTTCCAATTTGTATCAATACGTTTAGCTGTTCCCTCACTGAAATGGGGATAGTGTTATGGTCAAAACGCTGGCTTACTAAAAAGAGATGGATTTTGGTAGCACGTCCCAACAAGGCAATTTGTGAGAGTAAAGAGAAAAAGGCTTCTTTGATGTTCTTATTGACTCCCTCTGATAGGGCTAGGACTTCATCAATGACAATGGTTAGATGAGTAAATTGATGGTTGGGGTTATCATATAAGATAGCTTGTCGTTTCTGAATGAGGGTTGCACATTGGCTTAATTGTTCATTGACTTGTGAAACGAAATCAGATTTTGAACGGTTTTCGACAGGGTGGATAACTGCAATTTGATTTTCCCTTGCCCATCGGCTTGGTGTATCGAATTTGGGGTCAATTATAATTAAGTCAGACATATGTTTCAGAACACTCAAAAAGTACGTTAAAGCATAGCTTTTCCCAGAGCCTGAATTTCCAGCAATAGCCCAGTGATTTATCTTTTCAAGGTTTAGTTCAAAGTGCTTCATAATGGGAATTTTTCCTTGTGGTAGGCTAGCTGAAAATTTATCCAAATCAGGAATAGTTAAACGTTCTGAAATTCCCTTTTTCCAAGGGAAAAACAATCCACGTTGAATGTGTAAGTCATCTGTTTTGAGTGGAACAAAATAGGTTGCATTTTGTTTCAAGAGAGTAAATTGAGGGTAGAGAGAAGCGTTAGCAATCAGAAAAATTTTCTTGTACAAGTCATCATCAAGAATATAAGCACAAGGCAGGCGAGGGACAAAGACAAAGCCGTCTTCTTGAATAATGACGTTAAAAGAATTAGTATAGCTGGTTTCCCCCTGCATTAAAGCCCCCAGAGCCATGTTTAGGCTCTGGAGCAGGTAAGATTGCAGGAAAGATTGGTTCAGCGCATCACGAGATTGTGAGGTCATTACCGCACCTCCTTGATACCATTTGCTTTGAAGTAAACGTTATATTTTACTTCGCAAGCTTGTAGGGTGTCAAATTGAATCATGGATTGGAACGATGGAAGCTCAATCCTATCTTCGAATTTTACTTGGAAAGGGTCTTGCCCTTCCTGTACAAACCATGCTTTATAGGCTACGATTTCTCCTGTTGGTTTTCCTTCTTCAAACCGTTGTTGTGGTTCAAGTTCGGTACTAAGTGAGTAAATCGGTTGTTTTTGACTGATAATTTTATCAGCCAATGTAGTTGTATAACCACCTTTTGTGGTTTTCATTTTAAACGCCATAGGGCTGTTCCTCCTTTATTATTGAGAAATAATGCGAATGCGAGTTGCTCGGTTTTGGTCGTGAGCTGGACGTAGTTGTTTTGGTTGTGTACCACCTCCTTATTACTAAGGAGAATGAGACAGCTAAACGCAAAGTTATTTGTTGAATTTTTAATTTTTTTACAAAAAAATCCAGTGATAAGAGACACTGGATTTGAGGGATTAGCGATAAGTTTTTAATAAAGGTGCTAATTTTTTTAGCGCTTTACAATAATGGGATTTAACTGTTACATCACTCATTTTTTTATAATGTTCAGTGACATAGCGAGCCGTTTCTTTATAGCTTGAACCTTGTTCCGCTATCATTTCAACAATCTTACTGTCAATTTCTGATAGGGATGCTTTAGCTTCACGAATAGCTTGTATTAACTCCTCTAGGATTAAAGCTTCTTCGGGATTCAAATCAGAACTTGCAACTACTTCATAGCGTTCACGTCGTTTACCGTCATTACGAGCTATGTTTTCTTCCATACTTCGTTTATGGTGGTATCGGTCACGCCGTTCTGCATTACTTTGTTCTTGTTGAAGCAAACGAGTTACTTCATTCCAATTTTTAGCTTTAATAGCTTCTGTGATTTTACGCTCACGGCGTTCTTGTACTTTATTACTCATAGTAATATATGATCCTTTCTCGTCCTTGGACAGAAAGAAACGTATATGAGCAAATATTGAACGCTGAGTATGCTAAAAGGCACAACAAAGAAACAGCGAAACAATTCTATGCAAGACATGACCTTTATTGTCATATCATCATATTTGTTTCAATCTGTCCTTTGATGGCCATCAATATGGACTGTTAAAATTTTTATCAAGAGTTTTTCTTGATATATTCAGTATAAGGCATAATGTTCTTTTATTTTTTACTTCTTTTTTTACTTCAATAGACTAATTTGTAAAACGAAGCGCAAAAAAAAACTAGGCGATTCACCTAGTTTTTAAAGAGCAAATTTTCGTATCTCTTCTTCGCTTAATAGTTTAATAAATGCTTGTTGAACTCTATCTAAAGTCGAAGCCATTGCGAGTAATTCCTCGTTTAATTGTTCTTGGAAATAGTATGTTACTTGTGTATTATTCGTCAATAATCCCTCAATATAGCGATTGACGCTTGTATTGTCTAAATTAATATCATATAGGTCAACTAAATCAATAAGGTCGATTTCGCTTAGTCCTTGAGCTGCAGCTTCTTCAATTCTTTTCTTATCCTCTAGTGAAAATCTTGTGGGCTCTATTTGAATACTGGATATTTCCTGAATTGGTCTTGTTGCATAAGGATTGGAAACCCAGCTGATTATTTCATCAAAAGTTTTTTCCTCAATCCTTTCTATATCAGTGGATTTATGAATACGAATACCCATATTTGTTAGCTCCTTTTCAGAATATTTTTGGTACAAGTCTGTGATATCTTTACCTTGACTTACTAACTTCATAAAGTCATAATTTATCTGTGCAAATTTTGATTTATCTATTTTTTGACTTCCGTTTGACTTAACTGATAAAGTTGACCTTGCTTTTTTGGAACTAACTAACGGAACGGACGTAAGGTAAGATTTTGGGATATTTTCTTTATACATTCGTTCTAGAATATCATCAACCAGAAATCCGATATTGAATAGTGGATTTTCTTTGAGTTTTTTTATTAGATTAGGGATAATTTCTGTCGAAACGTTATCATACCACCATTTATTGATGAGAGGATCAATGTTTTCTTTCCTAAATGTTGAGGGTATGCCATTTCCGTCCAATTCAAATAGGATACCACAGACATTAACTTCAAATGATTTAATTAAATTATCCCCTAACATCAACCAAAGAATATCAAACATTTCTTCAAAATCAATGACAGTCAATTCATTGATGGTACGGGTTCTAAAACTTCTAGCGAGGTTATAACTTTTTTCACCAACAGTAATATCAATGTCATCTTTCTTGTGAAAAGTATCCATTTCAGTTTCATCAGAAACCAAAAAATTTTTTCTTTTAATATTGAAATTTGCGAATGTCTTAGAAAGTCTAAGACAGCTAGATTGGATTGAAATTAAATCATCACTCATGAAAGAATATAGGTTTTCATCTACAGCCTCTAAATCTCTATATAAAATAGAACTGAAAAAATAATGAAACAGATTCTCAATAAACTCATCTAACTCTCCAAAAACGATATACGTATAGCTCGAAGCGGTTAGAGCATTTAAATAAACTAACATCGAACTCGTAATTGGTCGCTTACCACTTTCAACTTGACTAACTTGACCTGCATTGCCTAGTTCGCTTTGTGTAATATTGTGTTTTTTTCTTAAATTTTTGATACGAGTAGGTATTTCTTGTGAATAATTTTCTTCAAAAAATTTCATATATAATCCCCCTATAATCATGGAAAAGTAGTAAAAATAGTTGTTATCCTAGTTGATTAAAAAAATCTCTGATTTCCTCATCTTTTATAAAATAATATATAATTTTCCCATCTCTTCTAGTGTCCAAGATGTTTTGATTGGCTAGTTTACGAAGATGGTGGGAGGCAGATGCCATACTGAGATTTAGTAAACAGGCTATATCGCAGACACAGAGTTCTTCAACAACAAGGAGATAAAAGATGATATTTATCTGTTTATTATCGGTAAACTTTGATAAAATGCGAAGTGATTTTTGGACTTTTTCCTTTTCAAGGTAGTTCGTTGCGGTTGTAACATTTTGTTGATTTATAACATTCACTTGGCAGATACTATCTTTTTTCATAATATTTTCTCCTAGCTTAACACAGTCCATAGCATGTCAAAGCTGTTGTTTTCAATCAGGATATACATCCCCAATCCTAAATAGACAACGGCAATAAACCATCTGCTATATTTTTCCAAAGTTTCTCCAACAGAAGGGACTTGTGCCAATTTTTGGGCAGAAAAAACCAAGAGATAAATCATGACTAGAAAAGTAAGTAAAGTCACTATCAAATTCGCTAAATTTAAGGTGGTAAAATATGGGACAAAAACACCAATATTGTCAGCACCACAACTTGCAAAAGTAATCATAGCGACTAGAAAAATCAGGTTTTTATTATCTTTTCGCAAACCATCTTTTGCAATAGCTTCTCCATCAGAATCTCCTAAAAGCAAAACTTTGAGTCCTAGGAAAATTGGAATCAAACCGAGCAAACCTAAAATCTCTTTACTAGGAATATAATTTAAGACAAATGCAAAAAGTAAACTTAGCAATATTAGACTAACAGAGCCTAGAAACTGTCCTAAATAGATGTTAATGATGTCTTTTCTGCTTTTTCTTTTGGCAAAAAATAACATTAGGATAATAAGTAAGTCTACGGCTGTCCCAGAATACAGGATTATTGAAGTAACAACATTTTGAATCATAAAATACCTCATTCAAATATATTTTTGAATGTATTCTAACATTAAACTTTGTAGATGTCAACTTAAAATCCACCAAAATATAGATAAGAAGTTAATGTACCAAATATTAAAAAGCCCTGCCATCGAAATGATAGCAGGGCTTAACTTCAATATCCAGATGATATATTTATCTAAAAAAGGTAGAGTAAAAGGTAGAGTTTTTATTGATTTGTAGTGCGATATAATGAGTTTCAAAAAATCAAAAATCGCTTAAAATCAATATTTTGACGTCTATTGACGTGTACTGAAACCCTTACTTAACCTCTGTAAAAACCACGTGTTTACGTAATTTTGGTGAGTATTTCTTCAATTGAAGACGGTCTGGAGTGTTGCGTTTGTTTTTAGAAGTAAGGTACAAGCGTTCACCAGATGCTTTGTGTTCAAGTGTGATATTTACGCGCATGATAGCTCCCTTCTATTATTCTGCTGCTGCAACTTTGGCGATTTTACGTCCTTTGTAGTATCCTTTGAGGGATACACGGTGAGAACGTGAGTAATCTCCAGTAGTTTCGTCAAAATGTACAGATGGAGCTGTAATTTTGTAGTGAGTGCGGCGTTTGTTTTTCTTCGCTTTTGAAGTGCGACGTGCAGGTACTGCCATTTTCTTTATTCTCCTTTTAATATAAGTTCGATTCAATCTCTTTGATTTTCATCAACTGTAATAGTATATCAAAAAAATTTTGTAAAGTAAAGTTACTTGACAGATTTTCTTTTACTTTTTGTAAAATAGCAGAGCGTGCTAGCTTTTCAGAGAAAATATACCGAAACTGTCCTCAAAATCGGCTACTTGTGGTAAAATAATTATATTATATGAATGAAGAGGAAAGCTATGAAATTACAAAAACCGAAAGGGACTCAGGATATTCTCCCTCAAGAGTCTGTCAAATGGCAATATGTAGAAGAATTTGCTCGCAAAACATTTAAAAAATATCATTACGCAGAAATTCGTACCCCACTATTTGAGCATTATGAAGTGATTAGTCGTTCTGTTGGCGACACGACTGACATTGTGACCAAAGAAATGTATGATTTTTATGACAAAGGCGACCGTCATATCACATTACGCCCAGAAGGAACAGCACCAGTTGTACGTTCTTATGTGGAAAATAAGCTCTTTGCACCAGAAGTCCAAAAACCGGTGAAACTTTATTATATGGGCTCTATGTTTCGTTATGAGCGTCCTCAGGCAGGGCGTTTGCGTGAGTTTCATCAGATTGGTGTAGAGTGTTTTGGCTCCAACAATCCTGCGACTGATGTAGAGACGATTGCCATGGCAGCTCAATTTTTCAATGAAATTGGTATTCAAGGTGTAACGTTGCAGTTGAATAGTTTGGGGAATGCAGAGAGTCGCGCCGCTTATCGTCAAGCATTGATTGATTATTTGATGCCGTTGAAAGACAGTCTTTCTAAAGATAGTCAGCGTCGTCTGGAAGAAAATCCTCTCCGTGTGCTAGACAGTAAGGAAAAAGAAGATAAACTCGCTGTTGAAAATGCACCCTCTATCCTGGATTATCTAGATGAGGAAAGCCAAACTCATTTTCAAGCTGTGCGTTCGATGTTGGAAGCACTAGGAATTACTTATGTTATCAATACCAATATGGTCCGCGGATTGGATTATTACAATCACACGATTTTTGAATTTACTGCAGATGTAGCCGGTAATGAACTGACTATTTGTGCAGGCGGTCGTTATGATAGCCTTGTTGCTTATTTTGGTGGACCAGAGACGGCTGGATTTGGCTTTGGGATGGGCGTAGAACGTCTGCTCCTCGTTCTTGAAAAGCAGGGTGTAGCCTTGCCGCTGGAGGATAGCTTAGACGTTTATGTTGCAGTTTTGGGAGACGGTGCTAATAACAAAGCTTTGGAAATTGTACAAGCACTTCGTAAGCAGGGATTTACAGCTGAACGTGATTATTTAAATCGTAAGTTAAAAGCGCAATTCAAGTCAGCAGATACTTTCTCTGCTAAGACTTTGATAACTCTTGGTGAAAGTGAGATTGAAAGCAATCAAGTTACCATCAAAAACAATCAAACTCGTGAAGAATTGACAGTCAGTTTAAATCAGATCCAAGAAGATTTTCAAACAATTTTTGAACAACTGGGGTTTTAATTTAAAAAGGGAGAAAGCCAGTCGAATGGCTTTTTTCTCTCATAACATAGTAGAATGTTGAAGTAGAAGTGGAGAGAACAATGAAAAAAATAATCATTCCGTCTGTAATTCAGTTTCTAATTGTTTTTTTGATTATAGGAGGAATTGCCTATTTTGTAAGAGGGGATTTCTTTTTTCGGTTTTTAGCACCGATTTTTGGCTTGGCAGCAGGGCTATTGCGCTTAGCATCAAGTTATGTGGTCAAGGTTTTGCATCCTGAATTATATGACAAAGAAAGTAAGAGGTGAGTCGTCATCTTCTTTTGTAAAAATATTACGTTAAGATATGAAGATTTTGAAAAGCATGTCTTCTTTTTCATCGCTTTTGTGGTAAAATAGTAAAAGAATTAAAAGTTTGGAGAATAAAAATGAAACGTTCAATGTATGCCGGGCGTGTTCGTAGTGAACATGTTGGTCAAAAAATCACTTTGAAAGGTTGGGTGTCCCGTCGTCGTGACTTAGGAGGACTGATTTTCATTGATTTGCGTGACCGTGAAGGCATAATGCAGCTAGTTATCAATCCCGAAAATGTAGCCAAAGAAGTCATGGAAACCGCTGAAAGTTTGCGAAGCGAATATGTGATTGAAGTGACTGGAAAAGTAGAAGCCCGTACGCAGGCGAATGATAAATTAGCAACGGGAGCTGTTGAACTACACGTGGAGAATCTGACAGTTCTCAATACGGCCAAAACGACTCCATTTGAAATCAAAGACGGTATTGAAGCGAATGATGATACCCGTCTCCGTTACCGTTATTTAGACCTTCGTCGTCCTGAAATGTTGGCAAATTTGAAATTGCGGGCTAAGGTAACACATTCTATTCGCAATTACTTAGATGAGCTTGAATTTATTGATGTGGAAACGCCGTTTCTTACTAAGTCAACTCCAGAAGGGGCGCGTGATTATTTGGTACCAAGTCGAGTGAACCAAGGTCATTTTTATGCTCTGCCACAAAGTCCTCAAATTACCAAGCAACTGTTGATGAATGCTGGATTTGATCGGTATTATCAAATTGTAAAATGCTTCCGTGATGAGGATTTGCGTGGAGACCGTCAACCAGAGTTTACACAGGTTGACTTAGAAACTTCTTTCCTATCTGATCAAGAAATTCAAGATATTACAGAAGACTTGATTGCTCGAGTGATGAAAGAAACGAAGGGGATTGAGGTTGCACTACCATTCCCACGAATGAAATATGATGATGCAATGGCTTTGTATGGAAGTGATAAGCCAGATACACGTTTTGAGATGCTATTGCAAGACTTGACAGAGCTTGTCAAGGGAATTGACTTTAAAGTTTTCTCAGAAGCACCAGCAGTTAAAGCGATTGTTGTGAAAAATGCTGCTGATAAATATTCTCGCAAAGATATTGATAAGTTGACAGAGCAAGCAAAACAGTATGGAGCAAAAGGACTTGCTTGGGTGAAAGTGGTATCAGGTGAACTAAATGGACCAGTTGCTAAGTTTTTGAAAGACTTGACAAGTGACTTGACAGATGCTTTACAGCTTGAAGACAATGATTTGGTTCTTTTTGTAGCGGATACGCTTGAAGTTGCCAATGCATCCTTGGGAGCTCTTCGTGTTCGTCTTGCAAAAGATCTAGACTTGATTGATGAATCGAAATTTAATTACCTTTGGGTTGTGGATTGGCCAATGTTTGAATGGTCGGAAGAAGAAGGTCGCTATATGAGTGCGCACCATCCATTCACTCTTCCACAAGCAGACACAGCTCATGAATTAGAAGGTGATTTGAGCAAGGTTCGTGCTATTGCTTATGATATTGTCTTGAATGGTTATGAATTGGGTGGTGGAAGTCTTCGTATTAACCACAAAGATTTGCAAGAACGAATGTTTAAAGCCCTTGGTTTTTCTGAAGAAGAAGCTACTGATCAATTTGGTTTCTTGCTAGAAGCAATGGATTATGGTTTTCCACCGCATGGTGGACTGGCAATTGGGCTAGATCGTTTTGTCATGTTGCTGGCTGGCGAGGAAAATATCCGTGAAGTGATTGCTTTCCCTAAAAACAACAAAGCAAGTGATCCAATGACTCAGGCGCCAAGCATAGTCGACGCTAAACAACTTGAAGAATTAAGTTTACAAGTAGAAACTCATGAAGAAAAGTAAGATTTACAAACGATTGCGTTATTATTTGCGCCGTCTAGCCTATGATTTTAAGTTGATACGAGTACTTAAGAGTATTTCTCGTGAGAAGTACGATGAAAAGATTTCTGCTTCGCTCATTTATGGTTTTCTATCTGCGGTTGCAGTGAATCTTTTCTTTCAACCGGGACATGTTTATTCAAGCGGTGCGACTGGATTGGCACAGATT
This sequence comes from Streptococcus anginosus, assembly GCF_900636475.1. Classification (NCBI taxonomy): domain Bacteria; kingdom Bacillati; phylum Bacillota; class Bacilli; order Lactobacillales; family Streptococcaceae; genus Streptococcus; species Streptococcus anginosus. The sequence goes on from NZ_LR134283.1 coordinate 1,582,746, forward strand.
TTAGCCGCTTTAAGTACGCGTTTTTTAGGATTTACTATTCCGGTTTCTGTGACTTTCTATCTCATCAATATCCCGCTGATGATTTTAGCTTGGTATCAAATTGGGCACAAATTTACGGTATTTACTTTTATAACCGTTTCCATGAGCTCGCTGTTTATCCAGTTTGTTCCTGAAGTGACCTTAACAAATGACCCGATTATCAATGCTTTGTTTGGTGGGGTTATCATGGGAATGGGAATCGGCTTTGCTTTGCGTTCCAATATTTCTAGTGGTGGGACGGATATTGTCAGCTTGACGGTTCGGAAGAAAACCGGCAGAAATGTGGGAAATATTTCCTTTATGGTCAATGGCATGATTATGATTATTGCCGGTGTGACTTTCGGCTGGAAATATGCACTATATTCGATGATTACGATTTTTGTGTCAAGCCGTGTGACAGATGCAGTCTTTACTAAGCAAAAGAAGATGCAGGCGATGATTATTACCAGTCATCCCGAAGAAGTTATTGATAAAATTCATAACAAATTGCATCGTGGTGCAACCATGGTTAATGGTGCAGAAGGAACTTACAATCATGAGAAAAAAGCAGTTTTGATTACAGTTATTACGCGTGCTGAATTTAATGAATTCAAGCATATCATGCGTAAAACTGATCCGCATGCTTTTGTATCGGTAGCAGATAATGTTCACATTCTTGGACGTTTCGTAGAAGAATAAAACATCAGATTGGCTAGTTTGGTCAATCTGATGTTTTTTTATATGACTTGCAGTCTGTCTCGCGGCCTTCGGTGCGGGACAAATAGAGGCTGGGCAAAAACAAGCATAAAAGCAAAAAGGCTTAGAATCTGGTTTAAATAAATCTTGATTTTAAGCCTTTTATAATGTCGTTGATTATCCATTTCTGATTAAAAATGGTGTTTTTGCCCAGCCTCACGATTATTTAAGTACGAGAACTTGTTTTGCAGGGACAGTATAGGAATCTCTGTTGGTATTGAGAGGAACGTCAAGGCTAATCTCTGGGTAGTTGATAAAAATAGCTTGTTTATCTTGATTTGGATAGCTAAATGCTTCGTTTCCAAAGTTAATGAGGATTGTGATTTGATCTTCTTTTTCTTTAATTTTATATTCGACCACAGAATCACTTAGCCATTCGACAGAACAGTAATCTTTAATTTCTGTTCTTGTTTCCAAACTGAGGAGCAGATTTGCTTTTCTGAATTGGATCAACTGGCGAACAAAATCTACGTCTTTCTCATATTCAATTGAGTGTAGCCAATCAAGACGGTTGATGGCGTCTTGAGCATTATAAGTATTATCCATGAGGTTTTTACTACGGAAAAACTCTTGCCCGCTATGGAGGAATGGTACCCCTTGAGCTAACAAAGTAATATGCAAAGCGAGTCGTGCATCTGCTAACCGCTCATTTAGAGAGATATCTGGCTTTTTAATTGCAAAATAATCAAAAGCCGTTGCATCGTCATGGCATTCCACGTAGTTGATAGCTTGCTGGGGTGCGATAAAATGTGCTGTTTCCGTTAATCCAACATTAGCTGTCAATACATTTTCTATCGTATCTATTGGTTTGGAGTCTTGGATTTGACTGCCTTCTAAAATCGTTTCTTTGATTGTATTGCGGAAGTGGTCGCTGAAAAAACCATAGCTTGGTAACTGAGCGGCGTTGAATTGATGTGCAAGCCGATTGCTATCCAGTCCGGTGGCCATACGCCACCCTTCTCCGTACAAATAAACATTTGGATAAAGAAACTTCAATTCCTCTGCGATTTGTTTCATGGTTTCCATATCTAGAATGCCCATGAGGTCAAAGCGAAAGCCGTCCATTCCATAAAGAGTTAGCCATTGTTTGAGGGAATGCTTAATATAGCTACGAACCATTGCTCGTTCACTTGCTACGTCGTTCCCACAGAAAGTCCCATTTGTTAAATTGGCATTGTGATCATAGCGGAAGAAATAGCCTGGGACGATTTTTTCAAAAGCATAGGTTTGGGGATCGTAGACATGATTGTAAACGACGTCCATGATAACACTGATGTCGGCTTGATGATAAGCAGCGATTGCTTCTTGCAATTCAACGATTCTTGTATAAGGATCATGTGGATTTGTTGCAAAGCTGCCGTCAGGAAGATTGTATTGCATAGGGTCATAGCCCCAGTTATACACGAGTTCTGGATGATTTTCATCAACACTGCCAAAATCATACACTGGCATGAGTTGGATATGAGTAACACCCAGTTGTTTGACATAATCCATTCCCAAAGTGTGTTCTTGTAAATCAGGAGACTCTGTTAGGGACTTGAATTTCCCAGGGTAGGTAAATCCTGCTTCTTTTTGCATGGAAAAATCTCGTACACTCATCTCGTAGATAACAGCTTTTGTTATTGGAATTTGTGTTGCTGCTCGGTGAATTGGGCGAGTAATTTTCTCTGGATTGACAACATAACTAACACCAGAATTACTTTCTGAAGATAAGGCATAAGGATCATGGACTTCCACCCAGTGACCATTTACTTTGTGTAGATAGTAATAAGCAGCTCCATCAAAATTTCCAGAGACTTCTATTTGCCAAACGCCCTTTTCACCAAGTGTCATCGGATAAACTTGATTTTGTAAATGGAGCAAAACTTGCTCGGAAATAGGAGCCCAGAGTTTAAAAGTCGTTACTTTAGGAGTGTAATGAGCTCCTAAGTCATCGCCATCATAAGCAAAGGTCTGGTCAAAAATCGGTTTTCTCACAATATGGCGAAATTGCAAAAAGGTTTTATTGCGATCTTGGTCGTAAATCCAATAATGACTGGTTAAATCTAACGGCTCAAGAGGAGCAAGACTGTATTGCACGAAGTCATCTTGTTCTTCCAGAGTTCTTATCTGTAAGGTTTGTGTGCTATCAACCGTTTCGATTGTAAATTGTAATTGTTCAGTATAAAATTGTTTTTCTAACTCGATCGTGATGAGACTTTGGTCATCTAAGTAGGCTTGGAATGTTCGGAAAGCCATAAACTTCCTTTCTTTATCGTTCGATAATGCGATGTGGAATCAATTGGCGATAGCAAATTTGTCGATTTTCTTTGGTATCATTGATAATTTGTAGAATAGTCTTGAACGAAACCCGCCCTAGCTCTAATGTGTTAATATCTACATAAGCTATTAAATCAAGTTTGGGTTTAATAGAGTCAAAGGCTAGAGTGGGAACAGATAATTGATTTTCATTTAAATAATTACAAACTCCCTCTGCCAGCATACTGTCTGTTGTGATAATAGCATCAATTTTTGTATCATGACTGAGAAGGCGCTTGGTAAATTGATATCCTTTATCTTCCAAAAATTCATTTGCAAAGGCTGTATTTTGAGGGTCAAGCTCTAAATGGTAATCTTCTAGCGCTTTTTGGTATCCTTTATAGCGGTCTTGCGTTACAAATAGTCTTTTGCTACCACCGATAAAAGCAATATTTCGGCAGCCTTTTTTGATGAAATATTCTGTTGCATCATATCCCGCTTGGATATTGTCATTATCCACCAAAGGAATAAAGGGAGAAAGAGATTTTCCCAAAATTAAGAAAGGAAATTGTTCTTCACTGACCATTTTCACTAGTGGATCATTTTCTTGAGAGTAAAGAAAGATGAGTCCGTCTACTCGTTTGCCAAGAACCATTTGGGAAATAGCTTCCATGCGTTCCTTTTCATTTTTTCCAGTCGCAATTTGAATAGCATAGTGATGCTCGGAAGCCACCTGAGCAATCCCGCGAAAGACTGAAGGGAAAAATGGGTTTTGATAGAAAGCATCGGAATCATCAGGTAAAACAACACCAATGACTTGTGTGTAACTGCTAACAAGACTACGTGCATTGAGATTAGGGTGATAATTCAGCTCTTTCATAGCCTTGCGGACTCTTTTTTTCGTTTCATCGCTAATGCTGGATTTGTTTTGAATTACACGGGTAACGGTGGATGGAGAAACCCCTGCCAACTTAGCAACTTCTTTGATAGTAACTCGCATAAAAACCTCCCTACTTTTTCATTTTTTCATCACGGAAATGTGTCCGATAGAAAATGATGACGAGATAAAGGGCAAAAAGAATGTTTTGAATGGTAATCATAGTGGTCATGGCTTGACCGAACAATAACCCTGCCGCGACAGCAATCAATGTTGGCAAACCTAAACAATTCAAAGCAAAATGATAGCATTCTTTGACGGTTTTAAAAGAAAAAAGACGTGATTTTTTCGTTAAATAAAGGAAAAAGGTAGCTCCTAAGATGATGATGAAGAAATTCAGTGTCAAAAGACCGCCAGAAAGGAGAACGAGAAATAGACTGACTGTCACACGATTTTGTTGAAACCAATCTTGTGAAATGGCGGCACTGAGCGACTTTTTATTTTTTAGAGCAGCTTGATTGATATGCTGATATTGAATGTCTGCCAGTTTTTTTCCTTTTTTGCTGATAATCAGTTGTTTGGATCCAAAAGCAAGTGTTAGTTTTTCTCCTAAGGTAGACTGTTCTTTCCCTAGAAGGACAGTTCCTGCTTTGCTATTGTGAGTTGATTGCTGACCAGCATAGCTGAATTGATGATTTGCTATTTTAGCATTCTCTGTGATATCGTCCATTACTTCCTTTGTAACAGGGTCAAAAACACCATCTACAAAAGTAGTGAGTGGATAAGTCTTGAGAGACGCGTTTTGCACAGCAACTGGTATCATGGATAAGGAAATTAAAAAGATGCTTGTAAAAATCAATTGACACCAGGTCAGTAATTTTCGGTTGGCAAAAGGCTTTTTAAAACCGGAAATACTAAAAAAATAATTAAATGGATAAGGTAGCATAAGACACACTTTCTAAAAAATTATAATCAGGTGATAGCTAATAAAATTAAATTTATTAGCTATCATACAACTATAAATAAAAGAGGGTGGGACAAGATTATCCCTTGTCGCCACCACTTGTTAAACCAGATACAAAGTTCTTTTGTAGGAAGAAGAATAAGATACAGATTGGCAAGGCAATCAAGATAGCACCTGCTGAGAAGTAGGCAATCTTCAAATTCTTCACATCACTAACAAAGGTTTGTAAACCAACAGCAACTGTATAGAATTCTTTTTCACGAAGTAAGAAACTAGATAAGATGTAGTCTCCAAATGGTCCCATGAAAGCCCAGAGAGCTTGTACAGCAATCATTGGACGAACGAGTGGTAGTACAATTTGCCAGAAGCGTCTGAAGTGACCAGCACCGTCCAATTTAGCGGACTCATCAAGCGAGATAGGTACAGTATCAAAGTACCCTTTCATGAGCCAAGCGTTCATTGGGATACCACCGCCGACATAAAGGAAGATGAGGAACCAACTGTGGTTGAGAGCATTTAACATCAAAGCCATAACGAAGAAGGCGGTCAGGGCAGCCATTGTTGGCACCATTTGAATGATTAAGAAGAAGACCAGACTTTGTTTTCTAGCTAGGAAATTATAACGACTATAAGCGTAACCAGCTAGTACAACTATACTTGTTTGGATAATCATTGTCAAGATAGCAATGATTAAAGTGTTAAAGTACCAAGTCCCATAAAGAGTTTCAGTAAAAAGCTTGCTAAAGTTTTCTAGGCTAAAATTAATATCTGTATCTAGCTTAAACGCAAGGACATTCCCTGTCTTGAAAGCAGACATAATCGTAATCAAGAGAGGATAGATAATGATAATAGATAAAGCCACTAGATAGAAATAAGTTAAAAAGTGGTTTAAACGGCGTTTAAATTTAATAGAATTATTCATCTTACACATCCTTCATATCAAATGCATGTAGTTTCTTGAACGCAATCATGGAGATTGAAATCACGATAAGAGAAATGATAAGTGTTACCGCAGCGGCCATTGAGTATTGAGGAGCTGCACCTGTCGTTAAACGATAAATCCATGAAATGAGGATGTCAGTCGAACCTGCACCACCACCAACTGTACCAGGACCGCCATCATTAAAGAGGTACATGATAGAGAAGTTGTTGAAGTTGAAAGTATACTGACTGATGAGTGTAGGGGCAGCAACTGCTAAAATCATTGGGAAAGTGATATTGCGGAATTTTTGCCATGCATTTGCACCATCAATGTAAGCCGCTTCGTAAAGATCGTTTGGAATGGATTGCAAGATACCAAGTGTCAATACATAAATGTAAGGGAAACCAAGCCAACCTTGCATCATAATTAGAGCAATTTTAGTCCAGGTCGGATCTGTTTTCCAAGGAATCAGATGTCCATTTAAGAATGGCAATACTTTACCAAGAAGCGGAATGACTTGGGTATTGATTGCACCGATACTATCGTTGAACATGTTACTGAAAGTTAAGATAGTGATGAATGCTGGGACAGCCCAAGGCAGTAGGAAGATAACGCCGAAAATGCGTTTTCCTTTAATAAATGGTTGGTTTGCAATAATAGCGGTAAAAATACCAATAACGATTTGGACAGTTGAGGCAGTCAGTGCCCAGATAATAGTCCAACCAAGAACGGCTCCAAAAGCAGAACGGAAAGTGCTAAGTTGCCAAATATTAGTGAAGTTTGTCACGCCAACCCAATCCAAGAGCTTGGTTGGAGGCAAATGTTGGAAATCATAGTTTGTAAAGGCGATTAAAAGAGTGACCAATACAGGGAAAATGATAGCAAAAGTCATTGCAATATATGAAGGAATAATCAATAGGTAAGGAAAACCATTAGCGTAAATTCCTTTTAACATATCTTTGAAAGTCGTAGGAACTGGATAATCATTATTCCAACGTTTCGCAATAGTATAAGCATCTTTTAGATTGAGAGCATAAAAGATGAAATAAACAATGACAAGAATAAAGTGGAATGCACCACGAATCAACATGAAAAGAGAGTTATCGCGTCCAGGCACCTCACCGAGAGTAATTAAGTTTCCTAACTCAGGAGCAGCAATGGCGAAAAAGTAAATCAAAAATAAAATGGTAACTCCTAAAAAGATAGCCCCTTTTGCTTTTTGTTTATTATAAATTTGCCCAAGTCCTGGGATGAGGGAGAGCAGCAATGCTTTACGTGGCTGTTGTTGTGTAGTCATCAGAGCCTCCTTTGTCTAAAATATAGAACTCGACTGGTGCTGCCAATCGAGTTCTATCCTACCTCAATCTGTTTTATTTTTTACCAAATTTTTGATTGATAGTATCTTTAATCAATTTAACGGCATCATTTGCAGCAGTTTTAGCATCTTTTTTACCACTTACAGCATCAAAGAGCATACTTGCTGCTGGATCCCATACAGTACTCATTTCAGAGATATTTGGCATAGGTTGAGCAGATTGGAACTGTTTAACAACAGCTGAAGTCAATTCATCATTTTTACCTTCAGCATATTTACGAGCTTCTGTATTAGCAGGTACTTCGTTTGTAGCATCATAGAAAGCTTTTTGTTGATCTGTTGATGTCAAGAAGTTGACAAATTTTTGAGCTGTTTTGGCATTTTTAGATCCTGCAGGGATGACCCAAGCTTTACCACCACCAAAGGTTTGATAGTTTTTACCATTTGGAAGTGTAGGAATAGTGGCAACACCATAGTTCACTTTAGCTTCTTTAAATGATGCAGCTTTCCAAGGGCCTTCAATGATAGCAGCTGTTTTACCTGATTGGAATTGAGTTTGAATTAAGTTTGCGGCACCTTTAGTATCTTGCATTCCTTTTGGCCATTTTTCGTACCAAGATTTAGCGTATTCAATACCTTTAATAGAACCGTCATTTGCAAGACCGATGTCTTTAGGATCGGTACCGTTCTTACCAAATACGTAACCACCGTTACCAGCTAACAGACCGTAAGCATAATAGAAGTTTGTCCAGTCCGCGAGGAAAGCAGTTGTTTTGCCATTTTCGTTAGCAAAAGCATATTTGCTGTCTTTTGCCAGTTCTTCTAATTCAGCAAATGTAGTTGGAGCTTTAGAAACAAGGTCTTTATTGTAGTACATTACTAATGTTTCGATAACAGCAGGTGCGCCATAAGTCTTACCTTTTGTAGTTACGAGTGCTTTTGTTGTGTCATCAGTCATTGAACCTTTGTCAAGTTTCACTTCTGAAAGTTGGCCGTCTGAACCGAGACTACCTACGCGGTCATATGGAGACATCATAACGTCTGGAGCTTTGCCAGATTGGTTGTCAAGTGAAAGATTTTCAAGACCTTTAAGTTGGTCGCCAGTTTTAATAGTAACTTTTGTTCCACTTTCTTTTTCAAAAGCAGCAGCAGCTTTCTTCATGTAGCCTTCGTATTGTTTTTCTACGTAAACAGTGAGGTTTTTACCATCACCAGAAGAAGCTGATTTATTATTTTTGCTACCGCAAGCTACTAGTAACAAACTAGCTAATCCTACAGTTCCAAGAACTGCAACACTTTTCAACATTTTATGTTTCATGATTTATTCCTCCTAAAGAATAAAATAATAAGATAACAATTTAAAATAGTTTACGCAAACGTTTTCTTAAACTATACTTAAGTATACCACAAATAGAAAACGGTTGCAACACTTTTTTAAAAAAATCTTAAAAATTTTTTATTTTCCACTCCAAAAATCTTGATAAAATAGAAGAAAATGATTCAATTGTCCAAAATATTTTAAAATTTTACAAAAAAACTAGAAAAATGGTTGCACACAGGTCGGAATTAAGTTATAATCAAATCAACGCAAACGTTTTCGTTAAATGAATGCAAAATTTAACAGAAAAATTTATTGAGGTGATAAGATGAAAGAGCGTCAAAGTGGTGTTCTCATGCATATTTCTTCTCTTCCAGGGAAATACGGAATCGGCTCATTTGGGAAAAGTGCTTACGATTTTGTGGATTTTTTGGTAAGAACAAAGCAACGTTACTGGCAAATTTTGCCTTTAGGCACGACCAGTTATGGAGATTCTCCTTACCAATCATTCTCTGCATTTGCGGGAAATACACATTTTATTGATTTTGATCGACTGGTTGAAGAAGGACTGCTTGTAAAAAGTGATCTTGAAGGATTAGACTTTGGTCAAGATCCAAGAAAAGTAGATTATGCGAAAGTGTTTAACAATCGCAGGCCTGTTTTGGAAAAAGCTGTGAAACGTTTCTTAGAACGTGGAGACTTAGCAGCCTATGAAAAATTTGTAGCAGATAATGCATCATGGCTTGAAGTGTTTGCTGAATACATGGCGATTAAAGAGCATTTCGACTTGAAAGCTTGGACGGAATGGCCAGATGCAGCGGTACGTCATCGTGAAGCGTCTAGCTTAGCAACTTATCGCGAAAAGCTAGCTGATCGATTGACCTATCATCGTGTTACGCAATATCTCTTCTTCAAACAATGGTTAGAATTGAAAAATTATGCTAACGAACATCATATTGAAATCGTTGGCGATATGCCAATCTATGTGGCAGCTGATAGCTGTGATGTTTGGGCGCAACCGCATTTCTTTAAAACAGATGAATTAGGACAGCCTACATGTGTAGCAGGATGTCCGCCAGATGAATTCTCTGCGACCGGTCAACTTTGGGGGAATCCAATTTATGACTGGAAAGCAATGGATGAAGATGGCTATAGTTGGTGGATCGAACGCTTACGCGAAAGCTTCAAAATCTACGATGTGGTTCGTATCGATCATTTTCGTGGTTTTGAATCTTATTGGGAAATCCCTGCTGGATCCGATACAGCCGCTCCTGGTAAATGGGTGAAAGGCCCTGATTACGCTTTGTTTAAAGCTGTGAAGGAAGAATTGGGTGAACTAAACATCATCGCCGAGGACTTGGGCTTTATGACCGACGAAGTGATTGCTTTGCGGGAAAAAACAGGCTTCCCTGGTATGAAAGTCACTCAATTCGCCTTTAATCCAGAGTCTGAAAGTATTGATAGTCCACATCTTGCGCCTAACAATTCTGTCATGTACACAGGTACGCATGATAATAACACGGTACTTGGTTGGTATCGCGATGAAATTGATGATGCCACACGTGAATATATGGCTCAATATACTAATCGTAAAGAATATGAAACAGTACCTCATGCTATGCTACGGACTATCTTTGCTTCTGTCAGCTTTATGGCTATTGCGACCATGCAAGATTTGCTTGAACTAGACGGCTCAGCTCGCATGAACTATCCATCAAGCATTGGTGGCAATTGGTCATGGCGTATGACAGCAGATGAATTGGACCCTGTGATTGAAGCAGAGTTATATAGCTTGACGAAAACATATCGTCGTTTAAATAAAAAATTATTAAAGGAAGAGAATGAATTGTAACGTTCTTTTCTAGGTAGGAGAAAAAATGTCAAATTTACAAGAATTTATCCAACAAACTTATCAAAAAGAAATTGCTGAATGCAGCAATGAAGAATTGTATATTGCCCTTTTAAACTATACAAAATTGGCTAGTGCACAAAAGCCAGTTAATACTGGTAAAAAGAAATTATATTACATTTCAGCAGAATTTTTGATTGGAAAACTGTTGTCAAACAACCTCATTAACCTTGGCCTTTATGATGATGTCAAAAAAGAATTGGCAGATGCTGGTAAAGACTTGATTGAAGTGGAAGAAGTAGAATTAGAACCTTCACTTGGTAATGGTGGTTTAGGACGTCTGGCTGCTTGTTTCCTTGATTCTATTGCAACACTTGGTTTGAATGGAGACGGTGTAGGTCTGAACTATCACTTTGGTCTTTTCCAACAAGTTTTGAAAAATAATGAGCAAACGACAGTACCAAACTTCTGGTTAACAGAGCAAAATTGGTTAGTAAAATCAAGCCGTAGCTATCAAGTACCATTTGCTGATTTCACTTTAACATCAACTCTTTACGATATTGATGTGCCTGGTTACAAGACAGCTACTAAAAACCGTCTTCGTCTGTTCGACCTTGACTCAGTAGATGCAAGTATCATTGAAGATGGGATTGACTTTGATAAGACAGATATTGCTCGTAATTTGACTCTATTCCTTTATCCAGATGATAGTAATAAGCAAGGTGAATTGCTCCGTATCTTCCAACAATACTTTATGGTGTCAAATGGCGCACAATTGATTATTGATGAAGCGATTGAAAAAGGGAGCAATCTTCATGACTTGGCTGACTACGCAGTTGTGCAAATTAATGATACTCACCCATCAATGGTCATTCCTGAGTTGATTCGTCTCTTGACTGCACGTGGGATTGAGCTTGATGAAGCAATCTCAATCGTTCGTAATATGACTGCTTATACAAACCATACTATTCTTGCAGAAGCGCTTGAAAAATGGCCACTTGAATTCTTGGAAGAAGTTGTTCCACACTTGGTTCCAATCATCAAAGAATTGGATAAGCGCGTGAAGGCTGAATACGCAGATCCAGCTGTTCAAATCATTGATGAACACGATCGTGTGCACATGGCTCACATGGATATTCACTATGGATATAGTGTCAATGGGGTTGCTGCTCTTCATACAGAAATCTTGAAAAACTCAGAACTCAAAGCCTTTTACGACATTTATCCAGAAAAATTCAACAATAAAACAAACGGAATCACCTTCCGTCGCTGGCTCATGCATGCAAATCCACGCTTGTCAAATTACATTGATAGCTTGATTGGCCGCGATTGGCACCATGATGCTTCAAAATTAGAAGACTTACTTGAATTTTCTGGTAAGGCTGATGTGAAAGCTGAACTTGAAAAAATCAAAGCTCACAACAAACGGAAATTAGCTCGTCACTTGAAAGAGCACCAAGGTGTTGAAATCAATCCTGAATCAATCTTTGATATCCAAATCAAACGTCTTCACGAGTATAAACGTCAACAAATGAATGCTCTTTATGTCATTCACAAATACTTGGATATCAAGGCCGGAAACATTCCTGCGCGTCCAATTACAGTCTTCTTTGGTGGGAAAGCTGCTCCAGCATACACGATTGCGCAAGATATTATTCATTTAATCCTTTGCTTGTCAGAAGTAATTGCTAACGACCCAGAAGTTTCTCCGTACTTGCAAGTCGTTATGGTTGAAAACTACAATGTAACAGCAGCTAGCTTCTTAATTGCAGCCGGTGACATTTCTGAGCAAATCTCCCTTGCTTCTAAAGAAGCTTCAGGTACTGGTAACATGAAATTCATGCTAAATGGTGCTTTGACACTTGGTACGTCAGACGGGGCAAATGTTGAAATTCATGAATTAGTTGGCGATGATAATATTTATATCTTCGGTGAAGATTCTGAAACAGTTATTGATTTGTATGCCAAAGAAGCTTATAAGTCAAGTGAATTCTATGCTCGTAAAGCAATCAAACCGCTGGTTGATTTCATTGTCAGTGATGCCGTTCTTGCAGTTGGTAAGAAAGAGCGCTTGGAACGACTTTACAATGAATTGATCAACAAAGACTGGTTCATGACGCTTCTTGACTTGGAAGACTATATCGAAACAAAAGAACGTATGTTTGCGGATTATGAAGACCGTGATGTTTGGCTTGAAAAAGTTCTTGTCAATATTGCAAAAGCAGGCTTCTTCTCTGCTGACCGTACGATTGCTCAATATAACGATGAAATTTGGCATTTGAACTAGTTCAATAGCGAATAGGCCCCTTGATTGATAGTTGAGGGGCTTTTGTTTGAAAAAAATAATTGACACTAGTGAAACTTTTGTTGCCATTTTTGACTGCTTACGTTATAATAAATAAAACTGAAAACTTTTTCACAACGAGGAGGATTATTGTGAAAAAACGACCAATTTATCTATATGTCTTGCTGACACTATCAGCCATTCTATCATCTTTTACACTTGTAGGAACCTTTTTTGGCAGTGAAAAAATAACGAATACAAGTTCTTATAAAGGATTGTCTGAAACGGTTGTGAAGCAAATCGTGGAAGTAACTGAAAGAAGTCTTGTTTTTCTTCATAATATTCCGCATAAAATATTAGTTATTCTTTCCATTCTACTGTTGATTGCTGCCATTGTGTTTATCGTCAAGAAAAAAATTCTATACGCTAATTTTGCCTATATTGCTTATGTGCTATTAGGAATTATTGGGACAATTTACAATTATATCGGTGGTATGCCACTCAACAATCTTTATAAAGATCAAACGATGCGTGCCACAGCAATCTCATCGACAAGAGTTTTGACCATTATTTATTTTGCATTTAATATTCTTTTCCTTGTTATTGTCTTTTTCAAGATGAAACGGCAGCAACAAGACTTAGCAAAAGAAGAATTACAATAGTTGACAAAACATATCTATCAGCTTAAAATTTTAAGAGAATGATAGATGTGTTTTATTTTTAGAAAGTGAGAAAATATGAAGATTTCCTTGGTTTATATTAGCTTAAGTGGCAACACAGCGAGTTTTATCAAACGTTTGTCTACTTTTTTGCAAGAGCGACATGAAAATGTTGAGATTGAGCAGGTGGATATAAAAGATATGGTGAAAGAGGAGCGACCATTTTACGCCATGTCTCAGCCTTTTGTAGCCTTTTTGCCAACCTACTTAGAAGGTGGAAATGGTTTGGATAATGGGGATGTGGAGATTCTTACCAATGATTTAGGTGACTTTATCGCTTTTGAAGAGAATTACAAGCGCTGTTTTGGCATTGTTGGTAGTGGTAATCGTAATTTTAACAACCAATATTGTTTAACAGCTAAGCAATATGCAGAGCGATTTGGCTTTCCAGTCTTGGACACATTTGAACTTCGTGGCTTGAATGAAGATGTCAAACGAATTGGTCTGAAAATTGAAGAATTATACGGAATGTAATAAAAAATCCTATCGTTGTAAATACCGATAGGATTTTTTGATAGGGTTAGGAAATTACATTTTTTCTGGAGCATCAACGCCGAGAAGACGAAGAGATTCTTTTAGAACAACAGCTGTTGCGTAGCTGAGAGCCAGACGGCTGTCACGTTCAGGGCTTTCGTCCAAGATACGAGTGTGTGCGTAGAATTTGTTAAATGCTTGTGCAAGACTGATCGCATATTTTGCAATGAGTGATGGGTCATAATTGTCAGCTGCACGTTTGACAACACGGGCAAAATCTTGTAGCAGTTTAATAATTTCCCAACTTTCAGCATCATCTAGGCTGTATGTTGCTTCAGCACTTGGCTTGAAGTCAGCCTTGCGAAGGATTGATTGGATACGTGCATAAGCGTATTGGATGTATGGACCTGTTTCTCCTTCAAAGGATACCATGGCTTCCAAATCAAAGTCGTAACCGTTGCGACGGTCTGTTTTTAAATCGTAGAATTTAACAGCTCCTACCCCGACAGCACGAGCAACGGCTTCTTTGTTTTCGAGGTCAGGATTTTTGGCTTCAATTTGTGATTTAGCACGACTGATAGCCTCTTGAAGAGTTGGTTCAAGAAGGATGATATTTCCTTTACGTGTAGACAATTTTTGGCGGTTCTTTGTTACCAATCCAAAGTCTACGTGAATCATATCATCGCTCCAGTCAAATCCCATCTTCTTCAAAACGGCTTTTAATTGTCTGAAGTGATTAGCTTGTTCTTGACCTACAGCATAAATGTTTTTAACGAAGTTGTAAGTGCGAGCACGGTACATAGCTGTCGCAATATCACGTGTAATATAAAGTGTTGCTCCGTCAGATTTCTTAATCATAGCTGGTGGCAGATTAACATCATCAAGGTTGACAATGCTAGCTCCTTTAGACTCTTCCAACAATCCTTTTTCTTCAAGGATTTTGATGCCTTCGTCCATCTTGTCATTATAGAAGGCTTCACCAGCCAGGCTATCGAATTCAACGCCAAGTAATTTGTAGATACGGTTAAATTCTTTCAGGCTTTCGTCGCGGAACCATTGCCATAATTCAGTAGCTTCAGGATCACCGTCTTCTAATTTTTTGAACCAGAGGCGACCTTCGTCATCAAGCTCAGGATCTGTTTCGATTTCCGCATTGATACGAACGTACAGTTTCAGTAATTCATCAATTGGATTTGCTTCGACGGCTTCTTTGCTGCCCCATTTTTTATAGGCCACCATTAAAAGACCGAATTGTTTTCCCCAGTCACCTAAGTGATTGATTTTAATGGTGTTGTAACCCAATTTATGGAAAATATTAGAAAGAGCGTCACCGATAACGGTTGAGCGCAAATGACCAACTGAAAATGGTTTTGCAATGTTTGGACTGGAGAGGTCAATGGTGATGTTTTCTCCATTTCCTTCATTTTGCTGCCCATAGTTATTTCCTTCTTTTACAATTTCTTTGATAACTTGAACTGAAATTTTTGATTTATCAAGGAAGAAATTAACATAAGGACCAGTTGCCACTACTTTTTCAAAGTTTGTTGAGTCAATTTTTTCTGCAATATCTGTTGCAATCGCTTGAGGCGCTTTTCGTTCTACTTTCGCTAAAGAAAAGGCAGGAAAAGCAATATCACCTAAATCTGAGCTTTTGGGTTTTTCTAGTAAATTTAAAATAGAGTCTTGGTCTAAGCTGTCAATGACCTTAGCCAGTTCACTTGCAATCAATTGTTTATTATCCATGGTTTCTCCTTTGGTCTTTTACTAGTATTTTAACATATTTTTTGACGAATCTTCAATTTTTTTGGTATAATTTTGAGTATAAATATACATTATTGAGGATAAAATGAAAAAGAGTGAACGTCATAAACTAATTAAGCGAATGATTAAGGAAGAAAAACTGAGTACACAAAAAGATATTCAGGATCGTTTAAAGGCACAAGGCATCATTGTAACACAGACAACCCTCTCTCGGGACTTACGTGAAATTGGATTGACGAAAGCCAAGAAAAACAATGAAGTTTATTATGTTTTAGCAGATGAAACAAATAAAATCGATTTGGTTGAGTTCTTGTCTTATCATGTAGAGGGTGTTTCTCGGGCGGAATTTTCCTTGGTTCTTCATACTCGCTTAGGAGATGCTTCTATTCTGGCTAACTTTGTGGATGCCAATAAAGGTGAGCTGATTTTAGGAACGGTAGCAGGGGCTAACACGCTCTTAGTTATCTGTCGTGATACAGCAGCTGCAAAACAAATGGAAGAGCAGCTCCTTGAGAAAATGGATTAAGAGAATGAATGATGAGGCTGGGACAAAGAGCTCAGCTTCCTTTGTTTATGTAGTCAACAAGACGCAGTAGCTGATTGCTCAACAGTCTCCCAGACTGTTGAGCAATCCTGTGGAGGTAAGATGACGAACTGAAAATTTTCAAGATGAGTTTTGTCCCACTCCCAGCTATGCGGATGTGGGACAACGAAATCAAGTTTCTGCGAAACTATTGTTTTCTATCCCACTCTTATCACTATTAACCAACAGAAAGGATGAGAATGACAAAAGAAAAACTATCTCCAGGAATGCAACAGTATTTAGATATAAAAAAAGATTATCCAGATGCTTTTTTGCTATTTCGCATGGGAGATTTTTATGAATTATTCTATGATGATGCGACCAATGCGGCACAGATTTTAGAGATTGCTCTGACTAGTCGCAATAAAAACTCGGAAAATCCAATCCCAATGGCAGGAGTTCCTTACCATTCAGTGCAGCAATACATTGATGTTTTAATTGAAGCAGGCTATAAAGTTGCGATTGCAGAGCAAATGGAAGATCCTAAAAAAGCGGTTGGAGTAGTCAAACGCGAAGTAGTACAGGTGATTACGCCGGGGACAGTAGTTGATTCTTCAAAACCAGACAGTCAGAATAACTTTTTAGTGGCTTTGGATAAGCTGTCAGGTATATATGGACTGGCTTATATGGATGTGGGAACGGGTGAATTTCAGGTCACAAGTCTTAGTGACTTTAACATAGTCTGTGGAGAAATCCGAAACTTGCGAGCGCGTGAAGTGGTCTTAGGGTATGAATTGCCTGAAATGGAGCGCCAAGTATTGGAGACTCAAATGACTCTCCTTTTATCGCAAGTAGAAACTACATTTGATGATGTTCAGCTACTAGGAAAGGACTTGTCACCGCTAGAGCACCAAGTAGCTGGAAAGTTATTACAGTATGTTCATAAAACGCAGCTACGTGAGCTTAGTCATTTGAAACAAGTTCATCATTATGAAATCAAAGATTTCTTGCAGATGGACTACTCAACTATGGCAAGTCTGGATTTAACAGAGAATGCTCGGACAGGAAAGAAGCACGGGAGCCTTTATTGGCTGATGGATGATACCAAGACAGCTATGGGAACACGATTGTTGAGAGCGTGGATTCAACGTCCGTTGATTGATAAAGAGCGAATCGTCAAGCGGCAGGATGTAGTGCAAGTCTTTTTAGATCATTTCTTTGAGCGCAGTGACTTATCAGACACTCTCAAAGGAGTGTATGATATTGAGCGTTTAGCCAGTCGGGTTTCGTTTGGCAAGACCAATCCAAAAGATTTATTACAACTTGCTGCGACATTGAGTCATGTACCACAAATTAAGGGAATCTTAAAAGGAATTGACAGCCCAGTTTTGGAAGATTTGATTGCCAAATTGGATGAAATTCCTGAACTGGCGTCCTTAATTCAGTCAGCAATTTCGCCGGATGCTTCAAATGTCATTACAGAGGGTAATATTATTAAAACAGGTTTTGATGAAACCTTGGATAAATATCGAGTGGTTATGCGAGATGGAACGAGCTGGATTGCAGATATTGAGGCGAAAGAAAGAGAAGCCAGTGGAATTAACAACCTGAAGATTGATTACAATAAAAAAGATGGTTATTATTTTCATGTCACAAATTCCCAGCTTGAACACGTTCCCAGTCATTTTTTCCGCAAGGCAACTCTGAAAAATTCAGAGCGTTTTGGTACGGAAGAACTGGCTCGTATTGAAGGGGAGATGTTGGAAGCGCGTGAAAAATCAGCTAATTTGGAATACGAGATTTTTATGCGCATTCGTGAGGAAGCTGGTAAGTATATCAAACGCCTGCAATCCTTGGCACAAACTCTGGCAACGGTTGATGTGCTGCAAAGCTTTGCAGCTGTAGCTGAAAAGCAACACTTTGTGAGACCAGAATTTATTGAGCAACGCTCTATCCAAATTGATAAAGGGCGGCATGCGGTCGTAGAAAAAGTTATGGGTGCACAAACCTATATTCCTAATAGCATTTCAATGGATGAGAATGTTAATGTTCAACTAATTACAGGTCCAAATATGAGTGGGAAGTCAACTTATATGCGGCAGTTAGCAATTATTGTGATTATGGCTCAAATGGGCTCTTATGTTTCAGCTGAAAGCGCTCAATTGCCGATTTTTGATGCAATCTTTACTCGAATTGGTGCAGCTGATGACTTGGTTTCTGGACAATCAACCTTTATGGTTGAAATGATGGAAGCAAACCATGCTATTTCTCAAGCAACAGAAAATTCACTTATTCTTTTTGATGAGTTAGGAAGAGGAACAGCGACCTATGATGGCATGGCGCTTGCTCAAGCTATTATTGAGTATATTCACAATCGGACAGGAGCCAAGACACTTTTTGCGACTCACTATCACGAGTTGACAGAACTGTCAACTAGCTTGACACAACTAGAAAATGTCCATGTAGCAACCCTAGAAAAAGATGGTCAAGTAACATTTCTTCATAAGATTGAGGTTGGACCTGCTGATAAATCTTATGGGATTCATGTAGCAAAAATTGCAGGTTTGCCAAATGATTTGTTGACAAGAGCGAATCAAATATTGACACGATTAGAAAGCCAAGCAAATGAGAAGTCATCTTTTGGCATCTCTAATACATTGCCTGCGGCTGCTCGTGAAAAAAATCAAGTGGCTGAGCAGATGTCTTTATTTACAGAAACAACTGAATCACCTATTTTAGACGAGTTGCGCCAGTTGGACATTTATAATATGACCCCAATGGAAGTGATGTTGGCTGTGGCAGAGATAAAGAAGAAACTTTAAAATGTTGAAGCTATAGTGGATGTGACTGGCTAACAGCTTAATTTACTGAAATGTCATACCAGAATTGCAGCTAGGGTCTAATCTTCAAACCACAACAATTTAGTAAGCTATGATCGTTTTCTAGCAATCTGCATTCTAAGTTGGGCTCAAATAACCGCCGTGAGTTTTTTCACAGCGGTTATTTCTTGCTATTTGCTTTGTCTGTTTAAGTGATGATTGATTTTCTCAATTTTCTTTTTAGTCAGATAAGACAGGATTGCCCAAAGGATGAGATAAACAACAGTAAATTCCAAAATTAACTGTACGATGAAAATGGGTTCACTTGGGAACCAGCCAGCTAATAGAGCTAGAGGGATAAACCCTAAAATCATAAGCCCATAATGACAGATTGTTGCTTTGAGAATGCTCCAATCTTTTTTGAAAAGCTCTTTCCCTAAGCTAAAGAGCAAGCCGATTAGACACCATATCGCTGCGCAATGGAGAACGACTAAGGCGCCGTGAATATGATGCTGTTCCATCCAAAGACCAACTGCTGAATAAGGGTTGAGCGGATGATAGACAGGTGCAAAAAAGTAAGAAAAGATGACGGATAGGAGAAGCCCGATAACAATACCTCCTAGAGCATCTCTGAATAATGTTTTTTTCATAGCTGTAATTTCTCCTTTATAGCTTTGAGATAACGGCGAGATGAATAAGTTATCTGACCGTTTTTTAGTGTAATCTGAATCAGACCGCTGCCGGTCAATTTCAGATGATCAATCTGTTTGGTATTGATGATTTCAGATTGGGAAATCTGTAGAAAATCAGCAGGAAGCAATTCCAAAACTTGATAAAGTGGAAGCCCTAAGTGATAATTGTCTGTTACTGTTTCAGCCCAAACTTGGCGGTTTTCAATATAAACCCGCTGAATTTCAGTAGTATCTAATAGGTAAATCTCTTCCTCTTTTTTGGCTCGAATAACTTTGTTTTTATCGAGTTGTTGAGCAAATTTCAGCAGTTGCTGAATGGCATCTGACAAAGCCGGTGCTTCGATAATGACTTTTTCCTCTGAAAACTTTTCGTCAATATGCAATTGAACTTTCATAAACATCCCTTCTTTCCAGATGTTGGTTTGCTGCTGATTTTCGTTAATACCAAGAGGTCACTAACTACCTCCCTCTTCCCTAAATCTATTAAACATTATTTCGACTAGGAAAACAAGGACTTTTACCTAAGTGGTTGCTTTGCTTGTCTATTTGGTCCTTTCTAGGAAACGATGTGTGTTCCTCTCACACCAGACTTCTGATAGAAAAACAGCTTTATGTTATAATAATAGCTAGAATACTTACGGAGAAAACTATGTCAAAAATTATTGAACTACCAGAAAATCTTGCTAATCAGATTGCAGCAGGTGAGGTCATCGAGCGACCTAGCAGCGTGGTCAAGGAGTTGATAGAGAATTCCATTGATGCTGGTGCCACTCAGATTATAGTTGAGATTGAAGAAGCGGGACTCAGGAGCATTCAAGTCATTGATAATGGTGAAGGAATTGAGCATGAGGAGGTTTCCTTGGCTTTGCGGCGGCATGCTACTAGTAAAATCAAGAAACAAGCCGACCTGTTTCGGATTCGGACATTGGGTTTTCGCGGTGAGGCGCTTCCGTCCATTGCCTCTGTTTCACGTTTGACGATTGAAACTGCGACAAGTAGTGGTGCACATGGAACGCTTCTGATTGCGCAAGGTGGAGAAGTTGAGACTTTAGAGCCAAGTAGCTGTCCTAGGGGTACCAAAATCAAAGTGGAAGACCTTTTTTTCAACACGCCTGCTCGTTTGAAATATATGAAAAGTCAACAAGCGGAACTATCTCATATTGTAGATGTGATGAATCGTTTGAGCTTGGCTCATCCGGAGGTCGCTTTCACTCTTGTTAATGACGGTAAAGAGATGACACGGACAGCAGGAACAGGAAATCTGCGTCAAGCAATTGCTGGCATTTATGGACTGACAACAGCCAAAAAAATGATTGAAATTTCAGCATCTGATTTGGATTTTGAAGTATCAGGCTATATTAGTTTGCCAGAATTAACAAGGGCTAATCGGAATTACATTACTATTCTCATCAATGGTCGCTACATCAAGAATTTCCTACTCAATCGAGCTATTTTAGATGGATATGGTAGCAAGCTCATGGTGGGACGTTTCCCGATTGCTGTGATTGATATTCGGATTGACCCATATCTTGCTGATGTTAATGTTCACCCGACCAAGCAAGAAGTGCGGATTTCAAAGGAGCGAGAGCTCATGGCCTTGATATCGCAAGCTATTGCTGCAAGTTTGAAAGAGCAAGATTTGATTCCGGACGCATTAGAGAATTTAGCCAAATCAACCATTAACCGAGCAATTAAGCCTGAGCAGACCAGCCTCCCTCTCAAAGAGAACCGACTTTATTACGATAAAGAAAGAAATGACTTCTTTGTGAAACCACAAGTGTCAGAAGCTCAACCTTCTTTTGAGGAATCTGCTCGATTAGATCAACAATCTGCTGATACAGATGAACTCAATTCAAAAGCTGCTTCTGTCAAATTTGCAGAAAGACAATCTCCTTCTTACAATCAACTAGATCATCCAGAGCTGGATCAGGCGAGCTTAGAGAGAGCTTTAGATAAGCTAGATGGAGAAGAAACTTCAACGTTTCCAGAATTGGAATATTTCGGGCAAATGCACGGCACCTACCTTTTTGCTCAAGGAAACGGTGGTCTTTATATTATTGACCAACATGCAGCTCAAGAGCGAGTAAAGTACGAATATTACCGCGAAAAAATCGGAGATGTAGATGCTAGTCAGCAGCAGCTTCTGGTTCCCTATATCTTTGAATTTCCAGCTGATGATATGTTGCGTCTGAAACAACGAATGACTCTTTTAGAAGAAGTCGGTGTTTTCCTTGAAGAATACGGAACTAATCAATTTATTCTTCGTGAACATCCCATTTGGCTTAAGGAAGAGGAGATCGAATCAGCTATTTATGAGATGTGCGATATGCTGCTTCTAACCAAGGAAGTCTCTATCAAGAAATATCGCGCTGAGCTAGCTATTATGATGAGTTGCAAACGCTCTATTAAAGCCAATCACAGTTTAGATGACTATTCAGCGCGTGATTTGATTTTTCAGTTATCACAATGCGACAATCCCTACAACTGCCCTCACGGTCGTCCCGTTTTGGTCAACTTCACAAAATCTGATATGGAAAAAATGTTCCGTCGGATTCAGGAAAATCATACCAGCCTGAGAGAATTGGGGAAATACTAAATATCTTGAAAGCAGAGAGTTACCATATTCTCTGTTTTTTAGCTTTTTTCTATCCAATGTAAGGTTTCTCCCACAGTTTCAATTTTTTCTAGTTGATAAATTGTAAAATATAGTGCAACAAAAAAACTCATAGCGTTTCATTGGTGTAAACTGTAAGTAACCACACAAACAGAACCCGAGGAAAATCTATGAGCTACTCCCATCTTACCATAACCGACCGAATAAAGATAGAAACCTACTTAGAATTAGGTTTGAAACCTTGCTAAATTGCAAATAAACTTGGCGTCCATAAGTCTACCATTTCAAGAGAGTTAAGACGATGCCAAAATGGTTATTCCGCAGCCTTAGCACAGGAACATTATGACCACAGGGCTAAGCAAAAAGGTCGGAAGTCTCGTTTGACACCAAAGTTGAAAAAGGAAATTGAAGACGGTTTAAAATCCTCCTGGTCGCCTGAACAGATTTGTGGCCGCTATCAGCTTGAACAAAAGCCAATGGTAACTTTTAAAACTATCTATAACTGGCTCTATGCTGGTTTGATTGATCTGGATTTAAGCATCCTTCGTCGTAAAGGAAAAACTCGACAACCCAAAGAAACACGTGGGACATTTAGGATTGGCACATCGATTGCCAAACGTCCTAAAGAGGTCAGGAATCGTGAGACCTTTGGTCACTGGGAGCTCGATACTGTGGTGTCTTCCAGAGGCAAAAGCAAGGGCTGTTTAGCGACCTTTCTGGAGCGAAAAACGCGCTTTTACTTAGCTTTCAAGATACTAGACAGAACAGCCAAATCCATGTTTTCAGCCATCGAACAACTTTGTAGGCTATTTCCAAAAGAGGCTCTTAAAACCTTCACTTCAGACAGGGGAAAAGAGTTTGCCTGCTATCCTCTGGTAGAGAATTTAGGAATTTCCTTTTTCTTTGCGGACGCCTATTCATCCTGGCAGAGAGGAAGCAATGAAAACGCAAATGGCTTACTAAGAGAATATTTCCCAAAGAAAACAGATTTAGCCGCTATCTCTGATGAGGCTTTGAACAAGGCCTTATATGATATCAATCACCGACCACGAAAATGTTTAGCTTACAGAACTGCTTGTGAAGCTCTAGTGGATGAGTACGAGTAAACGTTGCACTTTTTATTGCAATTTATCAGTTAAAAATATGATATACTAGAAGGGTTGAAAAGGAGAAAAAATGTACGAATATTTTAAAGGAATTTTAAGTAAAATCACAGCCAAATATATTGTAGTGGAAGTGGGGCAAATTGGCTATATCCTGCATGTGGCAAATCCCTATGCCTATTCAGGTCAGGTCAATCAGGAGATTCAAGTTTTTGTTCATCAGGTGGTCAGAGAGGATGCCCAGCTCCTCTACGGTTTTCGCACAGAGGATGAAAAGCAGCTTTTTCTCAATTTGATTTCGGTTTCTGGTATTGGACCTGTTTCTGCTCTTGCGATAATCGCTGCCGATGATAATGCCGGCTTGGTGCAGGCCATTGAGCAGAAAAACATTACTTATCTGACAAAATTTCCTAAAATCGGCAAAAAAACAGCCCAACAAATGGTGCTGGACTTAGAAGGTAAGGTTGTGGCAACAGGTGTTACCCCTAAGCAAGTTGCTGTTGCAGCTACTAGTGACAATCAAGAATTGGAAGAAGCTATGGAAGCTATGTTGGCTCTGGGCTACAAGGCGGCTGAACTCAAGAAAATTAAGAAATTCTTTGAAGGTACGACCGATACAGCTGAGAACTACATCAAGTCGGCTCTTAAAATGCTGGTAAAATAAAGGAGAAAAGATGAAACGATGTAGTTGGGCAAAAAAGAATAATCCTTTATATGTCGCTTATCATGACCAAGAGTGGGGGATTCCTTTGCATGATGAGCGGGCTTTATTTGAGTTGCTCTGCCTAGAGACCTATCAGGCAGGACTGTCTTGGGAAACTATTCTCAATAAACGAGCAGCCTTCCGACAAGCTTTTCATGGCTATGATGTTCATCAGGTGGTAGCCATGACGGACGCGGAGTTAGAAGGCATTTTACAAAATCCTGCCGTCGTCCGAAATCGTCGGAAAATCTATGCAACACGTGCTAACGCCCAAGCTTTTCTGAAAATACAGGCAGAGTTTGGCAGTTTTGATCATTATCTCTGGTCTTTTGTAGACTTTACACCGATTGACAATCCTGTCAAGGACTACAAGCAGATGCCCTCCAAAACTCCATTGTCTGAAAAACTGGCTAAAGATATGAAGAGACGAGGCTTTGAATTTGTAGGACCAGTCTGTGTCTATTCTTTCCTGCAGGCGGCAGGTCTTGTCAATGACCATGAGGAGACTTGCGATTTTAATCAAGCAAGAAAAACAATCAAACGATTTTAATAGCTTTGCTATCTTTTATGTAAGTAGTCGGTGCAATATTTATTGACCGATACTGTTTTATATTTTTCGTAATATTGCTGTATTTATGATGATATGACATCACTACAAAACCATGACCAAAGTTCCAATCGTAATCAAAATGCTGCCAATCAAGGATTTCATAGTAAAATCCTCGTGGAAAAAGATAAAAGCAAGAATGAGTGTGAGGACAACACTAAGCTTATCAATAGGAACGACCTTGTAGACTTCTCCCTCCTGCAATGCTCGGTAATAACAGAGCCAGGAAGCGCCCGTCGCTAATCCAGATAAAATCAAGAAAATCCAACTTTTCTTGCTGATGTTAGCGAGACCGAGTTGCCCTTTGGTCAAAAAGACCATACCCCAAGCCATTAAAACAACGACCACTGTCCGAATAGCTGTCGCTAGATTAGAATTGACGCCAGAAATCCCGATTTTGGCTAAGATAGATGTCAGTGCTGCAAATAAAGCAGAAAGAAATGCAAAAACTGCCCACATCATTAAATCTCCTTAAATGTTTTGTTTTCTTTATTTTATCACATTTGATTCTATCTAACACAGCAAACTAAAGGCACTCAGGCAGTACAAAATTGTCTGTTTTTTATATAAACCCTAGTTTCGCTAAGCTAATCCTCATTTTTGAAGAGGCTGGGGCGAAAGTCTCCAACTTCAAAGTATATAAAGCGATAAATCAATGACGTAGTAGCTGATTGCTCAAAGCACGGCTTTGTGGTGATGCGAAGCAAGTCTCAGGGTATTAGCTTTTCAATCTCGCAAAAACACTTTTGACGAAAACTTTATTTTCTTTATCCACCGTCTCAACAGTCTCCCAGACTGTTGAGCAAGCTTGCGGAGGTGAGATTACGAACTAAAAATTTTCAAGATGAGTTCTACCTCACTCCCATAATCGAGGTAATCATATTATTGATGTGACACAATTATAGTTATAAATTAGAAGGCTGGCAATTCCAGACTTTTTCTTTTTGAAAAATTCTTAGTCTTATCAATTTGCTTACAGATTCTTTTCTTAAAATGAAGTTTTTCAGATTTTTTGTGATAAAATAAAATCAATTGCGAATAGTAAAGTAGGAGGTTCTATGAAAGCAGAAATTATTGCTGTGGGTACTGAAATTCTGACAGGTCAGATTGTCAATACAAATGCCCGATTTTTATCGGAAAAATTAGCGAGTCTGGGTGTAGATGTGTATTTCCAAACAGCGGTTGGAGATAATGAAGCTCGTCTGTTATCCATTTTAGAAATTGCTCGAAATCGTAGTAATTTGGTCATCTTAACTGGAGGATTAGGCCCAACAGAAGATGACTTGACTAAGCAGACTTTGGCAAAATTCTTAAATCGTAGGTTGGTATTTGACCGAATGGCTACGGAGAAATTGGACCGCTTTTTCGCAAGTCGACCGGATTATGCTCGAACACCAAACAATGAGCGACAAGCTCAGATAGTGGAAGGCTCGACTCCTCTACAAAATGAAACTGGGCTTGCAATAGGAGGCGTGATTGAAGTCAGTGGCGTGACTTATGTTGTTCTACCTGGTCCGCCTAGTGAATTAAAACCTATGGTAAATAATGAGCTGGTTCCGCTGTTAGCAACTGGTCAAAAATTGTATTCAAGAGTCTTGCGATTCTTTGGTATCGGTGAAAGTCAATTAGTAACCCTTTTAGGAGATTTAATTGATAATCAGACCGATCCAACCATTGCTCCTTATGCTAAGACGGGAGAGGTGACATTGCGATTGTCCACCAAGGCTGCTAGTCAAAATGAAGCAGATACTAAGTTTGCTCATTTAGAAAAGAAAATTTTGGCAGTACAGACTTTTGAGAAACAACATTTAGCTGATCTTTTCTACGCTTATGGAGATGATAGTTCTCTGGGACAAACAGCTTTTGAACTGCTGAGAAGAGCAGGAAAGACCGTCACAGCAGCTGAAAGTTTGACTGCAGGACTCTTTCAAGCAACTTTGGCAAGCTTTGCTGGAGCCTCCAATGTCTTTAGTGGTGGCTTTGTTACCTACAGTATGGAGGAAAAGAGCCGAATGCTGGACATTCCTTTGGCAGACTTGGAAAAACATGGGGTAGTTTCAGCTTTTACAGCTGAGAAAATGGCTGAGCAGGCAAGAAAATTGACCGCTAGTGACTATGCGGTGAGCTTGACAGGTGTGGCAGGTCCAGACAGCTTAGAAGGACATCCAGCAGGGACAGTTTATATTGGCTTAGCAACTACAGAGGATGTTCAGTCTATTAAGGTTAATAGTGCGGGTCGTAGTCGGACAGATGTACGTAAAATAGCCGTTCTGCATGCTTTCAATCTGCTGCGAAAAACTTTATTAAAAAACGAAAATATGCTACAATAATTAGATAGGCAAAAAAATAATTTATCATTATACAGGAGAAATAAATGGCGAAAAAACAAAAAAAATTAGAAGAAATTTCAAAAAAATTTGGCGAGGAACGTCAAAAAGCGCTAGACACTGCACTTAAAAATATTGAAAAAGATTTTGGTAAGGGAGCAATTATGCGCCTAGGTGAGCGTGCTGAACAAAAAGTTCAAGTCATGAGTTCAGGTAGTTTGGCATTAGATATCGCTCTTGGTGCAGGAGGGTATCCAAAGGGGCGGATTATTGAAATCTATGGACCAGAGTCTTCTGGTAAGACGACCGTAGCTCTTCATGCGGTGGCGCAGGCTCAAAAAGAAGGCGGTATTGCAGCTTTTATTGATGCAGAACACGCTCTTGATCCAGCTTATGCGCAGGCTCTTGGGGTTAATATTGATGAACTCTTACTTTCTCAACCTGACTCAGGCGAGCAAGGCCTTGAAATTGCTGGGAAATTGATTGACTCTGGTGCGGTAGATTTGGTAGTTATTGACTCCGTGGCAGCCCTCGTACCACGTGCTGAGATTGATGGAGATATTGGAGATAGTCACGTTGGTTTGCAAGCGCGGATGATGAGTCAAGCTATGCGTAAATTGTCTGCTTCTATCAATAAAACGAAGACAATTGCGATTTTCATCAACCAATTGCGTGAAAAAGTTGGTATTATGTTTGGAAATCCAGAAACAACACCGGGCGGTCGAGCTCTTAAATTTTATGCTTCTGTCCGTCTGGATGTCCGTGGCAATACTCAAATCAAGGGAACTGGTGATGAAAAGGACACTAATGTCGGTAAGGAAACCAAGATTAAGGTTGTGAAGAATAAGGTTGCTCCGCCATTCAAGGAAGCTTTCGTAGAAATCATGTATGGCGAAGGAATTTCTAAAACAGGCGAGTTGATTAAAATTGCGACAGACCTTGATATTATCAAAAAAGCGGGTGCTTGGTATTCTTATAATGATGAAAAGATTGGTCAAGGGTCTGAAAATGCTAAGAAATACTTGGCGGATCATCCAGAAATTTTTGATGAAATTGATCATAAAGTTCGAGTGCATTACGGTTTGATTGAGGATGATGCTGAAGATGAAAAAAATGCAGAAGCAACTAAATCAGCAAACAAGGTGGAGGAAGTCACACTAGATTTGGATGACACGATTGAGATTGAGGAATAATTTTTTAAAAATAGGTCGCAAGACGGAGGGATTTTGTGGTATAATATAGTATGATAATAGTACCGTGTGGCGAAAGGAGTACTTACATGATTACAATTTATACTGTCTCAAGTTGCACTAGTTGTAAAAAAGCAAAAACATGGCTCAATGCTCACCAGTTAACTTATAAAGAACAAAATCTTGGTAAAGAAGGAATTACAAAAGAAGAGTTATTAGATATTCTAACAAAAACTGAAAATGGGGTTGCAAGCATTGTTTCTTCAAAAAATCGTTATGCAAAAGGCTTAGGTGTAGATATTGAAGAATTAAGTGTGAGTGAAGTGATTGACTTGATTATGGAAACTCCACGCATCTTGAAAAGCCCTATTTTAGTAGATGACAAGCGCCTACAAGTGGGCTACAAAGAAGATGATATTCGTGCATTCTTACCTCGCTCGGTTCGTAATGTTGAAAATACAGAAGCGCGTTTACGCGCGGCCTTGTAAAGAGTGGAATTTCCACTCTTTTTTTATTTCGATGTTTATTGATATTAAAAATATGATAAAATAAAGAATGAGGAGGAGTTAATCCATGAAAAGAAGCCTGATTCTATTAACCATTATTCTTACAGTCTTAGCAGGATGTGGTCAAAAAAAAGAAACAAAATCAAAAACAAGCAAGCAATCAATTGATAATACGTTGCCAGTTATTGCAAACGCTGAAAAAGAAACAGTTGTGACAAAAACCTTATCATTCCCTAAAACAGCTGAAGGGGTTCAACAAACACAAACAATTACTTACAAAGGCGATCAATTTTTAAGTTTAACGATTGAGCAAATCATGCCGATGAAAGAAGAAATGAAAAAAGTAGTTGCGGAAGTTGGAGTTGCTGAGGCGCAAAAATTATTGGAGAAATCTTTGGCTGAAGATGAAAAATTTACACAAGCAAAAAGTTTGGAAGGTTTTTCGACCTCTTTGGAAATTATAAATGAGCAAGAATTGAAGCGAGTTCATACTTTTGATTTTCAAGTTTTGGATGTTAATAAGGCCGCTGATACTGAATATTTAAAAAATATGAAATTAAAAGAATTTTTAAAAATGAAACCAAAAGAATATGTTGAAGATCAGATTGCGAGTGGTGCAACGGAAGTCAATCAATAACTGTCAATCATTGGTTGCCTTTTTAGACAGGTCATTTTGACAACGCTTACAAAAGATGGTATACTATTCTTATAAAGCTCTAAAATACAAGGAGGATATTTTTATGAGAAAATCGGTTGTTTTGTTAGGAGCAAGTTTGTTGCTGCTCACAGCTTGTGGTCAAAAATCCGGTCAGAATCAGTCAGGGGATAGTAAGACTGGTTCGAGTGTTGTGAAAAAGGATTCTGTTGTGACCAAGTCTTTTCAACAAAAACAGACTGTCCAAGGGATTGAACAAACACTTACGCAAACTATTTCTTATGAAGGAAAAACCTTTAAGAAGTTTGTGATAAATCTTGAACAAATACTTCCTGAAAATATGAAGAGTGTATTAGCGGGTCAAGATTTAGAAAGCACTAAGCCGCACTTGATTTCTGCTTTTGAAAAGGCTGCAGGATTGGATAAATTTAAGTCTTTGGGCGGTGTTGATGTTAAAACAGACATTACAAAAGACTATATTATTAAAGTTACAATCAATATTGATATGAGCAAAATCAACCTTGATGAAGCATCAAAACTGGATACATATGGCTCTATGTTTTCAACTATCAAAAATTTAACACCCAAACAGTATATTGAATCTGTCAAAGCAGCTGGTGCTAAAGAAGTTGCAAATCCATGATTTTATAGGTGTATATGAAACAAAAAAAGCTGAAATTTATTCAGCTTTTTTCAACCCCTTTCATTTGTGAAAAGTATTGAAATGTGCTATAATATGGGTATTCTAGTGAAAGAAGGTGTAATTGTGGGATTTACAGATGAGACAGTACGTTTTAATCTTGATGATTCAAACAAAAAAGAGATTAGTGAAACATTGAAAGATGTCTATGTGTCGCTGAATGAAAAGGGCTATAACCCAATCAACCAAATCGTAGGATACGTGCTTAGTGGTGATCCTGCGTATGTACCTCGCTATAATAATGCACGAAATCAAATTCGTAAATATGAACGTGATGAGATTGTAGAAGAATTAGTTCGTTATTATTTGAAAGGGCAAGGCATTGATCTCTAATGAGAATTATGGGGTTAGATGTTGGTTCAAAAACAGTCGGTGTCGCGGTTAGTGATCCACTTGGTTTTACAGCTCAAGGACTTGAAATTATTCCTATTGATGAAGAAAAAGGGGAATTTGGTTTTGACCGTTTAAGTGAGCTTGCAAAAGAATATAAGGTTGAGAAGTTTGTTGTAGGACTCCCTAAAAATATGAACAACACAAGCGGACCACGTGTAGAAGCAAGTCAAGCTTATGGTGCTAAGATTGAGCAATTATTTCATTTGCCAGTTGAATACCAAGATGAGCGTCTAACAACGGTAGCTGCGGAGAGAATGCTGATCGAGCAAGCGGATGTGAGCAGAAAGAAGCGAAAAAAAGTGATTGATAAGCTCGCAGCGCAGCTCATATTGCAGAATTATTTAGATCGAAATTTTTAATAAATAAAGGAGAAAACATGGCACACGATCATAACCATGACCATGAACACGAAGAACGTGAGTTGATTACGCTAGTAGACGAGCAAGGAAATGAAACTTTGTTTGAAATTCTCTTGACCATTGACGGAAAAGAAGAATTTGGGAAAAACTACGTTCTATTGATTCCAGCTAGCGCAGAAGAAGATGAAAATGGCGAGGTAGAAATTCAAGCCTACTCGTTTACTGAAAATGAGGACGGAACAGAAGGCGATTTGCAACCAATCCCAGAAGATTCAGATGCTGAATGGGACATGATTGAAGAAGTTTTCAATAGCTTTATGGAAGAATAAAAATTGTGTACACTAGCTTTTCATATTACAGACGATGAAGAGATTGAAAGGCTGTGTGAATCGTTATTTTATGGTATACGAATGAGTGGTTGGTTTAATTCCTATGTGGAGCAAGAGTACCAACCATTCAAGTGAGTTGTGGGGGTGACAGGAACCAAAATCTGGTTCTGCTTCACTCCCTTTTTGCTGGGAGAAGAATATGAATGAAATTGAAACGTGGCTAGAAAGTCGCATTGGTTTAAATTTTCGCTCTGGCTTAGAGCGAATGAGACAGGCGATAAGTCTTTTAGATCATCCAGAAGAAAATTATCCCATTATTCATGTGACAGGAACGAACGGAAAAGGCTCAACGATTGCGTTTATGAGTCAGCTATTCGTGCAGCATGAAAAGAAAGTGGGAACTTTTACGTCACCTCACATGGCAAGCATTCACGATCGGATTTGTATCAACCATGAACCCATTTCTGACAATGATTTCATTAGAATTGGGCATCGCATTCAAGCAATGGAAAAACAGCTTTTGCAGCCTTTATCCTATTTTGAAATTTTAACGCTCATGGCTTTATTGTATTTCAACGAAGAGCAGGTAGAAGTGGCTTTAATTGAAGTAGGAATCGGTGGGCTTTTAGACACGACAAATGTGTTGACAGGAGATATTGCAGTTGTGACGTCTGTGGGTTTGGATCATCAAGAAACATTAGGAGACTCCATAGTAGCAATTGCGGAGCAGAAAGCAGGGATTTTCAAGGAGAAAAAAATAGCTGTCATCGGACCACTGGCTGAAGAAGCGAGAAGAGTCTGTGAACTGCGCGCGAAAAAGCTAGATGTTGTTTTGTACGAATATGGCAGAGATTTTTCGTTTTCAAAAGGACAATTTTTCAGCTCAGATGTGAATATTCCTCATCTAAAGTTGAGCCTAGTAGGTACTTATCAGGAAGAAAATGCCGCTGTTGCTTTGCAAAGTTTTCTTTTGTTTATGGGGCAACACAGCTGGCAAGTGAAAATAGAGCTAGTACGAAAAGCTCTGCAGCAGACCCATTGGGCGGGACGGCTGGAATATTTTGAGCGAGGAATTTATCTGGACGGGGCGCACAATTTACCAGCTTTGTCCCGTTTGGTGGAGTTTATTCTCCAGCAAGAACGGAAAGAAATCTTTCTCTTATTCGGTGCTTTGAAACGCAAAAATTATCAGGGGATGCTGTCTTATCTTCAGCAGGAATTGCCTCATGTGCAGTTGTTCGTAACGACTTTTGAGGATGACGGTGCAGCAAATGAACAGGACTTTACAAATGGTCTCTACATTGCCTTTTATCAGGACTTTATCGAACAATTCATTAAAAGCGCTAATGACAATCAGCTCCTTTTTGTAACAGGTTCTCTTTATTTTATTGCGGAAGTTCGTGCTTTTCTTTTGGAGAAAGAAATTGACTGATTAGAATGGTGAATGGTATAATAGAAATGTAGATAAAGGAGGGGGAAATGGCACATTTAAAGAAATTCAGCTACGTCACATTTTTTCTGATAGGACTTATCATTTTGACATCGTGTGCCAAGTCTAACCAAACTTCACCGTCCTCTCAATCTGTCTCAAGCAGCCAATCAACTACAGTCTCAGGTGAGAGTAGTGATTCGCCAACTATTGCGGAAAATTCGTCAGAAAAATTAGACGGTACTTATAAAGGTATGGACGAAGAAGATGAGATTACTTTGGTTATCAAAGGAAATAGTGGTACGTGGACAGAAAAAGAGCCAAACGGTAAAGAGAAAGTAAAACAGGTGAGCATTGATCCGACAAATCAGCGAATGACGATTGGTGATGACATTGAGCGTTATATGATTGATAGCAAACAGTTAACGATTGAGGATATTGAGCAAGAAAATGGAGAAAATGATACGGTCGTTTTAACGAAGCAATAGCCTGTCTGGGACTGGAGCAAATTTTAGCCACTCTCCAGATTGTTGAAGCATGCGGGAGTGAAAAGGGAACAGGCAATATGTCAGTTAGCACTTAGAATAAGGGAGTGAGGAAAAGTTGATGGTTACGAACCACAACTTTTCTTTTACTCTTTTTTGCTCTAATGAAAAAATACTTTGAATATAGAAGAATGAGTGATTCTGGCTTGATTTATTAGGAAATCCCCGTTATACTAGTACTAAGTAAAAGCAGGGGGAGAAAATGAATCTTAGGAAATTTCAGCTATTGATGTCAAAATATGGTTTTAGTATTATTATCATGGTACTAGAACTTGCACTCATTTTTTGGTTTTTCTTTTGGCTTGGTCGCTGGACACCTACTTTATGGATTGTCTTTGTGATTTTATTCAGCTTGGCAACGATTTTAGCGATTGTCAATCGCTCAATGACACCAGAAAGCAAAGTAACTTGGCTCTTGGTAGCGTTTGTTCCAGTCATTGGTCCCTTGCTTTATTTGATGTTTGGTGAGCGCCGATTGTCCAGAAGTGAGCTGAAACAGTTGAAAAATATGGATCAGATGAAATTTCGTGAGGACAATAGTTATGAGTTGCGGTTAGACTTGAAAAAGACAGATAAATCAGCTTACGGGATTATCAAGTCGCTTCTCAGCATGGATCATAATGCGGATATTTACGACGGCACGGAATCGCAATTTTTCCCTTTGGGAGAAGCGATGTTCCAGAAAATGCTGGAAGATTTACGCAATGCAGAAAAATTTATTTTTTTGGAATATTACATTGTAGAAGAAGGTCTCATGTGGAATAGTATTTTGGATATTCTGCGTGAAAAGGCAGCCCAAGGTGTGGAAGTGAAAATGCTCTATGATGACATTGGCTGTATGGCAACTCTTCCGGGAGATTATACTAGCCGATTGCAGGCTATGGGGATTGACGCTCATAAGTTTAACAAAGTGATTCCGCGGATGACGGTGGCTTATAATAATCGAGATCATCGGAAAATCCTCGTCGTTGACGGGCAGATTGGCTATACTGGTGGCATCAATCTGGCAGATGAATACATCAATCACATCGAGCGATTTGGTCACTGGAAAGACGGCGGGATTCGTCTGAATGGGCGCGCTGTGAAAGCCTTGACACGGCTGTTTCTGATGAACTGGTATATCAACCGTGGGAAAATCAGTGATTTCGATCGCTATCATTTGGATAACAAAGCTGTAGATGCGCCAGGGCTCTATATTCCGTACGGGAGTGGACCGAAGCCCATGTACAAAGCTCAAGTGGGTAAAAATGTCTATCAAAATATAATCAGCCAGGCGACAGATTATGTGTATATTGCCACGCCGTATTTAATCATTGATTATGATTTGACGGAAGACATCAAAAATGCTGCTATGCGGGGGGTAGATGTCCGAATTGTGACACCTTATATTCCAGATAAAAAAATCATTCAGCTCATTACGCGAGGAGCTTATCCAGATTTAATGGCGGCTGGGGTTCGGATTTACGAATATACACCGGGCTTTATTCACAGTAAGCATGTAGTGGCTGATGATGACTTTGGTGTTGTCGGAACAATCAATTTTGATTACCGCAGCTTAGTTCATCACTATGAAAATGCTGTTTTGATGTATAAAACGCCTTCTATGTTTGACTTGAAGCGAGATTTTGAGGAGTTGTTTGAAACCTCACAAGAAATACATGAAGATACCATTAAAAATACCTGGTATCAACGCTTGATTAAAGAAATTGTCGAATTATTTGCACCGATGCTATAAAATTCTTCTTGCAATGAGAGGAATTTTTTCTTTTTTACGAATAATCTAGTAAAAGGAGGCAGAATGGTCATAGGTTTATCACGTGAAGAAAAGGAATTTTTGAAAGAGTATGTGGCTGTAAGTTATCATCGTTTTCGAGAATTGGAATACTATGCTTTACTTTTGCAAAAGATGCAGAACTTGTCAGAATCAAGCTGACAGATAGGGAAGATTTTGATATACTAGATAAGACTGATATCAAGGAGAATCTTTATGTATGATACAACGCCTAAACAAGAGATGAAAGAGACAGTAGCAGAGACGCTTCACGAAGAGAACGAGAAAAAATCGGTTTTTATAGAGCTAACGTCGACTCCTTTTGTCGTTTTATTTTTGTGGAGCTTATTATTGAGTGTTTTAAGTGTTGCCAATCCATTTTTGACCAACCTTGCTACTAATCTGCAATCTCAAAATTTATATGCAGGTTGGGCAATGGCGCAAGGTCAGGTTATTTATGGAAATATTTATGGAACGAGTGGTCTGCTTTATTATCTAGCTAATTGGGCGGGTAGTCTCTTCATGGGCAATATTTTCTTTGCGGCAATGCAATGCTTGGCTTTGTTTGTTGCAGGAATTTATCTGTTTAAAATTGTATATCAATTAACGGCTGTAAAAAACACTTCTATCAAAATCCTTTCTTTATTCTATTGTTTGACGCTCGCTTTAGGCTGGGGTGGCTTATACTCTAGTATTTTTGCTTTCCCATTTGTCTTTGGGTCGCTGTACTTTCTGATGCGTTATGTGACAGGAGAAGCAAGCGACAGAGGTTTTATTGGCTTTGGAGCACTTGGTGCGCTGATGTTTATGATTGATCCGGTGACGAGCCTTGTATTTTATTTGGTGACTTTCCTTGCTCTGCTAGTTTATAATATTTGGGCAAAGAAAAAAGCGCGCGGCCTGTATCAATTATTTGCCATTTTGGTAGGATTCTCGCTTGTATTTTATCCGCTAGGTTATTATACGGTTTTGAATGGCAGTTTTGGGCTTGCCATAAGCCAGATTCTTTATCCTTGGGATAGCTTGCATTTTTCAGGACAGCATTTATTGTACAATGGTTTGCTTTATGGAGGACTCATTATTGGACTTGGTGTAGTTGTGACTTGGGTGAGAAGTTTTTCATTGCCAGCAAATTCTTTAGAACGATTTCTACAACTCTTTAGCTTTTTAGCCTCACTCTTTCTTGTTATGTTTGTTTTCTTTTTGCCAGATCGGGGAGCTTATCAGCTGTTGCCTGTTTTACCATTCTTCCTGATTCTGCTCAGTATATGGTTAGGAAAAAGTAAACTTAAAAGAGGTGGACGTCATAGCCGTGTACAAAAATCTACATCTATTTTAGGAACGTATGTTGCAAAAAATGCTTTCTTGCCGCTTTTAGCAGTTGCTTACTTAATTGGTTTTCCGCTTGTTAATCACTATATTTTATCTTCAGGCGAAACAAGTGAGCGTATTTCTGCGGCAAATTATATCAAGAGTAAATCAAAGAATACTGATAAAATCTATGCTTGGGACACAACAGCAGCTCTTTACCAAGCGAGTGGGCGTCTATCTGCGGTACCGATTTTAACCCCTAGCTTGTACCAAGGAACAGATGAAAATCAAATGTCCCTAGTGAATAGCTTGAAAGAAACGATACCAACTTATATTTTGGTCAACAATCAAGTACCTCTTCTGCAAGATATCAAAAAACAATTAAAAGAAAATTATCAGCAGACAGACCTAAAACTCAATCATTTCAAGCTCTATAAGTTGAAATAACAAATCAATATCTTGTGTTTAAAATAAAATTTAAAGTTTTTCACCACAAGATATTGATTTTTTTTATTAGAGTGATATAATATGTTTTATACGAATGGAGGAGCTCATGATTGCATTAAAAGAAGAAACAGTACAAGGATTTGCTGATATTTATGTAGAAAAGCGTGACGGTCGTCGTATGGCATTTGACGCAGACAAGATCTACAAAGCTCTTGTCAAAGCTAGCCAAGAAGTAACGACGATGACTCCGTTGTTAGAAGCAAAACTTGAAGGTATTACCAATAAAATCGTAGCAGAAGTGATTTCACGTTTTCCTGCGGGCGTTAAAATCTATGAAATTCAAAATATCGTGGAACACGAATTACTAAATGCCAATGAATACGCCATTGCAGAAAGTTATATTACTTACCGCACACAACGTGATTTTGCGCGCTCAAAAGCAACAGATATTAACTTTACAATCGGAAAATTGCTTAACAAAGACCAAGCAGTTGTCAATGAAAATGCCAATAAAGATAGCGATGTTTTCAACACCCAGCGTGATTTGACGGCGGGAATTGTTGGGAAATCGATTGGTTTGCAAATGCTGCCACCACATGTGGCAAATGCACACCAAAAAGGAGACATCCACTATCACGATTTGGATTACAGTCCTTATACACCGATGACGAATTGCTGTTTGATTGATTTTAAGGGCATGTTGGCAAATGGCTTTAAGATTGGAAATGCTGAAGTCGAAAGTCCAAAATCCATTCAAACAGCGACTGCGCAAATCTCTCAAATTATTGCAAACGTAGCTTCTAGTCAATATGGTGGTTGCTCTGCTGACCGAATTGATGAAGTTTTAGCGCCTTATGCTGAAAAAAATTATGAAAAACATTTGAAGGATGCGCGTGAATGGGTGCTTCCTGAAAAGCAAGAAGAGTTTGCCTGGACAAAGACTAAAAAAGACATTTATGATGCCATGCAATCTTTGGAGTATGAAATCAATACCTTGTTTACATCAAATGGACAAACGCCATTTACCTCACTTGGCTTTGGGCTTGGAACCAATCGTTTTGAGCGTGAAATTCAAAAAGCTATTCTTCAAATCCGCATCAAAGGTCTTGGCTCTGAGCACCGTACAGCCATCTTCCCTAAATTGATTTTCACGTTGAAGCGTGGATTGAATTTAGAACCCGGTAGTCCAAACTACGACATTAAGCAGTTGGCCTTGGAATGCGCTACGAAGCGGATGTATCCGGATGTCTTGTCTTACGACAAGATTGTGGAATTAACGGGTTCTTTCAAAGTTCCAATGGGTTGCCGTTCTTTCTTACAAGGTTGGAAAGATGAAAATGGTCAAGAAGTCAATTCTGGTCGGATGAATCTTGGGGTTGTAACTGTCAACCTTCCAAGAATTGCCCTCGAATCTGAAGGTAATATGGATAAATTCTGGGAAATCTTCAATGAACGGATGAACATCGCTGAAGATGCCCTTGTCTATCGTGTGGAACGTACAAAAGAAGCAACGCCAGCTAATGCTCCTATCCTTTATCAATATGGTGCTTTTGGGCAACGTCTTGGTAAATATGACAAGGTAGATCAACTCTTTAAACATCGTAGAGCTACGGTTTCTCTCGGCTATATCGGTCTGTATGAAGTAGCGACTGTCTTTTATGGTGGTGAATGGGAACATAACCCAGAAGCTAAGAAATTTACAGTAGATATTGTTCGTGAAATGAAACGCCGTGTCGAAGAGTGGTCTGACCAATATGATTATCACTTCTCAGTTTACTCTACACCGTCTGAAAGTCTGACAGATCGCTTCTGTCGTCTGGATACAGAAAAATTTGGTCTTGTGAAAGATATTACAGATAAGGAATACTATACTAATAGCTTCCACTATGATGTTCGGAAGAATCCAACACCGTTTGAAAAATTAGATTTTGAAAAAGATTATCCAGCGGCCGGGGCTTCAGGAGGCTTTATTCACTACTGTGAATATCCTGTTCTACAACAAAATCCGAAAGCACTCGAATCAGTCTGGGACTATGCTTACGATCGTGTGGGCTATCTGGGAACCAATACTCCGATTGACCATTGTTATAAGTGCGATTTTGAAGGGGATTTCACGCCAACAGAACGTGGATTTACTTGTCCAAACTGTGGCAATAGCGATCCAAAGACAGTTGATGTTGTCAAGCGGACTTGTGGTTATCTTGGTAACCCTCAAGCTCGTCCAATGGTGAATGGGCGCCACAAGGAAATTTCAGCTCGTGTTAAACACATGAATGGTTCAACAATCAAGTTCGAAGGACATCATGTAGAAAAGTAGGAATTCTAATGGGAAAATATCAATTAGACGATAAGGGCAAGGCACAAGTGACACGCTATCATGAAAAGCATTCTAAAGGCGGAGTCAACAAAAAAGATCGTGTTGCAAATTTGCGAGAACAATTCTTACAAAAAACAAAGAAAAAATAGGAGAAAGAGTGAGGTTTGCATGAAGCTAGTCTCACTCTCTTTCTATCAAGGTGAGAAAAATGGAATTAAGACGACCAGGATTAGAAGATAAAGAGGCGGTGATAGACCTCATACTAGAATTTGAAAGGTCGAATGCTGCACACGATGGCGGTTTTTGGGACAAGGAAAATTTCGTTTATGAAGATTGGATTGCTGGAAACCAAGATGCGGAAATGGGTCTCAATATTCCTAATACATGGGTGCCGGCTATACAGTTTGTTGCCTTTGATAAAGGACAGGCTGTTGGCTTTCTAAATTTACGCTTGCGTCTGAATGAACATTTACGCGGACATGGCGGTCATATTGGTTATAGCATTCGTCCAACTATGCAGGGGAAAGGCTATGCGACCGCTATGTTGAAAGAAGGGCTTCTTGTCGCTGCTTCAAAGAATATCCACCGAGTGCTAGTTACTTGTGCGGAGGATAATTCTGCTAGTAGGGCAGTTATTTTAAAAAACGGGGGCATATTAGAAGACATCCGACAGGGCACCGAACGCTATTGGATAGATTTGAATTAGGAGTAATTTATGGAATTACGAAGACCAGAATTGGCAGATAAAGAAGTGATACTTGAAATGATTGCAGAATACAAAGAGCAGGGGCTTCTCATGAATGGCGGTGTAGAAAGCACTTGGGCATGTGCAGAAAATTACGAAGATTGGTTGCAAATCAATCGTGATCAAGAGGCAGGACTGAATTTGAAAGAAGGGCGTGTTCCAGCTATTTTGTTTGCTTCCTTTGCAGATGATCGTGCATTAGGTTTTTTAGGGCTTCGTATGACACTAAATGATTTTTACTTAGAGTTGGGCGGGCATATTGGCTATGGCATTCGGCCTAGTGAGCGGGGGAAAGGGTATGGTAAACAACAATTAGCCTTGGCTTTACTTGAAGCCAAAAAATTAGCGCTCTCTCCCGTTCTGATTACTTGCGATATGGATAATGCTGCTAGTCGAGCAGTGATTTTGGCCAATGGTGGAGTGTTGGAAGATGTACGAGCTGGGAAAGAGCGCTATTGGATAGATTTGGGGTAGAAAAATGACATGGAATACACCGAAGCCAGGTGAGTGGAAAAGCGAAGAGTTAAGCAAGGGTCGCATTATTGACTACAAAGCCTTTAATTTTGTAGATGGCGAAGGGGTGCGTAATTCCCTCTATGTTAGCGGCTGCATGTTCCATTGCGAGGGCTGCTACAATGTAGCAACTTGGTCTTTTAATGCAGGGATTCCTTATACGCAGGAGCTTGAAGAGCAAATCATGAAAGATTTGGCAGAGCCCTATGTTCAAGGTTTGACCTTGCTTGGCGGAGAGCCTTTTCTCAATACAGGTATTCTCATTCCCTTGGTTAAGCGGATTCGTAAGGAATTGCCAAATAAAGATATTTGGTCTTGGACGGGCTACACATGGGAAGAAATGATGTTGGAAACACCCGATAAGCTGGAACTGCTGAGTCTTATTGATATCCTTGTTGATGGACGGTTTGACAAAGCCAAGAAAAATCTCATGCTGCAATTTCGCGGTTCTTCTAATCAACGAATCATTGATGTGCAAAAGTCTCTCAAAGCTGGGAAAGTGATCATTTGGGATAGACTGAATGATGGCACAGAAAGTTTTGAACAAGTTAATCGAGATAAAACAGAATAATGAACAAGTGAGAGGTTGGACTTGATTCCAGCCTCTTTTTGAGTTAGTAAAAAATATCAATGGTTGCTTGGTATCTTTGCTCGTATTTTATACTTCATAGACATCTAGGCAATTGTGTGAGAGTACGATTGACGATGGTTTGACCAGAAATAAGAAAGTGAGAAACGCTTCTTTTAATGTTTTTGAGTTCTCTCTCACTTTCTTTTGCTTGCATAATAACTAAAACGCTTAGAGAAAACGCATTTATCATTTAAGGTTTTTGTAATTCTTAAAGAATGTTTAACTTTCAGTTATTTTATGCTATAATAGGGATAATAAAATGGATATTTTTGCATAGGAGTTTTAAATGGCCAAAAAAAGATCGCGCTCTTCTAAGAAGAAAAGCAATCGGATCTTAAATATTGCTTTACTAGTCATCTTTGCATTGTTAGCAGCATTGTTGATTTTTTCAATGTTCCGATATAACATTTTAGCCTTTCGGTACATGAATGTTTTGGTATCAATCTTGCTAGCAGTTGTAGCACTAGGGACTGGCTTTTTAATTTTTAAAAATAAAGCGCGTGTCACAACGACCATTATTCTCATTTTGGCTATTTTAGTTAGTTCAGGTGCGATGTATGCCATTAAAGAAGTACTGGATTTGTCTAACGGGCTAAATGCAACATCCAACTATTCTGAATATGAAATGAGTGTGGTGGTACCAAAAAATAGCGATATCAAGGATATTAGCCAAGTCAAAAATGTTCTAGCACCAACGGC
The DNA here is from genome assembly GCF_900636475.1 of Streptococcus anginosus. Taxonomy (NCBI): domain Bacteria; kingdom Bacillati; phylum Bacillota; class Bacilli; order Lactobacillales; family Streptococcaceae; genus Streptococcus; species Streptococcus anginosus. The sequence goes on from NZ_LR134283.1 coordinate 1,624,169, forward strand.
AAATGATGCAAATAATATCAAGGCATTGACAGATAACCTAGCGCAAACTAAAAAAGTGAACCTGACGGTTGACCAGTCATCTTCTTATCTGGCAGCCTATAAGTCTTTGATGAACGGTGAAGCGAAGGCTATGGTGCTAAACAGTGTCTTTGAAAGTGTCATCGAAAACGAATATCCAGACTACGCTTCAAAAATTAAGAAAATCTATACTTACAAGATTAGTAAAAAGATTGAAAATGCTCAGTCACCAGCTACTAATAACGATGTCTTTAACATCTATGTTAGTGGCATTGATACTTATGGTCCCGTTTCATCTGTTTCTCGATCTGATGTGAATATTATCATGACGGTGAATCGCAAAACGAAGAAAGTGTTGTTGACAACAACACCGCGTGACGCCTATGTGCCGATTGCTGATGGTGGCAATAATCAAAATGATAAATTAACACATGCTGGTATTTATGGCGTGGAAGCGTCCATTCACACATTGGAAAATCTCTACGGCATCAAAACAAATTATTATGTTCGTCTCAATTTCACTTCTTTCCTTAAACTCGTGGATTTGCTAGGTGGTATTGATGTGTATAATGATCAAGAATTCACAAGCTTACACGGCAATTATCATTTTGGTGTAGGAGATGTTCATCTAAATTCTGAGCAAGCTCTAGGCTTTGTGCGAGAACGGTATTCATTGAGTGGTGGTGATAATGACCGTGGTAAAAACCAAGAAAAGGTCATTGCGGCTATTATTAAAAAATTGACTTCAACAAGCGCTTTGAAGAATTACAATGCTATTATTTCAGGACTACAAGATTCAGTTCAAACCAATATGAGTCTTGAAACCATGATGAGCCTAATCAATACGCAACTGGAATCTGGTGGTAGTTATACCGTGACTTCTCAGGCAGTTACAGGAGAAGGTCGGACGGGCCTTCCGTCTTATGCCATGCCGGATGCCAATCTTTACATGATGGAGTTAAATCAAGATAGCTTGAATGCAGCCAAAGCGGCAATTCAGAAAGTGATGGAAGGGAAATAAGATTGATTGATATTCATTCGCATATTGTGTTTGATGTAGATGACGGTCCCAAGACACGTCAGGATACGCGAGAGCTTTTGACGGAAAGTTATCGCCAAGGAGTTCGAACGATTATTTCAACTTCTCATCGTAGAAAGGGAATGTTTGAAACTCCTGAAGAAAAAATCGCGGCAAATTTTCATGAGGTTCAGCAAATCGCTAAAGAAGTAGCAGATGATCTCACTATTTTGTATGGGGCTGAAATTTATTATACTAGCGATATTTTAGAAAAACTCGATAAGAAAATCATCCCAACTTTAGGCGGAACGAGTTATGCTTTAATTGAATTTAGTATGACGACACCATATAGGGAAATCCACAGCGCTTTAAACAATGTGCTTCGTTTAGGAATTACACCAGTTGTAGCTCATATTGAGCGTTATCATTGCTTAGAGAATGAAACGAAAAAAGTGCAGGATTTGATTAACATGGGTTGTTATATGCAAATCAACAGCTCTAGCGTCCTCAAACCGAAGTTATTTGGTGAAAAGTATAAATTCATGAAGAAGCGGGCACAATTCTTTATGGAGCAGGATTTAGTGCACTTTGTGGCGAGTGATATGCACAATTTAGGTCCACGACCTCCTTATATGCAAGAAGCGTACCAAATCATCTCTAAAAAGTATGGCAAAGCATATGCTGATGCACTATTTCGCGAAAATCAAGAAATATTATTAAAAGACGAATTAATTTAGGAGAAGAAATGAAAAATCAAGATAATCAGACGGTGGAAATTGATGTTCTATCATTAGTTAAGACCATGTGGAGACGAAAATTTCTCATCGTTGTGACCGCTTTTGCAATGGCTATTGTTGCTTTAGGCTATAGTACCTTTATTATAAAGCCGAATTATACTAGTACAACTCGTATTTACGTTGTAAATCGACAAGCCAATGAAAATTCTACTCTTACCAATCAAGACCTTCAAGCTGGGACATACTTGGTAAAAGACTACAAAGAAATTATTTTATCTCAAGATGTGTTAGCAAAAGTGATTGATGACTTGAAGTTAAATGTACAACCAAGCGCATTAGCTAAAAAAATCAATGTCACTGTCCCAACGGATACGCGTATTGTGTCTATCGCTGTTTCAGATGGGGATGCCAAAGAAGCTGCGCGTATTGCTAATAGTTTGCGTCAAATTGCAGCTGAAAAAATTATTGCTGTTACCAAAGTATCTGATGTAACAACGTTAGAAGAGGCAGAAGTACCAAATTCCCCTTCTTCACCAAATATTAGACGCAATACCTTGATTGGTTTTCTTGCAGGCGGGGTTTTAATCTCAGTTGTGATTCTTGTCGTTGAAGTGTTAGATGACCGAGTGAAAAAGCCAGAAGATGTGGAAGAAGCGCTGGGAATTACTCTTCTTGGAGTTGTGCCAAATATGAATAAACTATAAGAGGGGAAAATAATGCCGAGTTTAGAATTAGCTAAAAATAAAGAAAAAACGATAAAGAAAACAGAAGAATACTACAATGCCTTAAGAACTAATATTCAGCTTAGTGGGGATAATATTAAGGTCATTGCTGTCACTTCTGTGCAGTCCGGAGAAGGGAAGTCAACGACTTCTACAAATCTAGCCATTGCTTTTGCACGTTCAGGATATAATACTTTACTAATTGACGCAGATATTCGTAACTCTGTCATGTCAGGGATTTTTAAAACGCGTGATAAAATCACAGGTCTGACAGATTATCTAGCTGGTGCGACAGATTTGTCAAACGGTTTATGCGAAACAAATATTGACAATCTATTTGTGATTGAAGCTGGACAAGTCTCACCCAATCCAACAGCTTTATTGCAAAGTAAAAACTTTGGTATCATGATTGATATTCTCAGAAACCATTATGATTATATCGTTGTTGATACACCACCGATTGGACTGGTCATTGATGCGGCTATCATTGCTCAAAAATGTGATGCTAGCGTTTTAGTCGTCGAGTCAGGAAATGTAAAACGGAAAACATTGCAAAAGGCAAAAGAACAATTAGAACAAACCGGGACGCCATTTTTGGGAGTTATTCTAAATAAATATGATACACAGTTAGAAAAATATGGCTCCTATGGAAATTATGGCAATTACGGAAATTACGGAAAGAAAAAGTAGAGATTAGCATTTAGGAGTAGGGATGTTTGAAAATAGAAATGAGTTGCAAAAAACAGGAATTGCTTTTATTCAACTAATTACAGTTTTTGTTGTGATTATGATCATAAATTTAATTTCAAACTTTAGTCTAACTAATAAAGATATTGTGATGTTAATGTTGCTACATATTGTTGCTTTTTATATTAGCAATTATAACTATCATTTTTTTCAACGTGGCTATTTAATTGAATTTACCGAGACACTGAAATACAGTGCTTTTTATGCAGTCATTATCACATTTTCTTCTTTTATGTTGGGAGGCAACTTTTCATTATCCCGTAGCAATCTCATCTTTTTTATCTTGTTGAATGCTTTGGGTGTTTATTGCATTAATCTATTAATCAAGCAATATTATGCACGAGTACATCCAAGATTAAAAAGCAGTAAAAAAGTACTCATCATTACGGTTTCTAATCGTCTAGACAGAATTTTAAAGCAATTAACCGAAACACGCACATTTAATGAATGTATAGTAGCTATCTCAGTATTTGATAACTCGCGTTACCAACATCCGACAATTCAAACAATACCAAAAGAACGTCTCATCGAATTTGCAACTCGCTCTGTTGTAGATGAAGTTTTTATTAGCTTGCCGAGCGATTACTATTCCATTGAAGATTTGGTTGTTCAGTTTGAGAATATGGGAATCACCGTTAATGTGAATATTAACGCCTTGGATTTTCAAATTGGTGAGAAGAAGCTTCAAGAAATTGCTGGTTTTAGCGTGGTCACTTTTTCAACAAATTTCTACAATTATAGTCACATCATTGCTAAAAGAGTTTTGGATATCATTGGTTCTCTCTTTGGACTTCTTATATGTGGAATTGCAGCGCTTTTCCTAGTTCCAATGATTCGTAAAGATGGCGGACCAGCAATTTTTGTTCAAGAACGTGTTGGAAAAAACGGTCGGATTTTTAAATTTTACAAATTTCGCTCTATGTACGTAGATGCCGAGGAGCGCAAAAAAGAGCTGATGGCACATAATACTATGAGTGGTGGGATGTTCAAAATGGATGATGACCCACGGATTACGCCTATTGGAAAATTCATTCGGAAAACCAGTCTAGATGAACTACCGCAGTTTTATAATGTCCTCAAAGGCGATATGAGCCTTGTCGGAACACGACCACCTACCAAAGACGAATATGAGCAATACACACCAGAGCAAAAGCGGCGATTGAGCTTTAAACCAGGAATCACTGGCTTATGGCAAATCAGCGGTCGTAGTAGCATTACAGATTTTAACGAAGTCGTCAAACTGGATGTCGCTTATATTGACGGTTGGACCATTTGGTCAGATATTAAAATCTTACTCAAAACAATTAAAGTTGTACTAATGAAAGACGGAGCGAAGTAGTTCTACTTCCTCCTCTCTATTTATGATGGAAGAGAGAATGGGAAAAACAGTTTATATTATCGGTTCTAAAGGAATACCAGCTAAATATGGCGGATTTGAAACTTTTGTAGAGAAATTAACAGAGTTTCAAAAGGATAAAGACATTCAATATTATGTCGCTTGTATGCGTGAAAACTCAGCTAAGTCTGGAATCACAGAGGATGTTTTTGAACATAATGGTGCCACATGCTTTAACATTGATGTTCCGAATATTGGACCGGCTCGTGCAATCGCTTATGATATTGCTGCTCTCAACAAGGCAATTGAAATAGCAAAGAAAAACAAGGACGAAGCACCTATATTTTATATTCTAGCTTGCCGAATTGGTCCATTTATTTCAACTATAAAAAGAAAAATCAAAGCTCTTGGGGGCACTTTGATGGTTAATCCAGATGGACATGAGTGGCTGCGAGCTAAATGGAGTTTACCTGTTCGTAAATATTGGAAATATTCTGAGCGACTTATGGTGAAGCACGCAGACCTTTTGATTTGTGATAGTAAGAATATCGAAAAGTATATCCAAACGGATTATACTCATTATCAACCAAATACAACTTATATTGCTTATGGGACTGACATAACTAGATCACAACTGACATCCTCAGATGAAAAAGTGCGTTCTTGGTATGATGAAAAAGGTGTTCGTGAGAATGAATATTATCTTGTAGTTGGACGTTTCGTCCCAGAAAATAATTATGAATCCATGATTCGTGGCTTTATGAAGTCTAACTCTAAGAAAGATTTTGTCTTGATTACCAATGTTGAGCAAAATAAGTTTTATGAGAAACTGCGTCAAGAGACTGGTTTTGACAAAGATCCACGTGTCAAGTTTGTTGGGACGGTTTATGACCAAGAGTTGCTCAAGTATATCCGTGAGCATGCTTTTGCTTACCTCCATGGTCATGAAGTTGGTGGAACTAATCCGTCTCTTTTAGAGGCACTAGCTTCTACAAAATTAAACCTCCTACTTGATGTCGGATTTAACCGTGAGGTCGGAGAAGATGGGGCAATGTATTGGAAGAAGGATGAACTAGCTCAGATTATTGATAAAGCAGAGCAGTTGGATAAAACAGCAATTGAAAAATTAGATCACCAATCAAGCCAAGGAATCAATCAATCTTTTACTTGGGAGAAGATTGTTAGTGAGTATGAAAAGGTGTTTAAGGGATAGGTAATGAAGAGGATTTTATACTTACATGCAGGTGCAGAAATGTATGGAGCAGATAAGGTCTTATTAGAGTTAATTAAAGGACTGAATAAGCAAGAATTTGAAGCACATGTGATTTTACCAAACAAAGGTGTTTTAGTTGAAGCTTTGCGTCAAGTAGGTGCTAAAGTTGAAGTTATAGAATATCCTATTCTTCGCCGGAAATATTTTAATCCCAAAGGCATGATTGACTATATCCGCTCCTATCATCGCTATGCTAAAAAGATTGCCACTTATGCGAAACAACATCGGATTGACCTTGTTCATAATAATACAACGGCTGTTTTGGAAGGAATTTACCTCAAACGGAAGTTGAAGTTGCCTCTTTTATGGCATGTTCATGAAATCATTGTTAGACCTAAATTTGTTTCTGATTTCATTAATATGCTAATGGGACGATATGCTGATAGAATTATCACAGTTTCAGAAGCAGTTGCAAATCATGTATTGGCATCTCGTTTTGTGAATAAAGAGCAAATTTCTGTCATTTACAATGGAGTGGATAATGCTACTTATTATCCAAAAGATAATCAGTCTATTCGGGAACAATTTGAGATTGATCAGACTTTCATGGTTATTGGAATGATAGGACGCGTGAATGCATGGAAAGGTCAGAATGATTTTTTAGATGCAGTAATTCCGATTTTGAAAGGTAACTCTAACATAGTAGCTTTCCTAGCAGGGAGTGCGTTTGAGGGTGAAGAATGGCGCGTGCAAGAGTTGGATGCAAGAATTGCTTCCTTACCAGTAGCTGAACAGATTAAGCGTATTGATTATTACGCTAATACGAATGAGCTATATAATATGTTTGACATTTTTGTGCTTCCAAGTACCAATCCAGATCCGCTACCAACAGTAGTGCTAGAAGCAATGGCATGTGGAAAGCCGATTGTAGGCTATCGACATGGTGGTGTTTGTGAAATGGTAGAAGAAGATATCAATGGTTTGTTAGCGAAACCAAATGATTCTGAAGCTTTATCTCGACTTATTCAGAATTTAATAGATAATCCAGAAAAAATCAGCGAATTTGGACAAGCTTCGATGAAACGTCAGAAAGAGATGTTTTCTCTGGAGAGCTATGTAAAAAATTTTTCTTATATATATATTGAGTTATTGAAAGGGAAAACTGTATGAGAGATGAAAAACTAAAGGCTGATAAATATAGATGGGGAAACCGAAAATTTTTATGGTACTTACCACAGTACAGATTCCTGTTTTTAAAAAGAAAATGTGAGGCATATAGATTAAATTTCCGATTTTTATTTTATATTTTTCGCTTTCTATATGAAAGATATAAAATCAAATATATGATGGATATTCCAGCAAGAGTAAGAATTGGGAAAGGCCTAAGAATTGAACATATTGGTAATATCGTTATAAATCCTAATGTAATTATTGGAGAAAATGTAACTCTGTTAAATGGTGTTTTAATTGGCTCTCAAAGTAGAGGAGCTAGGGAAGGGACTCCAACTATTGGAAATTCTGTATGGATTGGGACAAATGCTGTTGTTGTTGGTAAAATTAATATTGGAAATAATGTATTAATAGCACCCGGGGCATTTGTTAATTTTGATGTACCAGATAATACCATAGTATTAGGTAATCCTGGAAAGATAATACCAAAATCTGATGCTACAAAAGGATATATAATAAATTCAATATATGAAAATGAATAGATAGATTGTATTCTAAAAAATTACTTTTGTTAATGTGAATGTTTTAAATTAGGAATAATTATAGGTTAAAAAATATATGGACATCCAGCTTAGTGTAATTATACCAGTATATCAAGTTGAAAATTATTTAAGTCGTTGTATTGAGAGTGTATTAGTCCAAGATTATGATTCTTATGAGATTATTTTGGTTGATGATGGCAGCACTGATTCTTCACCGATAATTTGTGATGATTATGCTCAACAATTTGAACATATATCAGTTATACATAAAGAAAATGGTGGACTTTCTGATGCACGTAATGTTGGTATTCAACATGCAAAAGGCAAATATATTTTTTTCTTAGATTCAGATGATTGGATTATTAAGACCATGTTTAATGATATGAAAGATATTATTTTATCTTCTAACTATGATATTATTCAGTTTGGAGTTCAAAAAGTTTATACAGAAGCGGATATTAGAAGAGAATATTTATTCAAGGAACATCTATTTATAGGACACGAATCTTTAGAAAGTATGTTAAGGTCTCAAGAAATTACTAGTTTTTCTACGGATAAATTGTATCGGAAAGAATTATTTGTGGTTAATGATATTGAATTCCCTAAAAATGCATATTATGAAGACTTAGGTACGATTTATAAGTTGCTTTTAGTTTCTCAAAAAGTGTATTATACTAATCAAATTTATTATTGTTATTTTATGAAAAATGAGAATGCAATTACTAAAACTTGGTCAGATAAAAAGTTTAAAGATATGTTCCGATTTTTTCAGGACATTTATCATGTATCAACAAAGGTATTAGATGATGACAATCGTATCTCTAAAGCATATTATAATAATGGGCTTGTCTATTTACTTATGAAACTATATGAAGAAAACAAGGAAGATAGTAAAGTTTGTAAAACTATCTTAAGAGAGCTGAAATTGTATAGGATTTCTCCGTTTCAATTAAAAGAGTATCCTAATTATATTAAATATTTATTTTATAGATTACATATTTTGAAATTATCAGCTAAGATAAAAATTTTGATAAAGAATAGATAGAGATAATAATATGATTAGAAAAAAATTTTTATTATTGTTTGAACAAATTGATACATTTGAGCAATTTGTTGCAAGTAATATCACTATAGATAGTGTGGAAGTATCTACTCCATATAAGCAAGTGGGGAATTCTTGTATGCATAACATAAGAGCCATATTAAAAAGAATTCCTGGTTACTTTTTTTATAAATATTGGTTAGAAGATTGATCGAAAAGTTAGAAATTTCAAAATTGTTGGTGAACTATTTTGAAATTCGTTTCCAGATGAGTCTAATTTTGAGATATAAAGGAGAGAAAATGAAGTACTATTTACAAGAAAATTTTATACAGAACGCCGATATAAAAAATGCAGGTAATAAAGCAAGAAATGATGTTAATAAGATTTTACAATTAGAAGGCTACCAACCACTTTATTTACAATCTGAAAACTGGCATCAAATGAGTCTATTACAAGCACAGGTTTATAAGTACAAGCTTCTTAAGCAAACCTTTTCTCAGATAACAGAAGGCGACTGTCTAGTCATTCAATTTCCTATGATTCATCATAGTCTTCTTTTTGCTTCATTAATAAAGTTTGTTCAGAAAAAAGGAGGTAGAGTATTTTTATTAATTCATGATTTGGAACAATTAAGAACTTTCAGAGATAGAAATACAGCACTTCGACATAAAATAAGAATTAAGGTATTGGAAAGTAAACCTTTAGATTTAGTAGATGGTATCATTGCTCATAATGATATGATGAAATCTGTTCTTGTAAATAAAGGTATCTCTTCTAATAAAATCGTTAGTCTAAGAATTTTTGACTATCTTATTCCAAATTTTAAAAAGCCGGAATGTCTGAAAAAAGATTCCCCAATTATTATTGCAGGTAATTTATCCTTCAAAAAAGCGGGATATATTTATAACTTGCCCACTTCCCCAGCTTATCATTTGTATGGTGTTGGATTTGATGAAACACAGAAATTACCAAATGAAACTTATTTTGGCTCATTTTTACCAGATGATCTTCCGTCAGTTCTCAGAGGAAGTTTTGGTCTCGTATGGGATGGGGATAGCGCAGAAACATGTAGTGGAGTATTTGGTAATTATTTAAAGTACAACAATTCTCATAAGGCATCTCTATACCTTGCAGCAGGTTTTCCAGTAATTGTTTGGAACAGATCTGCTTTATCTCAATTTATTCTAAAAAACAACTGTGGGATTGCAGTTGAGTCACTTCAAGAACTAAATAAGGTACTTGCAGAATTAACCGAAGCTGAATACGAGACTATGATAAAAAATGTGAGTGAGGTTGGGAGAAAAATTAGAGATGGTTATTTTTTAAAAACAGCATTAAAATGTTTGATTAAATAATTAGATATGATGTTATTTAAAATTTTCAAAATATTCTTTAGATAAGATTGATTTTATAACAGAATGACAAACATAGATTTTTAAAATAATTAAGTTTTTTAAGAGGACGGAAAAGGTCAAATGTTAAAAGTGAAATTTGATAATTTACTAATAGGGATTGTATTAGCTATTGTTATAGTATGGGACACACTCAATACAACAGTATTAAATAGAACTTTACCACAATTGCCAATTGGACTACTATTTCTTGTTGTTCTGATTTTATGTATTCGTTTTAGATTTATAAAGAACATACCTTTGTATTATATCATTATTGCGCCGATTTTATTATTTTCTGGAATAGAGGTCTATTGTTCCACAGGAAAAGCTGATTTTTTACTTTACTCGCTATTAATTGTCTTACTTTTGAATGCAAAGATTGAGAGTATTTTAAAAATATATGTTATTTTTGTAGGAAGTGTTGTTTTACTGGTTGTATTTTTATCTTTTCTTGGTATAATTCCCAATTTACAATTTGTCCAAGAGCGCTTATCAGGAACTGTTGTACGAAATTCATTTGGTTTTATTTATCCAACAGACTTTGCTTCTCATTGTTTTTATCTTTTTCTAGCTATTTCTTATTTGTTAAAAGATAAAATAATATGGATACGTAGTATTATAGGTCTTCTTCTTTCTTATTTTGTTCTTAAATATTGTGATGCTCGTTTAAATGCTCTCTCTATTTTTATTGCTACATTAATCTTTTTATTTTTTTATTATATGAAGAATACGAAGCTGAAAGTTTATGCTATTTTACCCTTTTCTGTTCCAATTTTATCTTCATTAATGTATTATTTAAGTTCGCGGTTTACTTGGGCAAGTCCATTTTATGTATTGGTGAATAATTTAATGAGTATGAGACTGCATTTAGGTAAAGAAGCTCTATCAAAATATGATTTACATTTATTTGGAACAAAAGGGATTCAATTTATTGGATATGGAGGTTCGACAGAATCGGTTTACAGTTATAATTATGTGGACTCTTCTTATATACAAATGCTATTTACCTATGGCATATTTCCATTAATTATACTTATTATTTTATATGTTCTACAGTCTTGGAAGTCATATAAACAAGGGAATTATTTGTTGTTAGCAATTTTATCTTTGGTATCCGTAAACTGTATGATTGAAGCATTTTGGATTCGACCATCCTATGATATATTTATGTATATAATGTTTGCTTCAATTACTTTTCCAAAAAAGGAAAGTGAACTTGAGGATTAATACATGAAAATATTAAAAAATTACGCTTATAACTTCTCCTATCAGTTACTGGTCATCATCCTTCCGATACTGACTACTCCATATGTAACACGGATTTTCTCGTCTGAGGATTTAGGAACTTATGGTTATTTTAATTCAATTGTGACCTACTTCATCTTACTAGCAACTTTAGGAGTAGCGAATTATGGTACGAAAGAGGTTTCTGCAAATCGAAAGAATATTCAGCCGACTTTCTGGGGAATATATAGTTTGCAAGTAGTTGCAGCATTTATTTCTATAGTTCTTTATCTTCTTCTTTGTTGGAGTGTTCCAAGTATGCAGAATCCTGTTGCTTACATTTTAGGATTGAGCTTGTTGTCAAAAGGCCTTGATATTTCTTGGCTTTTTCAAGGTTTGGAAGATTTTCGTAAGATTACCATTCGGAATATTACAGTTAAACTTTTAGGGATCCTATCAATCTTTTTATTTGTGAAAACACCAAATGATTTATATTTATATGTTTTTCTTTTGACAGGATTTGAACTACTTGGTCAGCTCAGTATGTGGTTGCCAGCGAAGGAATTTATTGGGAAACCACATTTCGATGTTGTACATGCAAAAGAACATTTAAAACCAGTTATTCTGTTGTTTTTACCTCAAATTGCCATCTCGCTATATGTGACGCTAGATCGAACTATGCTAGGCGCTTTATCTTCAACTAAGGATGTGGGAATTTATGATCAAGCCTTAAAAATCATAAATATATTACTAACAATTGTAACTTCTCTTGGCAGTGTGATGCTTCCTCGTGTTTCAAGTTTGCTGTCTTCAGGTGATTATAAAGCAGTTAATAAAATGCATGAAATGTCTTTCTTGATTTATAATTTGATTATTTTCCCAATTATTGCAGGGATGTTAATTGTAAATAAAGATTTTGTCAATTTCTTTTTAGGGAAGGACTTTCAAGAAGCACGAGTGGCTATTGATATTATGATTGCACGGATGTTCTTTATTGGTTGGACAAATATTATGGGAATTCAGATTTTAATACCTCATAATAAAAATCGAGAGTTTATGTTGTCAACTACAATTCCTGCTTTTGTAAGCGTTGGATTAAACTTACTTTTAATTCCTTCTTTGGGATTTATTGGAGCGTCAATTACATCGGTTCTGACAGAGGCACTCGTTTGGGTTATTCAATATTACTATACTCGTTCATACCTCAAAGAAGTACCGATTTTATCATCAATGCTAAAAATCATTTTGTCCTCAAGCTTGATGTATATAATTTTATTATTATTGCAACCATTACTAAAATTTTCGTCTGTTGTGAATGTTGGAATTTATGGTATATTAGGGGCTGTCTTTTATATAAGTTTTATATTAGTGTTCCGAGTTGTTAATGTAAAAGAATTAAAAGAACAATTTTTGAAAAAATAGGAGTTATTATGTACGATTATCTAATTGTTGGCGCTGGTTTATCTGGAGCAATTTTTGCTTATGAGGCAGCCAAGCGTGGTAAAAAAGTAAAGGTGATTGATAAGCGAGATCACATCGGTGGGAATATCTATTGTGAAAATATCGAAGGCATCAATGTTCATAAGTATGGTGCGCATATTTTTCATACTTCAAATAAACGAGTTTGGGATTATATAAATCAATTTGCAGAATTTAATAATTATATTAATTCTCCTGTTGCTAACTATAAAGGTAAATTGTACAATTTACCTTTCAATATGAATACCTTTTATGCTCTTTGGGGAACGAAGACACCTCAAGAAGTTAAAGATAAAATTGCAGATCAGACTAAAGATTTACAAAATGTTGAACCGCAAAATTTGGAAGAGCAAGCGATTAAATTGATTGGTCCTGATATTTACGAAAAGTTGATTAAAGGCTATACTGAAAAGCAATGGGGACGTTCTGCGACAGAATTACCACCATTTATCATTAAACGTTTACCAGTACGTTTAACTTTTGATAATAATTACTTCAACGACCGTTATCAAGGAATTCCAATCGGTGGTTATAATGTTATCATTGAAAATATGCTTGAAGGTGTTGAAGTTGAGCTTGGAGTAGATTTTTTTGTCAATCGCAAAGAGTTGGAAGCATCTGCTGATAAGATTGTCTTTACAGGTATGATCGACCAATATTTTGATTATAAGCATGGTGAATTGGAATATCGTAGTCTTCGTTTTGAGCATGAAGTTTTAGATGAAGAAAATCATCAAGGGAATGCAGTCATCAATTATACAGAGCGTGAAATTCCTTATACTCGTATCATTGAACACAAACATTTTGAATATGGAACACAAGAAAAAACAGTTATCACGCGAGAATATCCAGCTAATTGGAAGCGTGGAGATGAGCCATATTACCCAATCAATGATGAGAAAAACAATGCTATCTATAATAAGTATTTAGAAGAAGCAAAAAAGAACGATAATGTTATCTTTTGTGGGCGTTTAGCCGATTACAAATATTATGATATGCATGTGGTTATTGAACGAGCTTTGGAAGTAGTGGAGAAAGAATTCTAAGATAGAGTCAACTAATTTTCATTATTTTCTTGGTTTAACTTTATTCTATTTTTCCACCTAACCCTAGCACACGAATGAAGCTTTCGCATTTTAGGAAAGTGTCTCATTTGCGTGCTTTTTTTGATGCTCAAAAAGAGACAAAAATATATAGACAAATGGTTTGAAAACAGGTATAACTATCTTTATCTTAAAATGAGAGTATGTGGGAGGGATTGTATGGACTAAGAACATCTTTTGTGGATAACGATTAGTTCATATTATTATTTCTATTTAGTTTATTGTCTGGTCGTAGACAAGAGATTGTTTCGTGAGATTCGAGAGACAAATTTTCGACCGATTGATGAGCATGTTTCGATGTCAGAAACAAACACTTTTGGACGGGGAGTAATGCATTTTCATGGAAGAAACGAACGCGAAAGAAACTGTATAAGAGTTTGAGGTGATTGGAAAATCATTTGTCAAATAAAAATTCCTAAACTAAATAGGAATGGTTTAGGAGTTTCACTAGTGAAAAAATAATTTGTGACTGATAGATAAAGTTGATTCGGATCTTACTGCAAGTATACTTTTTCATCTTTTAATATTAAAATAGCGGGCATGGGCAGTTGTTTCCAAAAATCATAATGGATTTGTCCATCAAAATAGCTGAGCAGGATACAAATCAGATTGCCGTGAGAACTGATGATGATGTGTTCATCTTGGTGATTTTCTTCTAATTTTTGCAGAAATGCTAGAGCTAGTTTTTGAGCCATGAGGTTCGATTCGCCACCCGGTAGAGAACTGTCAGGATTTTGCCAAAGTTGCTTGAGTGTAGTTTCAAATGTTTGGTCGGAAACCTGCTGACTGCTTAGTTTTCGTTCAATCAATCGCTTATCAAGTTGAATCGGAAGCCCAAAGGTTAGTGCCAAAGGCTCAATCGTTTCAATTGCTCGTTGGTAAGGACTAGAATAAATAGCAGAGATTGGCTTATTCTCTAGTATTTTTAATTGTGAGAGGGAAGTGAGTCCCTTTTGTGACAAAGGGCGTGTCCATTCGTCAGGTGTGTAAGTTGAGTGCGCGTGACGGACAAAATAATAAATGTTGTTCATGTAATCTAGTATATCACAACATGTGAAAATTCTATAAATAAGCAAGAAATAATGCTTATTTAAGAAAAACTTTAACTTTGTCTTACGGATAGTTAATAAGAGCTTGGTAAACTTTAATCAACCATTAAAAATAATCAAAGGAGTAAATAATATGGTTGACAAAAATCATCGTCCAGACAATCAAAGATATACAAGATGGTCAATCCGTCGGTTAAGTGTAGGTGTTGCGTCCGTAGTTGTGGCAAGTGGATTCTTTATTCTTATTAGCAATCCGGTAAATGCCCAAGTTGGTACGCAAAACAAGGTGGTCACGACAGCCCCGTCAAATAGTCCAACAGAATCTGGGAAATCCATACTTGATTCGAAAGTAGGACAATCTGAAAAAACAACAGCTGACAAGAAAGAAATGCCAGATGCAACTAAGCCCTCACAAGATTTGTCTGGCAGAACAACTCAAACACCAGATAAAAAGGTGCAAGAAAAACAAGAAGTTACAAAAGAAAACAAAGCAGGAAAATCCATTGCAGAAGCTGCGAAAAAAATCCAAAAGGCGTCAGAAACAGTTGTAAAAGAAGCAACTCCAAAAGCGCAAGAAGATCCATCTCTCGCTCAAGCTAAGCAATCTGTAACGGACAATATCAAGGGCAGTACAGATGTTCCTGCTTCCTTCTTACAAAACGCGAACCACCCCGGTCCTTTTACAGCAGGGGTGAATGAAGTCATTCCGTATGAACTCTTCGGTGGAGATGGTATGCTGACACGTCTCTTGTTGAAATCTTCAAATGGCGCCCCATGGTCAGATAACGGCACGGCAAAACACGCTGGCTTACTACCCTTTGCCAACATTCCAAAAGGTAAATATTTCTATCAAGTGTCACTCAATGGTAATGCGGCCGGCAAACAAGGTAAAGCGCTCTTGGATCAATTGAAAGCGAATGGCACACACAGCTATACCGCAACCGTCACAGTTTACGGTGCAACAAAAGATGGTAAGGCAGACTTGAACAATGTTATCGCAACACGTCAAGTAAATCTGAATTTGAATGGTCAAAAAGCGCAAGAAGATCCATCTCTCGCTCAAGCTAAGCAATCTGTAGCGGATAATATCAAGGGCAGTACAGATGTTCCTGCTTCCTTCTTACAAAACGCGAACCACCCTGGTCCTTTTACAGCAGGGGTGAATGAAGTCATTCCGTATGAACTCTTCGGTGGAGATGGTATGCTGACACGTCTCTTGTTGAAATCCTCAGATGGCGCTCCATGGTCAGATAACGGCACGGCAAAACACGCTGGCTTACTACCCTTTGCCAACATTCCAAAAGGCAAATATTTCTACCAAGTATCACTCAATGGTAATGCGGCCGGCAAACAAGGTAAAGCGCTCTTGGATCAATTGAAAGCCAACGGTACGCACAGCTATACTGCAACAGTCACAGTTTACGGTGCAACAAAAGATGGTAAGGCAGACTTGAACAATGTGATTGCGACTCGTCAAGTAAAATTGAACTTAAATGGCACAACAACAGCAGAACAAATCAAGAAATCTGTTTCCGAAAATATCAAAGATAAGATTGATGTTCCAGCAAGCTACTTGAAAAATGCAGTCTTTCCTGGACCATTTACAGCCGGTGTCAATCAAGTGATTCCGTATGAACTCTTTGGTGGTGATGGCATGTTGACTCGTCTTCTGCTCAAATCATCAAACGGAGCACCCTGGTCAGATAATGGCTCAGCTAAGCATCCAGGTCTATTGCCACTAGCGGGCTTAGGCAAAGGTCAATATTTCTACCAAGTATCACTCAATGGTAATGCGGCCGGCAAACAAGGCAAGGCCCTCTTGGATCAATTGAAAGCGAACGGTACTCATACTTACACTGCAACTGTTAAGGTTTACGGTGCAACTAAGGATGGTAAGGCAGACTTGAACAATGTTATCGCAACACGTCAAGTAAATCTGAATTTGAATGGCACTACGACCGTTGACCAAGTGAAAAAATCCGTAGTAGACAACATCAAAGATAAAATTGATGTCCCTGCAAGTTATTTAACAAATGCAGTTTATCCAGGACCATTTACGGCTGGTGTTAATCAAGTGATTCCGTATGAACTCTTTGGTGGTGACGGTATGTTAACACGTCTCTTGTTGAAATCCTCAGACGGCGCCTCATGGTCAGATAATGGTAAAGCAAACCATGCAGGTCTCCTACCACTTGCAGGTTTAGGAAAGGGGCAATATTTCTATCAAGTCTCACTAGATGGTAATGCAGCAGGTAAACAGGATAAAGCTTTATTAGACCAACTAAAAGCTAATGGTACGCATTCTTATAAAGCGACTGTTACAGTGTATGGAGCAACCAAAGATGGCCAAGCGGACTTGAAGAATGTCATTGCGACGAAATCTGTGACGATTAACCTAAAAGGTGAAAAGAAAGCGGACTCTAAAGGACAATCTCAACAAGGTCAAAATGATCAGGTACAAAACCAAGGTAAAAAAGCAGATCATGACGGAAGCAAGCATTCAAATAAAGGTGGCACGCCTTCTGCAACAACTTCAAAAGGTGGACAAGCTACAGCAAGCAAAAAATCGCTTCCTAATACAGGTCAAAAATCCTCTCTTGGCTTGACAGTCCTAGGACTTCTTGGATTAAGTGCAGCAGCTATTTTAGCACTTGTTGGCATGAAACGCAGAGAAAAGAAGTAATTCTCACATTTGTGAGCAATAACGCTTGAATCAAGTATAGAAATAGTGTTATACTTTTTCGTGGTATAACACTATTTTTCACAATAGAGGTAAGAAAATGACGAAGAGAATTTTGTTAGTAGATGATGAAGTAGAGATTACCGAGATTAACAAGCGTTATTTAACACAGGCAGGTTATGAAGTCAATGTGGCGCATGATGGGCAGGAAGCTTTGGAGCTTTTTAAGAAATATCCGATTGATTTGATTATCACCGACATTATGATGCCCAACATGGACGGGTATGATTTGATTGGCGAAGTGCAGTATCTTGCTCCGGAGCAACCTTTCCTTTTTATTACTGCTAAAACATCTGAACCGGATAAAATTTATTCCCTCAGTATGGGAGCGGATGATTTTATTACCAAACCTTTCAGTCCGCGGGAGTTGGTGTTGCGGGTGCATAATATCTTGCGGCGCATTCACCGCAGTGTGGGAGCAGATGAAAAACTCCAACTAGGGGATTTAGAGATAAATCATGCAACGCGCGAAGTGACAGTGCACGGACAATCGTTGATGATGACCATTAAATCTTTTGAGTTGCTATGGATTTTGGCCAGCAATCCTCAGCGGGTCTTTTCTAAGACAGAATTGTATGAGAAAGTCTGGCAAGAAGATTTTGTAGATGATACAAATACGTTGAATGTTCACATTCATGCCTTGCGGCAAGATTTAGCAAAATACAGTACAGAAAAAACACCCACGATTAAGACTGTTTGGGGACTGGGCTATAAGATAGAGGTGTAAGATGAAATTAAAGCACTTTATTATTGTGGGATACCTCATTTCCACAACTATCACGGTTGTTGCAATCATCTGGTCTGTCAACACCATGCTGATTTCAAAAAGTGATATTTATTTTATTATTGGTATTAGCATTCTGGCTAGTATTACAGGGGCATTGGTTAGCCTTTTGCTGTTGAGTCGTGTCTTTCTCTCTTTGGATAAATTAAAACAACTCATAAAAGGAATCTCTGACAAGAAGTTTGAAACGGTCAATACAATTAAAAATCCAACAGAATTTAAAGAATTAGCAGATGCTTTTAATGAAATGTCTACTGATTTGCAAAACACATTTGCCTCTTTAGAAGAAAGTGAAAAAGAAAAAGGCTTGATGATTGCTCAGCTTTCACATGATATTAAAACGCCTTTGACATCTATTCAAGCAACTGTTGAAGGAATGCTAGACGGTGTGATTGCGGCAGATGAGCAGCAGTATTATCTCAAAACCATCAGTCGGCAGACCGATCGGTTGAATAAGCTGGTCGAGGAGCTAAGTTTTATCACTCTGAATACGATGAATCAGCCAGATGTACCGCTTGAAAAAGAAGAGATTTTCCTTGATAAGCTCTTGATTGATATTATGTCGGAGTTCCAATTGGTGATTGATAAAGAAGACCGAGATATTCAGATTTCAGTGCAGCCAGAATCAGCAAAAATTATCAGCAACTATGATAAACTCTCACGGATTATTCTCAATCTTGTCAGCAATGCTTTTAAGTATTCAGAAGCAGGCACTAAGCTTACTATTGATGCGGCGGTTGACAATAAGCGCTTGACTTTAACGGTGGCAGATGAAGGTCAGGGCATTAAGTCAGAGGATTTGGAGAAAATATTTAAACGACTTTATCGGGTAGAATCTTCTCGCAATATGAAAACTGGCGGGCACGGTCTAGGGCTCTATATTGCACGTGAATTGGCACGCCAATTGGGTGGTGATATTTTCGTGCAAAGTGAGTATGGACAAGGTAGCAGTTTTTCGCTTGTATTAGATTTATAAAATGAAAGTGAGATAGACTAGAAAAATGAACATTTCGGGTTATCTCATTCTTTATTTTTATTAGTTAGTTTGCAGTCTTTGAAAAATCCGATATTTCCTACTGCATGGCATATGCTCCGAAGAATATCCAAAAAGCGGCGACGTATGTAGTGGATCACTTTGCAGATGCTATCAAGCATTTGGAGAAGTTATTGTATCAAAATAGTATAAAGGCTTAAGAAAATTCTCTTAGGCTTTTTAGATATTGCTATTATTCTTAATCAGAAAATTTCTTTGGTTTCATGGTATAATAAATAATATGGAAAATAAGAATAAATTACTGTTAATTGATGGATCTTCTGTAGCTTATCGTGCTTTTTTCGCACTTTACAATCAAATTGATCGATTCAAGAGTCCGTCCGGACTTCATACCAATGCTATTTATGGCTTTCACCTTATGCTCAATCATTTAATGGAGCGGGTGCAGCCGACTCATATCTTGGTGGCATTTGATGCGGGGAAGACCACCTTTCGGACAGAGATGTATGCTGATTACAAAGGTGGTCGGGCTAAAACGCCGGAGGAATTTCGTGAGCAGCTTCCTTTTATCCGAGAAATGCTGGATAAGTTAGGTATTCGCTATTACGACTTGGATCAGTATGAAGCTGATGATATTATTGGAACTCTGGATAAAATGGCTGAAAACACGCCTGTACCCTACGATGTGACGATCGTGAGCGGAGATAAGGATCTAATCCAGCTGACCGATGATAATACTATTGTGGAAATTTCTAAAAAAGGTGTGGCAGAATTTGAGGAATTTACACCAGCCTATCTAATGGAAAAAATGGGAATTACACCAGCCCAGTTCATTGATCTCAAAGCTCTTATGGGTGATTCTTCGGACAATATCCCTGGTGTGACGAAAATCGGTGAGAAAACGGGACTCAAGCTTCTCTTGGAATACGGCTCTCTGGAAGGCATTTATGACAACATTGACCAAATGAAGCAGTCTAAGATGAAGGAAAATCTCATCAATGACAAGGACATTGCTTTCTTGTCTAGAACACTTGTTACCATTGATACCCAAGCTCCCATCGAAATCGGTTTGGAAGATATCCTCTATCAAGGTCCGAATATCAAACAATTAAGCAGATTCTATGATGAAATGGGCTTTAAACAATTTAAGCAAGCGCTGGAAGCGGAAGTAGAGCCAGAAGAGGCGGCCGACATTGCTTTTGAGGAAGTGACGAAAGTCCGTCCAGAAATGCTCAGTAAAGATGATTTTTTCTACTTTGAAATGTTGGGGGACAATTACCACATAGACGAGATGGTTGGCTTTGCTTGGGGAAATTCACAGCAGATTTATGCCAGTCAGGACATCAGTCTTTTGCAGCAGCCGGTTTTCAAAGAATTTCTGGAAAATACAGCCTTGAAGGTTTATGACTTTAAACGCTCTAAAGTCTTGCTCAGTCGCTTAGGCATTGAGCTTTCGCAACCAGCGTTTGACAGTCGTTTAGCTAAGTATCTTCTTTCAACTGTTGACAACAATGAAATCGCAACAATTGCTGGTCTTTATGGCAAGACCAAACTCGCCGAAGATAAGGCGGTTTATGGGAAAGGCGCTAAGCGGGCACTGCCTGAAAAAGCTATTTTATTGAGCCATTTAGCCAGAAAAGTCACAGTTCTCATTGAAACGGAAAAGCCTATGACAGACTTGCTGCGCCAGCATGACCAACTTAACCTGCTGTACGAAATGGAGCAACCTTTAGCCTTTGTGCTGGCTAAAATGGAGATTGCTGGTATCAAAGTAGAGCGCGAAACATTGCAAACCATGCAGGCTGAAAATGAGAGAATTCTGACTCGGCTAACTCAGGAAATCTATGAGCTTGCTGGTGAGGAGTTTAACATTAATTCTCCTAAACAGTTGGGGGGCATTCTCTTTGAAAAACTAGGTTTGCCAACGTCTTTTACTAAGAAAACCAAAACGGGCTACTCTACGGCAGTAGATGTATTGGAACGTTTGGCACCGATTGCACCGATTGTGGAGAAGATTTTGGACTATCGGCAAATTGCTAAAATTCAATCAACCTATGTTATGGGGCTACAGGATTGGATTTTAGCAGACGGAAAGATTCATACTCGCTATCTTCAAGATTTGACCCAGACAGGAAGACTATCTAGTGTGGATCCCAATCTGCAAAATATTCCAATTCGTTTGGAGCAAGGACGCTTAATTCGGAAAGCTTTTGTGCCGGAGTGGAAGGATAGTGTCTTGCTCAGTTCCGACTACTCACAAATTGAGCTGCGGGTTTTGGCGCATATTTCGGGTGATGAACATTTAATTGAAGCATTCAGACATGGAGCTGATATTCACACTTCGACAGCTATGCGGGTTTTTGGTATTGAAAAGCCAGAAGATGTGACACCAAATGACCGCCGCAATGCCAAAGCTGTTAACTTTGGTGTTGTTTACGGAATTTCTGACTTTGGACTTGCCAACAATCTGGGCATTAGTCGTAAGGAAGCGAAGTCCTATATTGATACTTATTTTGAGCGCTATCCGGGTATCAAGGCCTATATGGAAAATGTGGTGCGAGAGGCACGAGACAAGGGCTATGTAGAAACTCTCTTTCACCGTCGTCGGGAGATCCCAGATATCAATTCTCGTAACTTCAATGTCCGAGGATTTGCAGAACGAACAGCAATCAATTCGCCTATTCAGGGCAGTGCAGCTGATATTCTCAAAATTGCTATGATTCGACTGGATCAAGCTCTGACAGATGGGAATTTTAAAACCAGAATGCTATTGCAAGTTCATGACGAAATTGTGTTGGAAGTACCCGAAAACGAACTGACCGCTATCAAAACGTTGGTCAAAGACATCATGGAATCTGCCATTGAACTTTCTGTTCCCTTGAAAGCGGACGAAAGCGCAGGCAAGACCTGGTATGAAGCCAAATAAAAGCAAGGTGCTAAGTTCATAAGGACAGCGAGAAGTTCTTGCGTCGTTTAGCTTCTTAGTGTTTATAGCTGTTTTTCGGATTCAAAAGGATCAGCATGACTCACAATACATAAAAATTACGGAGAAAATTTTATGACCTATCATTTCAAAAATCCCAGCGACGGGATTGTCAAGCATTATTTAGAAAATAGTAAGACGATTGCAGTTGTTGGTTTGTCAGATCGCGAAGAGGCAACCAGCCACCGTGTATCCAAGGAGATGCAAGAACGGGGCTATCGGATTATTCCGGTCAATCCGCGAGCAGCCGGCGGTCAGATTTTAGGAGAAACCGTCTATGCCAGTCTCAAGGGCATTCCTTTTTCGGTGGATATTGTTGATGTCTACCGTCGCAGTGAGTTTTTGCCAGATGTGGCGCGTGATTTTCTGCAAGTGAATGCTAAGATTTTCTGGGCACAATTAGGCTTGGAAAATGAAGAAGCCGAGCAAATCCTTCGTGCAGCTGGGCACGATGATATTGTCATGAACCGCTGTATCAAGCAGGAGCACACCCGTCTAATTTTTGGAGAATAAATGGCAACATTGGTGATTATCAGAGGTAATTCTGGTTCAGGAAAAACGAGTCTGGCAAAGAAATTGCAAGAATACTATGGTCGAAAGACGCTGCTCATCTCACAAGATATCGTGCGTCGTGATATGCTGAAAGAAAAGGTCAAGCCGAGCAATCTATCAATCTCTTTGACAGAAACGATCGCCCGCTATGGCTATGAGCGAGATTTGTTGGTTATCGTTGAAGGTTTTTATGAAACAGATATTTATGGGCAAATGCTAGAAAAATTGCATACTCTCTTTTATCCAAAAGTTCTGTCTTACTATTATGATTTAACGTTTGAAGAGACAGTTCGCCGTCACCAAACGAGGAACAAGAAAGCAGACTTTAGTCCAGCTGATATGAAACGTTGGTGGAAAGAATGTGATTTTTTGGGTTGGGAGGAAGCGATATTTACAGATCAGGTTTCGCTGGAAGATGCTTTTCAAAAAATTTCAAAAAATATCAATTTGTTATAAAAAATTAAGGTTGATTTAAGCTAACTTGGTTATACTATGTTTATCAAATGAAGACCTCCTAACTTTATTTGATAGAAATCCTAAACTTTTTCATAATAATCTCCCTAATAAAAGTCACCCATTGGTGGCTTTTTTCATATAAAGTTTGCAATATGACACTTTAGCTGAATCACTTTACGAAAAATGGATACAACTCAAAAGACCTGAACAGTTCGTTCAAGTCTTTTGTTGGATTGCCAATTGTTTCATGCAAGAAATTAATAAAAAATTGGAGTCTGATCTTGTTCCTTTAGCACAGCTTCATAGAAAAGAGTTTGAGCTGTATAAACGTAGGGATAGACATAAATAGATGCGATCCCCAAAGTAATAGCAGTTAGCAAGTACCAGCCAATAAAACTTAAATCAAGTACAAATCGCTTGCCTTTATATCCTTTCATCATCTGGCGGCTTGTACGAATAATTTTAAAGGCGCTCTCATAGCTCTGGTTTTCTAATGTGTCACAAAGAATAAATTCTACTTGCGAATAAGCGTAATATTGAGGAAGTGCAATAATAATACCGATTACCATCAAAATAAAACCGATGAGAATATAAAGTAACAATGTCCCAACAGTTGTTTGAAGTGCAGTATTTTGTGAGATATCTTGAGAATTGGGGAGGAGTTTAATGATACTAAAACTAGCAAGAATCATCATGCCGCTCCCAATCCAGACGAAAATATTCCACAGAAATAGCAATACGCGTTTGAGCAAAAGCGTCATGAAAACAGGACCGATTATTTTACTGTCAAAAGTCCGAATGGAATCTGAAAAATGCACCTCTTGTCGTTTTCCACGAATGACTTCCAGTAAGGTCCAAAAGGCAGCAGTTAAAAAGAAAGATACGATAAAACTAATCGCTACTGGGAACAATGAGCGATTGATCCCGTGGACAACCGTATTTTGGATGCCATATTGTAAGATATTATTGGACAAGGTGTCTGAAGAATAATTGTAAACAGCGGAAACAATCGCAGTCACAATTGGCACTAAAAAGAGTGCGTAGATTCCCTTGGTTTGGCGTTGGATACGACGAGCTTCTGCTCGCAATTCACTTAAGTTCATATTTGCCTCCTATATTGAAAAATATTATACCATATTCTTCTAAGAGAAAGAAAAGTTTTTATCTACTTTATCTTTCTTCCTTTTTTTGATAAAATCATACAGGATGTTGTGAGTCAAATGAATTCACACACTGTAAAATGAAGGTCTGGGACTGTTTTTCCCAGTATCGGAGGTAAAAATGTCAGATTCACCGATTCAATATCGTTTGATTAAAAAAGAGAAGCATACAGGTGCTCGTTTGGGAAAAATTATCACGCCGCATGGCACTTTTCCAACTCCCATGTTTATGCCGGTTGGAACCCAGGCGACCGTCAAGACCCAGTCGCCAGAAGAACTCAAAGAAATGGGTTCAGGGATTATTTTATCCAATACCTACCATCTCTGGTTGCGGCCGGGTGATGAGCTGATTGCGCGTGCTGGTGGACTTCATAAATTTATGAACTGGGATCAGGCTATTCTGACAGACAGCGGTGGTTTTCAAGTTTATTCCTTGGCAGACAGCCGTAACATCACCGAAGAAGGGGTGACCTTCAAGAATCACCTGAACGGCGCAAAAATGTTTCTCTCCCCAGAAAAGGCCATTTCTATTCAAAACAATCTAGGCAGTGACATCATGATGTCCTTTGATGAATGCCCGCAGTTCTATCAACCGTACGATTATGTCAAGAAATCCATTGAGCGGACCAGCCGCTGGGCAGAGCGTGGACTCAAAGCGCATCGCCGTCCGCATGACCAGGGTCTCTTTGGGATTGTGCAGGGTGCTGGTTTTGAAGATTTGCGCCGCCAGTCAGCCCATGATTTGGTTAGTATGGATTTTCCAGGATATTCCATTGGTGGACTAGCTGTGGGTGAATCTCATGAAGAGATGAATGCAGTATTGGACTTTACAACACAGATGTTACCTGAAAACAAGCCCCGCTACCTCATGGGAGTGGGAGCGCCAGACAGCTTGATAGACGGTGTGATTCGGGGCGTTGATATGTTTGATTGCGTCCTGCCAACTCGGATTGCCAGAAATGGTACCTGCATGACCAGTGAGGGGCGTTTGGTCGTAAAAAATGCTCAATTTGCAGAGGATTTCACACCGCTGGATCATAACTGTGATTGCTACACCTGCAAAAACTATACGCGTGCTTATCTTCGTCATTTACTTAAGGCCGATGAAACCTTTGGACTCCGTCTAACCAGCTATCATAATCTCTATTTCCTCATCAATCTGATGAAAAATGTCCGCCAAGCCATTCTAGATGACAATTTGCTTGAATTTCGTGAAGATTTCATCGAGCGCTATGGCTACAATCATTCAAAGAGGAATTTCTAGATGAATCACGGTGAGAAGTCGTTAGTAGAAGTAGTCAAGAATTATTTGCTGGATGGGAAAAAACATACGCTTGCGATTTACGGACACGGTGCTTCTGGAAAATCTACTTTTGCCAAACGTTTAGTAGAAAGTCTGGGGCGAGAGCGAGTTAATCTGCTTGTGGCTGATCCTTATATAATAGACGGGGAATATCGTGACTTGCTGGCGGTTAAAGAATTTCCTGAGCAAAAAGTGACAGCCTGTCTTCCAGTGGCTCATGAATTGAAGAGCTTGGAACGTGATATAAGAGCTTTGCAATCTGGCTGCGATATAGTGACGATTGACTAGCCTTGGGCACCAAGTCAGCGACTTTCAGCGGAAAAACCAATTCTAATTGTGGAAGGCATGTCAGTTGCTTTTCTGCCGAAAGAATTGTTTGATTTGTCCATTTGTTTTTACACCGATACAGCGACGGAATTAGAGCGCCGCTTGGCTCGAGATACAGCCGTTCGAGGTCGCGATGTGCACTGGATTCGGCAAGCGCACACCAGCCGCCGCCAGCAATATGAACACTACTATAAAATGTATCAGGAAGAGGCTGATTTTCTCATCAGCCAGACTGAAGAGGGCTTTGGAATAGATAAAATAAGCAATGGACTTGGAAAATAAAATTCCAAGTCTTTTGTTTTTTTGGCTTATTTTTTGGTAAAATAGATTTTATAGCAACGTTGCTAAATGCAGCAATTAACAGAATTTTTGGCTTGCTTGACTCAGCAGTGATGTAGGCTTGCGGGAGTTGGTCGGTCTGTATCAGTAGTGAAAAGGATTTAGGAGAACTATGCGTATCAAATGGTTTTCAATGGTTCGAGTGACAGGCTTATTGCTGGTTCTCTTGTATCACTTTTTTCAAAAATTATTTCCTGGGGGATTTCTCGGTGTTGATGTCTTTTTCACCTTTTCAGGTTTTCTGATTACAGCGCTCTTGATTGATGAGTTTTCTCAGAGTAAAAAAATAGAGCTTCTAGCCTTCTTTCGACGGCGTTTTTATCGGATTGTTCCCCCTGTCATCGTCATGGTATTGGTGGTCATGCCCTTTACCTTTTTGATTCGGCGGGATTTTGTAGCCGGTATTGGAACGCAGATTGCAGCAGTCATGGGCTTTGTGACTAACTTTTACGAAATGATGACGGGTGGAAGCTACGAGGCTCAGTTTATTCCACATTTATTTGTCCATAACTGGAGTCTGGCTGTAGAGGTTCATTATTATCTACTTTGGGGACTGGCTGTCTGGTTCCTAGCCAAATATTGCAAAACAGCCGGTCAGCTGAGGGGCAGTATCTTTTTGCTGTCTTCGTTTGGTTTGCTTATCAGCTTTCTCAGTATGTTTATTGGCAGCCTTTTAGGACTCAGTTTTTCGGGGCTTTATTTCTCGACCTGGACTCACATTTATCCTTTCTTTGTCGGCAGTATCCTAGCGACCTTGACCGGTATCAAACAGATGACAGGCCTGTTAAAGAAAATAATTCGCTCATGGTCTTTGCGAGAGGCTTGTCTGGTCTTTGCGGCGGGAGCGGGTCTCTTAGGCGTGATGATGCTTTGGATCAAGTTTGATTCGCTTTTTACCTATTTGCTTGGTTTTCTTTTGGCTAGTTTGTCAGCGGCGGCTATGATATTGGCTACACGGGTCTTGCATGAGAAGACTCTCGACCTAAAAGAACCGCTAGTTTTGACAGTGATTGCTGATACGAGTTATGGAGTCTATCTTTTCCATTGGCCTTTCTACACGATTTTTTCACAGCTGATGGGCAATCTGCCTGCGGTGATTTTAACAAGTCTTCTTTCTCTTGCTTTTGCTGGACTGTCCTTTTATGTTATTGAGCCAATCATTGCTGGGAAATCTCCTGCTTTTCTCGGTTGGGACTTGCATTTTACGCAGTTGAAAAAGGTCTTGGCAATGAGTTTCGTAGGTTTGCTTCTTATCAGCCTGCTGGCTATCGGACTTGCTCCGAAGATTGGGGCGTTTGAGACAGATATGCTAGTCAATGGTCTTCATCAGGCTGACACCAAGCTAAATCGGACTAAAAGTCTTGCAGAAAAAGGAGAAGCTAGTAGTTACAATATTGCAGATGGTGTGACGATTATTGGTGACTCCGTTACCTTACGGGCTAGTACTCCGCTGAAGGAAGTCCTGCCGGATGCACAAGTCGATGCTCAAGGCAGTCGCAATACAGCTCAGGTTCGCGAAATTATGAGCAATAATGCCGCAGCTGGCGGCTTGCTCAAGACCGTCGTGGTAGCAACCGGTGTTAATATTGTCTTTAACTACGAAGAAGAACTGAATGAGTTGGTCAAGGCCCTACCGAAGGGACACCGGCTTATTCTGGTAACTCCTTACGATGGTAACTCAGACAAATATGACAATCCTGTCGCCGAAAAGCATGCGCAATATGCCAGAGAGTTGGCCAAGAAATATGCCTATGTCACCATTGCCGACTGGAACGCTGCTGCCAAGCAGCACCCAGAAATCTGGGTAGGTAGTGATCATATCCACTTTGGAGAAGATGCCGACACAATTGCTGCAGGTGGTCGACTCTATGCGCAGGAAATTCAAAAGGCTGTCACAAAAGCAGCAGATGGGCCTGTAAAGCACAAGTAAATTCTTAGTGCATGGGGAAGTGCAAGTTTGTATTGATCATTCGATTTATCCTAGTAGTTAAAAATCTGTGCAAGCCCTTCAACTAAGCATGTAGGAAACAAACTGACTTTAAGCGTGGAAGGGGTAGTTTGTCTTCTTACCAGGCAATTCTACTTATTCATATTAAAAAAAATGATTTGTAAATGTCAAGCCTCATTTTAAATGAGACTTGATTTTTTTGTGTTGGTACTCACGACTAATAAAGATTTCTATATTTAATCTCTTGCTTTTTCAGAAGATAGTAAAAGCTCAATAAGAAAGGGGAACGCTTTCAAATAAAAAACTAAAAAACTTGCTCAAATCCCTTGCAATCAGTGAATCTTTGTGTTATTCTATTATGGTGCTGTGAAAAAACAGTCTGTAGCTTTGATGCAAGAGGTTGCGACACGCTCGGTTGCATTGCCACGCAATGGCGTCTCGGTTTTCTTGTGGAGCTAGCCTATTATCTTAAATAGACGAAAAGGAGAAAAAGATGGCAAACAAAAAAATCCGTATCCGTTTGAAAGCGTACGAACACCGTACACTTGATACAGCGGCTGCAAAAATCGTAGAAACTGCTACTCGTACAGGTGCAGAAGTTGCAGGACCAATCCCACTTCCAACTGAGCGTAGCCTCTACACAATCATTCGTGCGACTCACAAATACAAAGATTCTCGCGAACAATTTGAAATGCGTACACACAAACGTTTGATTGATATCATCAACCCAACTCAAAAAACAGTTGATGCTTTGATGAAGTTGGATCTTCCAAGTGGTGTGAACGTAGAAATCAAACTATAATCAGATGCAAGGTAAAAGTATTCGGGCTTAACTGGATACGGGCTAAGAGCTCTGCAAAAAAGATGAACTTCCTAGTGTTCGTCGAACACTGCGTCAGTTTCCTATTTTTGCCAGGCTCTCTTAACGCCCTTAATATCTTAATCTTGAGCATAAAAAACGCTCGTTAAAAACTTTTTGAATAATTTATAGAAAAGGAAACATTTTCTCATGACAAAAGGAATCTTAGGGAAAAAAGTGGGAATGACTCAAATCTTCACTGAAGCTGGCGAATTGATCCCTGTAACTGTTGTTGAAGCAACACCAAACGTGGTTCTTCAAGTAAAAACAGTTGAAACAGATGGTTACAACGCTGTTCAAGTTGGTTTTGACGACCTTCGTGATGTATTGAGTAACAAACCTGCTAAAGGACATGTAGCGAAAGCTAACACGGCTCCTAAGCGCTTCATTCGTGAATTCAAAAACATTGAAGGCTTAGAGGTCGGTGCAGAAATCACAGTGGATACATTCGAAGCTGGCGATGTTGTTGATGTAACAGGAACTTCAAAAGGTAAAGGTTTCCAAGGTGTTATCAAACGCCACGGTCAATCACGTGGTCCAATGGCTCACGGTTCTCGTTATCACCGTCGTCCTGGTTCTATGGGACCAGTTGCGCCTAACCGTGTTTTCAAAAACAAACACTTGGCAGGACGCATGGGTGGCAACCGTGTAACAATTCAAAACCTTGAAATCGCACAAGTTGTTCCAGAGAAAAACGTTATCCTCATCAAAGGTAACGTGCCTGGTGCTAAGAAATCTCTTATCACTATCAAGTCAGCAGTTAAAGCTGGTAAATAATAAAGAAAGGGGAAATCAGTCACAATGGCAAACATAAAATTATTTGACCAAACTGGTAAAGAAGCTGGTGAAGTAGTTCTTAACGATGCAGTATTTGGTATTGAGCCAAATGAATCAGTTGTCTTTGACGTTGTTATCAGTCAACGTGCAAGCCTTCGTCAAGGAACTCACGCTGTTAAAAATCGCTCTGCAGTATCAGGTGGCGGACGCAAACCATGGCGTCAAAAAGGAACTGGACGTGCGCGTCAAGGTTCTATCCGCTCTCCACAATGGCGTGGTGGTGGTACCGTATTTGGTCCAACTCCTCGTTCATACGCCTACAAACTTCCACAAAAAGTTCGTAGATTGGCACTTAAATCAGTTTATTCTGAAAAAGTTGCTGAGGACAAATTCGTAGCTGTAGACAGCCTTTCATTTACAGCTCCAAAGACTGCTGAGTTTGCGAAAGTACTTGCTGCACTTAGCATTGATTCAAAAGTACTTGTAATTCTTGAAGAAGGAAACGAATTTGCTGCACTTTCAGCACGTAACCTTCCAAATGTGAAAGTTGCAACAGCAACAACTGCAAGTGTTCTTGATATCGTAAATAGCGACAAACTTCTTGTTACTAAAGAAGCTATCTCTACAATCGAGGAGGTTCTTGCATAATGAATTTGTATGACGTAATCAAAAAGCCTATCATCACAGAAAGCACAATGGCTCTTCTTGAAGAAGGCAAATACGTATTTGAAGTGGACACTCGCGCTCATAAACTTTTGATCAAACAAGCGGTTGAAGCTGCTTTTGACGGAGTGAAGGTTGCAAATGTGAACACAATCAATGTAAAACCAAAAGCAAAACGTGTAGGGCGTTATACTGGTTTTACAAACAAAACTAAAAAAGCTATCATCACTCTTACAGCTGATTCTAAAGCAATCGAGTTGTTCGGTGCTGAAGCAGAATAATCTAAGGAGGAAATATCGTGG
Organism: Streptococcus anginosus; assembly: GCF_900636475.1. Lineage (NCBI taxonomy): Bacteria > Bacillati > Bacillota > Bacilli > Lactobacillales > Streptococcaceae > Streptococcus > Streptococcus anginosus. The sequence continues at coordinate 1,655,151 of NZ_LR134283.1, forward strand.
GAATCAGAGTTTATAAACCAACTACAAATGGTCGCCGTAATATGACTTCTTTGGATTTCGCTGAAATCACAACGAGCACTCCAGAAAAAACTTTGCTTGTTTCTTTGAACAACAAAGCTGGTCGTAACAACAACGGTCGTATCACTGTTCGTCACCAAGGTGGTGGACACAAACGCCATTACCGTTTGATTGACTTCAAACGTAACAAAGACGGTGTTGAAGCAGTTGTTAAAACAATTGAATACGATCCAAATCGTTCAGCAAACATCGCTCTTGTACATTACACTGACGGTGTGAAAGCTTATATCATCGCTCCTAAAGGTCTTGAAGTCGGTCAACGCCTCGTTTCTGGACCAGAAGCGGATATTAAAGTCGGAAATGCTCTTCCACTTGCTAATATCCCGGTTGGTACATTGATTCATAATATTGAATTGAAACCAGGACATGGTGGTGAATTAGTACGTGCTGCTGGAGCTTCTGCTCAAGTGCTCGGTCAAGAAGGCAAATATGTTCTTGTTCGTTTGCAATCAGGCGAAGTTCGCATGATTCTTGGAACTTGCCGTGCAACTGTCGGTGTTGTTGGAAATGAACAACATGGATTGGTTAACCTTGGTAAGGCTGGACGTAGCCGTTGGAAAGGCATCCGCCCAACAGTCCGCGGTTCTGTAATGAACCCGAACGATCACCCACACGGTGGTGGTGAAGGTAAAGCACCAGTTGGTCGTAAAGCACCATCTACTCCATGGGGCAAACCTGCTCTTGGACTTAAAACTCGTAACAAGAAAGCGAAATCCGACAAACTTATCGTTCGTCGTCGCAACGAGAAATAATCTAAAACAATCTATCCGCCAGCTCGGTAGCGCTGATTGTCAGTGCAAGCCGTTGTGGTACATATTTTAAAGGAGAAAACATAAAAATGGGACGCAGTCTTAAAAAAGGACCTTTCGTCGATGAGCATTTGATGAAAAAAGTTGAAGCTCAAGCCAACGACGAAAAGAAAAAAGTCATCAAAACTTGGTCACGTCGTTCAACGATTTTCCCAAGTTTCATCGGATATACAATTGCAGTTTATGATGGGCGTAAACATGTTCCTGTTTACATCCAAGAAGACATGGTAGGGCACAAGCTTGGTGAATTTGCACCAACTCGTACTTACAAAGGTCACGCTGCTGACGACAAGAAAACACGTAGATAAGAGAGGAGAAAAACATGGCAGAAATTACTTCAGCTAAAGCAATGGCTCGTACAGTGCGCGTTTCACCTCGTAAATCTCGTCTAGTTCTTGACAATATCCGCGGGAAAGACGTCGCTGACGCAATCGCAATCTTGAAATTCACACCAAACAAAGCTGCTGGCATTATCGAAAAAGTGTTGAAATCAGCAATCGCTAATGCAGAAAACAACTTTGGTTTGGAAAAAGCAAACTTGGTAGTATCTGAAGCTTACGCAAACGAAGGACCAACAATGAAACGTTTCCGTCCACGTGCAAAAGGTTCAGCTTCACCAATCAACAAACGCACTAGCCACATCACAGTGGTCGTTGCAGAAAAATAAGGAGGTAAAATCGTGGGTCAAAAAGTACATCCAATAGGTATGCGTGTCGGTATCATCCGTGACTGGGATGCCAAATGGTATGCTGAAAAAGAATACGCGGATTACCTTCATGAAGATCTTGCAATCCGTAAATTCGTTCAAAAAGAATTAGCTGATGCAGCTGTTTCAACTATTGAAATCGAACGCGCAGTAAATAAAGTAAACGTTTCTCTTCACACTGCTAAACCAGGTATGGTTATCGGTAAAGGTGGAGCAAACGTTGATGCACTTCGTGCAAAGCTTAACAAATTGACTAGTAAACAAGTCCACATCAACATCATTGAAATCAAATCACCAGATTTGGATGCTCATCTTGTTGGTGAAGGAATTGCTCGCCAATTAGAACAACGTGTTGCTTTCCGTCGTGCTCAAAAGCAAGCAATCCAACGTACAATGCGTGCAGGAGCTAAAGGAATTAAAACTCAGGTATCTGGTCGCTTGAACGGTGCTGATATCGCTCGTAGTGAAGGGTATTCTGAAGGAACTGTTCCGCTTCATACGCTTCGCGCAGATATTGATTACGCTTGGGAAGAAGCAGATACTACTTACGGTAAACTTGGTGTTAAAGTATGGATTTACCGCGGAGAAGTTCTTCCAGCTCGTAAAAACACTAAAGGAGGTAAATAACCAATGTTAGTACCTAAACGTGTTAAACACCGTCGCGAATTTCGTGGTAAAATGCGCGGTGAAGCTAAAGGTGGTAAAGAAGTAGCATTTGGAGAATATGGTCTTCAAGCGACTACTAGCCATTGGATCACAAACCGCCAAATCGAAGCTGCTCGTATCGCTATGACACGTTACATGAAACGTGGTGGTAAAGTTTGGATTAAAATTTTCCCACACAAATCATATACTGCCAAAGCTATCGGGGTTCGTATGGGATCTGGGAAAGGTGCTCCAGAAGGTTGGGTTGCGCCAGTTAAACGTGGTAAAGTGATGTTTGAAATCGCTGGTGTGCCTGAGGAAGTTGCTCGTGAAGCGCTTCGTCTTGCAAGCCACAAATTACCAGTTAAAACAAAATTCGTGAAACGTGAAGCTGAATAAGGAGAAGGCATGAAACTTAATGAAGTAAAAGAATTTGTTAAAGAACTTCGTGGTCTTTCTCAAGAAGAACTCGCGAAGCGTGAAAGAGAATTGAAGAAAGAATTGTTTGATCTTCGTTTCCAAGCAGCAACAGGTCAATTAGAACAAACTGCACGCTTGAAAGAAGTGAAAAAGCAAATCGCTCGTATCAAAACAGTTCAATCAGAAATGAAATAATAGACTTGGGAAAGGAGAAATTCTAAAATGGAACGTAATCAACGTAAAACGCTTGTTGGACGCGTTGTTTCTGACAAGATGGATAAAACAATCACAGTTGTAGTTGAAACAAAACGTAACCACCCAGTCTATGGTAAGCGTATTAACTACTCTAAAAAATACAAAGCGCATGATGAAAATAACATCGCTAAGGAAGGCGATATTGTTCGTATCATGGAAACTCGTCCGCTTTCAGCTACAAAACGCTTCCGTCTTGTAGAAGTTGTAGAAGAAGCAGTTATCATCTAATCAAACCAGAAAGGAGAAAACTTAAATGATTCAAACAGAAACTCGTTTGAAAGTTGCTGACAACAGCGGTGCCCGCGAAATCTTGACAATCAAAGTTCTTGGTGGTTCAAAGCGTAAATTCGCTAGCATTGGCGATGTCATCGTTGCATCTGTAAAACAAGCTACTCCTGGTGGTGCGGTTAAAAAAGGTGACGTTGTAAAAGCGGTTATCGTTCGTACTAAATCAGGTGCTCGTCGCAAAGATGGTTCATACATCAAATTTGACGAAAATGCTGCAGTGATTATCCGTGATGATAAAACACCTCGCGGGACACGTATCTTTGGTCCAGTTGCACGCGAATTGCGTGAAGGTGGATTCATGAAGATCGTCTCACTTGCTCCAGAAGTACTTTAATCAAAAACAAACTAAGTCCCCTATCTTTGATAGATAGGGTGCCCGTCAGGGCGTAAGAAATCAAAGGAGAAACCAATGTTTGTAAAAACTGGCGACAAAGTTCGCGTGATTGCTGGTAAAGACAAAGGTGTTGAAGCCAAAGTCGTTGCCGCACTTCCAAAAGTAAATAAAGTTGTTGTTGAAGGTGTGAACATCATCAAGAAACACCAAAAACCGAATAACGAAAATCCTCAAGGTGCTATCGTGGAAAAAGAAGCACCAATCCATGTGTCTAATGTTCAAGTGTTGGACAAAAATGGTGTTGCAGGACGTGTTGGCTACAAGTTTGTAGACGGCAAAAAAGTTCGTTACAATAAAAAATCAGGCGAAGTGCTTGACTAATCACGAAGGAAAGGAGAAGTATAATGGCTAATCGTTTAAAAGAAAAATATCTTAATGAAGTAGTTCCTGCTTTGACTGAAAAGTTTAACTACTCATCTGTTATGGCTGTGCCAAAAGTGGATAAAATCGTTTTGAACATGGGTGTTGGAGATGCTGTATCAAATGCTAAAAATCTTGAAAAAGCTGCTGAAGAGCTTGCTCTTATCTCAGGTCAAAAACCACTTATCACTAAAGCTAAAAAATCTATCGCCGGCTTCCGTCTTCGTGAAGGTGTAGCGATTGGTGCTAAGGTAACTCTTCGCGGCGAACGCATGTATGAATTCTTGGATAAATTGGTTACTGTATCACTTCCACGTGTTCGTGACTTCCACGGTGTTCCAACAAAATCATTTGATGGACGCGGAAACTACACACTTGGTGTGAAAGAACAATTGATTTTCCCAGAAATCAACTTTGATGATGTTGACAAGACTCGTGGTCTTGACATTGTTATTGTGACAACTGCTAACACGGATGAAGAATCACGTGAATTGCTTACAGGCCTTGGAATGCCTTTTGCAAAATAATCTAGGAGGTAAATAAATTGGCTAAAAAATCAATGATTGCTAAGAACAAACGCCCTGCGAAGTTCTCTACGCAAGCTTACACTCGTTGCGAACGTTGTGGTCGTCCACATTCAGTTTACCGCAAGTTTAAACTTTGCCGTGTTTGCTTCCGCGAGTTAGCATACAAAGGACAAATTCCAGGCGTTACCAAAGCTTCTTGGTAATTATAGCTTCCATTTTCGCCGTGAGTCGTCGTTATTCGCTCTTGCCTAACCCAAGTTATGCTTGCGAGCGAATGCCTAGACTCACTTAGAAAATGAAACCTATAAATAAAATAATATTCTGAGCCTAGCTCAATCATTAACTAGCAAGTGAATTATCAAACTACTAGTAAGAGGAGAAAAAACAAAATGGTTATGACTGACCCAATTGCAGACTTTTTGACACGTATTCGTAATGCGAATCAAGCAAAACATGAAGTGCTAGAAGTACCTGCATCAAATATCAAAAAAGGGATTGCTGAAATCCTTAAACGCGAAGGTTTTGTGAAGAACGTTGAGTACATTGAAGATGATAAACAAGGTGTTATTCGTGTATTCCTTAAATACGGTCAAAATGGTGAAAAAGTTATCACGGGTTTGAAACGTGTTTCAACACCAGGACTTCGTGTTTACAAAAAATGTGAAGATCTTCCAAAAGTCTTGAATGGACTTGGAATTGCGATTATCTCAACATCTGAAGGCTTGTTGACTGACAAAGAAGCACGCCAAAAGAATGTTGGTGGGGAAGTAATCGCCTACGTTTGGTAATTGCATGATACAAAGAGCGTGACGGACAAAGTGAAAATAGAAAATCTAGCGATGAATGCCCGCATTCAAGATAGATTTATCTTTTTCACACAGGCCGTAGCTCGTGTTCAGATTAGCAAAACTGATTTGAATGATGTATTTGAATAAAACGTTAGAACTATCGTACAAACTGCTATGATAGTTCCCCCGTGAAAACTGGCCGTCCTCGGACGACCTGACAATTTAACAGGAGAAAAAATAACATGTCACGTATTGGTAATAAAGTTATCGTATTGCCTGCTGGTGTCGAATTGACAAACAAAGACAATGTCGTAACTGTAAAAGGACCTAAAGGAGAACTCACTCGTACGTTCTCTAAAGATATTGATATTCGTGTGGAAGGAACTGAAGTAACTCTTCACCGTCCAAACGATACAAAAGAAATGAAAACAATCCACGGAACAACTCGTGCTCTTTTGAACAACATGGTTCATGGTGTATCAGAAGGATTCAAGAAAGAACTTGAAATGCGTGGGGTTGGATATCGTGCTCAACTTCAAGGTAAAAAATTGGTACTTTCAGTTGGTAAATCTCATCCAGATGAAGTGGAAGCTCCTGAAGGTATTACTTTTGAACTTCCAAATCCAACGACTATTGTTGTGAACGGAATCTCAAAAGAAGTAGTTGGACAAACTGCTGCTTATATCCGTAGTTTGCGTGCTCCTGAACCATATAAAGGGAAAGGTATCCGCTACGTTGGTGAATTCGTCCGCCGTAAAGAAGGTAAAACTGGTAAATAATATTATAAGGTTGTTTTTTAACCAAAATATTTATTTCCAACTTTGTGCTTAGGCACGCAATAAAATTAAGAGGTGAAAATTGTGATTTCGAAACCAGATAAAAATAAAATCCGCCAAAAACGCCACCGTCGCGTTCGCGGAAAACTCTCTGGAACTGCTGATCGCCCACGTTTGAACGTATTCCGTTCTAATACAGGCATCTACGCTCAAGTAATTGATGACGTAGCGGGTGTAACGCTCGCAAGCGCTTCAACTCTTGACAAAGAAGTTTCAAAAGGAACTAAAACTGAACAAGCCGTTGTTGTCGGCAAACTTGTTGCTGAACGTGCAGTTGCTAAAGGTATTACTGAAGTGGTGTTTGACCGCGGTGGATATCTATATCACGGACGTGTAAAAGCTTTGGCTGATGCAGCTCGTGAAAACGGATTGAAATTCTAATAGGGAGGACACTAAAAAATGGCATTTAAAGACAATGCAGTTGAACTTGAAGAACGCGTAGTTGCGATTAACCGTGTTACTAAAGTTGTTAAAGGTGGACGTCGTCTTCGTTTTGCAGCTCTTGTAGTTGTCGGTGACCGCAATGGTCGTGTAGGCTTCGGTACTGGTAAAGCTCAAGAAGTACCAGAAGCAATTCGCAAGGCAGTTGAAGATGCGAAGAAAAACTTGATTGAAGTACCAATGGTTGGCACAACAATTCCTCACGAAGTAACATCTGAATTTGGTGGAGCTCGTGTCTTGTTGAAACCAGCTGTAGAAGGTGCTGGAGTAGCTGCTGGCGGCGCTGTTCGTGCCGTCATTGAATTGGCAGGTGTAGCAGATGTAACATCTAAATCACTTGGTTCTAACACTCCAATCAACATCGTTCGTGCAACTGTTGAAGGTTTGAAACAATTAAAACGCGCTGAAGAAGTTGCTGCCCTTCGTGGTATTTCAGTTTCTGACTTGGCATAAGAAAGGGGATCACATGGCTCAAATTAAAATTACTTTGACTAAGTCTCCAATCGGACGCATCCCGTCACAACGTAAAACTGTTGTAGCACTTGGACTTGGCAAATTAAACAGCTCAGTTATCAAAGAAGATAATCCAGCAGTACGTGGTATGATTACTGCAGTATCACATTTGGTTACTGTTGAAGAAGTTAAATAAGCATTGCGGATTTAACAACTTTAAATTTAACATACATTAGGGGATGGGAGTTTCTCAGCCCCTAAAACTGAATATATGTATAGGCGAGTTTATACTGAGGACACCTTTTTCTCAGTATAAGCGCTAGCATTTTACAAAAGAGGAGAAAAAATATAATGAAACTTCATGAATTACAACCTGCTACAGGTTCTCGTAAAGTCCGTAACCGTGTTGGTCGTGGTACTTCATCTGGTAATGGTAAAACAGCTGGACGTGGTCAAAAAGGTCAAAAAGCTCGTAGTGGTGGTAAAGTTCGTCTTGGTTTTGAAGGTGGACAAACACCATTGTTCCGTCGCATGCCAAAACGTGGTTTCTTGAACATCAATTGTAAAGAATATGCAATTGTAAATCTTGATCAATTGAATGTTTTTGAAGACGGGGCAGAAGTAACTCCAGTTGTCCTTATCGAAGCAGGGATTGTAAAAGCTGAAAAATCTGGTGTTAAGATTCTTGGTAACGGCGAATTGACAAAGAAATTGACTGTGAAAGCAGCTAAATTCTCTAAATCAGCCGAAGAAGCTATCACTGCTAAAGGTGGTTCAGTGGAAGTCATCTAAGCGAGGTGACCTATGTTTTTTAAACTATTAAAAGATGCATTAAAAATCAAACAGGTTCGTTCAAAAATTCTCTTTACAATTTTTATTGTATTAGTATTTCGAATTGGTACGACGATTACGGTTCCAGGTGTTAATGCAAAAAGCTTGGAAGCTCTTAACGGGCTTTCATTTCTAAACATGCTCAGCCTTGTGTCAGGTAATGCTTTGCGAAATTTCTCAGTATTTGCATTGGGAGTTAGTCCGTATATTACCGCCTCTATTGTTGTTCAATTGCTACAAATGGATATTTTACCTAAGTTTGTAGAATGGGGCAAGCAAGGTGAAGTTGGACGAAGAAAGTTAAATCAAGCAACGCGCTATATTGCCTTAGTCTTGGCGTTTGTTCAATCTATCGGTATTACAGCAGGTTTCCATACCTTGTCTAGTGCTAAGTTGGTGGCAACGCCTAACTGGCAAACTTATTTGCTGATTGGTTTCCTTTTGACAACAGGTTCTATGATTGTGACTTGGTTAGGGGAACAAATCACAGATAAAGGCTATGGTAATGGTGTTTCTATGATTATCTTTGCAGGTATCGTAGCAGCAATTCCAGGAATGATTAAGAGTATATATGTAGACTACTTTGTCAATGTACCAAGCAGCCGTATTACTTCATCTATCATTTTTGTGACTATTCTAATTATAGCTGTTTTGCTCATTGTTTACTTTACAACCTTCGTTCAACAAGCAGAATACAAAATTCCAATCCAGTATACAAAGATTGCGCAAGGTGCGCCTTCTAGCTCATACCTTCCTTTGAAGGTCAATCCGGCAGGTGTTATTCCGGTTATCTTTGCAAGTTCGATTACTGCCGCACCTGCAGCTATTTTCCAATTTTTGACAGCTACAGGTCACAATACACAGTGGGTTCGAGTGGCTCAGTCCTTGTTTGCAACAACAACCGCAAGCGGAATTGTGATGTACGCACTCTTGATTATTTTGTTTACATTTTTCTATACATTTGTACAAATCAATCCAGAGAAAACTGCAGAGAATTTGCAAAAGAGCGGTGCCTATATTCATGGTGTCCGTCCGGGCAAAGGTACAGAAGAATACATGTCCAAGCTGCTTCGTCGCTTGGCAACAGTTGGTTCACTTTTCTTAGGCTTTATTTCGATTTTACCGATTTTAGCAAAAGATTTATTTGGATTGACAGATGCTGTTGCTTTGGGTGGTACTAGTTTGTTGATTATTATTGCAACTGGTATTGAAGGGATGAAACAACTTGAAGGTTATCTTCTAAAGAGAAAATATACTGGCTTTATGAATACAACAGAATAGAAACAGAGTAAAGAAAGATATTCTATACTTTCAAAAGCAATTTGCGTTAAAGTACGAACGCAGTGGTTGATGATGAAAATGAGTTTTTGTTTTCATCCTGAATCAACTATGTTGCGGGGTGGGAGAGCAAATCGAAAATCATAGATTTTCTGAAGTCTGTCCCACTCTTTCTATTTTGTTTTTAAACAAGTTTATTAAGAATTTATAATAGATTTATTTAAAAACAAAAAAGGAGAAGGATCATGAATCTTTTGATTATGGGCTTGCCAGGTGCAGGCAAGGGGACTCAAGCAGCCAAAATCGTTGAGGAATTTGGTGTTGCGCATATCTCAACAGGGGATATGTTCCGTGCAGCTATGGCAAACCAAACTGAAATGGGGGTACTTGCGAAATCATATATTGACAAAGGTGAATTAGTGCCAGATGAAGTGACTAATGGAATTGTCAAAGAACGTTTAGCACAAGATGATATTAAAGAAAAAGGTTTTTTATTAGATGGCTACCCACGCACCATTGATCAAGCTCATGCACTGGATCAGATACTTGCTGAACTTGGGCTTACTTTAGACGGGGTTGTTAATATCGAAGTGGATCCTAACAGCTTGCTAGAGCGCTTGAGCGGACGGATTATTCACAAAAAAACGGGAGAAACCTTCCATAAAGTCTTCAATCCACCAGCAGATTATAATGAAGAGGATTATTATCAACGTGAGGATGACAAGCCAGAAACCGTGAAACGCCGTTTAGATGTCAATATCGCTCAAGGAGCACCAATTATTGAGCATTATCGTTCTCAAAATTTGGTTTATGATATTCAAGGAAATCAAGAGATTGATGATGTATTTAAAGATATTGAAAAAGTCTTGTTAAAGTTAAAATAAAAGCGTTTTTTACACTTGCAATATTTGACAAGTAGTGATACAATGAATTAGTCTGACTTATAATTGTTACCTCTGTGTTCAGAGGAATGAATCGAAATTTAGGGGGTGCTTTTGCGTGGCAAAAGACGATGTGATTGAAGTTGAAGGCAAAGTAGTTGATACAATGCCGAATGCAATGTTTACGGTTGAACTTGAAAATGGACATCAGATTTTAGCAACAGTTTCTGGTAAAATTCGTAAAAACTATATTCGTATTTTAGCGGGAGACCGTGTTACTGTCGAGATGAGTCCTTATGATTTGACACGTGGACGGATCACCTACCGCTTTAAATAATCGAAATACTTGGAGGGATAAGAAATGAAAGTAAGACCATCGGTCAAACCAATTTGCGAATACTGCAAAGTTATTCGTCGTAATGGTCGTGTTATGGTGATTTGCCCAGCAAATCCAAAACACAAACAACGTCAAGGATAATAGAAAGGAGAAAAAATGGCTCGTATTGCTGGAGTTGATATTCCAAATGACAAACGTGTAGTTGTTTCACTGACTTATGTATACGGTATTGGTCTTCCAACATCTAAGAAAATTTTAGCAGCTGCTGGAGTTTCAGAGGATATTCGTGTGAAAGATTTAACATCTGATCAAGAAGACGCTATCCGTCGTGAAGTGGATGCTATCAAAGTTGAAGGTGACCTTCGTCGTGAAGTAAACTTAAACATCAAACGTTTGATGGAAATTGGTTCATATCGTGGAATCCGTCATCGTCGTGGACTTCCTGTACGTGGACAAAACACTAAGAACAACGCTCGCACTCGTAAAGGTAAAGCTGTTGCGATTGCTGGTAAGAAAAAATAATATAAGGAGGTAAAAAGTCTTGGCTAAACCAACACGTAAACGTCGTGTGAAGAAAAATATCGAATCTGGTATTGCTCATATTCACGCTACATTTAACAACACTATTGTTATGATTACTGATGTGCATGGTAACGCAATTGCTTGGTCATCTGCTGGAGCTCTTGGATTTAAAGGTTCTCGTAAATCTACACCATTTGCTGCCCAAATGGCATCTGAAGCTGCTGCAAAGTCTGCACAAGAACACGGTCTTAAATCAGTTGAAGTTACTGTTAAAGGTCCAGGTTCTGGTCGTGAGTCAGCTATTCGTGCGCTTGCTGCCGCTGGTCTTGAAGTAACAGCTATTCGTGATGTGACTCCTGTGCCACACAATGGTGCTCGTCCTCCAAAACGTCGCCGTGTATAATCATAAACCATTACACTGCTTTTCGTTTAAGAGGGAGTAACTAAATGATTGAGTTTGAAAAACCAAATATAACAAAAATTGATGAAAATAAAAACTACGGCATATTTGTAGTAGAACCACTAGAACGTGGTTATGGTACAACGCTTGGGAACTCACTTCGTCGTGTACTTCTTGCATCTCTACCAGGTGCTGCTGTAACATCTATCAATATTGAAGGTGTATTACACGAATTTGATACAGTTCCAGGTGTCCGTGAAGACGTGATGCAGATTATTTTGAACGTCAAAGGGATTGCTGTAAAATCTTACGTCGAAGACGAAAAGACAATTGAGCTTGATGTTGAAGGTCCTGCAGAAATCACTGCTGGTGATATTTTGACAGATAGTGATATTGAAATTGTAAACCCTGATCATTATCTTTTTACAATCGGTGAAGGCGCTAGCTTAAAAGCTATTATGACCGTAAATACAGGTCGTGGTTATGTACCGGCTGATGAAAATAAAAAAGATGATGCACCAGTAGGGACGCTTGCGGTAGATTCAATCTATACGCCGGTGAAAAAAGTTAATTATCAAGTTGAACCAGCTCGCGTTGGTAGCAACGATGGTTTTGATAAATTAACTCTTGAAATCATGACAGACGGGACGATTATTCCAGAAGATGCTCTAGGGCTTTCTGCGCGCATTTTAACGGAACATTTAGACCTGTTTACTAACTTAACTGAAGTAGCAAAATCTACCGATGTGATGAAAGAAACAGAAAAGGTTTCAGATGATCGTGTGTTGGATCGTACAATTGAAGAATTAGATTTGTCAGTTCGTTCGTACAACTGTTTGAAACGTGCTGGTATCAATACTGTATTTGATTTGACAGAAAAAACCGAACCTGAAATGATGAAAGTAAGAAATCTAGGACGTAAGAGTCTTGAAGAAGTGAAAGTAAAACTTGCTGATCTCGGTCTTGGATTAAAAAATGATAAATAAAGGAGGAAAACATGGCTTACCGTAAACTAGGACGCACTAGCTCACAACGTAAAGCAATGCTTCGCGACTTGACTACTGACTTGATTATCAACGAATCAATCGTGACAACAGAAGCTCGTGCTAAAGAAATCCGTAAAACAGTTGAAAAAATGATTACTTTGGGTAAACGTGGTGATTTGCATGCTCGTCGTCAAGCAGCAGCTTTTGTTCGTAACGAAATTGCATCAGAAAACTATGATGAAGAAACAGAAAAGTATACTTCAACTACTGCTCTTCAAAAATTATTCTCTGATTTAGCTCCTCGTTATGCAGAACGTAACGGTGGATATACTCGTATCCTCAAAACTGAACCACGTCGTGGTGATGCTGCCCCAATGGCAATCATTGAATTAGTATAATTTTTATCAATTTTGTTGAGTGTTATGATGATGGAGTAATGTTACTCTTAGTCTAGCTCTGGTCTACCGCTAGGATTTTTCCTAGCGGGAACACTCATCTTATGATAAGAAACGTAGACGCTTGTTTACGAAATTGCTTTTACAAAAAAACAATTTCGTAAGCAGGCGTTTTTTAGAATTTCATAATCGGTGCTTCACTACAGAATTTATAGAATTATAATACTGAATTTATCATGAAAACTCCCAAACAGACATCTGTTAATTTTAACTTTATCCGCTGAAAAGAATGTAAAAGTACCTGAAGAGATAGATAGGTGTATTAAGAAGCGCGAAATAGAAACCGAAAAGAGTAGAACAGCTACCCAGCCCTCCTAAAAGCTTCAAGTTTGCTATCCTTAAAAGGTAAGAAAAAGGAAGGAGAAGAAGATGGAGTTCAAGGAGTTATATGGCAAGGTAAGAGGAATTGTGCTGAAGTGTCGGAGGGAATATTATGTCCACCTGTGGGAATTAAGCGATTGGGAACAAGAGGGGATGTTGGTGCTCTATCAGTTGGTAAGCCAGTATCCGCAGCTGGTAGAAGAAGAAAGTCAGCTCTATGTTTACTATAAGACCAAGTTCCGCAATCATATTCTGGACATCCTCCGTAAACAGGAAAGTCAAAAACGCAAACTCGATCGTCAAGCTTATGAAGAAGTGAGCGAGATTGGTCACAAGCTCAGCCTAAAAGAACTATATCTGGATGAATTGGTGATTCTCCGAGACCAGCTAAAGAGCTATCAAGCTCAACTGAGCCCAGAGAAACAGGAGCAGTACGAGCGCTTACTAGCCGATGAACGGTTCAAAGGCCGCCAAGCCATGATTCGAGAATTAAGAGCCTACTTAAAAGATTATAGTGATTAAGATAAGTCAGGACTTTCCCTTTTAAAAGGTTATAAATTTCGAATGATTTTCTTCGTGCATTTGGCATGAAAAAGCAGAAACCCTCTTGTAAAATGGAAGAAATTTTGATATGATAGTAGATGTCGTGTAATCGGCAAATACTCATTTCAGATGAATTGTGAAGCCGTTGCCTACGGGTGGTTTTGCGAGTTGAAATCTGGGAGAGGAAAAAACAAAAAAGGAGACATTACTCATGGCAGTAATTTCAATGAAACAACTTCTTGAGGCTGGTGTACACTTTGGTCACCAAACTCGTCGCTGGAACCCTAAGATGGCGAAGTATATCTTCACAGAACGTAACGGTATCCACGTTATCGACTTGCAACAAACTGTAAAATTTGCAGATCAAGCATACGACTTTATGCGTGATGCGGCTGCTAACGATGCAGTTATCTTGTTTGTTGGTACGAAAAAACAAGCTGCTGATGCTGTAAAAGAAGAAGCAGAACGTGCTGGTCAATACTACATCAACCACCGTTGGTTGGGTGGAACGCTTACAAACTGGGAAACGATTCAAAAACGTGTTGCTCGTTTGAAAGAAATCAAACGTATGGAAGAAGACGGAATTTTTGATGTTCTTCCTAAAAAAGAAGTCGCTCTTCTTAACAAACAACGCGCTCGTCTTGAAAAATTCTTGGGTGGTATCGAAGAAATGCCACGTATTCCAGATGTGATGTATGTTGTGGATCCACATAAAGAACAAATCGCTGTGAAAGAAGCTAAGAAATTAGGTATTCCAGTTGTAGCGATGGTGGATACAAATACAGATCCAGATGACATTGATGTCATCATTCCAGCTAACGACGATGCTATTCGTGCTGTTAAGTTAATCACTGCGAAAATGGCTGATGCAATTATCGAAGGCCGTCAAGGTGAAGATAACGTTGAATCAGTAGAAGCAGAATTAGCTGCAACTGATTCACAAGCAGATTCTATCGAAGAAATCGTTGAAGTTGTCGAAGGCTCAAACGAATAATCAAGTAACGAACTTATGGGGCGGGGCCTAGCCCTCCCCTTTTTATTAAATAAAACCGTAATATCTTAATTGGAGGATCAAAATGGCAGAAATTACAGCTAAGCTTGTAAAAGAATTGCGTGAAAAATCTGGTGCTGGTGTCATGGACGCTAAAAAAGCACTTGTAGAAGTAGATGGCGATATCGAAAAAGCAATTGAATTGCTTCGTGAAAAAGGTATGGCAAAAGCTGCTAAAAAAGCAGACCGTGTTGCTGCTGAAGGATTGACTGGTGTCTATGTAAACGGCAATGTTGCCGCTATCGTTGAAGTGAACTCAGAAACAGACTTTGTAGCAAAAAATGCTCAATTCGTTGAATTGGTAAACGAAACAGCTAAAGTAATCGCAGAAGGCAAACCAGCAAACAATGAAGAAGCACTTGCTTTGACAATGCCTTCAGGTGAAACACTTGAAGCTGCTTATGTTAGTGCAACTGCTACCATCGGAGAAAAAATCTCATTCCGTCGTTTTGCAGTTGTTGAAAAAGCAGATGATCAAGTATTTGGAGCTTACCAACACAATGGTGGACGTATCGGTGTTATCACAGTTCTTTCAGGCAGTGACGAAGATCTTGCAAAACACGTGGCAATGCACGTTGCCGCTATGAAACCTTCTGTTCTTTCATACAAAGAATTGAGTGAAGAATTTATCCATGATGAATTGGCTCAAATGAACCACAAAATTGATCAAGACAACGAAAGTCGTGCAATGGTTGGTAAACCAGCGCTTCCACACTACAAATTTGGTTCTAAACTTCAATTGACGGATGAAGTGATTGCACAAGCTGAAGAAGACATCAAAGCTGGTCTTGCAGCTGAAGGTAAACCAGAAAAAATCTGGGACAAAATTATTCCTGGTAAAATGGATCGCTTCATGCTGGACAATACAAAAGTTGACCAAGCTTACACATTACTTGCGCAAGTCTATATCATGGATGACAGCAAGACTGTTGAAGCATTCCTTGAAAGTCAAGGTGTGACAATTACAAGCTTCACTCGTTTTGAAGTAGGTGACGGTATTGAAAAAGCTGCCAATGATTTTGAATCAGAAGTAGCTGCAACTATGGCTGCTGCTCTTGGTCAAAACTAAGAATAAAAAAACAAACATATAAAATAACATGAGATAGGATTCCTGCTTTTCCCTGTTTTGTGGTATTTATAAGAAGTCTCATATGAATCTTTCCAAAGCTTTGTTGCTTTTAATGGTGATTCGTATGAGGCTTTTTCTAAATTTGGAATATGTGATAGATTCCTCATTGTCCAGAGCCTTTCGTTTTAATAAAATACTAAGAGTTCTGGGATTAGGGAACCTATTTTAGAAAACTGAAGTTTACATTGTGTCAAAAAAAAACACTTACGAATATATGGATTTTCTATTTATTTGAGCTATAATAGTATTAGCTATAATGTAGACTAAAAGGATAGGTGTTCTTTTAGTTTTGTTTATGAAAGAAGGAGAGATTGATTATGAGGCTAAAAGAGTGGATGAGCTTCTTTTTATCTTTACTAACGATTTTTACTGTTTTAGGATTTTGGAATGTCCAGCGGGTTTCTGCTGCTGATGTTACCGATAAGGCTAAATTCGAGAATTTGAAAATCACCATTGCCTCTACTGGAGATGAGTCAACGGGTTATCATGGTGAAAATGATACTACAGTTGCATTAAAGTATTCGGGAGAATTTTCATTTCCAAATGTAACAGCAAATGAGATTAAGGAGGGAGATTTTTTTATAGTAGAAGCCCCTTCTAATCTGAGTTTAGAGGATAGAACCCTCAAGTTGGAAGATAAAATATCAGGAAAGACTATAGGGAATGTGAGGGTAGAGAGTGCCAAACACCGATTGGTATTCACTTTTAATAGCGAAGTAGAGGATAAACAGAATATTCGTGGGGATTTCTTTGCTAGTGCAAAAGAGACAGTCACAAAAGAAGATAAGATAGTTACCTACGTTTTGCCGGGAGGTAAAACGCAAATAATTACATTCAAGACTTTGAAAACGCAACAGGCTCCTGTTGAAGGAGAGGTCATTTACAAAGGTGGCTGGAATCACGGAAGTCTTGCAAAAGCAGGTTATTATGTAAGGATTAACCGATCTCAACAGGATTTAAAGAATAAAACCATTGAAATAACCGATGATATTAGTTTAGGGGCATTTGCTTCTTATATAGATGGTAGTTTTGCACTAAATGAAGCGGAGTTTGATACAACAAATACGAATTTTGCTAATCTTAAACGGAAAATTAAACCCTATAAAGTAACGACTGATCCTGAAGAATATAAAAAGGACTCTGATAATACGGCTTTGCTTACACTGACAAATGGTAAGCGTAGTTTTAAATTGCTGATGCCAACTAATATGGGAAAGAAGAGTTTCTTTCTTGAATATGCGACAACTTCACCAGCTGATACCTCTGAGATTAAGAATTCAGCACAATTTTTGATTGATAATGAGCCCCAGTTAACGTGGAAAAAATGGGGTGATAAGATTAATACAAGTAAAGAGAGTGTTGTAACGCTGAAAACGGTTAAGGCTGCAGGTGCATCAGTCACAGCTGATATTGCTGGAAAGATCAAAATCACAAAATTCGACGAAGCTGATGCAGATGTTAAGTTGGCAGGCGTTGTCTTTGAGATCTTTGAGAAAGGCACTAACAAATTAGTCGACACAGTGACAACGGATAAAGACGGAATTGCTCTTTCAAAGGCTCTCAATGATGGGAAGTATATTGTTAAAGAAAAGACTCCGAAATCAGGCTATCAGGTAAATAGTCAAGAATTTGAAGTAGAGATGAAAGGTGGAAAAGGTGTTCCCCTCAACATCTCTAATAAACGTGTGACAGTTGACTTTGAAGCCACTAAGACTTGGGTAGGCGGAAAGAAAACTGACTACAAAGAAGTCAAACTTGGCTTGTATGTCCATAAGAAAGGACAAACTGTTGCAGATTCAAAACCTGTCTCAGGGAACTATACTCCTGAAGTGACAGAGTCTAACGGTGTCTACACTTACAAGTGGAAAAATCAACTACCTAAGTACGATGTCGATGGAACCACAGAGTTAGTCTACTCTGTTCGCGAACTTCAAGACCAGACCAATCTCCCTTTAGCTGATACAGAAACGGTTGTAGGAGGAACAAGTGACTATGTCGTATCTTACAATGCGGACAAGACACAAGTAACCAACACTTATGAGGTTCCAAAAACAAAAGTAACGGCTAAGAAAGTATGGTCTGGTGGTAAGGCTGATGCCCGTCCAAAATTCTATTTCAAACTGTATCGTACATTGGAAGGTGGAACTGAGGAAGCTGTAGCTAATGCTGAGAAGAAAGAAGTTCCAAAGACAGATGGAACTGTTGAATGGACCAATCTTCCTGCGACAGATGCAAATGCTAAGAAGTACACTTATAGTGTTAAAGAAGTAGATGCTCAGGAAAAACCAGTCACTACCGTAGGCGGCTACACAGCCAATCAAACAGATGCTACGACTGTCACAAATACATATAAATTATTACCAACTAAAACTGATATCTTCGTTGATAAAGAATTGACTGGTAATCGTCCGACTCCTCTTCAAGCAGATGAATTTGAATTCATCTTGAAAGATGAGAAAGGAACCGAAGTTCAACGCGCTAAAAATGATGCCAATGGTCATGTTGTCTTCAAGGATATTCCTTTCGACAAGGAAGGGCAGTACAAATTCACTATTGTTGAAGCTCATGCTGGTCAAACGATTAACGGTGTGACTCACGATTCAAGAAGTGTCGGCGTCACAGTTTCTGTGTATGATCCTGGGCAGGGTAAACTTGTTGCAACCCCTCTTTATGACCAGATTTCTACTTTAACAGTTCCTTTTGCGAATTTCGCAACTTCGGACTCATCACTTCCTCCTGGAGCCATCTCTGTCATTGATAATGGTGGAATTCAGAAATTCGTAAATACTTATAAAGCTGAAAAAGCAAAGATGCGTCTTGGAGTGAAGAAAACACTTACAGGTCGTGAGTTGAAAGCTGATGAGTTCGAGTTCACTTTGACCGATAAAGATGGCAATGTTAAAGAAACTGTTAAGAATGACAAAGAAGGAAATGTTAAGTTCTCAGAATTAACATTTGCTACTGCTGGAATCTATACTTATAAGATTGCTGAAAAAGTAGGAAATATTCCTGGGGTAACTTATGATACCAAGACTATCACTGCTACGATTACAGTGACTGATAACGGTAAAGGCACCCTTGAATCAACTGTTGTCTATGACGATGAAAAGCCGTTTACCAACAAATACACACCAGCACCAGCAACCAAAGTAAAAATTGCTGGTAAGAAAGTGCTAGAAGGTAAAACACTGGAAGCAGGCAAATATAACTTTGCCCTGAAAAAGACAGATGGCAGCGTCGTTCAAACTGTTACTAATGATGTGGACGGAAACTTTGCTTTTGACGAATTGACTTACGATGAAAACCAAGTAGGAACGCATAAGTATACTATCTCAGAAGTTGAAGGAACAGAAACTGGGGTAACTTATGATAAGACTGTTCGAGAAGTAGAAGTCAAGGTTGAAAAAATCAGTGCTACTGAATTAAAAGCAACGGTTTCGAAAGAAGCGAAAGATCTTGTCTTCACTAACAAATACACACCAGCACCAGCAACCAAAGTAAAAATTGCTGGTAAGAAAGTGCTAGAAGGTAAAACACTGGAAGCAGGTAAATATAACTTTGCCCTGAAAAAGACAGATGGCAGCGTCGTTCAAACTGTTACTAATGATGTGGACGGAAACTTTGCTTTTGACGAATTGACTTATGATGAAAACCAAGTAGGAACGCATAAGTATACTATCTCAGAAGTTGAAGGAACAGAGACTGGGGTAACTTATGATAAGACTGTTCGAGAAGTAGAAGTCAAGGTTGAAAAAATTAGTGCTACTGAATTAAAAGCAACGGTTTCGAAAGAAGCGAAAGATCTTGTCTTCACTAACAAATATACACCAGCTAAAATGCAAATTCCAGTGAAAAAAATCTGGGATGATGTCGATAACCAAGATGGCAAACGTCCAACTAAGATTACTGTTAAACTCTTGGCAGACGGTCAAGATACAGATAAAACTCTTGAACTATCAGAAGCCAATGGCTGGGCAGGTAACTTCACGGATTTAGATGCAGATAAAGGCGGAGCTCCGATTGATTACAAAGTAGTTGAAGTGAGTTCAGTAGCTGGTTATACAACTGAAATCAGCGGAGATGCTAAAACAGGCTTTACTATTACCAATAAATACACACCAGAAACAATTGATATTAAAGCAACGAAGAACTGGGATGACGCTAATAACCAAGATGGTAAACGTCCGAAATATATTACGGTTAATCTCTTGGCAGATGGTGAAAAAGTAGCTTCCAAAGAAGTGAAAGCGGCAGCTGACGGAACGTGGTCTACAGTATTTACTAAACTTCCTAAATTCAAAGCAGGCAAGGTTATTAAATATAGCCTGACCGAAGAAGTAGTTTCTGAATATACTAGCGAAATCAATGATTTCAATATTACCAACAAATACACACCAAAATTGATTGATTATCAAGTGACGAAAACTTGGAATGATAACAACAACCAAGACGGCAAACGTCCAGATCATATCACGGTTCATTTGATGAAGACAGTTGGCGGTGTGACCACTGAAGTTGAGAAATATGATATTAAAGTCGCTGAAGCAGATCCAGCGAATGGCAATGTTTGGAAACATACCTTTAGTAATCTTCCAAAATACGAAGCAGGTCAAGAAATTGTCTATTCTGTCAAGGAAGATGCTGTAGCAGGATATGAAACCTCTATCAAGGGTCAAGAAATCACCAATACGCACACACCAGAAACGATTGTCATTTCTGGTAAGAAAGTTTGGGAAGATAACAACAACCAAGATGGCAAACGAACAGCTACAGTGAAGGTCCAAATTCTGAAAGGCAAAGAAATCGTTGATGAAATTGAAACTTCAGAAGAAAAAGGTTGGGCCTTTGAGTCAAAACCATTACCGAAGTATGAGAATGGTCAAGAAATCAAATATGAAGTGAAAGAAATCACTAAGATTGAGGGTTAGACCACTATCAATCCAAAAGAACCTTCTGCAGATGGTAAGTACACTATTACCAACAAGTACACACCAAAAACAATCAAAGTGACTGGTCAAAAGACTTGGAATGACGCCAATAACCAAGATAATATTCGTCCTACTGAAATCAAAGTACGTTTATTGGCAGATGGCAAAGATACTGGCAAAATGGCGACAGCGAGTGCAGCAACTGGATGGAAATACAGCTTTGAAGGTTTGGATCGTTACAAGGATGGCAAAGAAATTGTTTACTCTGTTAAGGAAGTAAAAGTGCCAGAAGGCTATACATCTGAACCAAATGGCATAAATCTGACTAACAACCACACTCCAGAGGTGACTTCAGTCAGCGGTCAAAAGACTTGGGACGATGATAATGACAAAGACGGTCTTCGTCCAAAAGAGATTCAAGTAAGATTGCTAGCAAATGGCAAAGATACGGGCAAAGTAGTGACAGCAGGCGAAGCAACTGGATGGAAATATAGCTTTGAAAAACTTGCCAAATATGAAGCAGGTAAGGAAATCACTTATACGGTGGAAGAAGTTTCGGTACCAGAAGGTTACACACCAAAGGTAGATGGTATGAATATCACGAATCGTCATACACCAGAGAAGTCGAAGAAGAAAATTCTCCCTTCAACAGGTAGTCAAAATTCATTCTTTGCATTACTTGCAGGTCTGTTCACCTTAAGTGGAGCTGCTTACTTGTTAAAGAAGAAGGCGTAATTCTATCATCAGATAGATCGAGTAAAGAGGCTGGGACAAAAGTCCGACCTCAAATATAAAAAGCGAACAAAACTAGTTTTCTGGTAATCAGAATTCTGCTTTGTTCGCTTTTCGCATTTAATTATAGATTTGAAGGGCTTAATAATTAAGATTTTTAAAAATTGAAATCTTTTTGTCCCAAACTCTTTTAAGGGTTCTTTGTCAATTGAAGTGGGTGACGGTATTGAAAAAGCTGCCAACGATTTTGAATCAGAAGTAGCTGCAACTATGGCTGCTGCTCTTGGTCAAAACTAAGGCAATCAATAGTTAGCGTTTAAATCATAAATAAAAAGGTTAGAGAGCTGATATAACTCTCTAGCCTTTTCTAATAGTGTCTGCGATTATTTTACAATTTTTTTCGTGAATCCTTTGTGTGAAATGACTAAGTCTACAAAGATTAAAACGATTAAAGAAATTAGTAGATAGGTAATTTCGGAGTAGGTAAAAGCGATTCGATATGTTTGTGTAAAGAGAATAGCACAGACACTTACAGTAATGATGGCTAAATCAATTGTCCATTTTGTTTTAGGGTTTATTGAAGACGGTTCAAATAAAAATGGAGCAAATAAGCAGATGACTAACGGGACGACTTGGACATCCACATAATCAGCGGAAATAACTGTAAAAAAGAATAAAGTTGAAACCAACCAAACCAGTACATGACGTGTATATTTGAACCAATCCATTTTCATTCATTTGGCCTCCTTTTATTATTATCGTCAAATTTTCATCTATATTATAACGCTTTAAAATTAAAAGGCAAGCGTTTACACTCGAATTATTCCTATTCTATAAGCTTTTTCACTTGCTTGAATAATCAGACTTTTCAGTTTTTCATTTAGGTCTTTTTCTTTCAAAAATAAGAGATTTTCGGTATAATATTAGTCAAAGATAGTCAATGTCAGTTGCTCATTTATGGAGCAAAAGAAAGAACTGGAAGAAAGGGTTGTCATGAGCCATAAGAATACGTCAGACAGTATTGAGGAATATATCAAAGCGCTTTTAGCTCAAGCTGGGATTGCAGAGTTGAAGCGCAGTGAAATTGCGGATGTTTTTCAGGTTGTTCCAAGTCAGATAAATTATGTCATCAAGACACGTTTTACGGAAAGTCGTGGCTATGTTGTTGAAAGCAAGCGTGGTGGAGGCGGCTACATTCGGATTGGTCGGATTGAATTCTCTAATCATCATGAGCTGCTTTGTGATTTGCTGCATAGAGTTGGTGAACAGATCAGTCAGCAGGTTTTTACAGATATTATTCAGCTACTATTTGATGAAAAAATCATGACGGAAAGAGAAGGTAACCTTCTTTTAGCGACGACAACAGACAGGGTATTGGGAGTAAATGCTGCACAGATTCGTGCGCGGATGTTAAAGAAAATTTTACAACAAGTTGATAGAAAAGGGAAAAACTAATATATGAAATATTCAAAAGCTTTGACAGAAAGTATTGAGTCGGCACAACTGTTAGCGAGTCATTTTGAAACGGATTATTTGGAGTCTTGGCATTTGTTGATTGCCATGGCGAATAATCCTTATAGTGTTGCGGGTTCTGTTTTAAATGATTATCCGCTTGAAATTGATGATTTTGAGAAAGCAGCCTTTCATATCACAGGAAAGATTTATCAACAAGAGGGAAGCTTTACCATTTGGCCATTTTCTCATCGTGTGAAAGTGTTGTTTTTAACAGCTGAGCGAATTGCAGAGGCTGTGCATGCTAAGAATCTTGGGACAGAGCATGTGTTGTTAGCTATGCTGTTTGACCGAGGAAGTTTGGCGGCACGTCTCCTTGAATTTACAGGCTTTAGCTATGAGGATAAAGAAGGCGTTTTACGTATGACCGATCTTCGGAAAAACTTAGAGCATAAGGCTAGCTGGGGTAAAGAAGATATAAAGGCCATTCGCCACTTAAATAAAAATACTGCTGCAGCGAAACAAACGATGGCCAATATGATGGGGATGCCTCCTTCTACCAGTGGCGGACTAGAAGATTATACCCGTGATTTAACCGAAATGGCTCGTGCTGGTCTTTTAGAACCGGTTGTCGGACGTGATAAAGAGATTTCTCGTATGCTTCAGATTTTAAGTCGCAAGACGAAAAATAATCCAGTGTTGGTTGGAGATGCAGGAGTTGGGAAAACAGCACTGGCCCTTGGTTTGGCGCAGCGTGTGGCTGCTGGTCAGGTTCCAAATGAGCTTGCAAAGATGAGAGTTCTGGAGCTGGATTTGATGAATGTGGTAGCTGGGACTCGTTTTCGCGGTGATTTTGAAGAGCGGATGAACAATATTATCAATGATATTGAAGCAGACGGGCATGTGATTCTCTTTATTGATGAGCTTCATACTATTATGGGTTCTGGCAGTGGGATTGATTCGACATTAGATGCAGCGAACATTCTCAAGCCAGCTTTGGCTAGAGGGACGCTCAGAACGGTCGGCGCAACGACACAAGAAGAGTACCAGAAATATATTGAAAAAGATGCGGCTCTTTCACGGCGATTTGCCAAGGTTACTATTGAAGAGCCTACGGTAGCTGATAGTATTGCGATTTTACAGGGGCTCAAGAAAAGCTATGAAGAACACCACAAGGTGGTAATTACAGATTCAGCGATTGAGACGGCTGTTAAGTATGCTCATCGTTATCTAACAAGCAAACATCTTCCTGACTCGGCGATTGATTTGCTAGATGAAGCTGCCGCAACGGTACAAAATAAAGGTCCGCAAAATCATGTAAAAGCAGAATTGAGTGCAGCAGACGAGGCTTTAATGGCAGGCGATTGGAAAAAGGTTGGCGCTTTGTTGGAGAAAGAAAGTCAGCCAATTGTCTACAAACTAAAGGTTAAAGACGAGGATATTTTGGCAACACTCAGCGGTTTATCGGGCATTCCTGTGCAAAAGTTGACGCAAACAGATGCGAAGAAATACCTCCATTTAGAAAAGGAGTTGCACAAACGGGTCATTGGGCAAAATGAAGCAATTTCTGCTATCAGTCGAGCGATTCGGCGCAATCAATCCGGCATCCGCACCAGCAAACGTCCCATCGGCTCCTTTATGTTCTTAGGGCCAACCGGGGTCGGAAAAACTGAGCTAGCTAAGGCTTTGGCAGAAGTTCTCTTTGATGATGAAACAGCACTCATTCGTTTTGATATGAGTGAATATATGGAGAAATTTGCTGCCAGTCGCCTTAATGGAGCGCCTCCAGGTTATGTCGGTTATGAAGAAGGGGGCGAATTAACTGAAAAAGTTCGCAATCGTCCGTACTCTGTACTCCTCTTTGATGAGGTAGAAAAAGCACATCCTGATATTTTCAATGTGCTTCTACAAGTCTTAGATGACGGGGTGCTGACCGACAGTAAGGGACGCAAGGTGGATTTTTCCAATACCATTATCATTATGACCAGCAATCTTGGTGCGACAAGTTTGCGGGATGATAAGACGGTCGGTTTTGGAGCGCGTGATGCCCGCTTTGATCATGAAAGCATGGAAAAACGGATGATGGAAGAGCTCAAGAAAAGTTATCGTCCGGAATTTATCAACCGGATTGATGAAAAGGTTGTTTTCCATAGCCTGACTAGCGAAGACATGCAAGAAGTGGTGAAAATTATGGTGCAACCACTCATTGTCAGTCTCGCTGAAAAAGGAATTGAGCTGAAATTCCAACCTAGTGCTTTGAAACTTCTGGCTAAAGAAGGTTATGACCCTGAAATGGGAGCAAGACCACTTCGCAGAACTCTACAAACTCAGGTAGAAGATCATTTATCCGAATTACTTTTAGCTGGTGAGTTACAGACGGGACAAAGTTTGAAAGTCGGTGTCAAAGCTGGAAAGCTGAAGTTTGAAGTGCTCTGAGTTTTTATACGAAGCATTCATCTGGGAATAGATAAGGTATTTTAATATGAACATTCGTGAAATGACAGAAACGGATTATGATCAGGTTTATCAATTGTGGTTATCATGTGCAGGCATGGGATTGAATGATTTAGATGATTCAAAAGAGGGAATTGCTCAGTTTTTGCAGAGAAATCCTCAAACTTGTCTGGTGGCAGTAGAAAATCAAACGATTATCGGAGCGATTTTAGTTGGTTCGGACGGACGAAGAGCCTATATCTACCATACAGCTGTTCATCCGAATTACCGTAGGAGAGGGATTGCTCGGCAGTTGGTTGAGACAGTTTTAACTGTCTTAGATGAGTTAAAAATTCACAAGGTCGCTTTGGTCGTATTCAAAAGGAATACAGAAGGAAATCGTTTTTGGGAAAAATTAGGTTTCTCTGTTCGAGAAGATCTCATTTACCGCAATCAAGCAAGGACTGAAATGACTCAGATAGATACCTGGTAGAAATTACTCTTTAAATAAAAAGCACCAACCATTTAGGAATAATTTCCCAGATGATTGGTGTTTTTCTGATATTTAGACTTGGAGCAATGCTTCAATTTCTGCGAGGCTATTAGCTTGTGCGATAGCGCCACGAAGCTTGGCAGCTCCTGCTGTTCCACGAAGGTAATGAGGTGCCAACCCCCGAAATTCTCGAACAGCGATATGCTCGCCCTTGAGGTCAATTAGACGTTTCAAGTGATCGTAAGCGACTTGCATTTTATCCTCAAAGCTGAGATCAGGCAGGATTTCTCCTGTTTCAAAATAGTGGTTAATTTGATGAAAGAGATACGGATTGCCCATAGCAGCACGCCCGATCATGACTGCATCTGCCCCCACTTCTTCTATACGCTGTTGAGCATCTTGCACGGTACGAATGTCACCATTGGCAATAAAAGGGATCTTGGTTAAGGCTTGCGCAACATTGTGGAGGGTTTCAAGATCAGCATGCCCAGTATACATCTGCTCGCGTGTACGACCGTGCATAGCAAGAGCCGCCACACCAGCAGCTTCAGCTGCAAGAGCATTTTCCACAGCTAGTGAGGCATCTGCCCAACCAGTACGCATTTTCACGGTCAACGGAATATCTAGAACAGAACGAACTTTATTGATAATAGAATAGATTTTTTCTGGATCTTTAAGCCATTTTGCTCCAGCTTCGTTTTTGACAATTTTATTGACAGGACAGCCCATATTGATATCCACAATATCTGTTTGGGTATTTTCTTGGATAAATTCGGCAGCGCGCGCCAAACTATCTTCGTCACTCCCAAACAACTGAATGGAAACGGGATGTTCTCCTTCATCAATATGCAGCATGTGAAGTGTCTTTTCGTTGTTGTACTGAATGCCCTTGTCTGAGACCATTTCCATGACGACAAGACCTGCACCCAGCTCTTTTGCAATCGTCCGAAAAGCTGAATTGGTGACGCCTGCCATGGGAGCAAGAACAGTCCGGTTGGGAATTTTTACATCACCAATCAAAAAAGCGGTATTAAGATTTGTCACGAATGAGTTCCTCCAAGTCGTTTTCGTCAAAATGATATGTGCTTTGGCAGAATTGGCAAGTGATTTCAGCGCCATGGTCTTCATCTCGCATTTCTTCAAGATCTGACTTAGGTAGGCTTGAGAGGGCATTTAAAAACCGTTCTTTGCTGCAATCACATTGGAAGCGGAGCTCTTCTTCTGACAAGCGTTTGTAGGGATCGTTGCCATAGATAGCTGAAAGCAAGGCTTCAATATGGTTTTCAGATTCCAAAAGTGTTGAAATAGCAGGCATTTCTTGGATTCGTTTTTCAAAGCGGGTGATTTCTTCTTCTTTGGCACCAGGGAGAACTTGCAAGAGAAATCCGCCAGCAACCTTGACCTTGTCGTTGGTATCTAGTAGAACGTTCAAGCCAACAGCTGAAGGAGTCTGTTGACTTTCTGTTAGATAGAATGCCAAATCTTCGCCAATCTCACCGGACACAAGCGGAGTCATAGAATGATAAGGATTTCCAGTTCCATAGTCTGTAATGACGAGGAATTCGCCATTTCCAACGAATGGTCCGACCAGCACTTCGCCAGTCGCGGTTTTTTTAATGTCTACGCCGGGATTTTGCACATAACCTTTGACAGTACCTTTTGTATCTGCAACGGTGATAATAGCACCGAGAGAGCTTGTCCCTAGCACTTTGACGGTGATTTTTGTATCTCCTTTTTCGTTTGCGGCAAGGATTTGACTGGCAATGAGCGTGCGACCTAGTGCTACAGTTGAGCTGGCCTGAGTGTGATGTTTTTCTTGAGCTGTCCGAACGGTTTCAGTACTGTCCAGTACATAAGCTCGGAAAGCTCCGTTTTCTGAAATTGTTTTAATAATCTTGTCCATACCCTTTATTGTAACATAAAAAAAGAAAAGGGAGCGGGACAAAAATCGGTATTTCGTAAGAAATTGATTTTGTTGTCCCACCCCGCATAGTTGACGAGGCTGTTGTCATTCTTTGCGTAGCAAGGAGTGACAACCACCAAGCACCTATTTCGTTTCGATGAAAAAATAGTATATCGTAAGAATTTAGGAAACTTTTGTCTCAGACTCTATTTCCAGTCCATTAGCTTTCGTTTGTAGTCCGTTCATCCACTTCTTTTTGAGTTTCTTTTCCCTGATCTAGCAGAGCCTGGATAATCTTTTGGTCGCGTAGTTTAACAGAGTCGTTAATGGTTTCAGCGGATTGGATAACAGTCGCTTCAAGGAGAGCGCGTTTTTCCCGTCCTTTGTCAATGGCTTCGATAATACCTTGGTTTTGAGCAACTAAGCTTTCAGCCAACTTAGTAACAGATTCGACTGCAATTGTTGGATTCTGCGAGATTTTCTCCATTTGTGGAATGACTTCTTTGCTGGTTTCAGCCAGCATTTGAAGCGCTGCATTGTTGGCATTAGAAATGGCGTCCGCTACCTGACCAGATTTCATTGATTGTTGCAAAATACCTAGTTGAGCAATAGAGAGCTTCATGGTCGGAATGGTGTTGCGACGGAGCATGCCGAGTTTTTGGCGCATATCAGAAGACACCTTCACGAGATTACGCATTTGCGGGGTAGTGGCCCAAGCAACATACAGACGGCTGATGTATTCAGTGTGTTGCTGTTCCAATGTATTGACAACTTCAGTCAAGCGGGCCAATTCTTGTGATTTGGTTTGGTAATCTAGAGTGGCGGTATCTAATTGTGCCACTTCATTTTGAAGAGTCAAGGCACGCGCACCAGCTTCTCTTTGACTGGCTTCGATAAAGGAAATGACACCGACTAGATTTTCAATGGATTTGGTATTGTCTTCAATCAACATCTCAGCAGAAACGATATTGCGTGCGAGTACATCTTCTTGCTTGACGACAGTAGCAGCCATTCCGTCCATTTTTTGCTCGATATTTTGTGAATCAAAATAGAACTCTTGCAAGGTATTCTTACTTTGTTTAAAGAGTTTTTCTAAGAAATTTGGCTTTTTATCTAGTTCTGCAATTTGAGCATCCTTGTACTTAGCAACAAAACCATTTAACTCTTTATTAGTGTTTTTTAGCAATTCATCGACTTGTGGGATTTGAAGTTTCTTTTGCTCGGCTAAAATACGGTTGACAGTGTTATTAACATCTTCGACCGCGGCTTGTCCAAAATCTAAAAGAGCATTTTGGTCGGAAATAAAGTTATCTACCAACTGAGGGGCTTTTGCTATGATAGCATTTTGTTGTTCAGGAGTTAATTTCTCCAAAAAGTTCATCTGTCCGTTTGCTTGAGTTTTGGTTGATTCAATAATCTCGGTGGTTTTATCCGTTTTCGTAATGGCATTGTTAGCGATTTTGTCAATGTCGAAGTTAAATTCTTGGCTCATAAGGTCTCCTTTTGATGTTATAGTTCTGTGTTCGTTTCTTTTTTAGTTAAAATCCGCAAGCTGATATCAAAGTCTCGTAGGTCAGCTTCGTTGAGCTGACGGAGTGTTTCATCCAAGTCTAAATCAAACTGCTCAATAGTCGCTTTGGCACTAGAGAGCCGTTCCTCAGCATTGTAAAAATCTTTCGGGGAAGCCTTGATTTTTAGGTAGCCCTCCAAAATATCCTCATAATGCTCCATTTGAGATTGATGGATCGCAGTTAATTCTTCCTTGTTGTTGCTTTCTGACTGAGAAATTTTCTTGAGAATAGCTTCATGGTCGGTTTGGATATTGTGAATGGTTTCGAGCAATTCTGGTGCTAATTCTTCAAGACTTGTCTTTGTACTCTCAGCATCTTGCGTGCGGAGGTTGTAAAGTTGAGCATGAATATCTGCTGTTACGTCTTGCACTTTCCGTTGAATCCGCTGGTAAATCTCAGGTGAGATATGTTTTTTCAAGGTATCAGTCCGACTTTGGATATAGCTTAATTGAGGTAAGAGCTGTTCAGCTAACTGTTGGTATTTTTCATAAGCCTTTTCTTCTAGATAAGCATCTAATTGTTTGATTCGACTATCTGCGGCACCGATTTCCTCTTTCAAATCTTCAACTTGCTGACTGGCGCTAGGTCCTGTGATTTTTTTCGGCTGATGGGTTGCATAGTAGTAAATTCCGCAGCCTATACCGACAGCAAAGAGGATCGGGATGAGGTACTGCATAATAATACCAACTGCGATAAAAATAAGCAATATACCAATCCATCTTCTAGAACGTACATTTCTATAATCTCTTCTGGACATAAATTCTATAATCCCGTTTCTTCTGAAATTTCTAAGTCTATTTTAGCATAAAAAAGCATCAAAGACGGAACTGAACGATATTTTTAATAAAAAGTTTGGCTGAAAATAATCATGGACTGCTAAGATTTTTTAAAAATTTCTTGGCTTAGAGTGCACTCCAAGGTATATAATAAAAATGTAAATGTTTTATCTTTTTAATAGAGAAAGGAGCAATAAGATGAAAGCAGCAGTATTTGTGAAGCTGGGGAGAATGGAAGTATAGGAAGTTGCGCGTCTAGATGCTATTTGTCGGACGCGTCGGTGTGCCTCATACAGGAGACATCAATATCGGTGACTACTGGATGGTCAACTTGGCAATGGCTGGCGGACCGGCTTCTTGTACCACTTATGACAAAGAAATCTTGCTAAAAGCAGTTCTAGACGGTCGAATCAATCCTGGTAAAGTTTTCACTCAATCTTACAAATTGGAAAACATTGACCAAGCTTACAAAGATATGGCTGACAGAAAAACAATTAAAGCGATGATTGTGATGAATTAAGAGTTCTGAAAGAGGTTGGTATAATCCGGCCTCTTTTATGATGGTGAATGTTAGTTCAATAGTTCTCAAATACCTTCATTTTTGATAAAATAAAAGAAAAGCAGTTAAAAAGGGAGAAAATCATGTCTTTAACCAGTCAGATTATTACAGCTGAATTTCCGGATTTAGAAAAAGTAGAGCAATTGAATATAGAAGCCTTTCCTGAGGAGGAGCGTGCACCGCTATCAGAGCTGCTGCGATATGGAGATGGAGAATTTTCTCATTTCTTTGCCTTTTATGATGAGAATGAATTTGTCGGTTTTGCCTTTTCAGTCTACAATGACAAAGCCTTTTATATCAGCTTTTTTGCGATTATGCCTCATTTGCGCAGCCACGGTTATGGTGGCAAAATTATTGATAAGTTGGTGGATTTTTATCAAAGAACCATGGTTTTAGAGGTGGAACGCCTTGACGAGCCTTGTGATAATCTGGAACAGCGAAAAGCTCGTATGGATTTCTACCAGCGAAACGGCTTTCGCTCTTCACATGCCTACTTAGAATACGACGGTTTAAGTTTTGAAATTCTTTATAAAGGACCGTTTTTTGATGAAGAAGCCTATCGGGACATTTTCAAAAAGATTCAAGAAGATGGTTATTTTGAATTTGAAATCAAACACGGTCATGGAAGAGACTGGGAGTAGATTATCATAGTGCATAGAGGAAATGGATGATTTTAGAGAATAAGAAGGTAATTAAATGTTATTAGATCAACTTGAAGATCAGGCGACCTTTACACAGGCAGAGAAAGAAATAGCCAATTTCATATTAGCTAATCTATTTCAAGTACAGGAAATGACAGCAAGTGAACTAGGTCGGGCTTCTTTCACTAGTAAGGGGAGTGTTTTTCGTTTCTGTAAGAAACTGGGTTTTTCTGGCTATGAAGCATTCAAACGTAGTTTAACGAATGAATATAATGAAAAAAAGAGGATTCAGCTAATTCTGGAAAAAAATTACATTCATCAGAATACGACTGTTAAAGATGTCATTGCCATCGTTCCTGGTTTATATGATAATGTTATCAGTCAAACAAAGCTTTTACTAAAACCTCAAGTGCTAACTAGAATTGTGCAAAAGCTGAAACGGACTTCTCATGTGGATATTTATGGAGTAGGTGTGACAGAGGTTTGTGCGCGAAATCTAGCTTTTAAACTTCAATATCTAGGAATCAGTTGTTCAGTTCATACGACAATCAATGAACACTATATTCACTCAATTGATACCAAGTCTACAGTAGCAATTATTCTATCCTTAACTGGCGAGAATCCACTGATGATTGAAATAGCTGATTATCTAAAAAAGTTTAATCAGGATATCTTTGGAATAGGCGGAATAATTGAAAATGGTTTGTCTTCGTATTGTCAAGAATACATTCCTATTTTTCAGAAAGATGCTATTTTAAGTTTAGAAGTAATTTATCCGGTTTTATCCATGAGTGTTATTATTGATATAATTTTTACCTCTTTAATGGTGGTTGATTTTGATACGCATGTTAGCAATGCTTTGAAAGTGGCAAATAAAAGAATGAGAACTTGATTTCTTGTTCTTTTTAATTTGAACCAAGTGTTTCAAATTCAGACACATAAATGAAGAATATTGGTATGCTAAGTTCAAAATGGGCAAAAGACCTTGTAGCAGAGAAACTATTTTTATAATATATACGTATAAAAGCGCTTTAATAAAAAAAGGAGTATCGCTACATGACTGATAAAGAACTTGCTCAAAAAATTCTTGACTTGGTGGGGGGAGAGGACAACCTTCTCTCAGTTACTCACTGTGTCACTCGTCTTCGTCTATCTTTTAAAGACGAAGAGAAGATTCAAAAAAACAATATCGCCGCTCTCTCGGGGGTTTTGGGTGTTAATACAGTTGGAAATCAATTTCAGGTAATTCTCGGAGGAAAAGTAACAGCGGTTTATTCAAATTTTAATGATTTGTTTTCCCTCTCATCACAAGGAACACAGGAAGAAGAGGTTAAAGGAAGTCTTGTTGATCGCTTCCTAGATACTCTCTCAGGGATATTTGTTCCTATAATTCCAGCAATTATTGGTGCTGGTTTGCTTAAGGGGATTCTAATATTTCTCATGTTCTATGGCTGGGCATCTACGAAATCGGATACTTATCAGCTTTTGAATATTTTTTCAGATGCTGCCTTTTATTTCATTCCTATATTATTGGCAATTCGACCGCTAATCGTTTTAAGGTTAATCCTTACATTGCGATGTCCATTGCGGGTATCTTAGTTCACCCTAATCTTATCGCTCTTTTTTCGGGGGAAAATACTCTTCATTTCTTTGGAATTCCGTTTACAGCTGCCAGTTATGCTTCTAGTGTATTGCCAATTATCCTCGGAGTTTGGATTCAAATCTACGTTGAGAAACTGTTAAAAAGAATCATTCCTAAGATTCTTCAGACTATTCTAGTTCCTTTACTAACGATTTTATTAGTGTCTCCAATTATTCTTGCAATACTTGGACCGCTTGGAACGATTATCGGTAATGGGATTGGGTCTGTTTTTATCAATTTTTATCTGTCTTATGGCTGGTTAGCTGGTGTTGTATTTGGTGCCCTCTATCCGTTTTTGGTTATTACAGGCATGCATGTTGGGTTCTCACCTGTTATGATTCAATCTCTGTCTAAATTTGGTGTAGATTATCTTATGGGGCTGACAGTTGCTTCCAATTCTGCACAGGCAGGTGCAACTCTTGCAGTTTACACGAAAACTAAAAATAAAGAGTTTAAAGCTCTCGCGGGGACTGCTGCCTTAAACGCTTTTATTGGAATTACAGAGCCTGCTCTATATGGTGTTACGTCTCGTCTGAAAAAACCATTGATTGCTGTGTCTATTGGGGGAGCAATTGGAGGCGGAATTGCTGGATTCTTTAAAGTACAAGCTTTGGGAATGGGAACTGGACCGATTGCTGGTATACCTCTCTTTTTAGGAAAAACTTTTCTGTACTTCATTATCAGTAGTTTGGTAGCCAGCGTTGTTGGCTTTGTCTTGACTTATTTGCTTGGTTTTGATGATATTCCGTCAGAAAGTATTTCAGAGACTAATAATCTGGAAGAAAATGAAAAATTAGTTACTCAGATTTTAGCAAATCAAGTAATTTCTAGCCCTTTGACAGGAGAAATTATTCCTCTAAGTGATGTACCGGATCCTGTTTTCTCTTCCAAAGTGATGGGAGAGGGAATTGCTATTCGTCCAAGTCAGGGAAAGGTAGTTTCACCATTTGATGGTTCGGTTGAGCTAGTATTTGAGACGAAACATGCTCTTGGTTTGAGAAGTTTAGATGGAGCAGAAGTTATGATTCATCTGGGATTGGATACTGTAGAACTGAAAGGTGCACCTTTTATTGTTCATGTTCAAGCAGGGCAAAGCATCAAGAAAGGGGATTTGCTAATGGAAGCAGACTTAGATGCCATTCAGAGTGCAGGGAAAGAAATTATTACACCGATTATTATTACGAATAGTCATGATTTTTCTGACATAAAGTCGTTAGCTAGTGGACAAATTTCTATTGGTCAAGATATCATTGAGTTAAGTGTATAGGAGTATGATAACATGCAAAAAATAACGTTTCCAAAAGAATTTTTATGGGGGGGAGCTGTGGCTGCCAATCAAGTAGAGGGAGCTTATCTAGAAGATGGAAAAGGACTTTCGACAGCAGATATGATTACTGGGGGAACTAAGGATAAGCCAAGAAAATTCTCACCAGTAATTATGGAAAATACTTACTACCCAAGTCATAATGCAATTGATTTCTATCATCGTTATAAAGAGGATATTCAGTTGATGGGAGAAATGGGATTTAAGGTGTTTCGAACATCAATTAGTTGGGCTCGTATTTTCCCTAATGGAGATGATTCGGAACCAAACGAAAAGGGATTACAATTCTACGATGATCTATTTGATGAATGCCTCAAATATGGAATTCAGCCACTGGTGACTTTGAGTCACTATGAAATTCCTTGGAATTTGGTCGTAAAATATAAGGGCTTTGCTTCTCGTCAGGTTATTGATTTCTATGTCCGTTATGCAGAGACTTGTTTTAAGAGATATAAGGATAAAGTTAAATATTGGCTCACTTTCAACGAAATCAATGTAGCAACGCTTGCAGAAGGTGCTTTAAATGGATTGGGTCTTGTTCAAGAACAGGATTTACAAAGCAAGGAACCAATCCCTATTTCTAACTTGAAAGATGTTCCTCAAGAACGCTTCGAAGCTCTTCATCATCAATTTTTGGCATCTGCACATGCTGTGATGATTGGGCATCAAATAAATCCTAACTTTGTTATCGGATGTATGATTAACCGTATTACATGGTATCCTTTGACATGTAATCCTAGTGATGTATTGGCTTGCCAGCTTCAAAGTCGTATGTTTAATGATTTTTGTGGAGATGTCATGGTCAGAGGAGAATACCCAAACTATGCTTTGAAGGAGTTGGAGAAGTTAGGTGTTGACACCTCATATATCCTTTCTGAAGATAAAAAACTTCTTCAAGAAGGGAAAGTAGATCTTTACACTTTTTCATACTATTTGACTAATTGTGTCAGTACGGACCCTCATGCAGAACGTGTAGGGGGAAATGTGACAGGTGGCGTTCGCAATCCCTATCTTTCTTTAAGTGAATGGGGATGGCATATTGACCCGCAAGGTCTTCGATATACGCTAAATCTCATTGCAGAGCGCTATCCCAATCTCCCTATAATGGTAGTTGAAAATGGCTTTGGTGCAATTGATCATGTAGAGAAAGATGGTAGCATCAAGGATTCTGATAGAATTGCTTATTTAGAAAGCCATATAAAAGAGATGGGTAAGGCAATTTCTGATGGGGTTCCTTTGATTGGTTACACTACTTGGGGACCAATTGATCTGGTTAGTGTTGGGACTGGGGAGTTGTATAAGCGATATGGGTTCATCTATGTCAACCGTCACGATAATGGCAGTGGGGATTTCACACGGATGAAAAAAGCTTCATTTAATTGGTATCAACAGGTAATCTCTAGTAATGGACAGTCGGTGATGGATGACTTGAAATAGCCTGAATTGTCAACAGAAAGGAAAAAATGAAACGATTTCTCTATCTATTTTTAGGATTAAGTTTAATGGCGTTTGGAACAGCACTTTGCCGAAAAACGGGTTTAGGAATTGATCCTGTCAATGCAATAATCCATGCCTTATCTCACCTTTTTAATCTTTCAATCGGCATAACAAGTCTACTTCTTCAGGCTTCCTTTGGAATATTGGTTGTTTTGCTTGACAAGAAGCTTCTTGGTTGGGGAAGTTTGTTAGCAATTCTATCATTTGGTTTTCTTCTTCAGTTCTTCAATAGTTTTCTCCAATATTTCTTTTTTGTAGGTTTTGTACTAACTCTTTTAGTTTTTGGATTTGGATTAGTAATACTTGCTTTTGGAATGGCTATTTATATGGAATCTGGGAACGGTCTTGTCCCTTATGATTGTTTTGCTTATATTTTAAGCAAGAAATGGAAGAAGAAACCATTCTATTTTAGGGTTTTTCTGGATACTACGGTGGCTTTGCTGGCTTATGTTCTGGGTGGTCCTATTCATATTGGAACCGCTATAATGGCTTTTGCCCTTGGTCCTATTATTGATTATTGTCGTCATCATATTTCGTTAAGATAAAACAGAAAGGAGACTTTTATGGCAACTTTACGCATGTTATTTCCCCAATGGCAAGGTGGGGTTAATCCTAATTATGTGTTGGGAGCTGAATTGCTAGCGGTGATTGCACCCCCTTCAGAAGTAGATGAAATGGTTACAGTTGCTGTTTCTAAAGATTTTGATGCTCCACTTCAAACAGAGCAAGGGGTTGATTATTTTGCCGCTTTGATGCAACAAACTCAGGCGGCTAGTCATTTCTTGAAGGATAAGAATCCAGATAAAGTAATCACCTATGGTGGAGATTGTGCTGTTTCACTCGCTCCGTTTGCTTATCTAGCTAATAAGTATAGGGAAAATCTAGGAATTCTCTGGCTGGATGCTCATCCTGATATTGCAAAGGTAGGACAGACGAGCCACTTGCATGAAATGGTTTTGGGAAATCTCATAGGAGAAGGGGCTCCTTCTTTTGCTAATCAGATACCATATCCTCTCTCATCATCTAAGATTATGTATGCAGGTCTGATTGAAAAAGAGTTGCGTCCTTTAGATGACGGAGTTTATCGACACCAGATTCGCTATGCAACACCGGAAGATTTGCAGATCAATAGCCAGCCGTTATTAGATTGGATTGAACAAGAAAATATTGAATTTCTTGCTGTCCACTTTGATTTAGATGTCCTAACTCCAAAGGATTTTCGCTCAATCTATCCCGCTGAACCAGGGACTCGGGTGGAGGATTTTCCAGCGGCAGTTGGTGAATTATATCTGGATCAGGTTGTTCGTGTTTTTCAAGATTTGGAACAACAGACAAATCTTGTTGGATTGACCATTGCAGAGCATTTACCGTGGGATGCTATTAATCTTAGAAAAGCACTATCGAATATTTCTATTTTTCGTTGATTTACCTAAAAAACGAGCTGTTGTTTTCAGCTCGTTTTACAGTGTATTTAGTATTTAATGGATTTCTGGGAAAAGTTTGGCCAAAATTTTAGGTGTAATGCTTTGACCGGGACCTTCTGCGCAATAAGTGTGCATATACATGGATGGATTGAAATTCAGCTCAATGCAGGTGCAGTGGGGCTCATTTTTGCTGGCTGGAAGTGTGCTATCTGGGATAATTAAATCCACGCCACAGACCCAAGCTCCCATAGCAGCTGCCATTTCTGCTGCTAGTTCCTTATAGGAGGTGTGCATGGTTTCAGTCACATCTACTGAGTCTCCACCAGTAGAAATATTAGAATTACGGCGAAGAAAAACTTGAATTCCTTGCGGTAGGACATCATCTGCTTTATAACCTTGCTGGGCTAGCATGAGTAGCTCAATCTCACCAAGCTCAATCATTTCCAGTGGAGAGCGATGGTCGCGCCCTCGTAGGGGATTGGTATTTTTAAAAGCTACCAGTTCTCGAATGGTGTGCTGACCGTCTCCTACAACATTGGCTGCTAAGCGCAGAAGCACCGCCTCACATTTGCCGTCTAGGACAAAGAAACGGTACTCGGTTCCTGCGATAAATTCTTCGACAAGGACAGAGCTGTCCTCTGAAAAGGCAATTTCCAATGCTTTTTGGTAACTGTTTCTGCTGGCTGGTTCCTGAAAAATAGAAATTCCTAACCCGAAGTTGGTGGATTTGGGTTTGACAACAATCGGCATATTTTTGATAAGGGGATAG
Organism: Streptococcus anginosus; assembly: GCF_900636475.1. Taxonomy (NCBI): domain Bacteria; kingdom Bacillati; phylum Bacillota; class Bacilli; order Lactobacillales; family Streptococcaceae; genus Streptococcus; species Streptococcus anginosus. Next base: position 1,693,029 of record NZ_LR134283.1, read on the forward strand.
TAAGCTAGCCCTTCTTCCAGAGTGGAGAATTCAGCTCCAGCAGGAACAGGAAAACCAGTAGCAGATAAAATTTTCTTAGTCACCGTCTTATTTGCCATCGCAAGAGGCACGATATAGTTGTCCTTTGAGGTCATATTGCCATTTTTGACATACTCGATGTGATCTTTATGTTGAAGTTTTAAAAACTGGTCACTTTCGTCCAATATTTCGACCTGCAACCCTTTTTGAATCGCATCAAAGAGCAGCATCTGGGTAGAGAGTTCCATTTCCTCGTAGCCTTTCAGAGCGTATGGAGCAGTCCAGGCGTAGTGGTGATATTCTTTAGCTTTTTCCAAACCAAAGGCTTCTAAGGATTGGTTATAAACATAAGGCAAGAGCTGGGCAGAAAGGGTCAGACTGGGATTAGCAACTGCATCTTTCACATGATGAAGCAGGTCTTGATAATAGGAGCTTAATCCGAACTGGTGGATGACAGCTTGCATGGCTCTAAGGATCAGATCACTATCAGCTTCAACAGGCAAAGGAGTCAGAGGGTGGCTAAGAGCGATTTTTTCATTTAGATCATGAGCTTGCTCTAGGATTTCATCAGGGTCTGCTATATCATCTAGCCAGAGCAAGGCAAGCAAAAAGAGATGAACCGTGTCCATAGTTTCTTGGCTGATTCCCAGCACCTCAAAAGGATTGAGGTCAAAGCAGCGGAATTCCAAATAGGTAATGCCTTTTTCCAAGTAACGCCGATTTTCTTTTTGCCCACGGAAGCGGACGGGTGTGTAGCATTCTTTCTCGGCAATTAAATCGCCTTGTACCACGTATTTCTCTATATCGCTCACATAAGACTCTAGTGAAGCATAGGAAATGTGAATCTTTTTATCATTTACATATCCCAAATCACTGTTGCGGATAGAGCGTATAGGCTGAGAAATCTTTCTCGTCAAACCCCCTTCTTCAGCAATTGGTGCTGCCCCGTATAAATAAGTCAGAAACCAGCGGAACCGTAAAAAGTTTCGAGCCAATTTAAGATAGAGGTCATTTTTAAAAAGACGGATATTTTGGTAATCACTGACCTTGAAAAGGGCTTGAATCAAGTCGGATCCCAATTCCACATTGTAGTGAATGCCTGAGATAGCTTGTAGTGTTTTTCCATATTTTTTCGCCAACCCCTCTCGATAATGGCGCTCAAAATCATTTTCTAAATGAGCGATTTGAATTTCTGCTGGCGATAATTTTGGGGGCATAGAGAGTGGCCAAATCACTTCGTTTTTGGGAATGGTGCGTCCAGCTACATCGGTAATAGCAGCGAGAAAACGCCTTGCTTCTTTTGTAGAAGTTGCAATCGGGGTGATGAGTTCTAATTGCTGCTCACTAAAATCGGTCTGAATTGTCGGATGAAAATTGCGACTGCCAAATGCTTGAGGGTGAGAAGTTTGCGCTAATTTCCCGTCTTGATTGACGCGCAAGCCCTCCCTTTCCAACCCGAAAGTAGCTTGTAAAATAGGTGCATCTGCTGCTAATTTTTCGAATAAGTGATTGATGTTCATGAGAAATACCTGTTTGTTTTCTAATACTTTTAGTCTATTATAAAAATGCTCAGAAAACAAATTTCTACTACGTTTTCCGAACCTTTTTTAAAAGAAAACGATTCTATTTTAGATAGGATAAGAATTTTCCAAAAGAGGGGGCCTCAAACTTCGTCATTTGCAAACAACTGCGATAGTCTTATCTTGAAAAAAGAAGGAATTTTTCTTATAATAGAGTGTAAGACATAATTGCAGGTGAAACTCCTGCCATGTAGACAAGAAAGGACGAGCGCTTAGCTCAGACAAGATTATGACATCAGTTGTAGTTGTAGGAACCCAGTGGGGAGATGAAGGAAAAGGAAAGATTACAGATTTCCTTTCAGCTAATGCCGAAGTTATTGCCCGTTATCAAGGCGGAGACAATGCCGGTCACACCATTGTAATTGACGGTAAAAAGTATAAATTGCACTTGATTCCGTCAGGTATTTTCTTCCCAGAGAAAATCTCTGTTATCGGAAATGGAATGGTAGTCAATCCAAAATCTTTGGTAAATGAATTAGCTTATTTGCATGGCGAAGATGTCACAACAGATAATCTGCGCATTTCAGATCGTGCACATGTGATTCTTCCTTATCATATCGAGTTGGACCGTCTGCAAGAAGAAGCCAAAGGTGATCACAAAATCGGAACGACTATCAAGGGGATTGGTCCAGCTTATATGGACAAAGCAGCTCGCGTGGGAATCCGCATTGCGGATTTGTTGGATAAAGATATTTTCAGAGAACGTTTGGAGCGCAACTTAGCTGAAAAAAATCGTCTCTTTGAAAAACTCTACGACAGCACAGCTATCCAATTTGACGATATTTTTGAAGAATACTACGCTTATGGTCAACAGATTAAACAATACGTGACAGATACGTCGGTTATCTTGAACGACGCTCTTGATCAAGGTAAACGTGTCCTTTTTGAGGGGGCGCAGGGAGTGATGCTAGATATTGACCAGGGCACTTATCCATTTGTTACCTCTTCCAATCCTGTTGCAGGTGGTGTGACGATTGGTTCCGGTGTGGGTCCAAGCAAAATTGACAAGGTTGTTGGGGTTTGCAAAGCCTATACCAGTCGTGTTGGTGACGGACCATTTCCTACAGAACTGTTTGATGAAGTAGGCAACCGCATTCGTGAAGTTGGACATGAATATGGAACGACCACAGGGCGTCCTCGTCGTGTTGGTTGGTTTGATTCGGTTGTTATGCGTCACAGTCGCCGTGTGTCTGGGATTACAAACCTTTCTCTCAATTCAATTGACGTTTTGACGGGACTGGATATAGTTAAAATCTGTGTAGCTTACGACCTAGACGGTGAACGTATTGACCATTACCCAGCTAGTTTAGAGCAACTCAAACGCTGCAAACCAATCTATGAAGAATTACCAGGTTGGTCAGAAGACATTACAGGTGTTCGCAGTTTAGAAGAGTTGCCAGAAAATGCCCGCAACTACGTCCGCCGTGTCAGTGAATTGGTCGGTGTCCGCATTTCCACTTTCTCTGTTGGACCAGGTCGTGAACAAACTAATATTTTAGAAAGCGTTTGGTCAAGTTTGTAATAGAAATTATAGTCGGAAGCGAGTTCAAGCTCGCTTTTTATGCGTAAAAAACAAAGAATTTAAAAATTTTTAAATAATACGTCTCTTCTTAAGTTAATTTTAAGCTAGCGGGTTTATACTAACATCATCAGATGAAGACCTCCTAACTTTATTTGATAGAAATCCTAAACTTTTTCATAATAATCTCCTGAAAGCCATCGAAAGGTGGCTTTTTTTATATTTTCGGGTTTATAACATGATATAATAAATGGAGAACAAAGGAGATAAATGATGAACTTTGCAGATTTGTCTAATAAAGAACAGGAAAAAATAATGATAAGTGAAATTATCAGGAATTTAAAAAAGCTAGGTGGCTATGCAACCAAACGAGAGTTGCTAGATGCCATTAAAAAGGGAGAAAATACGATAGATGAGAATTTTTTTGAGGAAGAAAAAGTGTCTCAAAAAAGTGGAAAAATTTATAAACCTAGTGATTACACTTTTAATTTTTCTGCCAAAAGTTTGCTTATCACGGGCTATCTTTCTAAACCAAAGCAATCGACTTTTGAATTGACAGAATTAGGTAGAAAAGTGAAACTGGATGAGCATTTTGCTAGCGATATTCAACGGAAAGCCATTCAATTTTGGAAAAATGAGAAGAAGTCAAAACAATTCTTCAAGTTATCCTTTGAAAAGGAACTAAAACATTCACTAGATGACTCAAAAGAAAATTGGAGAGTTGAGTTGACAAGAGCTTTAAAATCTATGTCACCACAAAAATTTGAAACTTTTGCTCGTGGTCTAGTCAAGGAGATGGGTGTCAAACTAGATGAAAAAATTGGGGTTAGTTATACTAATGATGGTGGTTTAGATGGCTTTGGCTATATTACTAGTACAGATGACTTCAGAACCAATCGTGTAGCTATCCAAGCAAAGCGTTGGGAAAACAATGTTCCTTCTCCGGAGATTGATAAATTCCGCGGTGCAATGGATAAATACAATGCAGAATATGGTATTTTTATTACAACTTCTGATTTTTCAAGAAGTGCCATTGAAGCAGCTCGTCAAGGAACTAGAGTCATTACTTTAATCAATGGAGAAGATATTGCGGATCTAGTTGCCAAATATAAACTTCATGTTAGGGAAGTCACGACTTATGAATTAGGAGATTTTTATCATACAGAGGATTAGACGGTTAAAAGATGAACTATACAGTTGAAGAAAAAGAATTTTTTATGCGGGAGGCTTTGAAAGAAGCAGAGATTGCGCTTGTTAATGATGAAATTCCGATTGGCTGTGTCATTGTCAAGAACGGGGAAATTATCGGTCGTGGGCACAATGCACGTGAGGAATTGCAGCGCGCTGTCATGCATGCTGAGGTGATGGCGATTGAAAAGGCAAACGCTCATGAAAAAAGCTGGCGCTTGCTAGATACGACTCTATTTGTCACTATTGAGCCTTGTGTCATGTGTAGCGGTGCCATTGGTCTAGCTCGCATTCCGCAGGTTATCTACGGAGCAAAAAATCAAAAATTTGGTGCTGCCGGTAGCCTCTATGATATTCTAACAGATGAACGTCTTAATCACCGAGTTGAACTGGAAACTGGGATTTTGGAGGTAGAATGTGCTCAGATGATGCAAGATTTTTTTAGAAAGAGGAGACAGAGATGAAACGTTGGCTAAGTATTTTATTCTTTCTTTTGACATTGTTGTTTATTGGGTTGCTGATAGGGAATGTAGAATTTCAAGCTTGGGCTTTCACACGTCATCAAAATCAGCTATCTTGGTATATCCGTCCGATTCTCATTTTACCGATTATCTATTTTTCCTATCGAAAGAGCCTTCTTGGAATTTCTGCTAGCATCTTTGCTCTTTTTACCAGTATGATTTGGTTTTGGGAACCAAAGACGACTTCTCCTTTGGTAAAAGAGTTTCTAACTTATGAGCAAGATTTTTTACAAGCGGATTGGAATCTCAAAAAAATTTTATTTGTCTTTTTGGTGATTAGTTTCTTTCTGCTCCTGATTAGAGCAACTTGGCTCCATAGTTGGAAATTGTTGGCAATACTTTTGATTCTTACAGCTTTTTTGAAAATCCTCTGGTCTTATCTAGATAGTGGGAGAGCTGGTTTAACAATTGTGGTGCCAGCGATTCTAGGTTTATTTATCTGTTTATTTTTCCTTTCTTTTTGGATGAAGGGAAAATCTTAATTGGCATAGAAACAAATTTATGGTATAATACTTATCGGAGCAACAATTCTGCGTGAAGCGGGTCAGGGGAGGAATCCAGCAGCCCTAAGCGAGTGTGAATTGTGTGCTCTTTTTATTTTGAAGAATGGGATTAGAGAACGAAGTTTAGTATAGTCAAATAATGTATTTTAAGCAGGAACAAAAACTAAGCTTTGAAGTAGTGGTTCTAGAATATCGCTTATGGTGTCTAATTAATGGGAAAACAATATTAAATGCTTCTGGCTTATTAATATTTTAGCTATTTACACAACCCATTGCCTATAAGTCAAGTATGTGGCTGTGATTACTGAGGATTGGAGCCAACAAATATTAGAATCTTTCTAAAGTTTCTTTTTAAGGACACTATTGACAAAAAACTGATAGTGCTCTATAATATGAATGAATAATATTTTACATTCATTCATATTATATCAGTATACACTACTTAGGAAGGAGTTCATCATGTCGCAAGACAAAAAACAAAGATTAAAATCTGCTGCCTATGTCATTTTTTCAAGAAAAGGTTATAAGGCAACAGGAATTTCTGAGATTGCCAAGCAAGCTGGCATGGCAGTTGGTTCTTTTTACAACTATTATGACTCCAAGGAAGCCATTTTTCTGGATGTTTATATTGATGAAAATAACCGTGTGCGTCAAGCAATGAGAGACGATATTGATTGGCAAGGAGATGCGGTCGAGCTCGTCGGGCAGATTTTTAGTCAGTCGCGAAATCTCGTTTCATCCAGTAAAATTCTGGCAGAATGGTATAACCCGGCTATTTCTGATGAGCTGCATAGCTATTATTCTTCGGAAAAAGGCAAGGACGCGAATCCATTTCATCAGTTTTTAGTGGAAATCTTTACCAATCGTATGCTGGCGGAGGGTTATTCTCAAGAAAAAATCCAAGAAGTGCTGCAGGTTTATCAGCTTTTCTACTATATGGATACCCATATCACTGAAGAGGCTTTCCCTCATATCAGTCAAACCATTGAAACCTTGGCGACTTACTTTGTTAAAGGACTTTTTAAATAAAGGATTGCGATTCTTTATTTTTTAAACAAAAAATGAATGAATATAATTATTTGTTCATTCAAGATTTTTTCTGAATTGGCTATTACGTAATCACTCAAATTTTAAAATAAAAGGAGGAAAAGCATGAATACGAATGGAGGAAAACAAATGAACGGATTAACCATTAGTGGTCTTAGCCTAGCATTAATCGGTATTTTAGTGATTATTTGGGGAACTACCAAAGTGTCTGTTAGTCTAGCAAATCCTGATTTTATGTCATTTGCGACTGGTGGTCTGATTTTGCTTGCAATAGGTCTCTGTATAGTGCCTCAATTATCATTTATCTATCAAATTGTAGGGATTTGGCTGGCGGCAGTAGCTATTATGGTTTATATTTACAGTCTGCCTAATATGGATGTTATTGTGATGGCAATAAGCTTCATTGTGACTATTGCGCTAGTACTATGGATATCATTTAAATTTTGGAAATAAAAGTTTTAAGGAGAAATCATGAAAGGACGTTCTAAAATGTTAACGATTATTGTATCAATTCTTGCTGTAGGCCTTTTTGTATGTCTCATTATTTGGGGTACGATTGTCTATTTTGGAGGCAGTCAATCTTTATCGGTTAAACGTATTGAAAATCCTAGCGACGATATTCACCTCATTCATCTGACAAAACCTAAAAATATGACTTGGAAGGCCGGTTCTTATGCTAAGATTGCCTTACCTAATGTTAAAGAGAGTGGACAAAAGAATCGCTGGCTGACTATTGCCTCCAATCCTGATGAGAATGAAATCCTCATTTTGACACACAATAGTGGTAGTTTATATAAGAAAACTTTGACCAGTTTATCAGCAGGAAGTAAGGTCGAGATGAGTTGGCTTTACTCTAATTTATCTGTTAAGGATGGTGAAGAGCCGCTTGTTTGTTTTGCATCTGATGTAGGTATTGCTGCAACACGACCAATTATCAAAAAGTGGGCTGGTAAACGTTCCATTGTTCTCAGCCACTTGGACAAAGGTGTCTTGGTTTTTGATAAAGAATTGTCTCAAATAGCTCAAAAATATAGTAACTTGGATTATAGCAAAAGTGCCAACCTTTCTCAAAGTAAAAAAAGACTGAAGCACGCAGCAGAACAGTATGGCAACAAAGCAATTTATCTCTTGGCTGGTCATCCTGGTGATACAGAAGCGATGAAAAAATTTCTTGAAGACAAAGGGATTGATAGCAAATAGATTAAGTTAGATTCTTTTAGGGGATTAAAATAATAATTTGGAAACGTTTTAGTCAAGAAAATTGCTTGATAAAAAAGTGGTAAAGCGGTATCATAGTAGGGAAGAAAAATTGGAGGACTATAATGACACATATTCAGTTTAATTACTCAAACGTTCTTGGAAAATTTGTTGCACCGCATGAAGTGGACTATATGCAAACACAAGTTTCTGCAGCAGATGAATTGTTGCGCAAAGGAACTGGTGCAGGAAGTGACTTCCGTGGTTGGCTTGACCTTCCAGAAAACTATGATAAAGAAGAATTTGCTCGCATTTTGAAAGCAGCAGAACAAATCAAATCAGACAGCGATGTTTTGGTCGTGATTGGGATTGGTGGGTCATACCTTGGAGCAAAAGCGGCGATTGATTTCCTGAACAATCATTTTGCGAACTTGCAAACCAAGGAAGAACGCAAAGCTCCACAAATCCTTTATGCTGGAAACTCTATCTCATCTACTTATCTTGCAGACTTGGTGGAATACGTTTCAGATAAAGATTTCTCAGTTAATGTGATTTCTAAATCAGGGACAACGACAGAACCTGCCATTGCTTTTCGTGTCTTCAAAGAACTCTTAATTAATAAATACGGTCAAGAAGAAGCAAACAAACGTATCTATGCGACAACTGACCGTCAAAAAGGTGCTGTTAAGGTTGAAGCAGATGCTAACGGTTGGGAAACATTTGTGGTTCCAGATGACATTGGTGGACGCTTCTCAGTATTGACAGCAGTTGGATTGCTTCCAATCGCTGCATCAGGCGCTGACATTAAAGCCCTTATGGAAGGTGCCAATGCTGCTCGTAAGGATTACACTTCAGACAAGATTGCAGAAAACGAAGCTTATCAATACGCAGCTCTTCGTAACATCCTTTATCGCAAAGGCTATGCGACTGAAATTTTGGTTAACTATGAACCATCTCTGCAATACTTCTCAGAATGGTGGAAACAATTAGCTGGTGAGTCAGAAGGAAAAGACCAAAAAGGTATTTATCCAACATCTGCTAACTTCTCAACAGACCTTCACTCTCTTGGACAATTTATCCAAGAAGGTGCGCGTATTATGTTTGAAACAGTTGTCCGTGTGGACAAACCACGCAAAAACGTAACGATTCCTGAATTGGCAGAAGACTTGGACGGACTTGGCTATCTTCAAGGAAAAGATGTTGACTTTGTTAACAAGAAAGCGACAGACGGTGTACTTCTGGCTCATACTGACGGTGACGTGCCAAATATGTATGTAACACTTCCTGAGCAAGATGCCTTTACTCTTGGCTATACTATTTACTTCTTTGAGTTGGCTATTGCTATTTCTGGCTACTTGAATGCTATTAACCCATTTGACCAACCAGGTGTAGAAGCTTACAAGAAAAATATGTTTGCTCTTCTTGGAAAACCAGGATTTGAAGAATTGAGCAAAGAATTGAACGCTCGTTTGTAATGTATAAACAACGGAACGACTTCTGAAAGGAAGTCGTTTTTTATATGCTTGAAACAAAATTTAAGTGAAATTTTCACAAAAAACAGGAGAAAAGAATAGAAAGAAAGCGCTTTATTGTGTATAATAAAAGCAGAACATACAATGGAGGCGTTTTATGTCACAAGAAACCTATATTATGGCGATTGACCAAGGGACAACCAGCTCGCGGGCGATTATTTTCAATAAACAGGGTGAGAAGGTTGCCACGAGTCAAAAAGAGTTTACTCAGATTTTTCCACAGGCGGGCTGGGTTGAGCACAATGCAAATGAGATTTGGAATTCTGTGCAGTCGGTCATTGCAAATGCTTTTATTGAAAGTGGCATCAAGCCCACAGAGATTGAAGCGATTGGGATTACCAATCAACGGGAGACAACGGTTGTGTGGGATAAAAAAAGCGGATTACCCATTTACAATGCGATCGTTTGGCAGTCTCGGCAAACAGCTTCTTTAGCAGAAAAGCTCAAACAAGATGGATATGTAGACTTCTTTCATGGAAAAACAGGTTTGATTATAGATGCTTATTTCTCTGCGACCAAGGTGCGCTGGATTTTAGATCATGTGGAAGGAGCACAGGAACGTGCAGAGCGAGGAGAATTGCTCTTTGGAACGATTGATACATGGTTGGTCTGGAAATTAACGGATGGTGCAGCTCATGTGACTGATTATTCCAATGCAGCGCGGACCATGTTATACAACATCAAGGATTTGAAGTGGGACGACGAGATTTTATCCTTACTCAACATTCCTAAAGCGATGTTGCCAGAAGTTCGCTCGAATTCAGAAATTTACGGTAAAACAGCACCTTATCATTTTTATGGTGGAGAGGTACCAATTGCAGGAATGGCGGGCGATCAGCAAGCTGCTCTCTTTGGGCAATTAGCATTTGAACCGGGAATGGTGAAGAATACTTATGGGACTGGATCTTTCATCATTATGAATACTGGTCAGGAATGCAATTTATCAAAAAATAATCTTTTGACAACCATTGGTTATGGGATAAATGGCAAAGTGACTTATGCTTTGGAAGGTTCGATTTTTATTGCAGGTAGTGCCATTCAGTGGCTTCGTGACGGCCTTCGTATGATTGCTAGCTCACCTGAATCTGAGCAATATGCAAAAAATTCCACCAATGAAAATGAAGTGTATGTTGTTCCAGCTTTTACGGGACTTGGAGCTCCTTATTGGGATCCAGAAGCAAGAGGTTCTATTTTTGGCTTGACACGTGGAACGAGTAAAGAAGATTTTATCAAAGCAACTCTGCAATCCATTGCTTATCAAGTGCGCGATATCATTGATACGATGCAAATGGACACAGGTACAGCTATCCAAGTCCTGAAGGTAGATGGTGGTGCTGCCATGAATGATTTCCTCATGCAGTTTCAAGCAGATATTCTGGGAATTGAGTTAGCGCGTGCGGCAAATTTGGAAACAACGGCTCTTGGAGCAGCTTTTCTGGCCGGTCTTGCGGTCGGCTATTGGAAAGACATGGAGGAGCTAAAAACATTAAATGCGGTTGGGGAAACGTTCCAACCTGCGATGCTAGAGGCGGAGCGCCAAAAATTGTACCAAGGCTGGAAAGCAGCAGTTGCAGCCACGCAATTTTTTGCAAAAGAATCTAGCAAATAGTTGAAAAATATAACTATGAATTACAAGTGTCGGTAATCATTTAGTATAAGATACGAGAAGAGGGATTAGGAGCCAATCTTAGTCGCTCTTCTTTACTTTACTAACTCTTTTAGCATTAAATTTTCAGACTAAGAGTGAATTACATGCGTTTTGTATCAGTTGGATAGAGTAAAATGGTGAATATGCCTGCTCTTATTGGTTTTTTTGAAAATTATGGTATAATAGATATAATTTTGGTAGATGGAGTTGAGTTTTGAAGAAAAGCTATCGCGTCAAGAGCGAGAAAGATTTTAATGCGATTTTCAAAAGTGGGCAAAGTTTTGCCAATAGAAAATTCGTCATTTATAAATTAGAAAAGAAACAAAAACACTTTCGAGTAGGAATATCTGTCAGTAAAAAACTAGGAAATGCGGTCATGCGCAATAAGATTAAACGCCGTATTCGACACGTTTTGATAGCTCATCAAGCAGAGTTAGCAGCGCTTGATTTTGTCGTTATTGCACGCAAAGGTGTGGAAATTCTGACTTATCAAGAATTAGAGCAAAATTTGCTTCATGTACTAAAAATAGCAAAAATTTATCAGGAAGGTTTGAGTAGTGAAAAAGAAAAGTAAACTGGCGGGGCTTTTAGTTTTAGCTTCGCTCATCTTAACGGCGTGTGGGACGAGTGAGGTCACAGCGAGTTCGCCGGATTTATGGGAGAGATTTGTCTATTTCTTCGCCGTAACGATTCGTTTCCTGTCATTCAATGGAAGTACAGGAATTGGGATTATCCTTTTCACATTGATTATTCGGACAGTTCTTTTGCCTGTTTTCCAATTGCAGATCAATGCTTCTCGGAAAATGCAGGAAGCGCAGCCGTTAGTGAAAGAATTGCAGGCGAAGTATCCAGGACGCGACATGGAAAGTCGCAGTCGTTTGGCAGAAGAAACACAAAAGCTGTATAAGGAATTAGGAGTAAAGCCATCGGCATCATTTTGGCCCTTGCTTATTCAAATGCCTGTGTTGATTGCCTTGTATCATGCTTTGACGCGTGTTGAATTTCTTAAAGTAGGGCACTTTCTATGGCTGAATCTGGGCGCGACAGATCCCTATTATATTTTGCCAGTTTTAGCAGCTGTTTTCACCTTTTTGAGTACTTGGTTGAGCAATAAAGGAATGGCGGAACGCAATGGTTTGATGACAGGAATGATGTTTATCATGCCGCTATTTGTCTTCTTCTTTGCCATGAGTGTAGCAAGTGGGGTTGCTTTATATTGGAGCACATCGTATGCGTATCAGGTGTTCCAAACGCTTTTACTAAGCAATCCGTATAAAATCATTGCAGAAAGAGAAGCGAAAGCGACTGCTGAGCGGGAACGTGAAGAAAAGAAAAAACGTGCTTATCGTAAAGCACAAAAAAAGAGAAAGTAAGGAGGCACTTGTATGGTATTATTTACAGGAGCGAGTGTTGAAGAAGCCATTCAAAATGGCTTGCGCGAGTTAGATATTCCACGGATGAAAGCACATATCAAGGTGATTTCTCGTGAGAAAAAAGGATTTTTAGGATTATTTGGCAAGAAATTAGCCCAAGTTGATGTGGAACCTATTAACGAAACAACTGTAGTAAAAGCTAACCAAAAAGCTGTCAAAGGTGTTCCGGAAGCAATCAATGCTCAAAATGAGCCCGTTAAAAGTGTGAGTGAAGCAACTGTTGATTTAGGACATGTTGTTGCAGCCATTAAAAAAATCGAAGGAGAAGGCAAAGAAATCTCAGATGATGTCAAAGCTGAAATTTTGAAGCACGAAAAAGAAGCCAGCACGATTCTTGAAGAAACAGGCACAATTGACTTATTGAAAGATAGTGACATCGTAAATTTTCAAAAATCGGTCGCTCAAGAAGAAAAGACAACTGACAAGATTATTTCTTTTGACCAGGCTGTAGAAAAGCGCTCGGAAGTCCAACCGATAGCTGAAGAGCCGGCTGATTTTGAAGATTTGGGCATTCAAGTGGAAGAAAATTATGATGTTGAAGAAGTTGTTGCGAGTGTGACGGGCTATGTGCAAAACATCGTGGACGAAATGGATGTTGAAGCTAGCATTGCAAGTGCTCATAATCGTCGGACAATCAATATGCAGATTGATACCAATGAGCCTGGTCGCATTATTGGCTATCACGGGAAAGTGCTAAAAGCTCTTCAATTATTGGCACAGAATTATCTTTATAATCGCTATTCTAAGAGCTTTTACATTTCTATCAATGTCAATGATTATGTAGAACATCGAGCAGAAGTTCTACAAAGCTACGCTCAGAAGCTAGCTGATCGTGTGTTGGAATACCAACATAGTCAAAAGACTGATCCTATGTCTAACAATGAGCGGAAAATTATTCACCGAATTATTTCTAAAATGGACGGGCTTACCAGCTATTCAGAGGGTGACGAACCAAACCGTTATGTTGTTGTGGATATTGACAGTGAATAATAAACTAAGGACTGAGAAGAATTTCTTTTCAGTCTTTCTTTCCGTTTAGTCCACTAATTGACGTTGCTTGAGATTGAGAAGAAAGGAGCTTACATGTCTATTTTTTCAGCTATTGAAACTTACTTAGCATTACAAGGACATAAATATATTTCTCCTGATAAAGCGGGAGAATTGAGAGAAATGATGCTTGATTTCAAACAGAAAGGTCAGGCAGCACGCGCGGAATTTTCGGACTTGGTTAAGCAATTTCAAAGATTTTATCCAAAATTAACTCTGGAGCGTACCAGCAACTGGATGAATCAAGCTCAAATTTTGCGTCCCCATTTTTGGAACTACTTGCGCGGTTGTGGCGATGTCACAGAACCAATGTTTGCCCTTCGCTTATATGGGAATCCGAAAGACTTTGGGGTGTCGCTAGAAGTTAGTTTTATTGAGCGTAAGAAAGATGAGACCAGTCTGACCAAGCAAAATCGGGTCTTGCAGGTGCCAATCGCAGTTCCAGTTTATTATTTGGCTCAAATAAATGGAGTCAGTCAACGATTTACTGGAACAGAAGAAAATCGACAGTATTTGAGCCAACAAGTAAAAACAGGGCAAGTTCGTAAAGTATTAGTGAAATACGATGTAGATTTAGCCCAAGCCACATCAATAAGGCAAGTTCTGGATGAACTTCAGGCTGCTATGATAACACTCATTCCTTTTTATGAGGCAACCAGAGAATTGTAAGAGGTTTAAGCAACCTTTCTTTAGATTTACCAAAAACAATTCCGCACTGCTATTGACAAAAGGCGTAGAATCATATAGAATAGTAAAGTATGTTTAGTAACTGATCACAATAGCCGGCTAAACGAATACAAGAATCTAAGAGGAGGTATTCAAAGTGAAACGTACTTATCAACCAAGTAAAATCCGTCGTGCGCGCAAACATGGTTTCCGTCATCGTATGGCAACTAAAAATGGTCGTCGCGTACTTGCAAGCCGTCGTCGTAAAGGACGCAAAGTTTTGGCTGCATAATCCAAACGAATACAAAATGAAGAACCAACGGAAACTCGAGACCGCTGGTTTTTTTGTTGGATAACAAAGAGACAATCTGCATTTACCACGAGATTTTGATATAATAGAAAATGATATAAAGAGGAATGAATGATGAAAATTTTTGATACACATACTAAGGTTTAGAAATGTCTATTTTAAGAACTAATAAAATTCACACCAGTATAAATTAACCAAGAAACTAACCAAAGGAAAGCAGATGTAGCATGTAAAAAGAAGGAACTAAAATTTTGTTGTTCTTCTCTTTTTTATTTGCAAAAATTTTATATCGTGATATTCTATACCTAGGTGAGAAACGAAGAGGTGTAAAATGTTTAGTAAATTAAGTGAGCATGATTTAATAAGAGGTGTTTTTAAATCTAAGTTTAGTCAAATGATGACTCCTTTGGATAAACAGTCTGATTGGCTGCATTCAAAAGGGCCAGAATATATGTGGATTGGTTTGGTATTATATTCTGGAAGTAGGACAGATAATATGGAAAAAATCATGATGTTTTTAACTAAGTTATCAGAAGTAGTTGATACAGAAAACAACATGTCTTTTCCTACAATAAGCGCATTATTGAATTTGAATGATGTGGACAAAATAAAGATTATAGATATAATGAAGTTGTATTTTGATTTATCAGAATTTTCTCCCTTAACTATAGTCTTACCAGATGATGAAAAGGTATTGACTAATAGTTTTTATAGTAGAAACGATATTTTTGAAACTCGATTAAATAAACTAACTAAATTATTAGATGAGATAACAGACCAGTATAGTCAACTATCAACAGATATAAGATACTTTATATTGTACTATAAGATGTTACAAGGTAAGTTACATTTTATTGATTCAGAGTCTCAGATGATGGATGCTTTAAAAGCATATCCGTATTTAGAAGAAGGAACTCCTGAGATAGGTTTGATAGGCTCACAAATACGTGCTATGGAAATAGCTATATCTTTAACCGAAGATATAGATTATAGTTTTAGTAGTTTATTTTGGGATAATATAAGTCAATTAACAGATTGTGAGGTGTTCTCAGTGACTATTAACAAAGAAAATAATGTGGATTTACAAGAAATGAAAAGGGAGGTATATTTAGTATTACAATATTATAGAGACTTATTGCAAAATATAGAGCACTTTAATGACAAACTGTACGTTTTAACTAGTATTTTAACTTATTCTTATAAACGGTTACTAGAGTTAATTAATCATGAATTGCAATATACAATATCAGGACGTTCAATAGTAAGATCGTGTATTGAAAACTATGTCATGACAAAATATTTAATTGCTGAAGAAGATTCTCATGAAAACATTTGGGAAGAGTACCAATACTATGGAATTGGTGGGTATAAGCTAATTTCAGAACGATATATAGAAAATTCACCTGAATTAACCCCTTCTCATGTTAATTTTCAGTATTTGAATTTATTAGTTTCCGAGTTTATAGATAAAGAATTTATTGATATGGATACAAGATATTTTGGAGCTGGTAATATAAAAAGGAAATTTGAAAAAGTAGGAGAAAAAGATTTATATAGCTATCAATATGATTATGATTCTCAATTTGAGCATGGATTATGGGGAGCTATTAGAGAGAGCTCCATTTTGAAATGTGATTCACCAGGTCATCAATTTCATGGAATTCCTGATATAGATGATGTTCAAGAATTACCAGATGTTAGTAGTGATATAGAGATGGTCTTTAAAAAACATTTATCAGTGCTTAAAGAAATATTCCCAATACCTAACGAGGAAACTAACGGGGGAGGCATATGTTAGATAAACTAAATAAAACTCAAACGGAATATTTTAAATTATTAAAGAGCATAAGAGCAGATTTGGATGTTGAAGATATAGGCTACCATTTAGATAAAATAAGAAATTTTTGGTTTAAAAAAAGAAGACTTATAGAAATAGCTAGTCAATACGTTTTTAATAAATCTGATACTTACTTTTATACTGCTACATCTAGATTTAACGTTGAGAGTACGGACAATAATATTTTCTTTGTGATAGGGAAATATCAAATATATGATGACCCACTCTTATCTTACTTAGAGGTAATTGAAAGAAAAGATACAGTATTGCACTTTGATACCTATCTAAGAAAATTAAAAAATAAAGTTATCGAATCAATTGATGATTTACTAATTTTATTGGAAAAGGAAATACCGAATTTTTACATAGTACCATTAAGATTTCTTAATTCCTGTATAAATGAAAATAAAATTGATGTTATGCCATTTATAAAAAATTTTTTTGTGGAAGAGATTGATTTTGCACGATTAAATGAGTATGATGATGTGAGTTCTATTGTCATAACTGAACATATATCTCAGGTAATGTTTTTTGAAGATGATAATCCCGCGCTGTCAATAAAGGAGCGTATAAAACAATATCGAAGGGAGTTCTCAGACATCCTCCCATCAAATATGAATGATATACAATTACTTCAATTTGTTCTATTCGGATATTTTAGTCAAGCAATAGACATCTTTCAAACATCTTCTTATTTTAATGTTTTTCCATTCTTTTCTAGTGTGGTAACTTTTCTGAATTATAATTTTCTCTTAATGTATATTGCGTATAATAGTCAAGATGAGAGTATGAAGGAAGCTTTAAAAAAATCTAGATTTATCTTTACTATATGGTGTGAATATAGGAAAAAAGAGGCCAGTTTATCAATTGAAGCAATAAAGTCACAGGCACTATTAATTGATTTTTATCGTAAAATAGGAATGATATATAGAGAGATAGATGCTTTAGGAACACAGGAAAGCATTGCAAAAGAAATTAGTGCTTGCCTAGACTTTTTGGTTGAATAAATTAGTTTATAGCACACAAAAAGAGGAAATCAGTGTTTTATTGATTTCCTCTTTTTATTCTTCACTATTAATGTATTCAATGATATCTTCAACATTGCACTCCAATATTTCACATAATCTATCAATGGTTTTTGTCGTGATAGGTTCACCCTGTTTCATTCTGTAAAGTGTGTTGGCAGATATTTTTTCTATTTTGATGAGATAATACTCGCTCACATCTTTTCGTAGTAATGTTTGATAAAAAGGTTTGTAAGAAATTGCCATAGTTGCTCTCGCATATAATAATTTTATTATATAAAGACAATATCACAACCAATCTATTGACTATACTCAATTTACTGAGTATAATTATAAAAAAGATTTTGAAAAAGGAGTTTTTATGGAAAAGAAAATAATAACCGCAAGTTTAGCTCTACTCTCAGTGTCTCTACTGTTAGGAGCATGTTCAATTAGTAAAGAAAAGTCAGAAAGTAAAACTGCTACAAAAACTGAAAAGAAGGTGGTAGAAAAGAAAGGAGTAGGTCTAGGAGAATATCTGAACCAAAGTGATAAAAATCCACAAATCTGGTATGCAGTGGATAGTGTTTCACAAGGCGGAAAAGTTAAAGAATTGTTTTTAGTCCAAGATAGAAAAACAACTTACTACAATACGTCTACAGAGACTAATTTCTCATCAATATCTGCTACGGACTATGAAAAAGATTATTTAGGAAGGAATCTTTATTCTTCGGGGAATATCGCGCAAGGTTTATTAGATGATTTCAATGAGACTGATACTATCACTAAAATTACGACGAAAAACCTAACAGATGTTATAAAGAAATACGATACAGAAGATGGAAATCAAGATGGTGTTATTCAAGCGCCATCAATGAATGCTTTGACATTTGCTGAAGTCATAAAATCCTCAGATTCAGAGATTATTAATCTAGCGAAAAAAATAGAGAGTGCAAAGATACATTATACAATTTTAAAAGCCAAAATTAACTTAGAGATGCAGACTTTAACAGATGGTTCTAATAATACTCAAGCATTAAAAAAATTAAGTCAGTTAGAGGAGAGACTTGTCAATAAAAAAGGTGACGAATATTTGTTAGAATTTTACACTGATGAAGATTTTGAGAAGACAGAGTATGAAGTTTTACAGTTTAAAACTTATAATCTAATTTATGAAAATAAAGTTTATGATGACTTTATGATAAAGGAAGACAGATTTAAGTTAACTACAAATCAAATACCGCTTGCTACGAAAAAGGTAGGTAATACTAATTTCATGGGATTTGTAGGTAGTGCTTCTCTATCTTTTGTGACTAAGCAACCAGAAAATAATATGGAATTAACGGTAGATACGTATGCTAAAAAACCAAAAAATGTTAGCTTTTATCAAGTAGGACATTCAGATAATAAAGAATAAAATAAAGGTGGCTGTAGAGAATGAATAATTTCAAGAAAATAGTAGTATTTGTGGTAACAATGCTGATGGCGATTTTTTTAGTTGCCTGCTCATCTAAAGGCGATTTAGATGGGACTTATACCTACAAAGAAGACGGAGCAAGTATGATGATTACAATTAATGGGAATAAAGGGCGTGTGAAAATTAAGGCTGGTGATAATAACGCTGCATTAAATCTTGCTTTAAATAATATAGAATTTACCATTGATAGGGAAAGTAAGACATTTAATTTTGCCGGTAGAGAAGATTCACAATTATATTACTCTGTTTCGGGAAATTCACTAACAGTTCGCGGTGGTGGATTTGGTTCAGTAACCTTACAGAAAGAATAGCTATCCACTGCTCCAGTAGAAAAGAAAATAGAATAATCGTTTCTTTCCCAATAATGTGAAAAACGCTAGTTTTTCACATTATTGGGAAGCCAAAGGACACATCGACCGATGTGTCCTTTTAATATATCTTTACTCTATTTTATAGCCATTTGTAATCAATAAGAAATTCTCTTAATTGTTGTGTTTGTATAGTATTATTTGAAGCTTCCATTCCTTCTATCAGTAATTGGCGAATAGGATTTTTGGCTGATAAGTGAAATTGCCATTCGACGTCAATTTGAATTTTTTTAGCCTGCGCTATTGTATTTTCAATGTATCTTCTACTAAAATCTTTTAATAATTGAATATGATTGTCTACGTTATAAAATCCATTATTAATATCTTCATTGATTTGTTTTTCAATCCGTTCTCTAGCCGATATAAAATAAAATATACTATTTGTTTTGAACTTGTAGTTGGTTAAATCGTACCTACAATAGTCTAAATTAGCGGCCATTGCGTTAATTGAAAAATTCATTCGAAATTTATCGATATTTTTTAGAAAAAAATTGTTTTCAGTAAAAATACTAGTGTTATCTTTTTTATTTATAGAAAAATAAAATGGAAAGGTGTGTTTTATAAAATATTCGAAATAGTTTTGCATTAGAATGCTGATTTTATTAGTATCAATGTTTGTCTGCTTGATGAGATAATTCTGATTTTCAAGAATCAAAAACTTGAAATCAATTATCTTATCTATATTTTTGTAAGCTATTTTATAACTATCTTCCATGTCTAGAAAGTATCGCTCTTCAATATTGTCGAGCAGTTTTTTTATAGTTAATTTATATTCTGTAGAATCATCTATGCTATTAAGTTCCTTTTTTAACTGTGCGAGGTTATTAATTTTTATATGTTTGTTGACTCTTTTAGTCGCCTGATATTCTTGTTTTATAAAATCAATTAGACAAGCAACAAAGCAAATGTTATAAGAATCTTTGGGACGGCCTACCCTCTTTAATTGTACTTTTTTATTGTCCGTAATGCCATATTCTTGTTGCAAGAATATGACTTCTTTAATAAATGGTTCGAATGTTTTAGCGTTTTTTACTTTTTTATATAAATCTTTTTGTTGTATTGGGTAATAGATTTTTTGGTTAATTATGGGTAACAACTCTTCAACTGAAAAAGTTTTTTGAAAAAATGTTTCAAACTCATCTATTATTTGTTGATATTTAGTAGAAGTAACTACTGATTTTTCAAATTCATTTTGAGAAGAATAATTAAATTTTTGAAGAATAATTTCAAAATAAGTATTATAAACAAGCATATGATTCTTGTTTTTACGGACTGTATCGTAGAAATCAAAGATATTATTCATGTTTTTGCTCCTGGGGCGAAAAATTATTTGTAGGTTATCATTGATATATATCGTGGAAAGGAGAGCACACGTTAATGAATACTACATAGTTCTATTATATGAGATTTCTAGTTTAAAAAAAGCATGCCTAAAGAAAGAGAGGATAGCGCATGAAATTACCTAAAAAAATGCAACAAAATAAGTATACTGAGGAACTTGCTAATACGCTTATCAAAAAGGATGAGTCAGTAGTCTGGCTTCCGTCACTTCCTCAGGAGTGTTTTAGACAAAATAAAGAAAAGGGTAAATGGGAAACAGATGGATTCAAATACTGGTTTTATCAACCACAAAGTGGATTGCCACCTTTTGAGGTAAAATGTCCAGCAGAGAGAAAAGAACCGACAGGTATTACTGAAGTTGTGTTTAATAAGTTGACTGCTGTACGTATCAATGACGATGTTTATTTTAAATGTACTGATTTTAATATCTTAGAAGGAGGTAAATAATGGCTCAAATATTTTTTGCTGATGATATTCTTGAAGAAGAGGTTCAAGGTAAGGTTGTCGGATTTACGTTTGATGAGCATAGGAAAGCTAAATTCGGAATAAAACTGACAAAAGGAGTTGACTATCCAATCGTTGGATATGATTACTCTGCTAACAAAGCACCGGTCTATTTGGGATTAGTGGTTGAATCTGATGAGAAAACAGGTTCGGTACGTGTATCGCCAATAGAGAAACAATTATCAAATCTACTGAAACCTTTAACTGAAACTAAAACTCAACTTTTAGATGAAATTGAAGAGTTAAAAAGCGAGATTGATAAAAAAGAGAAAGAGTTTGAGCGCTCAAATAATCAATTATTTGATGTACAAGATATTGTTATTGATTTTGAAAGAGCTTATGACGAACTTCAAAGAGAAGCTGAAAAAACACTTGAACAGTTTGAGCATACTAAAACTCAGATTGAAAAATTTGAAAACTGGCTTAAGCAAAATTGGTTTGTTAGTAAGCTCTATCATTTTTATAAAAAACATAATCAGATTTGACGTTTTGAAGCTAGAGATTTTGACGTAGCAATAATTCATATTTTGCATGATGTCTATTTGATGTTGATATATTTTATCTTTCTACGGCAGAACTGATATTTTTACGAAGTCAAATTGTTGAACAAATGAACTGTTCTTTGAACAGTAGTGACATTCGTGAGGCGTAGTCGGAGAAGACAAGCGAACAGATGTCGCGTCAGAATGCAGTGAGGCAATGCAGACAGAGTAAGAATATCTATGTCTGCCATGATAAGATACAGATATGAGATTAGCTATCATCAAATATGTAATGATAGTTCAAAAAGATAGTGAGAAAAGGTAAGCTGATGAAGTTTTATATAGAGATTAGAGCACGACCAATTTTGTATAGAGCCAGTAATAATTTGAAACATATTTTGGTAAGAGACTGTATTGATTTTCAGTTTTTGAAGTTTTAATCTTTCAAAACGAAAACAATACTTGTAGTTTTAATTTTAATTATTCAACGCGCATGGTTAGACTGGGCTTGTCAACTAGTCTAACTTGAATAATTAAAGGAATAATTAGAAAAGGAGTTAAATTAATGGCAAAAGAATCCAAAATCCAGTGCTTTATGGTTGTTCAATATTTTTCTGAGAAATATTGGAAGGATTGGGATGTTAGCTTTATTACAGAAGCTCAAGAGGGAGATATTGCCCCCTTGCTTAATGAGATGGTCAAACGTATTAGTAAGATAACTACAGTGTCCGAAGCGTATGGAATCGTTCATGATAAAGATGAGGAGGAACTGTATGATGCTGAGACACAACAATTTTATACAAAACCAATAGATAGTCACGGGCACTTATTATTTAAACTTTCAGAAGGAATGCCTATCATTAAGTTGTCTGATATAATTGGAATTGAACCACAATATATTGAGAAAGCTAAGCGTGGGAGATATGGTTATGACAATTTACTCTCTTATTTAATCCACAGTAAAGAAAGTAACAAACATCAATATTCCCCTCAAGAGGTCGTTAGCGCTGCTGGGAAGAACTATATGGAGGTGTTTAAGGAGAGGTTCAGTAGCTGGAAAAAAGGAAGAGTAAAGAAAGATATTAAACTTTCAGAAGATGAAATTGATAACCTTATTTTAGATATTATTCAAGAAAAAATTGGGAAATCAGAAATCCTATTAGATGAAAAGTATCACATGATTTACACGACATTTAAAACCAGGATAAACGAGGCCTTTGCTGTGCTCGGTGAGATAAAAGGGAATAGAACGAAGAAAGCAATAGAGAATGGTGAGTTCAAAAAAACAGTTCTATTTATCCATGGAAGGTCAGGGTTAGGTAAGACCAGATTTGCTAAAGAGTTGGCGTCAAAAATTCAGGGTTTGGCATTGAGAAATGGTCAAAAATGGGATTTAGCTACTACTGCTGGAACAAATATCATGGATGACCTGAACGGTGAAGAAATCCTTTTACTTGATGATGTTAGAGGAGAAAGTTTAACAGCTAGTGATTGGCTAAAGTTGCTTGATAATTATAACATCAGTTTTAGCTCTGCTCGGTATAAAAATATCTTACCTTCGGCGAGGATTATCATTGTTACAAGTACCAAACATCCATTAGAATTTTTCTATAAATGTAAGGATAATGAGCGAGAAGATTTATCTCAGTTTATACGGCGATTTGATTCACTTATTACCCTACAAAATTGTCAGGAAGGAGATAATATTCAGTTTTTCCAAGCGAGCCCTAGAAAGACTAGCAATGTTAAAAGAAAGATTCCTAATCGTGAGACTATAGTTACTCTAAACCACGATTTTGAAAAAAATAATTTCATGAATAAAGGTGAATTAGTAGAATTTTTGCTAGCCCAAGTTAGTCTAAACAATAAGTGGGAATTAGAGCAAGAAAAAAGCCTGTCAGACACTTTTAGCGGAGCAGCTGACAAGCCAAGTAAGTGATAAAAGAAATTGTCTTTTATCATCTCCATTATATCAAACAAGAGAGTGTTATGGAAAATTTATATAAAACTAAAAAGAATATTTCAGAGCTGTTTGATGTTCCCTTAAAGACATTGAATAATGATTTAACCGAAATGAGACGGATAGAACAATTTCAATGCTATATTTTAAAACCATCTCATAAGAGAGTATATATAAGTATTGAGGGATACGAGCAGTTTTTGCAATATAAACAAAAGAAGTATGAGGAAGCTATGTAGTTGTGTTATAATTAAGCTATGCTACATAGCTTTCCTTTGCTTATAAGATAAGTAAAAGGAGAAAAAATGTTTTATAAAGAGCTAGATAATGGCAAATATCGCTATTATGAGAAGTTTTATGATGAGCGAGAACAGAAGTGGAAACAGGTCACTGTGACTCTGAAATCAAAATCTCGAGTTTCACAAGCAGAGGCTAAACGCCGTTTAGCAAGGAAAATTGATAAGGTTCTCACTGCTCCTACAAAAGAGGAATTGAAAAGGCAAAAAATCGAGGAGATGTCTTTTGGTCAGCTTTTGACAGAATGGGAGACTATTCGAGGTGGTGAGATTAAACCGTCTAGCTTTAAAAGTGAGATGAAATGCTTGAGATTTTTCATGGAAGTAGTTGGAGATTTGAGATTATCCGATTATACTACGCAATTAATCCAAGCCTACCTCATGAGTTTAGATATTCAAAACTCAACACGGAAAAATCGTAAGATTTATTTGAATGGTATTTTCGGTTATGCTGAAAAGGTTGGATATATCTCAGAGTCGCCTGTGAAAAGTGTAGTGATTCCAAAGCAAAAAGCTGATTATGAAAAGCTAAAGAAGGCTAAGGAACACTTCATCAGTAAAGAAGAGTTGAGTTCGGTCTTGTCTTACTGTGAAACCCACAATAAAGATAGACGCTATGCTTTGGCGATGGAGTTTATTTTTCTAACAGGTCTTCGTTTTGCTGAGTTTATTGGGGTTCGTTATCAGGATGTGGACTTTGAAAATCATCTTCTGAAGATTGACCATACCATTGACTATGTTGCTCATAAGTATGACGATAGGGTTTTACAGACAACAAAGACGGTTGGTTCTGTTAGAACGATAGTTCTTAGTGAACGTTGTTTAGAAATTATTGACTACTTCCAACAGAATTGCCTTGATAAAGATTTTATATTTGTGACTGGTCAAGGGAATATTATGAGACAACCTTTATTGTATAAATTTATCAAAGATATTTGCGATACAGTTTTAGGTGAGGGACGAGCTTATAACATTCACATGCTTAGGCATTCTCACATCAGCTTATTGGCTGAACTGGGTGTACCTATCAAAGCGATTATGGAGCGTGTAGGCCATAGAGATGAGTCTATTACTTTGAGAATTTATAGTCACGTAACTGAAAATGTACAGGATGAGTTGAAGGAAAAACTTAATCAAATCCGTCTGTAAAATGCTAACCATAAAACTAACCAAATACTAACCCAAGTTACTAGAAAATAAAGGAAGCATGAGGAAATTTAGAAAAATAAAATCCTTGATTTTCAAGGCTTAGGGAACTTTTAGGAATGAGGAGGAAATATAGTTTGAAAATTTTTGACACACATACACACCTCAACGTGGATAATTTTGCAGGAAAAGAAGCTGAAGAAATTGCTTTTGCTCGCGAGTTAGGTGTCACTAAGATGAATATTGTGGGTTTTGATGCAGAAACCATTGAAAAGTCGCTAGCGCTGTCTCGTCAATATGACGAACTTTACAGTACGATTGGCTGGCACCCGACGGAGGCAGGTTCTTATACGCAGGAAGTTGAGGACATGCTTATCAGTCATTTGCACGATCCCAAAGTTATTGCCCTCGGTGAGATTGGTCTGGACTATCATTGGATGACAGCACCGAAAGAAGCGCAAGAGCGTGTTTTTCGGCGGCAGATTCAGTTGTCAAAAGATTTGGACTTGCCTTTTGTAGTGCACACTCGTGATGCTTTGGACGACACATATGAGATTATTAAAAGCGAGGGTGTGGGTCCTCGTGGGGGCATTATGCATTCTTATTCAGGTTCTTTGGAAATGGCAGAGTGCTTTATCCAACTTGGTATGATGATTTCATTTTCGGGTGTGGTCACGTTTAAGAAAGCTGTAGATGTGCAGGAAGCTGCGCAAAAACTGCCTTTGGACAAAATCCTAGTTGAAACGGATGCACCTTACTTAGCTCCTGTTCCAAAGCGTGGTAGTGAAAATCGGACGGCTTATACTCGCTATGTGGTGGACTTTATCGCTGATTTGCGTGGGATGACAACAGAAGAGCTAGCAGCGATAACAACTGCCAATGCGGAAAGGATATTTGGAATTGAATATATTTAATTGGATGAAAACTAATACAACTTTTAAAGTTAATCTATATTTTGGTCTTATATATGTTATTTTATATGTTATGTCGTTTTTTATTGGAAATTTGATAAAACCAATATTAACTATTATTACACTAATATGGATTAGTATTTATTGGTATATATATCGATGCCGTGATGTCTTAACTGTAAGAAAATTTTTATTTGGTTATAAAGAATGCAATGATTTATGTGGGAGCGATGCTTTTTTCTTTAAATTACTATCAAATGAATTTTTTAAAATTATGAAGAGTTACCCAATAACTATGATATATATATTACTTTGGTATCTGCCTCTAAATGCCTTACTAAAATTTTGGGATGCAATCAAAAACATTATTGAAATACTAAACTTATTTGATATATTGGGTTTTCTCAATTGTTTTGAAAGTTGTATTAAATATTTAGCAAGCAATTTAGCTCCATATATGTTGGCGTATAAAGATGAAACACAAATCGTTGTAAACATTGTGTATTTGCTTGTTTTGTGGATAGTAACATATACTATTTGTTTGCGAATCAAGCTGTCTAAATTTCTGGATAATAACTAGTAATATGGAAAAAATAAAAATTTCTCAAGTCATCGTTGTAGAAGGTCGAGATGATACAGCTAACCTTAAAAGATACTTTGACGTAGAAACTTATGAAACGAGAGGGTCTGCGATTTGTCAAAAAGACATTCAACGCATCAAACATCTCCATAACTTGCACGGAGTGATCGTTTTTACCGATCCAGATGTCAATGGTGAGCGGATTCGTAGAATGATTATGACAGAGATTCCTAGCGTTCAGCATGCTTTTTTAAAGCGCAATGAGGCAGCTCCCAAGTCTAAAAGTAAAGGAAAATCATTAGGTATTGAGCATGCTTCTTATGAAGATTTGAGGATAGCTCTTTCGCAGGTGACTAAGAATTTTGAAAAAACGACTGATTTTGATATCACACGTTCAGATTTGATTCGCTTAGGATTTCTGGCAGGCAATGACAGCCGCAAACGTCGTGAATTTTTAGGAGAAGAACTCCGCATTGGCTATTCAAATGGAAAACAGTTGCTTAAACGACTAGAATTGTTTGGGATTGGATTGACAGATATTGAAAATGTGATGAAAGAGTACGAAAGGAATCGACATGGCAAATAGAAGCTATATTTATTTAAAAAACGGAGATGAGACACGTGTTTTAGCGGAGGGAATTTATACGATTCCTTATTTCTGGCAACTATTTTGGGGTGAAGAAGAGCTGCAAGCGGCTATTGATTTGTGGCAAAAAGCAGAAGAGCTTGAAAAAGAAGATAAAGAGAAGACAGAAGAATTTTATCGGACACAGGATACGGGGATTGCTCTTTCTGATGAAAACTTTCATCAGAATGCTCGTCACAATCGCTCCTTTTTAGAGCAGCATGCTCCACAGACTTTGCAACTGTACGATGACTTTGTGTGTTACATTACTGCAAATATCAAAGAGGGCGATACGCTAGGATTTGACGTTTTAGAAATTATTTCTATGGACGAGTTGCCTATTGCTTCTGACAAACTTTTAAAAAATGTCCGAGCTATTCAGCAAAATCGACCAGAAGATTTAGATTTTTCTTTAGCGGACGAGGATTTGCTTGGGATAGCTATGGGTTTCCCAGATGATTATGCTTCAGACATGCTGCCAGTAGATAATATTCTAAATTCGGTTGCTTACCAAGATGAGTTTAAGAAACGTAAAAATCAAAAAAACAAGCAAATGACTGATGTGACTGAATCTACTTCAACAGAAACTAAACGCCGTATTCATCTGGCATTTTGGATTTTGCTTGTGCTGGGAATTATGCGAATTTTATATATTTTATTCAGCTAATAGATAGAAAAGAGATTTATGAGAATTGCGGATTATAGTGTGACGCGAGCTGTGCTTGAGCGTCATGGTTTTACTTTTAAAAAATCATTCGGTCAGAATTTCTTGACCGATACCAATATTTTACAAAAAATTGTGGACACAGCTGAGATTGATGAGAATGTTAATGTTATCGAAATCGGACCAGGCATCGGAGCTCTAACTGAGTTTTTGGCAGAAAATGCAGCCGAAGTTATGACTTTTGAAATTGATGAGCGCTTGGTGCCGATTTTGGCAGATACTCTGCGGGATTTTGACAATGTGTGCGTGGTCAATGAAGATATTCTTAAGTCAGACTTGCAAGTCCGAATCAAGGAATTTGCCAATCCAAGTCTTCCTATCAAAGTGGTGGCCAACCTACCCTACTACATTACCACTCCTATCCTCATGCACTTGATTGAGAGCGGCATTCCTTTTAGTGAATTTGTTGTGATGATGCAGCGAGAAGTAGCTGATCGCATCTCGGCGCAGCCCAATAGTAAATCTTATGGCAGTTTGTCAATAGCGGTGCAGTATTATATGACCGCCAAGGTCGCTTTTATCGTACCACGAACAGTCTTTGTTCCTGCTCCAAATGTGGATTCGGCTATCCTCAAGATGGTCCGCAGAGACCAGCCAGCAGTTGGGGTCAAGGATGAAGCTTTCTTCTTCAAAGTCTCAAAAGCTAGTTTTACCCACCGCCGGAAAACCCTCTGGAATAATCTGACCAGTTATTTTGGGAAGTCTAATGAAGTCAAAACAAAGCTAGAGTCCGCTTTGGACAATGCTGAGTTATCTCCAAGTGTACGAGGAGAAGCGCTTAATTTGCAAGAATTTGCACGTTTAGCAGATAGCTTATATGACGAGGGATTCAGATGAGTTGAATAATATTGTAAACAAAAAGCCTCACTAAGTTCATCTTAGTGAGGTTTTTCATAAGGAAAGGACGGGATTTGAACCCGCGCATGAATAAAATCCATTTGCCGGATTTCGAGTCCGGTGCCGTACCAAGCTGGGCCACCTTTCCAAAATTTAGAATAAGCAATTTTTGAATGGGCTCGATAGAAGCATTCAAAATAGGCTATTTCGTTTTAGGCGAGAAAGCAAAGCGCAGCATAAGCTGCAATACCAAAACACCTAACAAAATAAAAATGCGGAAAAAGGGATTTGAACCCTCACGTCCGAATGGACACATGCGCCTGAAGCATGCGCGTCTGCCGTTCCGCCATTTCCGCTCGGTATCTATTATACCACATTGGCGACGTTTTTCATCATTTTTTTGCACTAAAAAGCAAAATACTGCTTTTTTTTGTTATAATGAACTTATTAAGCGTTAAAGGAGTCCATTTGAAAGGAACAATTGTGAAAGCCTTAGCCGGCTTCTATTATGTAGAGTCAGAAGGCAAGGTTTATCAGACCAGAGCCAGAGGAAATTTCCGCAAGAAAGGACAAACTCCCTATGTGGGAGATGAGGTCGAATTTTCTGCTGAGAAAGATTCTGAAGGATACATTTTAAAAATAGCAGAGCGAAAAAACAGTCTGGTACGTCCACCTATTGTTAATATCGATCAGGCTGTCGTGATAATGAGTGCCAAAGAGCCAGATTTTAATTCTAATCTTTTGGATCGGTTCTTAGTTCTTTTGGAGCAGAAAGCCATTCATCCGATTATTTATATCAGCAAATTGGATTTGTTGGAGGATGACAAGGAGTTAGATGTTTTTCTTGAGGTTTACCAAGCGATTGGTTATGATACTGCCAAAACAGTCGCAGAACTGTTGCCATTTTTGACAAGTAAAAAGACGGTTTTCATGGGGCAGACGGGAGTTGGCAAATCCACTTTGCTCAATAAAATTGCACCGGATTTACAGTTAGAGACGGGTGAGATTTCAGAGAGTTTAGGTCGCGGTCGTCATACGACACGAGCTGTCAGTTTTTATAATCTTAATGGAGGAAAAATTGCGGATACTCCGGGATTTTCTTCCTTGGATTACGAAGTAGACAATGCGGAGGATTTAAACCGAGCATTTCCTGAAATTGCTGAAGTCAGTCGCAGCTGTAAATTCCGAACGTGTACCCATACGCATGAACCGAATTGTGCGGTGAAACCTGCTGTTGAAAATGGAACAATTGCAGCCTTTCGATTTGAAGATTACCTGCAATTTTTGAGTGAAATTGAACATCGTCGTGAAACCTATAAAAAAGTAGTTAAAAAGCAGCCTAAATGAGGAGGAAGCCAAATGAAATCATATAAAATTGCACCGTCTATTTTAAGTGCAGACTATGCTAATTTTGAATCAGAATTGAAAAAATTAGAAGCCACAGGGGCAGATTACGCTCATATTGATATTATGGACGGACATTTTGTTCCCAATATCAGCTTCGGTGCGGGTGTGGTAGCGAGCATGCGACCACATAGTAAGTTGGTGTTTGATTGTCATCTCATGGTCTCCAATCCAGAACACCATATTGAAGATTTTGCTCGTGCGGGTGCAGATATTATCAGCATCCACGCTGAAGCAACACCACATATTCACGGAGCTTTGCAAAAGATTCGGGCAGCTGGTGTCAAGGCAAGTGTTGTTATCAATCCGGGAACGCCTGTTGAAGCGGTGAAAAACGTACTTAATCTAGTTGACCAAGTCTTAGTAATGACTGTCAATCCGGGCTTCGGTGGACAAGCTTTTCTACCAGAAACAATGGATAAAGTACGCGAATTAGTCGTTTTGAGAGAAGTGAACCAACTAGACTTTGATATTGAAGTAGATGGTGGTATTGATGATGAAACCATTGGCATTGCTAAAGAAGCTGGTGCTAATGTCTTTGTAGCAGGTAGTTACGTTTTCAAAGGTGATGTAGCTCATCAGGTTCAAACCTTGAAAGAAGCATTGCATGACTAAAATTGCTCTCTTTGCTGGTGGGACGATAGATAGCTTTCAAATGGATTTTGACCTCTTTATCGGAGTAGATGGGGGAAGCCTGTTTCTCATTGAACAAGGCATTTGCCCAGATTTAGCGGTCGGTGATTTTGATTCTGTTTCGGAGGAAGAGTTGGCTTTGATTTGTTCTCAATCGAAAGAGGTACTTCGAGCACAACCTGAAAAAGATGATACGGATTTAGAGTTGGCGGTTAAAGTTGTTTTTGCACGTTATCCACAGGCGCAAGTGACAATTTTTGGTGCTTTTGGCGGGCGCTTGGATCATACTTTGGCAAATATTTTCTTGCCAAGTAATCCAGAAATTGTCCCTTATATGCAGCAAATTCGACTGTGCAATGCACAAAATGAGCTCCGCTATTGCCCTCAAGGGCGTCACGAGGTAAAGCCAGTAGCTGGTATGAACTATTTAGCTTTTATGCCTGCGGATGACGGTCGTTTGACCATTGAAGGCGCCAAATATCCTTTAAATGAATCCAATTATTTTTTCAAAAAAGTGTATGCTTCTAACGAATTTATAGATGAGCCCGTTTTTTTAGAGTGCCAATCAGGTTATGTTATTGTCATTTATAGCAAAGACAGGAGTTAGTATGGAGTTTGTAATCATCCTCTTATTGTTGGGAAATCTTATTGTGACCTTTCTTTTGTGGCAAAAGAATCAGCAACAGACAGACCAACAGAAAAAGATTTTTGAAGATCAAGCCGATCAGTTATCTGATCAGTTGGATTATCGTTTTGAACAGGAGCGGCAGCAGAGCCTTTTAGCACAGCAACAGCTGGAATTGGCTCTGGGAGATCGTTTGGGAGAAGTGCGCACGGATTTACATCGAAATTTAACAGAAATGCGGTTAGAGATAAGCGAGAATCTAACCAAAAATCGTGATAAGACAGACGAACGAATGCGTCAGATTCAGGAGTCAAATGACCGTCGTTTAGAACAAATGCGCCAAACGGTGGAAGAAAAATTAGAGAAAACACTGCAAACAAGATTGCAAGCCTCCTTTGAAACAGTTTCAAAACAATTAGAATCAGTCAATCGTGGTCTAGGCGAGATGCAACATGTAGCGCGTGATGTGGGCACTCTAAATAAAGTGCTCTCCAATACCAAAACGCGTGGAATTTTAGGTGAATTGCAACTCGGTCAGATTATTGAAGATATTATGACACCGAGCCAGTACGAACGCGAATTTGCAACAGTTGCAGGCTCTAGTGAACGCGTAGAGTATGCGATTAAATTACCGGGGCAAGTAGAAAAAGAATACATTTATTTGCCAATTGATTCCAAGTTTCCGCTTGCTGACTACTATCGCTTAGAGGATGCTTATGAGTCAGGAAACAAAGAAGAGATTGATTTGTACCGCAAGTCTTTGTTGGCTAGTGTCAAACGTTTTGCCAAGGACATCAATAAGAAATACTTAGCGCCTCCTGCAACAACAAACTTTGGCGTGATGTTTTTACCAACGGAAGGGCTTTATTCAGAAGTCGTTCGCAATCCGGAATTCTTTGACAGTTTGCGTCGAGACGAGCAGATTGTGGTTGCAGGACCATCTACGTTGTCTGCCCTACTCAATTCGCTTTCGGTCGGTTTTAAAACGCTCAACATTCAAAGAAGTGCAGATGACATCAGCAAGGTTTTGGGCAATGTCAAATCAGAATTTAATAAATTTGGTGGCATTTTGCTCAAGGCGCAAAAACATTTGCAACACGCTTCTGGCAATATTGATGAATTGCTGACGCGCAGAACCAATGCTATCGAGCGAACTTTGCGCCATATTGAAATTTCGGACAAATCGGACTTAAATGGTCTGCTAGATTTCCAAGATGAAGAGGAAGAATATGAAGATTAACCAAATGAAGAAAGACGAGTTGTTTGAGGGATTTTATCTCATCAAATCCGCTGAACTACGTCAGACAAGAGCTGGAAAAAATTATTTGGCATTCACCTTTCAAGATGATACGGGAACGATTGAAGGAAAATTATGGGATGCCCAACCGCACAATGTAGAAGAATTTACTGCTGGAAAAGTCGTGCACATGCAAGGGCGCAGAGAAGTGTATAACAACACCCCTCAAGTCAATCAAATTACCTTGCGATTGCCTAAAGTTGGCGAGCCAAACAATCCAGCTGATTTTAAGGAAAAACCACCAGTTGATGTCCAAGAACTACGTGAATATCTGTCACAAATGATCTTCAAAATTGAAAACCCAGTTTGGCAGCGTGTGGTACGGGCTTTGTATGCTAAATACGATAAAGAATTTTACTCCTATCCAGCAGCGAAAACCAATCACCACGCTTTTGAGGCAGGACTTGCTTTTCATACTGCGACTATGGTGCGGCTGGCAGATAGCATCGGAGATATTTATCCGCAGTTAAATAAAAGTCTTTTGTTTGCAGGGATTATGTTGCATGATCTGGCAAAAGTGCTGGAATTGACGGGTCCTGAACAGACAGAATACACCGTTCGAGGCAATCTCATCGGACACATCGCTTTGATTGATGAAGAAATAACAAAGGTGTTGGCAGAATTAAAAATTGACGACACAAAAGAAGATGTCATTGTTCTGCGACATGTTTTGCTAAGTCATCACGGTTTGTTGGAATACGGTAGTCCAGTGCGTCCAAAAATCATGGAAGCTGAAATTATCCACATGATTGATAATTTAGATGCGGAAATGATGATGATGACTTCGGCTCTAGCCTTGGTTGGCGAGGGTGAGATGACCAATCGAATCTTTGCTATGGACAACCGCTCTTTCTATAAGCCTAATTTTGATAAGTAAAAAGCGAAAAACGAATGTTATTGCAAAAATAATGTTCGTTTTTTGGGTTGATTATGATATAATGAAGAAAATAAAATAAATTGGTGAAAAAATGAAATTAAGAAGAAGTGAACGCATGGTAGTCATTTCTAACTACCTAATCAATCATCCGTACGAATTAACAAGTCTCAATACATTTGCTGAGAAGTATGAGTCCGCAAAATCTTCCATTTCCGAAGATATTGTCATTATCAAACGTGCTTTTGAAGAAATGGAAATCGGGCATATCGAAACCATTACAGGAGCAGGAGGAGGCGTTATTTTTACTCCTTCTATCTCGGATAAAGAAGCTAGAGCAATGGTGGAAGACCTCCGCACGAAATTGTCTGAAAGCAATCGAATTTTACCCGGTGGCTACATTTACTTATCGGATTTGCTGAGTACGCCTTCTATTTTAAACAACATTGGACGCATTATTGCCAAGACGTTTCGAAATCAAAAAATTGATGCCGTAATGACTGTTGCCACAAAAGGAGTACCGTTGGCAAATGCAGTGGCAAATGTGTTAAATGTTCCATTTGTCATTGTGCGCCGCGACTTGAAAATCACAGAGGGTTCAACGGTTAGTGTCAATTATGTGTCTGGTTCAAGTGGTGACCGTATTGAAAAAATGTTTTTGTCGAAACGCAGCCTGAAAGCTGGAAGTCGTGTGTTAATCGTAGATGATTTCTTAAAAGGTGGCGGAACAGTCAATGGCATGATTAGTCTTTTACGAGAATTTGATTCGGAATTGGCTGGTGTAGCAGTCTTTGCAGAAAATGCACAGACAGAACGCGAACATTTGGATTACAAATCATTGTTGAAAGTGACAGCTATTGATGTGAAGTCCAACAAAATCAGCGTAGAAGTTGGCAATATTTTTGACAAATAGATGAGGTGAAAATTTGAAAAATATATTGGATAAATTGGATCAAAGCTCCTTGTGGCTGAGAGTTTCGATTGTTACAGTTTTGGCACTCATTCTTGCTGCGGGATTATTTTTCGTTAAAAAGCAAGATGACGCGGCGCGTGCAGCCGCTCCGACTGTAAGACGAACAGTTTCAACGTCAAAACCTTCAGAGTCGAAAGCAGAAAAGGACAAAAAAGAACAAGCGAAAATTGTGCAAGAAGCAGAAGAGGCTGTTAAAAAACTGGAAGCGGAGCAGACAACAGCTAATGTAACAGCTGCTCAGGAAAAAGTGGATAAGGTAAAAGACGAAACACAAAAGACTCAATTTCAACAGCGGATTAAGGCAGTCAGTGATGCGATTGCGGCGCGTGCAGCTAGCGAAGCAGCTGCTACAGAAAGTCAAAATGCTGTGACGCCTCAAACAGATGCAGGGCAAACTTATCAACAAACTTATCCTCAAACCTATCAAGCGCCAGCAACTTCAGCTACTACAGGACAGGCTGAGACCAATTCAGTTCAAACTCCAGCCGCAAATACTACGGGGCAGTAACTGGGATTTCAATAAGAAAACTATAAAAAATATATTGACAAAGAAAGTGTCGTCGTGTTATACTAATAGACGGTACTTTTTACTTTTGGTCTCTCAAAAGTGTACAGAGACGTGCTGACAAATGTTGCAAAAGTACACACAGATGATAGCTGTCACCAAGTGTATCATCACCAAAATTAAAAAAATACAGGAGAAATGTAGATGCCTACAATTAACCAATTGGTTCGCAAACCGCGTAAATCAAAAGTAGAAAAATCTAAATCACCAGCTTTAAACGTTGGTTATAATAGTCTTAAACGTGTACCTACTCGTGAAAACTCACCACAAAAACGTGGTGTTGCAACTCGTGTTGGTACTATGACACCTAAAAAACCTAACTCAGCTCTTCGTAAATTTGCTCGTGTACGTTTGAGCAACTTGATTGAAGTGACTGCTTATATCCCAGGTATCGGACATAACTTGCAAGAACACAGTGTTGTGCTTCTTCGTGGTGGACGTGTAAAAGACCTTCCAGGGGTACGTTACCATATCGTTCGTGGTGCACTTGATACTGCAGGTGTAACTGATCGTAAACAAGGCCGTTCTAAATACGGTACGAAAAAACCAAAAGCATAAGGAAAGGGGATAAAGATCAATGAGTCGTAAAAACCGTGCGCCTAAGCGCGAAGTATTGCCAGATCCGCTCTACAATTCAAAATTAGTGACACGTCTTATCAACCGCGTTATGCTTGATGGGAAACGTGGTACAGCAGCTTCAATCGTATATGGTGCTTTTGAACAAATCAAAGAAGCTACTGGAAATGATGCACTTGAAGTATTTGAAACAGCTATGGAAAATATCATGCCTGTACTTGAAGTACGTGCTCGCCGTGTTGGTGGTTCTAACTACCAAGTCCCAGTTGAAGTTCGTCCAGAACGTCGTACAACTCTTGGACTTCGTTGGTTGGTAACTATTTCACGTTCACGTGGAGAACACACTATGCAAGATCGCCTTGCAAAAGAAATCATGGATGCAGCTAACAATACTGGTGCAGCTGTTAAAAAACGTGAAGATACTCACCGTATGGCTGAAGCTAACCGTGCTTTTGCTCACTTCCGTTGGTAAGATTAAGATACTAAGGGCGTTAAAAAAGCAACAGAAAATTAGGAAACTTGACGAAGAATCAGAGATTCTAGGAAAGTTTATCTATTTTCCGAGCTTTTAGCCCGAGTTCAATTGAGTTTTTGAGATTTTAGTCCGAACTCAAGTTTAAGATACGAAAGCGTTAAAAGAGTCCAAGAGAAAATAGGAAATCGAAGCAGGTTGCGATTGCAACCAATGAGATCTATCTTTCTCTTTAGATTTTTAGCTTAATCAAAATTGTTAGGATCGTAAAAGCGTTAGGCATTGCACTTAACCCAATCAATTACAAAAACTTCAGGAGGAGCGGGTAGGATTTGCCTACTCGCTTTTCTTAAAATATGTTATAATAAACTGTAAATAAAATAATAGGAGAAATAACCAAATGGCTCGCGAATTTTCACTTGAAAAAACTCGTAACATCGGTATCATGGCTCACGTCGATGCTGGTAAAACAACAACGACTGAACGTATTCTTTACTATACCGGTAAAATCCATAAAATTGGTGAAACACACGAAGGTGCTTCACAAATGGACTGGATGGAACAAGAACAAGAACGTGGTATTACTATTACATCTGCTGCAACAACAGCACAATGGAAAGATTACCGTGTCAACATTATCGACACACCAGGACACGTGGACTTCACAATTGAAGTACAACGTTCCCTTCGTGTATTGGATGGTGCCGTAACTGTCCTTGACTCACAATCAGGTGTTGAACCTCAAACGGAAACAGTTTGGCGTCAAGCAACTGAATATGGTGTTCCACGTATCGTATTTGCTAACAAAATGGATAAAATCGGTGCAGACTTCCTTTACTCAGTAAGCACTCTTCACGATCGTCTTCAAGCAAATGCTCACCCAATTCAATTGCCGATTGGTGCAGAAGATGATTTCCGTGGTATCATTGACTTGGTTCGCATGAAAGCCGAAATCTATACAAATGACCTTGGAACAGATATTCTTGAAGAAGATATTCCAGCGGATTATCTTGAACAAGCCCAAGAATGGCGTGAAAAATTAGTAGAAGCAGTTGCTGAAACTGATGAAGACTTGATGATGAAATACCTTGAAGGTGAAGAAATTACTGAAGCAGAACTAAAAGCTGCCATCCGTAAAGCAACTATCAATGTTGAATTCTTCCCAGTTCTTGCTGGTTCTGCCTTCAAGAACAAAGGTGTTCAAATGATGCTTGATGCAGTTATTGACTACCTTCCAAGCCCACTTGACATTCCAGCTATCAAGGGTGTAAACCCAGATACTGAAGAAGAAGAAACTCGTCCTGCATCTGATGACGAACCATTTGCAGCACTTGCTTTCAAGATTATGACAGACCCATTTGTTGGTCGTTTGACTTTCTTCCGTGTGTACTCAGGTGTCTTGAACTCAGGTTCATACGTTTTGAATACTTCTAAAGGAAAACGTGAACGTATTGGACGTATCCTGCAAATGCACGCTAACCACCGGAATGAAATCGAAACAGTTTACTCTGGTGACATTGCTGCAGCTGTTGGTTTGAAAGATACTACAACTGGTGACTCATTGACAGATGAAAAGGCAAAAATTATCCTTGAATCGATCGAAGTTCCAGAACCAGTTATCCAATTGATGGTTGAACCTAAGTCAAAAGCTGACCAAGATAAGATGGGTATTGCCCTTCAAAAATTGGCTGAAGAAGACCCAACATTCCGCGTTGAAACAAACGTTGAAACTGGTGAAACAGTTATCTCTGGTATGGGTGAGCTTCACTTGGATGTCCTCGTAGACCGTATGCGTCGTGAATTCAAAGTTGAAGCAAACGTAGGTGCTCCTCAAGTATCTTATCGTGAAACTTTCCGTGCACAAACATCAGCACGTGGATTCTTCAAACGCCAATCAGGTGGTAAAGGTCAATTCGGTGATGTTTGGATTGAATTTACTCCAAATGAAGAAGGAAAAGGATTCGAGTTTGAAAATGCTATCGTTGGTGGTGTCGTTCCACGTGAATTCATCCCAGCTGTAGAAAAAGGTTTGATTGAGTCAATGGCAAATGGTGTTCTTGCTGGTTACCCAATCGTTGACGTGAAGGCAAAACTGTATGATGGTTCATACCACGATGTCGACTCATCTGAAACAGCCTTTAAAGTTGCTGCCTCTCTTGCTCTTAAAGAAGCTGCTAAGACTGCGCAACCAACCATTCTTGAACCAATGATGCTTGTTACAATTACTGTACCAGAAGAAAACCTCGGTGATGTTATGGGACACGTAACAGCTCGTCGTGGACGTGTTGATGGTATGGAAGCTCATGGTAACAGCCAAATCGTTCGTGCCTATGTTCCACTTGCTGAAATGTTCGGTTATGCAACAGTTCTTCGTTCAGCATCACAAGGACGCGGTACTTTCATGATGGTATTTGACCACTACGAAGATGTACCGAAGTCAGTACAAGAAGAAATCATTAAGAAAAATAAAGGTGAGGCTTAAGATAAGCTGATTTTGGAGCGCCTGCGCAAGCAGGTGCTTTTTGCATATCTCCCACTTAGCTTCCGGAAATGAAAGAGAAATGAAAATCTTTGAAAGAAATGATATTCCTTGTTAATAATGCTGAAATCAGTTGCAATTTTAAGGGATAAAGTATATAATAGATATGTTGAAAGGTGATTTGTAGCAACTCAAGTTACTCTTTTCACATAAAAATTTTTTGATTTTCATAAGGAGGAAATCACGAATGGTAGTTAAAGTTGGTATTAACGGTTTCGGTCGTATCGGTCGTCTTGCATTCCGTCGTATCCAAAACGTAGAAGGTGTTGAAGTTACTCGTATCAACGACCTTACAGATCCAGTTATGCTTGCACATTTGTTGAAATATGACACAACTCAAGGTCGTTTCGACGGTACTGTGGAAGTTAAAGAAGGTGGATTCGAAGTTAACGGTAAATTCGTTAAAGTTTCTGCTGAACGTGACCCAGAACAAATCGACTGGGCTACTGACGGTGTAGAAATCGTTTTGGAAGCAACTGGCTTCTTTGCTAAGAAAGATGCAGCTGAAAAACACCTTAAAGGTGGAGCTAAGAAAGTTGTTATCACTGCTCCTGGCGGAAACGATGTTAAAACAATCGTATTTAACACTAACCACGATGTTCTTGATGGTACTGAAACAGTTATTTCAGGTGCTTCATGTACTACAAACTGCTTGGCTCCAATGGCTAAAGCACTTCAAGACAACTTCGGTATCGTTGAAGGTTTGATGACAACAATCCACGCTTACACTGGTGACCAAATGATCCTTGACGGTCCACATCGTAAAGGTGATCTTCGCCGTGCTCGTGCTGGTGCTGCAAACATCGTTCCTAACTCAACTGGTGCTGCTAAAGCTATCGGTCTTGTTATCCCAGAATTGAACGGTAAACTTGATGGTTCAGCTCAACGTGTTCCAACTCCAACTGGATCGGTTACTGAATTGGTTGCTGTTCTTGAAAAGAATGTAACTGTTGATGAAGTAAATGCAGCTATGAAAGCAGCAGCTAACGAATCATACGGTTACACAGAAGATCCAATCGTATCTTCAGATATCGTAGGTATGTCATTCGGTTCATTGTTTGATGCAACTCAAACTAAAGTTCTTGATGTTGACGGAAAACAATTGGTGAAAGTTGTATCTTGGTACGATAACGAAATGTCATACACTGCACAACTTGTACGTACTCTTGAATACTTTGCAAAAATTGCTAAATAATTCATCAGTATAGAGAAGAGAGGTTCGCCTCTCTTTTTTGTTGTCATTCGCTCCTCGGCTCAGACTTGTGGAAGTTGGGAGTTGAATATGCGTGAAATTGGAATTTTGATAAATTTTTGGAGCTTATACTAACTGCTTGTCATCATTTAAGCTACAAAAAAAACAACTTGACTTTACCCAAATCAAGTTGTTTTTTTACTATGTAAGGATTGTATTGCTAGACTTCTTCATCTGGTGTTAAAATCATTGGGATGATAATGGGCTCACGCTCTGTATTTTCGTATAAAAATGGTCGGAGAGCATTTACGATGGCACCATTGACTGACTGAATACTAGCATCTTTATTTTTCAATGCAATACGTATCGCATTGAAAAGAATACGTTGGCTATGACGGATCAGTTCACCTGATTCCCGCATATAGATGAAACCGCGGCTGAGAATATCAGGACCGGCTAAGATCATCTTGGATTTAAAGTCAACAGTGGCTACTGCAAGGACAACGCCATCTTCGGAAAGATCCCGTCTGTCACGGAGGACTGCGGCACCGATTTCTCCGATACGATTACCATCAACATAAATATCTTGTGCATTAAAACTTCCTGCAATGCGAGCAGAATTGGCAGTTAGGGCTAAAACGTCTCCATTGCTCATGATAAAGATATTCTTTTTAGGGATACCTGTATCCATTGCAAGCCCGGCATGGACTTTTTGCATGCGGTATTCACCATGGACTGGCATGAAATACTTCGGTTTTATCAAGCGAAGCATGAGTTTTTGTTCTTGTTGCCCTCCGTGCCCAGAGGTATGGATATTATTGATTTTTCCATGGATAACATCAACGCCAGCTTCTGAAATGGTGTTGATGAGCTTATTGACACTGGTGGTATTTCCAGGGATAGGACTAGAAGAGAAAATCACTGTATCACCTGGTTGAAGCTGCACTTGACGATGTGTTCCATTCGCAATGCGTGAAAGAGCTGCCATTGGCTCTCCTTGACTTCCTGTACACATGATTAGAATTTCATTTGCGGGATAGTCTTTGATTTGGTTTGGTTCGATGAAGGTTCCTTTTGGGGTTTTGATATAACCTAGTTCAATTCCGTTGACAATGGCTTTTTCCATTGAGCGTCCAAAAACAGCAATTTTTCGCCCAGTTTTAACCGCAGCATCCGCAGCTTGTTGAAGACGGAAGATATTTGAGGCAAAGGAGGCAAAAATAATCCGCCCGTGAATGCCTTCAATGATTTTCATGATAGATTGACCAACGACTTTTTCGGAATTTGTGAAAGTTGGAATTTCTGCATTGGTGGAATCAGAAAGAAGTGCTAGAACGCCATCTTCCCCAAGAGCTGCCATTCGATGTAAATCTGCTGGCTCGCCAACGGGGGTAAAGTCAAACTTGAAGTCACCCGTACAAACAATTTTCCCTTGGGGTGTGTGGATGACAATTCCCAAAGGCTCTGGGATAGAGTGAGTTGTGCGGAAGAAGGTTGCTTTTAAATTTTTAAATTGAAGTTCGGTATTTTGATTGATTTCGTAGAGTTTAGCGTCACGTAAAAGTCCGTGCTCTTCCAATTTACCACGAATCAGTGCAAGGGCAAGTGGTCCAGCATAAATGGGAACATTTGCTTGCTTGAGAAGGAAGGGAATCCCTCCGATGTGGTCTTCGTGACCGTGAGTAATCAAGACTCCTTTGATACGGTCAATATTTTCTACGATATAAGAATAATCAGGAATGACATAATCAATCCCTAAGAGGTCGTCTTCAGGAAATTTAATCCCTGCATCAACGATGATAATCTCATCTTGGTATTCAATCCCGTAGGTATTTTTTCCGATTTCTCCTAAACCACCAATGGCAAATACACCGACTTCTTCGGGTTTTAAAGTATATGACATGGTTTAGAGCTCCGTAATTGTAAAGTTGCCTGATTCTTTTTCGTATTCTAAATGTTTGTCAGACAAAAGTGTAATCAATTCAACATTATAAGGTGTTTTTTCTTCGACGAGTTTCCGGGCTTTGATGCGTCCTTCTAGTTCGTCTTTGGCGTCAATATCCAAGTAGAGAGAATGCGTGTTTTCCCGACGTGGATTGCGTTCTTTTGTTTCTTGATAAAAAACTTTGTAAATCATTTCAATTCCTTTCTCATTCATGATCAATCTACCAGAAAATAGCCACCTTATTTTCAAGGGCGGTCTCCATCTATTTGATTTTCTGGGTAATAAATTGACTTTGATACGTTACAATTATAATCATTATATCATAAAAAGGTTATTTAGTAAAAGAAAGAAGTGAGAAAAACTAGGAAAACGATTTTCAAAAGGTCTTGTTTTTTTGGAAATCATATTGAGGCAATCCGTATTTTTTTGTAGTATAATAGGAGGTAGATTATCACGAAGGAAAGATAGAAATGAAAGTTTTAGCTTTTGACACATCCAGCAATGCACTCGCGATTGCGATTTTAGAAGATGATAAGTTGCTTGCTGAGATGACAGTCAATATCAAGAAAAATCATAGCGTTACATTGATGCCGGCTATTGATTTTTTAATGGAAAATTTGGATTTAAAGCCAAGCGATTTAGAGCGCATTGTGGTCGCAGAAGGTCCTGGTAGTTATACAGGTTTGCGGATTGCTGTGGCAACAGCCAAAACGTTGGCACATACGCTTAAAATAGATTTGGTGGGAGTTTCTAGCTTGCGAATTCTGGTGCCAGAGGACGTTGACGGCTTGGTCATTCCTCTCATGGATGCTAGACGCAATCATGTCTATGCTGGTTTTTATGAAAATGGCAGAGCAACTCAGCCGGAAGCTCATTTATCTTTTGAAGAAGTGTTAGAAAGAGCCAAGTCTGCCTCTCAGGTAACTTTTGTAGGGGAAGTGGAAAATTTTGTGGAGCAGATTCAATCCGCTTTGCCAGCAGCTGTTATCAAAGCAACCCTGCCAAGCGCTGTGCTCCTTGCTAAAATCGGTCTGCAACTATTAGCTCGCTCTGTTCATGATTTCGTGCCGAATTACCTCAGGCGAGTGGAAGCAGAAGAGAATTGGCTCAAAAACCATCAAGAAACGAACGATTCTTACATCAAGCGCTTATGATTGAGATTAAAAAAGATGAAAAAAAGCAGGTTGCTGATTTAGCAGAGCAGATTTACCAAGTATTGAAAGATGTGTATGCTGTCAGTCCTTGGAATATAGAGCAGATTGAGAAAGATTTACAAAATCCTTTGTCGGTTTATGTTTTGGCTTTAGAAGCCCAAAATTTAATCGGGTTTCTGACTTTTCAAGAGTCAGACTTTGAAGCAGAAGTTTTACAAATTGCGGTTAAGAAAGCCTATCAAGGAAAGAAAATTGCGACCGCTTTGTTTGAACATCTGCCAATTGACAAAGAGATTTTCCTCGAAGTGCGAGAATCTAACAAAGCAGCTCTGCTGTTTTACCAAAAAGAGAAATTTATAGAAATCGCTCGGCGCAAGAATTACTATCATGAGCCAGTGGAAAATGCGATTGTAATGAAAAGGGAAAACTATGAATGATAGATATATTTTAGCTTTTGAGACGTCCTGCGATGAGACTAGCGTGGCAGTTTTAAAGAATGACGCTGAACTCTTATCCAATGTTATTGCCAGCCAGATTGAGAGCCATAAACGTTTTGGTGGCGTGGTACCGGAAGTGGCTAGCCGTCACCATGTGGAAGTTATCACGGCTTGCATTGAGGAAGCTCTTGCGAAGGCCGGTATTACAGAAAAAGAGGTGACCGCAGTAGCAGTAACTTATGGACCAGGGCTCGTAGGCGCCCTCTTAGTCGGACTGGCAGCTGCTAAGTCTTTTGCGTGGGCACATCATTTACCGCTTATTCCTGTCAATCATATGGCAGGTCATCTTATGGCGGCTCAAAGTGTTGAGAAATTAGAATACCCTCTTTTAGCGTTATTAGTCAGCGGGGGGCATACTGAGTTGGTTTATGTCAGCGAAGCCGGTGATTATCAGATTGTCGGGGAAACACGCGATGATGCAGTTGGAGAAGCTTATGATAAAGTTGGTCGCGTGATGGGCTTGACTTATCCAGCAGGGCGTGAGATAGATGAATTGGCCCATAAAGGACAAGATATTTATGATTTTCCGAGGGCGATGATCAAAGAGGATAATTTGGAATTTTCCTTTTCTGGGTTGAAGTCTGCCTTTATCAACCTCTGTCACAATGCAGAGCAAAGGGGTGAAAGTTTGTCAAAAGAAAATTTGGCTGCTAGTTTTCAAGCTGCTGTTTTAGATATTCTCATGGCAAAAACAAAAAAAGCTTTGGAGAAATATCCTGTTAAGACCTTAGTCGTTGCGGGCGGTGTTGCTGCTAATCAAGGTTTACGTGAACGTTTAGTAGCTGAAATGACAGATATCAAGGTAATCATACCGCCTTTGCGTCTCTGTGGGGACAATGCAGGAATGATTGCTTATGCGAGTGTCAGCGAGTGGAATAAAGGGAATCTTGCAACATTGAGCTTGAATGCTAAGCCAAGTCTGGCATTTGACACAATGGAAGAATAAATATGATAGGAAAAAGTTTTAAGGATGGGGCTAAGGCAGCGATGCCAACGGCTCTTGGGTATGTTAGTATTGGACTAGCTTGTGGAATTATTGGTGCTTCTTATGTCAGTCCTCTTGAGATGGTACTGATGAGCAGTTTAGTCTATGCAGGAAGTGCTCAGTTTGCTATGCTAGCACTTCTTGCGATTCACGCCCCGGTAACAGCTATTGCTCTGACAGTTTTTTTAATCAATTTGCGTCTATTTTTGCTAGGTCTTCATACATCTACTTTTTTTCGGCATGCAAGTCTCTTGCAAAATATTGGTATCGGAATACTCTTGACAGATGAAACATACGGCGTTTTACTAAGTGAGCACGTCCAT
The DNA here is from genome assembly GCF_900636475.1 of Streptococcus anginosus. Lineage (NCBI taxonomy): Bacteria > Bacillati > Bacillota > Bacilli > Lactobacillales > Streptococcaceae > Streptococcus > Streptococcus anginosus. The sequence goes on from NZ_LR134283.1 coordinate 1,737,384, forward strand.
ACAAAATATATTTCGCTTCAATGGATGTACGGCAATAACATTACGAGCTATCTCACTTGGTTCGTCGGATCTGTAGTCGGAACGACATTAGGAAGTCTATTGCCAAATCCAGAAATGTTTGGCTTGGATTTTGCGCTGGTTGGTATGTTTATTGGGATTTTTTCTTCCCAATTTTTAGTGATGTTACATAAAACAAAATTTCAAAAACTATTAGTGATGTTGTCTGTGGTAGCGTTATCGTTCTATGCTTTAAGCATGCTTGTTTCTTCGTCTTTAGCTGTTTTAATGTCGACCTTATTAGGCTGTGCTGCGGGGGTAATGCTAGATGATAAATAATTATATATTTGTCGCCATTCTTCTCTCAGCTTTGGTGACATGGTTATCACGGCTTACTCCGTTTATATTGGTAAAATATCGCGGGTTACCTAAGATTATAGAACGTTTCTTGCAATATTTACCGGTCTCTATTGTTTTTGCGTTGATTTTATCCAGCATTACCAAGGGAGGAGTAGGACAGTTGCCAACCTTCAAATGGCTAGATTTAATAGCTGTTTTTCCAACAATTTATATTGCTTTTCGCTATCGTAACTTAGTGGTAACTGTGATTTTTGGTGTGGTATTGGTGGCTGGTTTGCGATTCATCTTTTAAATTTATAGAAATAACTCTGTCTTAGGAAATCACTAAGGCGGAGTTTTAGTTAAAAATGACCGTTTAAGACCTAAAACAGACCATTCAGGATTTTAATGAGCTTTTTATTTAGATTGAGCAGGATGAGAGCTTGTTATAAAGTAGATTTGCGGTTACTATTTTCATTTCCAAAGGGGCTTTTAGCAGTATTGAGACTTACTTCGCAAACTCTATCTATAACCTCAAGTCAGTTCTTTGAGCAATTATCTACTTCGTTAAGAATTTTGGATATCAAAAAGTAAGGCAGGGACAAAAGTCCGACCTCAAGTATAAAAAGCGAACAAAACTAGTTTTCTGGTAATCAGAATTCTGCTTTGTTCGCTTTTCGCATTTAATTATAGATTTGAAGGGCTTAATAATTAAGATTTTTAAAAATTGAAATCTTTTTATCCCAAACTTTTTACAAGCTATTGTTTTCCCAACAAATGTAGTGATTGGAAAAGCACTTTTGATTTTAATCGATTAGAGTTCCTTGGAACAATTGATTAGGAATAGGTGCCACCCATCACAGCTATCTGTTAGTTTTCTTTTTTGTCTAATTTCTTGCCTAACTCAATAATGTATTGTTTCATATCGTCTTTGATTTGAGGATGTTTGAGGGCATAGTCAATAGATGTTTTCATAAAGCCAAATTTGTCGCCGACATCATAACGATCACCTGTGAACTCACGAGCGAATACTCTTTGTGTTTTGTTGAGAGTATCAATAGCATCTGTTAGCTGGATTTCATTTCCGGCACCTGGCTTTTGTGTTTCCAAGATGGAGAAGATTTCAGGCGTCAGTAGGTAGCGTCCGATAATGGCGAGATCACTTGGTGCGTCTTCTGGTTTTGGCTTTTCAACAAAGGTCTCCACGCTGTAGAGCCCATTTACTCCTTCACCTTGTGGATTAATAACACCGTAAGAAGAAACTTCGTCGTGTGGCACTTTCATGACAGCAATAGTTGAAGCGTGTGTTTCTTCGTAATCATTCATTAACTGTTTGGTTAGCGGAACTGCTTTGTCGTTTGTAATGCCCATCAGATCATCACCTAGCATAACGACAAAGGGTTCGTTACCAACGAATGCCTTGGCTTGTAAAACGGCATCGCCAAGTCCGCGTGGATGACTTTGGCGAATGAAGTGAAGACCAATGCCAGTCGTTTCATCTACGAGTTTTAAAAGATCAGATTTACCTTTTTCTTTGAGGTTGTACTCCAATTCAAAATTTGAATCAAAGTGGTCTTCAATAGATCGTTTGGATTTGCCAGTTACGACTAAGATGTCTTTGATACCAGATTTTAATGCTTCTTCGACGATAAATTGAATAGTCGGTTTGTCAACAATAGGTAGCATTTCTTTGGCGAGCGCTTTGGTTGCTGGCAAGAAACGAGTTCCAAGTCCAGCAGCAGGAATGACTGCTTTTCTTACTTTTGTCATAGAACGACTCCTTATTTAATATGGCTAATCACGACCATTCGTTCTCAGCTTTGAATTCATTATTCATTATATCATAAATAGCATCTTTTATGTTAAGGTTTTCATAAATGACATGATAAATGGCTTGGGTAATGGGCATGTAAACGTTTAATTCTTGTGCGAGTTCGTAAGCAGCTCTGGTAGTGGAAATGCCTTCAATAACCATGCCCATGTTGGCTTCGATATCTTCTAACTTTTCACCGCGCCCAAGAGCATCACCAGCGCGCCAATTGCGTGAGTGAACGGAGGTTCCTGTGACAATTAAATCTCCCACTCCGGATAAACCGCTATATGTTAAAGGACTGGCACCGAGTTTGACACCGAGACGGGTGATTTCTGCTAAGCCACGCGTGATAATAGCGGCTTTGGCATTGTCACCATAGCCAAGACCGTGAAGAGCCCCTGCTCCGACCGCAATGATGTTTTTGAGTGCGCCCGCTGTTTCCACACCGATGACATCTGTATTGGTGTAGAGACGGAAGTAGTGATTGCTGAAAAGATTTTGGACGTATTTAGCTGTTTCTAAGTCTTTTGAAGCTGCTGTGATGAGAGTAATGTCGCGAACGATAGTTTCCTCAGCATGGCTGGGACCAGAAACAACGACGATTTCGCTACGGAATTGTTCAGGCAATTCTTCCTCTAAAATCATGGAGAGTCGCTTATGGGTATCAGGTTCCAGACCTTTTGAAGCATGCATGATTTTAACTGGGTGATCCAGCACCTCGGCGACTTGTTTGGCTACAAGACGTGTAACCTTGGTTGGAACGACGAAGAGAATGGCATCCACGCCGTCAAGGGTTCCTTTTAAGTCGTAATACGCTGTAATTTTTTCATCAAGAACAATATCTTTAAAATAACGTTTGTTAGTGTGGTGCTCGTTGATTTCAGTAATTTGTTCGGCAATATTACCCCAAATACGAACTTCATGTCCGTTGTCATTTAATACTTGTGCCAAGGCAGTACCCCATGAACCAGGGCCTAAAACAGCAACTGTTTGTTTTTCCATGTTCTTCTCCTTATAGAGTTTTCTAATTTCATTTTACCATAGAAAGCGATAAATTTCTTGTTTAGTAGTAGCTTGTTTTTATAAGTTATTATTTTATAAGAATAAAGTCTAATTAAAGTGCATAAAAAGAGTGTAATGAGGCAGGAATTGTGGCTAGTATAAAAGCTATTTATCACACCCTTTAAAAAAATCAATTGGACGGCAGGTAGAGGAAGTGGTATGATTGTGTATATCAATGAGGGGGGGAATCGTATGAGCAGACCGATTGTTGGAGTGACTGCTAATCTTTGTCCTGTTGATAAGGAAGGTAAAAATATTCACTCGTCCGTTTCTAGTAAATTTGCTGAGAGTATCAAAATCGCTGGTGGATTGCCTATGATTATCCCTGTTGGTGACAAAAGTTTGGTGAGGGATTATGTTGAAAGTATTGATAAATTGATTTTGTCCGGGGGACAACATGTGCATCCCACTTTTTATGGAGAAAAGCAGGCGATTGAGAGTGATGATTACAATATGGTGCGAGACGAATTTGAGCTGGCTCTGTTAGCAGAAACTATTCGACAAGAAAAACCAATTATGGCAATTTGCCGAGGCTTGCAGTTGGTCAATGTTGCTTTTGGTGGAACGCTCAACCAGCATATTGACAACCATTGGCAGGGCTTACCTTTTGGAACTTCTTACTCTATTCAAACTGAAAAAGGCAGCATTGTTGAAGAGTTGTTTGGTCGTGCTAGCCAGATCAACTCTGTCCACCGACAAAGTATTAAAGATTTGGCACCGAATTTTCGTGCAACAGCTTTTGATCCTAGGGATAAAACCATTGAAGCGATTGAGTCGCTAGATGATAGTCGGATCATTGGGCTTCAATGGCACCTAGAGTTTTTAATCAATGAAGAAAAAGGGAATCTAGAACTTTTTCAGTATCTTTTGCAGAAATTGTAAATTTGAAATACGGCTTAAGCTTCATTTAAGAAAATCGTTTTATAATAATATTATCAAATGAAGACCTCCTAACTTTATTTGATGAAATCCTAAAACTTTTTCATAATAATCTCCCTATAAGGGCCACCAAAGAGGTGGTCTTTTTGTTTTGTGAACAGTCATTCGTTATTCCTGTTAGTTTATGATATAATATTTCAAATCATTGATTAAGGAGGAAATAGGATGATAAAGAACGTTGGAATCGTTAGTCTATCAAGCGGGATTATAGGAGAAAGTTTCGTTAGGCATGAGGTTGATCTAGGATTAAAGCGTTTAAAAGACTTGGGACTTGAAGTGATGTTTTCAGAGAACGCACAAAGAGGAATGGATTATCTGAAAGACCATCCTGAATCGAGAGCGCAAGATTTGATTCAAGCTTTTGAAGATCCTTCAATTGATATGATTTTATGTGCTATTGGTGGAGATGATACGTATCGATTGCTACCCTATTTGTTTGAAGATAACCAATTAAAAAAGGTTGTGAATCAGAAAGTATTTTTAGGTTTTTCAGACACTACCATGAATCACTTCATGCTCCATAAGTTGGGAGTGAAGACTTTTTATGGTCAGTCATTTCTTGCTGATGTTTGTGAGTTAGAGGAAGAAATGCTGCCTTATACGCTTTCATATTTTAAGGAACTGATTGGAACAGGGACTATCTCAGAAATCAGACCGAGCAATGTCTGGTATGATGAGAGGACGGATTTTAGTGAAAAAGCCTTAGGAACGAAGCGGACTCGTCATGAAAATCAAGGCTTTGAATTGCTGAAAGGGAAGGCAATATTTGAAGGGGAAATTTTAGGAGGCTGTTTGGAGTCGCTCTATCAGATATTTGATGAAAGATATGAAGGTGCCATTGAATTGTGTGCACAATATCAGCTCTTTCCTAGTCTTTCAGAATGGGAAGGAAAAATTCTTTTGTTGGAAACCAGTGAGGAAAAACCAGAACCAATTTTATATCGAAAAATGCTAGAAGCCTTAAAGGCGACAGGGATTTTTTCTGTTTTAAATGGGATTCTTGTCGGAAAACCAATGGATGAAACTTATTATGGAGAATATAAACAAATCCTGCTTGATGTCATTGATACAGATATTCCTATTTTATATAACTTAAATGTTGGACATGCTACCCCAAGAGCAATTGTTCCTTTTGGAGTGAAAGCTGAGGTGGATGCCAACGAGCAAGTCATTCGATTTTTGAATGAACTGAAATAACTTCAAAAGTGCAGGTTGAAGAATGACCTGCATTTTGCGTGTTGTTTACGAATTTAGTATAATAGGGGAAGCAAATGTAGAAAAGAGAAAAATATGCGAATTCGTGGTTTTGAGCTTGTTTCAAGCTTTAAAAATAAAAATTTACTGCCAAAGCGTGAGACGGCTCATGCGGCTGGTTATGACTTAAAAGTGGCAGAGCGTACAGTGATTGCGCCAAAAGAGATTAAGTTGGTGCCGACAGGTGTCAAGGCCTATATGCAGGCTGGTGAGGTGCTTTATCTTTATGATCGTTCATCTAATCCACGTAAAAAAGGATTGGTTTTGATTAACTCTGTGGGCGTTATTGACGGGGATTACTATGGCAATCCGGGAAATGAAGGGCACATTTTTGCGCAAATGCAGAACATTACAGATCAAGAAGTGGTTTTAGAAGAAGAAGATCGTATCGTTCAAGCTGTCTTTGCGCCGTTCTTGCTTGCTGATAATGATGAAGCAGATGGTGTGCGGACAGGTGGTTTTGGAAGCACGGGGCATTAAGAAAGAGGAATCTATCATAGCCAAGAAAAAAACGACATTTGTTTGTCAAAATTGTGAATACCATTCGCCCAAGTATCTGGGGCGTTGTCCTAACTGTGGGGCTTGGTCGTCCTTTGTCGAAGAGGTCGAAGTTACGGAGGTTAAGAATGCGCGTGTTTCTCTGACAGGGGAAAAAAGTCGACCGATGAAGTTAGCAGAGGTGACTTCTATCAATGTCAACCGTACCAAGACAGATATGGAAGAGTTTAACCGCGTCTTGGGCGGTGGCGTGGTGCCAGGAAGTTTAGTTCTAATCGGAGGAGACCCAGGTATTGGGAAATCTACCCTTTTATTGCAGGTTTCGACCCAACTCTCTCACAAAGGAACGGTCTTGTATGTCAGTGGGGAAGAGTCTGCCGAGCAGATTAAGCTGCGCGCGGAACGTTTAGGCGATATTGACAGTGAGTTTTATCTCTATGCTGAGACCAATATGCAGAGTATTCGTGCTGAGATTGAAAAAATCAAACCAGATTTTTTGATTATAGATTCCATTCAGACGATTCTATCGCCAGAAATTTCCAGCGTGCAAGGGTCGGTTTCGCAAGTGCGAGAAGTGACAGCGGAGCTGATGCAGCTGGCAAAGACCAACAATATTGCCACCTTTATCGTCGGTCATATGACGAAAGAGGGCACTCTGGCTGGACCTAGAACTTTGGAACATATGGTGGATACAGTACTTTATTTTGAGGGTGAGCGTCAACATACTTTTCGTATTTTGCGAGCGGTTAAAAACCGCTTCGGCTCTACGAATGAAATCGGTATTTTTGAAATGCAGTCAGGTGGTCTGGTTGAAGTACTCAATCCTAGCCAGGTTTTCTTAGAGGAGCGTTTAGATGGAGCGACAGGCTCTTCTATCGTGGTGACTATGGAGGGGACGCGTCCAATCCTTGCGGAAGTGCAGGCTTTGGTGACGCCGACCATGTTTGGCAATGCCAAGCGGACAACGACAGGATTGGATTTCAATCGTGCTAGTCTGATTATGGCTGTTTTGGAAAAGCGAGCAGGGTTATTATTGCAAAATCAAGATGCCTACCTCAAGTCAGCAGGCGGTGTCAAATTGGATGAGCCAGCCATTGACTTAGCTGTTGCTGTCGCAATTGCTTCTAGTTATAAAGATTTGCCAACGAATCCACAAGAATGTTTTATTGGTGAAATCGGTCTGACGGGCGAAATCCGCCGTGTCAATCGCATTGAGCAGCGTATCAATGAAGCTGCTAAGCTGGGCTTCACCAAAGTTTACGCTCCTAAAAACTCTCTGAACGGGTTGAACATTCCCGAAACTATTGAAGTTATTGGTGTGACAACGATTGGTGAAGTGTTGAAGAAGGTGTTTGGGTAAGTTAGTGTAACTAATCATTGAATTGATAGGTGAGACAGACGGTGGCTCCCACATTGCTAAGGAAATTCTGTAAATGATTGGAAGAATAATAAAGTTTCATCGTTTCTGTTATTTCTTTTCAACAACTATGTGGTATAATAGTAACGTTTGAAATAAAAACAGGTTTTTCCTGTTAGAAATATAAGATAAATATTAGGAGATATACAATTGGCGAATCAAATTCGTGTGCGTTATGCACCAAGTCCAACGGGACTGTTACACATCGGAAATGCGCGGACTGCGCTCTTTAATTATCTTTACGCTCGTCACTACGGCGGAACTTTTATCATTCGGATTGAAGATACTGACCGTAAACGTCATGTGGAAGACGGGGAACGTTCGCAGTTGGAAAATCTGCGTTGGTTAGGAATTGATTGGGATGAAAGCCCAGAAACGCATGAAAAATATCGCCAATCTGAACGCTTGGACATTTACCAAGGTTATATCAATGAGTTACTTGAAAAAGGCTTGGCTTACAAATCATATGTGACGGAGGAAGAGCTGGCAGCAGAGCGTGAGCGTCAGGAAGCTGCTGGAGAAACACCTCGTTACATCAATGAATATCTGGGAATGTCTGAAGATGAAAAAGCAGCTTATATCGCAGAGCGTGAAGCAGCAGGCATTGTTCCAACAGTCCGTCTTGTGGTCAATGAATCTGGTATTTACAAGTGGAACGATCTTGTCAAAGGTGAGATTGAATTTGAAGGTGGCAACATCGGTGGTGACTGGGTTATCCAGAAAAAAGACGGCTATCCAACTTATAATTTTGCGGTTGTGGTGGATGACCATCTTATGAAAATTTCCCATGTCATTCGTGGAGATGACCACATTGCCAATACCCCTAAGCAGCTCATGGTGTACGAAGCGCTCGGTTGGGAAGCGCCACAATTTGGTCACATGACCTTGATTATTAACTCCGAAACGGGTAAGAAATTGTCCAAACGTGATACAAACACGCTTCAATTTATCGAAGATTACCGTAAGAAAGGCTACCTGCCTGAAGCCGTCTTCAACTTTATTGCCCTCCTTGGCTGGAATCCTGGCGGTGAAAATGAAATCTTCTCTCGTGAAGAATTGATCCAACTCTTTGATGAACATCGTCTCAGCAAGTCTCCGGCTGCTTTTGACCAAAAGAAATTAGACTGGATGAGCAATGAATACATTAAAAATGCGGATTTTGAAACCATTTTTGATATGGCGAAACCTTACTTGGAAGCGGCTGGTCGTTTGACTGACAAAGCTGAAAAATTAGTTGAACTTTACAAACCACAAATGAAGTCTGTAGATGAAATCGTACCGCTCACAGACCTTTTCTTTGAAGATTTCCCAGAGCTAACGGCAGAAGAAAAAGAGTTTATGGCAGGCGAAACGGTACCGACTGTTTTGAAAGCATTCAAAGAAAAATTGGAAGCTATGAGTGATGAAGACTTCAAGTCGGAAAATATCTTCCCGCAAATCAAGGCAGTGCAAAAAGAAACGGGTATCAAGGGAAAGAACCTCTTTATGCCAATTCGTATTGCTGTTTCAGGCGAAATGCACGGTCCAGAATTACCAGACACCATTTACCTGCTTGGACGTGAAAAATCTATTGAGCACATCGAAAATATGTTGAAGAACATCCAATAAATTTAGCGAAAACATCACATGTGTTAAACTTGTGGTGTTTTTGCTTTTATATGATGAAATGCTTGATTTTATGTTATAATAACCCTTAATACTAAATCAAAGTGAGGAATGCTTATGCCAGCTACTAAAATGACCGCACAGGAAATTATTCAGTTTATAGCGGATGCTAAGAAAAAGACAAATGTAAAAGTGACTTTTGAAGGAAAACTAGCGGGCGAAGTACCGGATTCTGTTGTCAAATTGAGCAATGTTCTATTTGGTGACTGGGAAGAAATTAAACCTCTTTTGGTTAATCTAGAAGAGAATAAAACCTATGTGGTGGAGCAGGATGCCCGAAACTCTGCCGTGCCGCTGTTAGACAAGCGTGAGGTCAATGCTCGGATTGAGCCAGGCGCTATTATCCGCGACCAGGTGGAAATCGGTGATAATGCTGTGATTATGATGGGAGCTGTTATCAATATCGGAGCTGAAATTGGTGCTGGAACGATGATTGATATGGGAGCCGTTTTGGGTGGTCGAGCTATTGTTGGAAAAAACAGCCACGTGGGTGCTGGGACTGTTCTTGCCGGTGTCATTGAGCCTGCCAGCGCAGATCCTGTCCGAGTGGGGGACAATGTCTTGATAGGGGCCAATGCTGTCGTTATTGAAGGAGTGCAGATTGGCAATGGTTCTGTCGTCGCTGCAGGGGCTATTGTGACGAAAGATGTGCCAGAAAATGTTGTTGTAGCTGGTGTGCCAGCGCGTGTGATTAAGAAAATTGATGAACACACCCAGCAGAAAACAGCATTGGAAGACGCTCTTCGGACGCTTTAAAGAGGGAAATGTATGATTGATTATCAAAAAATTCGCCGAGACTTGCATCAAATTCCGGAAATTGGACTGGAAGAGTATAAGACTCATGCCTATCTGATGAGAATAATTGATGAGTTGACTGCTGGCTTGGATTCCGTTGAGATTCGGACCTGGCGTACGGGAATTTTGGTCTTTGTCAAAGGCAGTACACCTGCTAAGACGATTGGCTGGCGGACAGATATTGACGGTTTGCCGATTGTTGAGGAGTCAGGGTTTGCCTTTGCTAGTCAACATGAGGGACGTATGCATGCCTGTGGGCATGATATGCACATGACAATCGCTCTGGGTTTGTTGGAGAAATTAACTACTGAGCAGCCTAAGAATAATCTACTTTTTCTTTTCCAGCCAGCTGAGGAAAATGAAGCTGGAGGTATGCTGATGTATGAAGATGGAGCCTTTGGCGATTGGTTGCCAGATGAATTTTATGGGCTTCATGTGCGACCTGACCTCAAGGTAGGAGATATTGCTACGAATACTAGTACACTTTTTGCAGGGACTTGTGAAGTTAAATTAATTTTTAAGGGCAAGGGTGGTCATGCTGCATTTCCACATAATGCTAATGACGCTTTGGTAGCAGCTAGCTATTTTGTCACTCAGGTTCAGACCATTGTGAGTCGCAATGTAGATCCGATTGAAGGAGCTGTCGTCACCTTTGGTGAATTCCATGCTGGAACAACGAATAATGTGATTGCTGAAACTGCCTTTCTGCACGGAACCATTCGAACATTGACGCAGGAGATGAATTTGCTCACTCAAAAACGCCTGCGGGAAATCGCTGAAGGAGTAGCCCAGTCTTTTGGTGTAGAGCTTGATTTGGAGCTGAAACAAGGTGGTTATCTTCCTGTGGAAAACGATTCTGAACTGGCTGCTGAATGTATGAATTTTTTCCAAAAAGAGAATGGTGTGCACATGATTGATATTTTACCTGCAATGACCGGTGAGGACTTTGGTTATCTGCTCAGTAAAGTCAAGGGTGTGATGTTCTGGCTGGGGATTGATAGTCCTTATGCACTTCATCATCCTAAAATGGCGCCAGATGAAGCAGCCTTGCCTTTTGCTATTGAAAAATTTGGGAAGTTTTTAAGTGCAAAAGTTAATGAATGATGGGCTGGGAATGTTGATAATGTTTCTGATTGAGGAGAAGATAAATGAAGGCAGATTTGCGCAAAACTATAGTCAGAAAAATGAAAGAGCAGGAATTGATAGTAAAACAGCAGAGAGATGCTTTGCTCACTCAGTACTTGCTGGAATCTTCTACTTATCAACAAGCTAGAACAGTTGCGGTTTATTTATCTTTGCCACACGAGTTTGACACAAGTCTTTTCATCAGGCAGGCTCAAGCAGATGGCAAGCGGGTTTTGGTCCCTAAGACTTATCCCGAAGGGCGCATGACTTTTGTAGATTATAATCCAAATGACTTGGAATTGACTGTTTTTGGTATCTGGGAACCAAGAAGTGAACGAGCGGTGGAAAAATCTCATATTGATTTGATTCATGTTCCAGGTGTTGCTTTTAACAAAAAAGGCTATCGTATTGGCTATGGAGGTGGCTATTATGACCGCTATTTGGCTGATTTTAAAGGGATGACAGTAAGTACAATTTATCCTTACCAGTTAGTTGATTTTCAACCAGATGATTGTGATATTCCCGTTCAGGAGGTATTGATTTGTGAATAAAATTTATGATAAACGTTATCCAGTAACGAACTTATTGTTGCTTATCACGACAGGAGTTTTCCTAGCAATGTTTCTGTTGCGTGGCTTTAATTATGCTAGTACCCAAACGATTTATGAATTTGGGGCAATGAATGGTCGAACGATTCAATATTTTCCAAGCCAGATTTGGCGCTTGGTATCGGCGATTTTTGTTCATATCGGCTTGGAGCATTTTGTGATGAATATGATTACGCTGTATTTTATCGGACGACAAGCTGAGGATATTTTTGGCTCGTGGAATTTTCTGTTTCTTTATCTGATGTCTGGTATTTTAGGAAATGTCTTTGTCTTCTTTTTCACTTCAAGTGCTGTGGCTGCAGGTGCCTCTACATCTTTGTTTGGGATTTTTGGTGCTATTATTACTTTGCGCTATGCGGTGCGAAATCCTTACATTCAGCAACTCGGTCAATCGTACTTAGTTCTTCTAGTTATGAACTTAGTGTTGAGTTTGACACCGGGAATTAGTCTGGCAGGACACCTAGGTGGTGCAGTCGGAGGCGCTTTGTGTGCGGTTATTTTTCCAGTCCGTGGGGAAAGAAGAGCTTATCAAGTGGGGCAACGGTTATTGGCGTTGATTGCTTATATTGTTTTAGCTTTGGGAATGATTTGGTTAGCTTTTAATCGAGGCGTATAAAAAGAGGTTGAATAGACTGCTGTATCTCGCAGCAATCTGTTTTCACCTCTTTTTGCTTTATTTCTGTTGACCAACTAAAATCTTTGCAGCAATCGTGATGCCAGTTAATGGTGACCAATCTATTTTATCAATGTCAATATTAAAAAGAAGCGGTGTCATGTGAAGAAGTGCCGCTTTCTCGTTTTCTCTCAAGCTGAAAGTGGCTGCAACGTCATAAGAATTCGTAATGGTAAAGGCTTCCTCAAAATGCTCAATGATTTTGTGGTTGGAATAATTTGTGTTGGTTAATTGCTCGGCAACGATACCACGAATTTCTTGCAAGTGTTGGCTGCTAGGAATAACCTTAATGAGCAAGCCGTTTTTCTGCAAGACGCGCTGAAATTCTTGGTAATTGGCAGGAGAGAAGATGTCTAAAATCATATCCATGCTAGCATCTTGAATAGGGATGTGTGCCAGATCTCCAACAAACCAATTTACCGTCAGGCTGTGGTCACTTTTGGCTGCTAGTTGAATAGACTCTTTTGACAAATCGAATGCATAGATATGTTTATCTGGCAATTGTGCTTGCAAATTTCGAGCATAATAGCCTTCTCCGCAACCAATGTCCAGCAGATTACCATGTTGTGGTAAAGATGATAAAATTTCTAGTAATTTCTTCAAAATTGGCTGGTAAAATCCTGCTTCGAGAATCAATTGTCGATTTTGAAAGTTGGATTTATCGTAGTCTTTTGATTGCTTCACCTGTGGAGCCAAGTTGACATAGCCAAACTTTGCCAAGTCGAAGGAATGATGGTTCTTGCATTTGAGACTATTTTCTGATAAAAACAAAGCTTGTTGACAAAAAGGGCAAGCAAAGAAAGTAGCTGTTTCAAAACGTTTAAGTTTGGGTTTCATGCGTTTTCTCTTTCATAAATTTCTCTGACTAGTGTAACATGTGAGAAATGCTTTGACAAGTAGATAAAGAAAGGGAATTTTAAAATGAACCACACTTTTAAAGCGGTTGGAGCTAAAGCAAGCACTATGGTAATATGCTTTTTGCTAAGTGAGAATGAAAAGAAGCTGGAGCGAAAAGTCTCCAGCTTCAAAGTATATAGAGCGCAATAGACCAACGATGTAGTAGTTGATTGCTCTCTTTCCTATTTAGTAAGTCAAAACAAAATATTTTTTCTTACCACGACGTATAACGGTGAGTTCATTTTCTAATTTGTCAGCGTCCGTTAATCTGTAGTCAAGGTCTTGAATACGCTCGCCATTGACATAAATAGCACCGTTTTGGACATCTTCACGCGCTTGGCGTTTAGAATTAACAACGCCAGCCGTTACCAAAAGTTCTACGATGTTGAGATTGTCATCTGCTTTCACTTGATAATTTGGCACGCCGCGAAGTCCTTGTTTCAATTCTTTGACAGAAAGATTTTTAATGTTTCCAGCAAAAAGCTGCTCGGTAATATTGAGTGCTTCTTTGTAGGCTTTTTCGCCATGCACAAATGTAACGACTTCTCGCGCTAAGATTTTTTGCGCCAAACGTTCATGTGGAGCTGTTTCAAATTGTTTCCCAATTTCTTCGATTTCATCAAGCGGAAGAAGGGTGAAAATTTTGAGGAAACGAACGGCATCAGCGTCCATGACATTCATCCAGAATTGGTACATTTCGTAAGGACTGGTCTTATCAGCATTGAGCCATACAGCGTTGCCTTCTGACTTACCAAATTTCTTACCGGTTGCGTCTGTGATAAGGGGCACTGTAATAACGTGAGCTGTTTTATCTGCCTTCCGACGAAGCAATTCAGTACCAGCAGTCATATTTCCCCATTGGTCAGAACCGCCGATTTGCAAAGTGACACCGTATTGCCGATTTAGCTCAAAAAAGTCATAGCCTTGCATGATTTGGTAAGCGAACTCAGTATAAGAAATCCCTGTTTCAATTCGTTTTTTTACGGACTCTTTACTCATCATGTAGTTGACGGTGAAATATTTTCCAACATCGCGTAGAAAATCAATAAAGCTAATATCGGAGAACCAGTCGTAGTTGTTGACCATTTCAGCCTTGTTGTCGCCATTTTCAAAATCAAGAAAACGCGATACTTGCGCTTGAATGCTCCGTACCCAACCTTCAACTGTGTCTTTTGTTTGTAAACTCCGCTCTGTATCTTTAAATGATGGATCGCCAATTAAGCCAGTTGCACCGCCGACGAGAGCGTAGGGTTTGTGACCTGCCAACTGTAAATGTTTCATGACAAGGATTGGTACAAGATGACCGAGGTGCAGGCTGTCAGCTGTCGGATCATAGCCAGAATAAAAACTAACATTTCCTTCCGCTAGGGCTTTGCGCAACGCTTCTTCGTCAGTTGTTTGAAAAACCAAACCACGTTCTTTTAGCTCATCAAAAATGTGCATATCTGTCTCTCCTTTATGAAATTTCTAGTTATTGTAACATTGTATCACAAACAGCCATTAGAATGTAGTAAAATTGCAAAAATAATTTAAAAAAACAATGATTCTAGCCAAGGATTCCCTTTCCTGTTGTCAGAAGTTTCATAAATTTGCTATAATAGGCAGAGAAAGTTCAAGGAGAAAGAATGAGTAAACAAGTTTTTGAAAAGATCAAACGATTGTTTGAAAAACTTTTTCAAACGAATCGTCCGAGCAAAAATGAAAAAGAAAGCTGGACACTTTGGAGTGTTGGCGGGACTGTCCTTCGTACTCTGAAATTATTATCAAATGTCTTTTTTGTGTTTGTTCTTTTAGGTTGCTTGTTTGGTGGAGGCATTGCATTAGGCTATGGTGCACGAATCTTTGACAAGGTTGAAACTCCTAAAAAAGAAGAGTTCATCAAAAAAATTCAAGATATTTCAACCATTTCTGAATTAAAATATGCTGACGGCAGCTCCATTTCAGCCATTGATAGTGATTTGTTGCGAGTGCCAATTAAGAGTAAAGATATTTCTGACAATGTGAAAAAAGCAGTCATTGCGACAGAAGATGAGAATTTTCGGAAGCATAATGGGGTTGTCACAAAAGCTGTTTTGCGGGCTACACTAGGCTCTGTTGTAGGGATTGGTTCCTCAAGTGGTGGTTCTACCTTAACACAACAGTTAATCAAGCAACAAGTTGTCGGCGATGCTCCAACCTTTAGTCGTAAAGCATCAGAAATCATTGATGCGCTGGCTTTAGAACGCTACATGAGCAAAGACGATATTTTAACGACTTATTTGAATGTGGCACCGTTTGGGAGAAATAACAAAGGGCAAAATATTGCTGGTGTGGAAGAAGCTGCACAAGGAATTTTTGGAGTTCCTGCCAGCAAATTGACAATTCCTCAAGCAGCTTTTATTGCCGGTTTACCACAAAGTCCGATTGTTTACTCTCCTTATGCAGCTGACGGTGGCCTGAAAAGTGCTAAAGATATGACTTTTGGTCTCAATCGTGCGAAAAATGTTATTTACAATATGTACCGAACAGGTGCGATTAGTAAAAACGAGTACCAATTGTATAAAGATTATGATTTAAAACGAGACTTTTTACCAAGTGATACGACTTCGGCAAGAACACATGACTATCTATATTACGTTGCTATGAAAGAAGCTCAAAAAGCAATGTATGATTACTTAATCAAACGTGACAATGTTTCACAGCAAGAGTTGAAAAATGATGCAACAGTGAAAGCTTACAGAGAACTAGCTGCGAAAGAGTTGAGTGAAGGCGGCTACACTGTCACCACAACTATTAATAAGAATGTGCATAATGCAATGCAAAATGCAGTAGCTAATTTTGGTAGTGTCTTAGATGATGGAACAGGTGCAGTCGAAGCTGGAAATGTCCTCATGGATAATCGTACAGGAGCTATTTTGGGGTTTGTGGGAGGACGTGATTATGCTTCTAACCAGAACAACCATGCATTTGATACAGAGCGCTCACCAGGCTCAACCATTAAGCCGATTTTAGCCTATGGTATTGCTATAGACCAAGGGCTTATGGGAAGTGCCAGCATGCTGTCTAACTACCCTGCAAATTTCTCTAGCGGTGAGCCAATTATGCACGTAGATAGCCGTGGTACAGCCATGATGGATTTGCAGGAAGCTTTGAATACTTCTTGGAACATTCCAGCTTATTGGACTTATAAATTGCTTCGTGACAAAGGAGTTAATGTCCAAGGGTACATGGAGAAAATGGGCTATCAAATTGAAAATTATGATATTGAAAGTCTGCCAATGGGAGGAGGTATTGAAGTATCTGTCGCCCAACACACCAATGGTTTCCAAACTTTAGCCAATAATGGGGCATACCAAGAGCGCTATATGATTGAAAAGATTACGACAAAAAACGGGAAAGTTGTCTATGAACACAAAGCAAAACCTGTTCAGGTTTACTCTAAGGCAACGGCGACGATTATGCAAAGTCTTATGCGTGGGGTATTGAGTTCGGGTGCTACGACGACCTTCAAATCTCGTTTAACGCAGATTAATAGCGGTTTAGCTAGTGCTGATTGGATTGGTAAAACGGGTACGACTAACAGTAATGGTGACATGTGGCTCATGGTATCCACTCCTAAATTAACGTTAGGTGGTTGGATCGGTCATGACAATAATGCTTCAATGGCAGCTTTGACTGGTTACAACAACAATGCGCAGTATATGGCTCAACTAGTAAATGCAATTTATCAAGCCGACCCAAGTCTCTGGGGAGTTGGTGATAAGTTCAACCTAGATTCTAGTGTTATTAAGTCCAATGTTCTTAAAGCAACGGGTGAACGAGCTGGCACAGTAACAGTCAATGGTCGCAGTATGAACCTGACCGGACAGACAGTTACTAGTTACTGGGCAAAAAACGGTGCTCCGATGACCACCTATAAATTTGGAATCGGTGGTACAGATAGTGATTATCAAAAAGCTTGGGCAGCACTTTTAGGCGGACGCTAAATAAAGGTAAATAAAAACACTTTCATAAGTAAAAAACTTGAAAAGCAGAGTTAAATAAGGTATAATATTACTAATAATTTGTCGTCTGCTTTATTTGAAATATTGTCCATATAAAGCTTACAGCAGTTAAATCATACTTTTAGAGTCAGATTTAGCTGCTCTTTTTGTGCCTGTTTTTGGGATTTTTGTCGTTTGTCATCAAAACTTAAAGATTCTGAAAATTACTCAAAAAGGATAAATGAAAATTGCTACTCTATCATGTAATAGAGAATGTAGAAAGAAGAAGGAGTAAAAAACTTGGCAGGACATGAAGTTCAATACGGGAAACACCGTACTCGTCGTAGTTTTTCAAGAATCAAGGAAGTTCTTGATTTACCAAATTTGATTGAAATCCAGACGGATTCGTTCAAAGATTTTCTTGACCATGGTTTGAAAGAAGTATTTGAAGATGTACTTCCTATCTCAAACTTTACAGATACAATGGAGCTAGAGTTTGTTGGTTATGAAATTAAAGAATCTAAATACACTTTAGAAGAAGCACGTATCCATGATGCCAGCTATTCTGCACCTATTTTTGTGACTTTCCGTTTGATTAATAAAGAAACTGGTGAAATCAAAACCCAAGAAGTGTTCTTTGGCGATTTCCCAATCATGACAGAAATGGGAACTTTCATTATCAATGGTGGTGAGCGGATTATCGTATCTCAGCTCGTTCGTTCTCCAGGTGTTTACTTCAACGATAAAGTAGACAAAAATGGTAAAGTTGGTTATGGTTCAACTGTCATTCCTAACCGTGGAGCTTGGTTAGAGCTGGAAACAGACTCAAAAGATATTGCTTATACTCGGATTGACCGTACTCGTAAGATTCCGTTTACGACACTTGTTCGTGCGCTTGGTTTTTCTGGCGATGATGAAATCTTTGACATTTTCGGCGACAGCGATCTCGTTCGCAACACGATTGAAAAGGATATTCATAAAAATCCAATGGATTCACGTACGGATGAAGCGCTTAAAGAAATCTATGAACGTCTTCGTCCAGGTGAGCCTAAAACAGCTGATAGTTCACGTAGTCTATTGGTCGCTCGTTTCTTTGATCCACATCGTTACGACTTGGCGGCAGTTGGTCGTTATAAAATCAATAAAAAATTAAACATTAAAACACGTTTGTTAAATCAAACGATTGCAGAGCCTTTGGTAGATCCAGAAACAGGTGAAATCTTGGTTGAAGCTGGAACGGTTATGACGCGTAGTGTCATTGATAGCATTGCAGAATACTTGGACGGTGATTTGAATAAAATCACTTATATTCCAAATGATGCAGCTGTGTTAACAGAGCCAGTTGTTCTTCAAAAATTCAAAGTGGTGGCGCCAACTGATCCAGATCGTGTGGTGACTATTATTGGTAATGCCAACCCAGGAGATCGAGTTCATACGATTACGCCAGCAGATATTTTGGCTGAGATGAATTACTTCTTGAACCTCGCTGAAGGACTTGGTCGTGTGGACGATATTGACCACTTGGGAAATCGTCGGATTCGTGCCGTTGGTGAATTGCTTGCTAACCAAGTACGTCTTGGCTTGTCTCGTATGGAGCGAAACGTTCGGGAGCGCATGAGTGTGCAAGATAATGAAGTGTTGACACCGCAACAAATCATTAACATCCGCCCAGTCACAGCAGCTATCAAAGAATTCTTTGGTTCATCTCAATTGTCTCAATTTATGGACCAACATAATCCACTGTCTGAATTGTCTCACAAACGCCGTTTGTCAGCCTTGGGACCTGGTGGTTTGACTCGTGATCGTGCTGGATATGAAGTGCGTGACGTGCACTATACCCACTATGGTCGTATGTGTCCGATTGAAACGCCTGAAGGACCAAACATCGGTTTGATCAATAACTTGTCTTCTTATGGACACTTGAATAAATATGGCTTTATCCAAACGCCGTATCGTAAAGTGGATCGTGAAACAGGTCTGGTCACCAATGAAATCGTTTGGCTGACAGCGGACGAAGAAGATGAATTTATCGTAGCGCAAGCAAATTCTAAATTAACAGAAGATGGTCGTTTTGCAGAAGCGATTGTCATGGGACGTCACCAAGGGAACAACCAAGAATTTCCTTCAGATCAAGTAGACTTCATGGATGTATCGCCTAAGCAGGTAGTTGCGGTTGCGACAGCATGTATTCCTTTCCTTGAAAACGACGACTCAAACCGTGCTCTCATGGGTGCCAACATGCAACGTCAGGCGGTACCGTTGATTGATCCGCATGCACCATATGTTGGTACTGGTATGGAATACCAAGCAGCTCATGACTCTGGTGCGGCGATTATTGCCCAACACGACGGTAAAGTTGTATATTCTGATGCAGCCAAAGTTGAAGTTCGTCGTGAAGATGGCTCACTTGATGTCTATCATATTACGAAATTCCGCCGTTCAAACTCTGGTACTTCTTACAACCAACGTACGCTGGTAAAAGTTGGCGATACAGTTGAAAAAGGTGACTTTATCGCAGACGGACCTTCTATGGAAAAAGGTGAAATGGCACTTGGACAAAATCCAATCGTTGCTTATATGACATGGGAAGGTTACAACTTTGAAGATGCCGTTATCATGAGTGAGCGTTTAGTGAAAGACGATGTTTACACATCTGTTCACTTGGAGGAATTTGAATCAGAAACACGTGATACAAAGCTTGGACCTGAAGAAATCACGCGCGAAATTCCAAACGTCGGTGAAGATGCTTTGAGAGACCTTGACGAAACGGGAATTATCCGCATTGGTGCTGAGGTAAAAGAAGGCGACATTCTTGTCGGTAAAGTAACACCGAAAGGTGAAAAAGACTTATCTGCTGAAGAACGCCTGCTTCATGCAATTTTCGGTGATAAATCTCGTGAAGTACGTGATACTTCCCTTCGTGTACCACATGGTGGTGCAGGGGTTGTCCGTGATGTGAAAATCTTTACTCGTGCGAACGGTGATGAATTGCAATCTGGTGTCAACATGTTGGTACGTGTTTACATCGCTCAAAAACGGAAAATCCGTGTTGGGGATAAGATGGCTGGACGTCACGGAAACAAAGGGGTTGTTTCCCGCATTGTTCCAGTTGAGGATATGCCGTATCTTCCAGATGGAACACCAGTTGATATTATGTTGAACCCACTTGGGGTGCCATCTCGTATGAATATTGGTCAAGTTATGGAGCTTCACCTCGGTATGGCTGCTCGCAACCTTGGCATTCACATTGCAACACCAGTATTTGACGGGGCTAGCTCAGATGATCTTTGGGAAACCGTTCGTGAAGCTGGCATGGATAGCGATGCTAAGACAATCCTTTATGATGGCCGTACTGGTGAGCCATTTGATAATCGTGTATCCGTTGGTGTCATGTACATGATCAAACTCCACCATATGGTTGATGATAAGCTCCATGCCCGTTCCGTTGGTCCTTATTCAACCGTTACGCAACAACCTCTTGGTGGTAAAGCGCAGTTTGGTGGACAACGTTTTGGAGAAATGGAAGTTTGGGCTCTTGAAGCCTACGGTGCTTCTAACGTCCTTCAAGAAATCTTGACTTACAAGTCAGATGACATCAATGGTCGTTTGAGAGCTTATGAAGCCATTACCAAAGGTAAGCCAATTCCAAAACCAGGTGTTCCAGAATCCTTCCGTGTCCTTGTAAAAGAATTGCAATCACTTGGTCTTGACATGCGTGTCCTTGATGAAGACGACAATGAAGTCGAACTTCGTGACTTGGACGAAGGCATGGATGATGATGTGATTCATGTAGACGATCTTGAAAAAGCACGTGAAAAAGCAGCACAAGAAGCAAAAGCCGCTTTTGATGCTGAAGGGAAAGAATAAGAACTGATTCAATAGATAATAAAGAAAGGTAAGAAATAGTGGTTGATGTAAATCGTTTTCAAAGTATGCAAATCACCCTAGCTTCTCCTAGTAAAGTCCGCTCTTGGTCTTATGGAGAAGTGAAGAAACCTGAAACAATTAACTACCGCACACTAAAACCAGAACGCGAAGGGCTTTTTGATGAAGTCATCTTTGGTCCTACGAAAGACTGGGAATGTGCGTGTGGAAAATATAAACGGATTCGTTATAAAGGAATCATTTGTGACCGTTGTGGTGTTGAAGTAACTCGTACTAAAGTTCGTCGTGAACGTATGGGACATATTGAGTTGAAAGCCCCAGTCTCTCATATTTGGTATTTTAAAGGAATTCCAAGTCGCATGGGCTTGACCTTGGACATGAGCCCTCGTGCTCTTGAAGAAGTCATCTATTTTGCAGCTTATGTGGTGATTGATCCTAAAGATACACCACTTGAGCACAAATCCATTATGACAGAGCGGGAATATCGTGAACGCTTACGTGAATATGGCCAAGGCTCCTTTGTTGCAAAAATGGGTGCTGAAGCAATTCAAGATCTCTTGAAACAAGTAGATTTGGAAAAAGAAATTGCAGAGCTCAAAGATGAATTAAAAACGGCAACTGGGCAAAAGCGCGTAAAAGCTATTCGTCGTTTGGATGTTTTAGATGCTTTCCAAAAATCTGGTAACAAACCAGAATGGATGGTCTTAAACATCCTGCCAGTTATTCCGCCAGATTTACGTCCAATGCTTCAGTTGGATGGTGGACGCTTTGCCTCTTCTGACTTGAATGACCTTTACCGTCGTGTTATCAATCGGAATAATCGTTTGGCACGTCTTTTGGAACTAAATGCTCCTGGAATCATCGTGCAAAATGAAAAGCGGATGTTGCAAGAAGCGGTTGATGCTCTGATTGACAATGGTCGTCGTGGTCGTCCTATTACTGGACCAGGTAGCCGCCCGCTCAAATCATTGAGTCACATGCTCAAAGGGAAACAAGGTCGTTTCCGTCAAAACTTGCTGGGTAAACGGGTTGATTTCTCAGGACGTTCGGTTATTGCAGTTGGTCCGACACTCAAGATGTACCAATGTGGTGTGCCACGTGAAATGGCTATTGAGCTTTTCAAGCCATTTGTCATGCGTGAAATTGTCGCGCGTGATATTGTGCAAAATGTCAAAGCTGCTAAGCGCTTGGTAGAACGGAATGATGAACGCATCTGGGATATTTTAGAAGATGTGATTAAAGAACACCCAGTGCTCCTTAACCGCGCACCGACGCTTCACAGATTAGGAATTCAAGCGTTTGAGCCAGTTTTGATTGACGGAAAAGCTCTTCGTTTGCACCCACTTGTGTGTGAGGCTTATAATGCCGACTTTGACGGAGACCAAATGGCGATCCACGTGCCCTTGTCAGAAGAAGCCCAAGCAGAAGCACGGATTCTCATGCTGGCAGCTGAGCACATCCTCAATCCAAAAGACGGGAAGCCAGTAGTAACCCCTTCACAGGATATGGTCTTGGGGAACTACTATCTGACTATGGAAGAAGCTGGTCGTGAAGGAGAAGGAATGGTCTTTAAAGACCGTGATGAAGCTGTAATGGCTCTCCGTAATGGTTATGTTCACTTACATACGCGTGTTGGGATTGCGACAGATAGTTTAAACAAACCATGGACAGAAAATCAAAAACACAAGATCCTCTTGACAACAGTGGGTAAGATTCTTTTCAATGATATCATGCCAGATGAATTACCATATTTGCAAGAGCCAAATGCCTCAAACATGGCAGAAGGTGTGCCAGCTAAGTATTTCTTAGAACCTGGTCAAGATGTCAAAGCAGCTATCAGTAAGCTGGAATTAAATGTGCCATTCAAGAAGAAAAATCTTGGAAATATCATCGCTGAAATCTTCAAACGCTTCCGTACAACTGAAACATCTGCTTTCCTTGACCGTCTGAAAGATCTCGGCTATCACCATTCAACGTTAGCAGGCTTGACAGTAGGGATTGCTGATATTCCGGTCGTTGAAGATAAGGCAGAAATTATCGAAGAGTCCCACAAACGTGTAGAACAAATTACCAAACAATTCCGTCGTGGTATGATTACAGACGATGAACGCTACAATGCAGTTACTGCTGAATGGCGTGCAGCTCGTGAAAAATTGGAAAAACGTTTGGTTGCCAACCAAGATCCTAAGAATCCAATCGTTATGATGATGGATTCTGGAGCCCGTGGTAACATTTCTAACTTCTCACAACTTGCTGGTATGCGTGGCTTGATGGCTGCTCCTAATGGCCGCATCATGGAATTGCCTATTCTATCTAACTTCCGTGAAGGTTTGTCTGTTTTGGAAATGTTCTTCTCTACTCACGGTGCTCGTAAAGGGATGACTGATACAGCCCTTAAGACGGCTGACTCAGGTTATCTGACTCGTCGTTTGGTTGATGTGGCACAAGATGTGATTATCCGTGAAGACGACTGTGGAACCGATCGTGGTCTTGTTATCCGCTCAATTACTGACGGTAAGGAAATGATTGAGCCATTAGAAGAACGCTTGATTGGTCGTTATACGAAGAAATCGGTTAAACATCCTGAAACAGGCGAAATCATCGTTGGTCCAGATGTATTGATTACAGAAGATATGGCGCATGAGATTGTTAGCGCTGGTGTCGAAGAAGTCACTATTCGCTCTGTCTTTACATGTAATACACGTCATGGGGTTTGCCGTCGTTGTTACGGTATCAACTTGGCAACGGGCGATGCGGTTGAAGTCGGTGAGGCAGTCGGAACGATTGCCGCCCAATCTATCGGTGAACCTGGTACACAGCTTACAATGCGCACTTTCCACACGGGTGGTGTTGCGTCTAATACCGATATCACACAAGGTCTTCCTCGTGTCCAAGAAATCTTTGAAGCCCGCAATCCGAAAGGGGAAGCAGTTATTACTGAAGTCAAAGGTGAGGTGACTGCGATTGAAGAAGATGCTTCTACTCGAACTAAGAAAGTTTTTGTTAAAGGGGCAACTGGTGAAGGGGAATATGTAGTACCATTTACAGCTCGTATGAAAGTAGCAGTAGGGGATAAAATCTCTCGCGGTGCTGCTCTGACAGAAGGGTCTATCCAGCCTAAGCACTTGCTGGCTGTTCGTGATGTCTTGTCTGTTGAAACTTACCTGCTAGCTGAAGTACAAAAAGTTTACCGCAGCCAAGGGGTAGAAATCGGTGACAAGCACATCGAGGTAATGGTTCGCCAGATGATTCGCAAAGTGCGTGTTATGGATCCAGGAGATACCGACCTTCTTATGGGTACACTCATGGATATCACAGACTTTACCGATGCTAACCGCGATGTGGTTATCTCTGGAGGAGTTCCTGCGACTGCTCGTCCAGTCCTCATGGGAATTACTAAAGCATCTCTTGAAACAAATAGTTTCTTGTCAGCGGCTTCCTTCCAAGAAACCACTCGTGTCCTCACAGATGCGGCTATCCGTGGTAAGAAAGACCACTTGCTTGGTCTCAAAGAAAATGTTATCATTGGTAAAATCATTCCAGCTGGTACAGGTATGGCTCGTTACCGTAACCTTGAACCACAAGCTGTCAATGAAGTCGAAATTATCGAAGATACAACTGTAACAGAACCTGTGGAAGAAACCACTACAGTAGAATAATAAAGAGTCGAGCCTTCTCGGCTCTTTTTATGTTCAAAATTATTTTGTGAAAATTTTCCTTATATCAAGAAAACTTTTAGAAAATATGATATAATAGTTTCGTATAAAATAGAAAAAGGAGTTTTTGTAACATGGCAAAACTTACTGTTAAAGACGTTGAATTGAAAGGCAAAAAAGTCCTTGTTCGCGTTGATTTCAATGTGCCGCTTAAAGACGGAGTTATCACAAACGACAACCGTATCTCAGCTGCTCTTCCAACAATCAAGTATATCCTTGAACATGGTGGACGTGCTATTCTTTTCTCTCACCTTGGACGTGTGAAAGAAGAAGCTGATAAAGAAGGAAAATCTCTTGCACCAGTTGCGGCTGATTTAGCTAAAAAATTAGGTCAAGATGTTGCTTTCCTTCCAGGAGTAACTCGTGGAGCAGAGCTTGAAGCAGCTATCAATGCCCTTAAAGACGGTGAAGTTCTTCTTGTTGAAAACACTCGTTTTGAAGATGTTGACGGGAAGAAAGAATCTAAAAACGATCCAGAACTTGGTAAATATTGGGCTTCACTTGGAGATGGCATTTTTGTAAACGATGCTTTTGGTACAGCTCACCGTGCTCACGCATCTAATGTAGGTATCTCAGCTAATGTGGACAAAGCAGTTGCTGGTTTCCTTCTTGAAAACGAAATTGCTTATATCAAAGAAGCTGTTGAAAATCCAGTTCGTCCATTCGTAGCCATTCTTGGTGGTTCAAAGGTCTCTGATAAGATCGGTGTTATCGAAAATCTTCTTGAAAAAGCTGATAAAGTTCTTATCGGTGGTGGTATGACTTATACTTTCTACAAAGCACAAGGTATCGAAATCGGTAACTCACTTGTAGAAGAAGATAAATTGGATATAGCGAAAGCTCTTCTTGAAAAAGCAAACGGCAAATTGATCTTGCCAGTTGACTCAAAAGAAGCAAACGCATTTGCTGACTACACTGAAGTGAAAGATACTGAAGGTGAAGCAGTGGATCTAGGCTTCCTTGGTTTGGATATCGGTCCAAAATCTATCGCTAAATTTGATCAAGAATTGACTGGTGCTAAAACAGTTGTATGGAACGGACCTATGGGTGTCTTTGAAAACCCTGACTTCCAAGCTGGTACAATTGGTGTGATGGACGCTATCGTGAAACAACCAGGTGTGAAATCAATCATCGGTGGTGGTGACTCAGCTGCTGCAGCTATCAACCTTGGTCGTGCAGACAAATTCTCATGGATTTCTACAGGCGGAGGCGCAAGCATGGAGCTTCTTGAAGGTAAAGTATTGCCAGGATTGGCTGCTCTTACAGAAAAATAAGGCGGTCAGTCAGAAATCTATGATTTCGTTGAGTGTCATTTCTGATTTTTAGGGGACAACTTCAACTCATCCACTGGAAGAGTTGAACCCTGCAAGGCTGAATAGGTTGGTCACGAGCTTAGCGAAGTGAACTGCCATTCAGCTATTGCGCTATAAGTAGATGAAAAGGGCTGGATGTCAGCTCTTTTCTAGTGCACACGCTAGATTTTCTGCGAAACGAAGTGAGCTAAGAAAATCAGTGGAGGTAAAGATAAAGTACTGCCAGCTCTTGCAGCACTTATGGAACAATAATTCTAAAGGAGACTGGAACAAAAAATTTCCAGTCTTAAATTTATGTAATCATAAATGATGACTGCAGTAGCTGATTGATCACAGCAGTACTTTAAGGTTGCAGTTAGGATTTGTGGCACAAGCTTCAACTTTTTAGAATGAAAAGAAATTGTTTTCATTTCTTGTAATCATTATTATCTTTTCTCTAAAATATGTTAGAATAAAGGTAAAAGGAAATGCGTGAATGGGTTATTTTAAAAAGTATAAGTTTGATAAGTCGAAATTTAAATTAGGAATGCGAACCTTTAAAACGGGGGTCGCGGTTTTTATTGTTCTTCTTATCTTTGGGCTTTTTGGTTGGAAAGGATTGCAGATTGGTGCTCTGACAGCTGTTTTCAGTTTGCGTGAAGATTTTGATAAGAGCGTCCATTTTGGAACCTCTCGTATTTTAGGAAATAGCATTGGTGGTTTGTATGCCTTGCTCTTCTTTCTCATCAATAACCTGTTTCATGAGCAGTTTTGGGTGACCTTACTGGTCGTTCCTATTTGTACGATGTTAACGATTATGACAAATGTTGCTATGAACAACAAAGCGGGAGTGATTGGTGGTGTCTCTGCCATGCTGATTATTACTTTATCTATTCCAACAGGAGAGACAGTTTTGTATGTATTTGCACGTGTCTTTGAGACTTTCATGGGGGTTTTCGTTGCCATGCTGGTCAATTCTGATGTGGATCGCTTGCGGAAAGTATTGAAATTAAAAAACGAAGAATAATGTCAGGAAATATAACATGGGTTCTTGACATAGAAATTTTTTCAGATTATAATAGAGCATGAGAAAGGAATTTGCAATGAAGGAAAAGGAATTTCGTCGCAATATGGCTGTTTTTCCCATTGGTAGCGTTATGAAATTGACGGATTTGACAGCACGTCAGATTCGTTATTATGAAGATCAAGAATTAATCAAGCCTGATCGAAATGAAGGAAATCGCCGCATGTATTCATTAAATGATATGGATCGCTTGTTGGAGATTAAAGATTACATTTCAGAAGGTTACAATATTGCTGCGATTAAGCGAAAATATGCCGAGCGCGAAGCGAAATACAAGAAGCCGGTGAGTGAGAAAGACGTTCGTCGAGCCCTTCATAAAGACATTTTACAACAAGGTCGCTTTGCTTCTTCCCTTCCACCATTTGGTCGTATGCATTGACCAATATCAATTTTTTTAAATTTCATAAGGAGATACTCATGCCAATTACAGTAGCTGACATTCGTCGCGAAGTGAAAGAAAAAAATGTTACCTTTATCCGTTTGATGTTTTCGGATGTTTTAGGAACGATGAAAAACGTTGAAATTCCAGCGACTGATGAACAGCTGAATAAAGTTTTATCCAACAAAGTGATGTTCGATGGTTCTTCTATCGAAGGTTTTGTGCGTATCAATGAGTCAGATATGTACCTTTATCCTGACTTGGATACATGGACGGTTTTCCCTTGGGGAGACGAAAACGGAAGTGTCGCAGGACTGATTTGCGATGTCTATACGACGGAAGGAACGTCTTTTAAAGGGGATCCGCGTGGAAATTTGAAACGCGCTTTACGTCACATGGAAGAATTAGGATTCAAATCCTTTAATTTAGGTCCTGAGCCAGAATTTTTCTTATTTAAACTTGATGAGAATGGTGATCCAACTCTTGAGGTAAATGATAAGGGTGGCTATTTTGACCTTGCTCCGACTGACCTGGCTGACAATACTCGCCGTGAAATCGTTAATGTCCTTACAACAATGGGATTTGAAGTAGAAGCCAGTCACCATGAGGTAGCTATCGGTCAGCACGAAATTGACTTTAAATACGATGAAGTTCTCCGTGCCTGTGATAAGATTCAGTTGTTTAAGCTGGTTGTTAAGACAATTGCCCGCAAGCATGGTTTGTACGCTACTTTTATGGCAAAACCAAAATTTGGTATTGCTGGTTCAGGTATGCACTGTAACATGTCGCTCTTTAATCAAGACGGTCAGAATGCTTTCTTTGATCCAGAAGATCCAAATGGCATGCAATTATCAAAAACTGCTTATTATTTCCTTGGTGGTCTGATTAAGCATGCTTACAATTATACAGCTATCATGAACCCGACTGTCAACTCTTATAAACGTTTGGTTCCGGGTTATGAAGCTCCTGTGTATATTGCTTGGGCAGGACGGAATCGTTCTCCACTTGTTCGCGTGCCAGCTTCACGCGGTATGGGAACACGTTTGGAATTGCGTTCTGTTGACCCAATGGCTAATCCTTATATTGCTATGGCTGTTCTTCTTGAAGTTGGACTTCATGGGATTGAAAATAAAATTGAAGCACCTGCTCCGATTGAAGAAAATATCTATGTCATGACAGCAGAAGAGCGCAAAGAAGCGGGTATTACAGACCTTCCTTCTACTCTACATAATGCGGTGAAAGCACTGACAGAAGATGAAGTTGTAAAAGCTGCACTTGGGAACCATATTTATACAAGTTTTGTAGAAGCAAAACGCATCGAATGGGCAAGCTATGCCACTTTTGTTTCCCAATGGGAAGTAGACAACTATCTTGATTTGTATTAATAAATTGGAAATGAGGCTTAGAAAAAGTCTCGTTTTCTTATCTGATGAATGAAAAAGTACTAATCAAAATAATGCCACTTTTTCTACATTTTTGAGCAAATGGCGAAAAACTTGTATAATAGAGCATATCTGTTTAAAAAATTTAGCATTTCCGATATAATAAACAGAACAAAGGGAGGTGAAGCAGGTGTATTGTGTGATTGAAATGTATGGCAAAGATGAGCCTTGGTGGTTTTTTGATGACTGGGAAGCTAATATCGTATCTATACAACATTTTGATGACTATTATACTGCTTTAAAGTATTATAAGCGCCAATGGCTGAAGTTGGTAGCTGCTTTTCCTTTCTATAAAAGTCGAAGTGATTTAATGTCCATTTTTTGGGATGCAGAAGATTTGAGCTGGTGTGAAGAATGTAGTGATTCTGTCCAGCAATACCATTCTCTCGCTTTATTGGAAAATGATGGTGTCATTCCTAAAGAGAAATGGAGACCGGGCTATAATAAACAAAATAGTGAAGAGGAACACCGTGCTTGCTCTCTAACGTTTAAATAATTTACAAAATGGTGATTTTTCATCATTTTTTTATTTTCTTCTGCGAATAATATAAAGTGAGGAGGAGATATGGTTCAAAACATTGCACAGGCTATTATTTGTCAGGCTAAGGAAGAACGAGCACAGGACATTTATTTTGTTCCGAAGGAAAATGTTTACGAGTTGTATATGCGAATTGGAGATGAACGCCGTTTTATACGCAATTATGAATTTGAAGAGCTAGCTGCTGTAATCAGTCATTTCAAGTTTACTGCTGGGATGAATGTGGGAGAAAAACGTCGCAGTCAGCTGGGCTCTTGTGATTATCAATATAGTGACAGGAAAACGTCGCTACGGTTGTCAACAGTAGGGGATTACCGTGGATATGAAAGCCTGGTGATTCGTCTATTGCATGATGAAGAAGCAGAGCTGAAGTTTTGGTTTGCTCAAATTCCGGAGTTGAAAGAACGTTTCAAACAGCGAGGGCTTTACCTTTTTTCAGGACCGGTAGGAAGTGGTAAAACTACTCTCATGCACCAGTTGGCTCAAGAGCGTTTTGCCAATCAGCAAATCATGTCAATTGAAGATCCGGTTGAAATCAAACAAGCAGGGATGTTACAGCTGCAGCTGAACGAAGCGATTGGTTTAACTTATGAAAGTTTGATTAAACTTTCTCTTCGGCATCGACCAGATTTATTGATTATCGGAGAGATTCGTGATGCGGAGACAGCACGGGCAGTTGTTCGAGCTAGCTTAACGGGAGTGACTGTTTTTTCAACTATTCATGCTAAAAGCGTACGAGGTGTCTATGAACGGTTGCTGGAGTTGGGAGTGACAGAAGCCGAGCTGAAAGTTGTCTTACAAGGGATTTGTTACCAACGCTTAATTGCGAAAGGAGGAATAGTGGATTTTGTCAGTGAGAAGTATCAAGAACACGAGCCAATCGATTGGAATAGGCAGATTGATCAGCTTCATGCAGCAGGACATATCAATCTTGAGCAGGCAGAAGCGGAAAAAATTATCCACAGTTAGGCAGAAAAAGGTCGTAGAGTTGCTGAATAATCTTTTTTCTAGTGGCTTTCATTTGGCAGAAATTATCGACTTTTTGAAGCGAAGTGCCTTGTTAGAAGAAGTCTATGTGGACAGGATGAAAGAGGGTTTGTCAACAGGAAAGCCTTTTTCGGACATTATGGCTAGTTTAGGTTTTTCAGATAATGTGGTAACACAACTTTCGCTGGCAGAATTACACGGAAATCTCTCACTCAGTCTGAGTAAGATTGAGGAATACTTGGAAAATGTCTCAAAAATTAAGAAAAAGTTGGTTGAAGTGGCGACTTATCCCTTTATTTTGTTTGTTTTTTTGATATTCATTATGCTGGGATTACGTAATTATTTACTCCCGCAACTCGATCGTCAAAATGTAGCAACGCAGATTATCAGTAATTTGCCGCAACTTTTTCTGGGTTCATTAGGGGTAGTCTTTGTTTTGTTCGTGATAGGTTTTTATTGGTTTCAGAAAAGCTCCAAAATAGCAGCATTTCATTTGTTAGCTCGACTTCCTTTTTGTGGAACTTTTATTCAAATCTATTTGACAGCTTATTATGCGAGAGAATGGGGAAATATGATTGGTCAAGGTTTAGAACTCAGTCAGATTTTTCAGATGATGCAAGGGCAACGCTCTGCTATGTTTCAAGAAATTGGAAAAGATTTAGAAGTTGCGCTGCAAAATGGTCAGGAATTTTCACAAGTAGTGAAATATTATCCATTTTTTAAAAAGGAATTAGGCTTGATAATTGAATACGGTGAAGTGAAATCCAAATTGGGACGTGAATTAGAAGTTTATGCCCAAAAAACATGGGAGACATTTTTTAAACGTGTTCATCAAGCGATGAATGTTATTCAGCCACTAGTGTTTGTCTTTGTGGCCTTGATGATTGTATTGTTATATGCAGCCATGTTGCTGCCAATTTATCAAAATATGGAGGTTCAATTATGAAAAAATTAAAAAGTTTGAAAGTTAAAGGTTTTACTTTAGTAGAAATGTTAGTCGTGCTTCTTATTATCAGTGTTTTGATGCTCTTGTTCGTGCCGAATTTGACCAAGCAAAAAGAAGCGGTGACGGAAAAAGGAAATGCAGCGGTGGTAAAAGTTGTGGAAAGCCAGGCAGAGCTGTTTGAGGTTAATCACACCAATGAAAAAGCGACACTCTCAAAATTAATCAACGAAGGCACGATTACAGACAAGCAGGCAGCATCTTATAAGGCTTACTATGCGAAACATACAAAAGAAGCTCGTTCTGTTGCAGATTAAGGGATTTACGCTTTTGGAAAGTTTGCTGACATTATTTATAACGAGTTTCTTATTGCTTGCGGTGTCGGGCTCTGTTCGTTCTTCTTTTGAACAGGTGGAAGAGCAGATTTTCTTTCTGGAGTTTGAGCATTTTTATCGGGAAAGTCAGAAGTTGAGTAGCTCAGCTCAAAGTCAGCTGGACATGAATTTTTCTCGCGAGAGGATTTCCAATGGTTACAACTATTTGGCAGTTCCTCGCTCAATTCAAGCTCCAGAAGATTTGACGCTTCATTTTGATAAGGCAGGTGGTAATTCATCGCTCGGAAAGATTGTCTTTCAGACGAAAAAGCAGACAGTTACGTATCAATTATATCTAGGAAATGGGAAATTTAAGAAAACAACGCGTTAGAGGAACGATTTTATTAGAGGCGCTGCTGGCTTTGGCTGTTTTTGCGACAATTGTGACCCTGTTGTTGGGACAAATTCACCAGTCTCGAAAAGCAGAAAATGACTTGCTTAGAGAAGAAGAAGTTTTAAGGGTAGCTAAAATGGCTTTGCAAACAAAGCAAAGTCATCTGACAATGAATGGTATTAAAGTGCGTGTTGAAACAAGTCAACAAGGTATTCAGATTTATCATGGAAGGGAACTAATTCTTGATGTTCAAGGCAAATAAAGTGAAAGCTTTTACCCTTTTAGAGGCTCTGGTTGCCCTCTTTGTCATTAGTGGAAGTGTGTTGCTGTTTCAATCTATGACGCGCCTTCTAGCTTCTGAAGTCCAAGCTCGTCAACACAGTGAACAACGAGAATGGCTTTTGTTTGCAGATCAACTAGAAGCAGAGTTGGCTCGTTCTTCATTTGAAAAGGTGGAGAATAATCGTTTATATATGAAACAGGACGGCAAGGTGATTGCATTTGGAAAGTCAAGTGGACAGGATTTCAGAAAAACTAATGCGAATGGGAAAGGTTACCAGCCGATGGTTTATGATGTGGAAAAAGCAGAAATCTCACAGAAAAATGAGCTGATTCATATCAGAATGACGTTTAAGCGAGGATTGGAAAGGGAGTTCGTCTATTGTGTGGAAACAAAGAGTTAAAGCAGGTATTATGCTCTATGCCCTTTTTATAACAGCTGTCTTTAGCTTGCTTTTGCAATTTTACCTTCATCGGCAAACTGCTAATCACAGGAATTTTGCTTTGAACAAAGAAGGAACACAGGCTTATACAATGGCTCTTCTAGCAAATAAAAATTCTAAGCAAAGAGAATTTGATAAAGGGCATGTCCAAGACCAAAAGAGTGAGAAAGAGCTCATCCTGACCGTAACAATGAAGACTGGTCGCCGTTATCAATTTTCTTTTCCGCTTGAGAAGACCAGCCAAAACAATGACAAACTAGACAAATAAGCGAGAATAGAACTGTATGTAAGTAACTGAGGATTCGCTCGCAAAAAGAGCTGAATTTTGGTATGATAGGGAGCGGAGGATGCTATGAATTTTGAAAAAATTGAACAGACCTATATGCTCTTGTTAGAAAATGTCCAAGAAATCCAAAATGATCTTTTAACGAGCTTTTATGATGCTTTGATAGAGCAAAATGGCAGCTATCTGGACGGGGATATTGAACTAGATAGTGTTCGGCAGAATAATGAAAAACTGAAAGCGTTGAAATTAAGTAAAGAGGAATGGCGCCGAGCCTACCAATTTTTGCTGATGAAAGCAGCTCAAACAGAGCCTTTGCAAGCCAATCATCAATTTACTCCAGATTCTATCGGGTTTATCTTAACTTTTCTCATTGACCAATTGAGTAAAAAAGAACACATTGATATTTTGGAAATTGGTAGCGGAATGGGGAATTTAGCTGAGACGATTCTCAATAATACACAAAAAAATGTGGATTATCTAGGACTGGAATTGGACGATCTGCTAATTGATATATCAGCCAGTATCGCAGATGTGATGGATGCAAAAGTTAGTTTTGTGCAAGGTGATGCAGTGCGTCCGCAAGTATTGAAAGAAAGCGATGTGATTATCAGTGATTTACCAGTTGGCTTTTATCCTGATGATAACATTGCGACGCGCTATGAAGTGGCTAGTAGACAGGAGCATACTTATGCTCATCATTTGTTAATGGAACAATCGCTCAAGTATCTCAAATCAGGCGGTTATGCTATTTTCCTTGCACCAAATGATTTATTGACTAGTTCGCAAAGTGATTTGCTGAAAACTTGGCTGCAAAAGCATGCCCAGATAGTTGCGATGATTGCATTGCCAGAAGCACTTTTTGGAAATGCCGCTTATGCCAAGACAATTTTTGTGCTGCAAAAGCAAGAAGAACAAGCTGTTCAACTGTTTGTTTATGCTTTGTCTGATTTGCGAGATCAGGACGATTTATTGGAATTTAGCGAAAAGTTTCAAAATTGGAGCAGAGAAAGTGAAATTTAAACAAGTTTTTGATATAATAAATGAAAACGCTTAAAAGAGGTAATTTATGTCAAAAACAATTTCAATCAATGCTGGAAGTTCAAGTCTAAAATGGCAATTATACGAAATGCCAGCTGAAAAGGTTATTGCCAAAGGGCTGATTGAACGGATTGGTCTCAAGGACTCCATTTCAACAGTAAAATTTGATAGTCGTGCAGAAAAGCAAATTTTAGATATTGATGATCATACGCAAGCTGTAAAAATTTTGTTAGATGACTTGATGCGCTTTGGTATTATCAAATCCTATGAAGAAATCACAGGTGTTGGACATCGTGTCGTTGCAGGTGGTGAATACTTTAAAGAATCTGCACTTGTTGATAGCGAAGAAGTGATTCAAAAAGTAGAAGAATTAGCGCTTCTTGCACCACTTCATAACAAAGCAAATGCAGCAGGAATTCGTGCCTTTAAAGAATTGTTGCCAGACATTACAAGTGTCGTTGTGTTTGATACGTCTTTCCATACAACAATGCCAGAAAAAGCCTATCGTTATCCATTACCGACTAAGTACTATACGGAGAACAAGGTTCGCAAATATGGCGCTCATGGTACAAGTCATCAGTATGTTGCCAAGGAAGCCGCCAAAACGCTTGGTAAGCCACTTGAAGAGTTGAAGCTAATTACTTGTCATATTGGGAATGGCGCTTCTATTACAGCGGTTGATAAAGGAATTTCTGTAGATACTTCAATGGGCTTTACTCCGCTAGGTGGCGTGATGATGGGAACTCGCACAGGGGATATTGACCCGGCTATCATTCCTTATTTGATAGAGCATACAGAAGATTTTAATACACCAGAAGACATCAATTATATTTTAAACAAACAGTCTGGGCTTCTAGGAGTATCTGAAACATCAAGTGATATGCGCGACATTATTGCAGGAATGCATGAAGGCAATCATAATTGTAAACTGGCTTTTGACATTTTTGTTGATCGCATTCAAAAACATATCGGTCAATATTTTGCTGTTTTAAATGGTGCGGATGCGATTATTTTCACAGCTGGCATTGGAGAAAATTCTGATGAGGTGCGCGAAGCTGTTATTTCAGGTCTATCTTGGTTTGGTTGCGATATTTTACCGGAAAAAAATGTACGTGGAGCTGAAGGGATCATCTCAAGTGATGCTGCTAAGGTGAAAGTGCTTGTCATTCCTACAGATGAAGAATTAGTTATTGCACGTGATGTTGAGCGATTCAAAAACCAAAAATAAAACTTGGAATTTACAAGTCATAATATTTAAGAAGAGAAGCTGAGACAGACAACCATGAGTGCGCAGCAATCATGGTTGTCTGTCTCACTCTCTTTCATTTTTAGTTTGAAAAAAGATTGTTGAAGTGATCGCCTAATGTCCCTGAAATATAATATGTGAATAAAGATGTCCAAACCAACCTTTCTAGTGGAGAAATAAATTCTTTCAAAGTCTATTGAGTTTTTTCACACCTTTTATTTGAACTATACCAATTTCATTGTTGACAAATTCACAATAAAATTATATACTGATTTCGCTTGTTTTGGATAGCTATGATTAGACTATACCAATTTATGAAACGAAGGAGGAGATAGCAGACTTCTGAAAGTTGTTTGCTATAAATAATAGTATGTGTGGAATCGTTGGAGTTGTTGGAAATCGAAATGCAACAGATATTTTAATGCAAGGTCTAGAAAAATTAGAATACCGGGGTTATGATTCGGCTGGGATTTTTGTGACCAATGGGAAAACATCTAGTTTGGTGAAATCAGTTGGTCGCATAGCTGATCTTCGTGCAAAAATCGGGATTGACGTGGCTGGAACTGCTGGTATTGGCCATACACGTTGGGCAACGCATGGAAAACCAAGCGAAAGCAATGCGCATCCGCATACTTCTCAAACGGGACGCTTTGTTTTGGTGCATAATGGTGTGATTGAAAATTACCTAGACATCAAGAACACTTATCTTGCTGGACATGATTTGAAAGGTCAAACGGATACAGAAATTGCGGTTCACTTGATTGGAAAATTCGTTGAGGAAGAGAATTTATCAGTTCTTGAAGCATTCAAAAAAGCTCTTCATATTATTGAAGGCTCTTATGCCTTTGCTTTGATGGATGCTGAAGATGCAGATACAGTTTATGTTGCCAAAAATAAATCCCCTCTTTTGGTTGGCTTAGGAGAAGGCTACAATATGGTCTGCTCGGATGCTATGGCAATGATCCGTGAAACAAGTGAATTTATGGAAATTCACGACAAAGAATTGGTTATTGTGACAAAAGATAGTGTTCACGTGCAAGATTATGATGGTAATCCTATTGAACGTGAAAGCTACACAGCAGAGCTTGATTTGTCAGACATTGGTAAAGGCACTTATCCTTACTACATGTTGAAGGAAATTGATGAGCAGCCAACTGTGATGCGCAAACTCATTCAAGCTTACACCGATGAAAATGATCAAGTTTCAGTAGATCCAGCCATTATCAAAGCTGTTCAAGAAGCGGACCGTTTGTATATTCTTGCGGCTGGGACATCTTACCATGCTGGTTTTGCGACCAAGCGCATGCTAGAAGAATTGACAGATACACCAGTTGAACTAGGCATTTCTTCTGAATGGGGCTACAGATGGCCATTGCTTAGCAAGAAACCAATGTTTATCTTGATTAGCCAATCTGGCGAAACAGCCGATAGCCGTCAGGTTTTGGTCAAAGCCAATGCTATGGGGATTCCAAGTTTGACGGTGACCAATGTACCGGGTTCAACTTTGTCTCGTGAAGCGACTCACACGATGTTGCTTCATGCAGGACCAGAGATTGCAGTTGCTTCTACAAAAGCTTACACAGCACAAATTGCGACTCTAGCATTCCTTGCGAAAGCAGTTGGAGATGCCAATGGCAATGAAAAAGCGAAGCAGTTTGATTTAGTGCATGAATTATCCATTGTGGCGCAAGCCATTGAGGCTACGCTATCTGAAAAAGACAGTATTGACGAAAAAGTGCGTGATCTGCTCGCTACAACACGCAATGCTTTCTATATTGGTCGAGGGCAAGACTATTATGTTGCTATGGAAGCCAGCTTGAAATTAAAAGAAATTTCCTATATTCAGTGTGAAGGATTTGCTGCGGGAGAGTTAAAACATGGAACGATTTCCTTGATTGAAGACGGTACGCCAGTAATCGCCTTAATTTCGTCCGATGAGCAATTGGCCAGTCATACTCGTGGGAATGTATCAGAAGTGGTGGCGCGTGGTGCAAATGTTTTGACCGTTGTAGAAGAAAATGTAGCAAAAGAAGGAGACGATATTGTTTTAATGTCTGTTCATCCATATTTATCACCAATTTCTATGGTCGTGCCAACACAGTTGATTGCTTATTTTGCAACTTTGTATCGTGGACTTGACGTAGATAAACCACGAAACCTTGCTAAATCTGTTACAGTAGAATAAAAAGAAGAATCATCGAGTAAAGTACTTGGTGATTTTTTGTAGCATTGACATAAAATGGAAGTATGATTTTTAAAAATTATGTAAAATATAAAAATTTAAACTAGAAAGACTAATATTAAAGCAATTTTAAAAAAGAAAAACGCAAAAATTATGTAAATTTTTTCTAAAAATCTATTGACTTTTTTATTTTTATAGTATATAATTACATCTGTAAACGGAAAGGAATAAAATCCGTTACACTCATCCAAACAAGATGAAATTCTTAGCTGTGTTCAGTTAAAAGGATTTCATCTCTATTTTGGGAGAGGATTAAAATTATGTAAAATATTAACTGCCTTTTATATAAATCCAACAGATAGAGTTGCTCACTTTGTCTTATATTTTAAGCAGTTGCAAAAATTATGTAAAATAACAAGTGAGGTACAGATATGAACAACAACTACAACAACTTTGATAACATGGATGATCTTTTCAACCAATTGATGGGAAGAATGGGCGGTTTTAATAGTGAAAATCGACGTTATCTCATCAATGGACGTGAAGTAACACCAGAAGAATTTGCACAATACCGAGCAACGGGAAAACTGCCGAAACAAGCGGTAGAGGGTCAAAACCCGCAAATGCAAGGGCAAGCAGGTGCTCCAAAACAAGGCGGCATTTTAGCAAAATTAGGTCGCAATTTGACAGAAGAAGCGCGCCAAGATATGCTAGATCCTGTTATTGGACGCAATAAGGAAATTCAAGAAACAGCTGAAATCCTTTCTCGTCGGACGAAGAATAATCCAGTGCTAGTCGGAGATGCTGGGGTTGGTAAGACCGCAGTTGTTGAAGGTTTGGCACAAGCGATTGTCAATGGCGATGTCCCAGCTGCTATTAAAAATAAGGAAATTATTTCTGTAGATATTTCGGGCTTGGAAGCAGGTACACAGTATCGTGGTAGCTTTGAGGAAAACATTCAAAATTTGGTGTCTGAAGTGAAAGAAGCGGGTAATGTTATTCTCTTTTTTGATGAAATTCATCAAATCCTCGGTGCCGGAAGTACAGGTGGAGACAGTGGCTCTAAAGGTTTGGCGGATATTTTGAAACCGGCTCTTTCTCGCGGGGATTTAACGGTGATTGGTGCAACGACACAGGATGAATACCGCAATACCATTTTGAAAAATGCAGCTTTGGCTCGTCGTTTCAATGAAGTAAAGGTAAATGCTCCGTCTGCAGAAGATACTTATAAGATTTTGCAAGGAATTCGTGATTTGTACGAAAAACACCACAATGTTATCTTGCCAGATGAAGTGTTAAAAGCGGCCGTGGACTATTCGATTCAGTATATTCCGCAACGCAGCTTGCCAGATAAAGCGATTGACCTAGTGGATGTGACAGCGGCTCATTTAGCAGCTCAACATCCTGTTACAGATGTGCATACAGTGGAACGTGAAATTGCAGAGCAAAAGAAAAAGCAAGAAGCTGCGGTTGAAAAAGAAGACTTTGAAACTGCTTTGAATGCCAAGATGCGTATTGAAGAGCTAGAAAAAAAGATTGAAAATCATACGGAAGACATGAAAGTGACTGCAACTGTCAATGATGTAGCCGAATCTGTAGAACGTATGACGGGTATTCCTGTTTCCCAAATGGGGACTAGTGATATTGAACGGTTGAAAGAGATGAATGCGCGATTGAAGACAAAAGTCATTGGACAAAACGAAGCAGTTGAAGCAGTGGCGCGCGCTATTCGTCGGAATCGTGCAGGTTTTGATGAAGGAAATCGTCCGATTGGTAGCTTCCTCTTTGTCGGCCCAACTGGTGTTGGAAAAACAGAGCTAGCGAAGCAATTAGCGCTTGATATGTTTGGTACTAAAGAAGCCATTATCCGTTTGGACATGTCTGAATACTCTGACCGCACGGCTGTGTCGAAGTTGATTGGTACAACAGCTGGTTATGTCGGCTATGATGACAATAGCAATACCTTGACAGAACGTGTTCGTCGGAATCCTTACTCTATCATCTTGCTGGACGAAATTGAAAAAGCCGATCCGCAAGTCATCACGCTGTTACTGCAAGTTTTAGATGATGGACGTCTGACAGATGGACAAGGAAATACTGTCAACTTTAAGAATACGGTTATTATTGCTACATCAAATGCTGGATTTGGGTATGAAAGCTTTACTGGTGATGAGGAAAAGGATATGAAAATTATGGATAGATTGAAACCATACTTCCGCCCAGAATTCTTGAATCGCTTCAATGCAGTCATTGAATTCTCTCATCTTGGTAAAGAGGATTTAGCTGAAATCGTCGACTTGATGTTGGATGAAGTCAACCAAACACTTGCCAAGAAAGACATCACGTTAACAGTAACAGATGCAGTCAAACATTATCTAGCAGAAGAGGGGTATGATGAAGTCATGGGTGTTCGTCCGCTTCGTCGTGTGATTGAGCAACAAATTCGTGATAAAGTAACCGACTTCCATTTGGATCATTTAGATGCGAAACATCTTCTTGCAGATTTGAAAGATGATGAATTAGTTATCGAAGAAGCGAAAGAGCATCAAACTAAAAAATAAACAGAAGAGTAACGCCGGAGCGGATTTCCGGCGTTTTTAAGTGTGCTTAATTTTCAGGTCCAAGAGTGAACAGTTGCTTGTGTAATTCTTGGTCTTTTTGTTACCGCTTACATCTTTTATAATAGACTTAGAAAGAACAAATAAAATAGAAAAAAGGAGAGTTAAAATGAACATCATTTTAAACATTCTGAACTGGTTCTCGCAAAATATTTTGCAGAATCCAGCCTTCTTTGTAGGTCTTTTGGTTCTCATTGGCTATGCGTTATTGAAAAAACCAGCGCATGATGTCTATGCTGGTTTCATCAAAGCGACAGTTGGTTATATGCTGTTGAACGTTGGGGCTGGAGGTTTGGTAACAACTTTCCGTCCGATTTTAGCGGCTCTGAACTTTAAGTTTAAGATTGGTGCAGCGGTAATTGACCCTTACTTTGGATTGACAGCGGCAAATACAAAGATTGCAGAAGAATTTCCAAACTTTGTCGGAGCAGCAACAACAGCACTCTTGATTGGTTTTGGTGTCAACATCCTGCTCGTTGCTCTTCGGAAAATTACGAAAGTACGGACGCTGTTCATTACAGGTCATATCATGGTTCAACAAGCAGCGACCGTTTCATTGATGGTTCTTCTCCTTGTTCCTCAATTGCGTAATAGCTGGGGCGTGCTGGCAATCGGTGTCATCTGTGGACTTTACTGGGCAGTCAGCTCTAATATGACAGTAGAAGCAACACAACGTTTAACTGGTGGCGGTGGTTTTGCGATTGGTCACCAACAACAATTTGCGATTTGGTTTGTGGATAAAGTTGCAGGCAAATTTGGCAAGAAAGAAGAAAATCTTGACAATTTGAAGTTGCCAAAATTCTTGTCTATTTTCCATGATACAGTGGTTGCTTCGGCGACGTTGATGTTGGTTTTCTTTGGAGCTATTCTCTTAATTTTGGGTCCGGATATCATGTCCAATGCAAAAGTCATTACATCAGGTACAGTTTACAACCCTGCTAAGCAAGATTTTTACATGTATATCATTCAAACAGCCTTTACTTTCTCAGTTTATCTCTTTGTCTTGATGCAAGGAGTGCGGATGTTTGTAGCAGAATTGACGAATGCCTTCCAAGGTATCTCTAACAAATTGCTTCCTGGTTCATTCCCAGCTGTGGACGTTGCAGCTTCTTATGGTTTTGGTTCACCAAATGCGGTGCTTTCAGGATTTGCTTTTGGCTTAATTGGTCAATTGATTACCATTATGCTCTTAATTATCTTTAAGAATCCAATTCTCATTATCACTGGTTTCGTTCCAGTATTCTTTGATAATGCAGCGATTGCAGTTTATGCGGATAAGCGTGGTGGCTGGAAAGCGGCGGCTATCCTGTCCTTTATTTCAGGTGTATTGCAAGTAGCGCTTGGCGCTCTCTGTGTGGCACTTCTCGGTCTGGCTTCTTACGGTGGTTACCATGGAAATATTGACTTTGAATTCCCTTGGCTTGGTTTTGGTTATCTTTTCAAATATCTTGGCATTGTAGGTTACATTCTTGTTTGTGTATTCTTGCTGATTATTCCGCAACTACAATTTGCCAAAGCAAAAGACAAGGAAGCCTACTATCGTGGTGATGTTCAAGCAGAAGAATAAAAATAGATTTAAATATTGGAGGAAAATAATATGGTTAAGGTATTAACAGCGTGCGGAAATGGCATGGGCTCATCTATGGTGATTAAGATGAAAGTAGAAAATGCTCTGCGAAAATTAGGACAAACAGATTTTACCGTCAATTCTTGCAGTGTTGGAGAAGCAAAAAGCCTTGCTTCTGGTTATGATATTGTCATTGCTTCTCTTCATTTGATTCATGAATTAGACGGACGGACAAATGGTAAATTGATTGGTCTGGATAATCTGATGGATGACAAAGAAATTACTGAAAAATTGTCTCAGGTACTAGAGTGATGAGGACGACTGACCTTGTCATAAGATTGATACAATAGGAAAGGATGAGGGGCTTAGAGCAAACGCTCTAGCCTCATTCACTTAACAAGAATAGAACTTGGACGAAAATGTTAGAACGGATAGGAAGCGGTAGTTTCTTTAGAAAAGGACTTTTTCTTATTCTTATAACTGATGAAAGGAAACATGATGAACCTAAAGCAAGCATTGATTGAAAACAACTCTATTCGTTTAGGTCTTTCTGCTTCAACTTGGCAAGAAGCGGTCAAACTTGCTGTTGACCCTTTGATTGAAAGTGGAGCTGTTAAGCCTGAATATTATGATGCTATCATCGAATCCACAGAAGGATATGGTCCTTACTATATTTTGATGCCCGGTATGGCTATGCCGCATGCACGACCAGAAGCTGGTGTTCAAAGAGATGCTTTCTCTTTGGTGACGTTGAAGGAGCCTGTAACTTTCTCAGACGGAAAAGGCGTGAGTGTTTTGTTAGCTCTTGCAGCAACGAGTTCAAAAATTCATACGAGTGTTGCAATTCCACAAATCATTGCTCTTTTTGAATTGGAAAATTCTATTGATCGTTTGTTAGCTTGTCAAACAGAAGCAGAAGTTCTAGCTTTGATTGATGAGTCAAAAAATAGTCCTTATTTAGAAGGATTGGATTTAGATAGTTAGTAAATGGTTGTGTTTCAATATATTAGAAAATAGAAAGTGAGAAAATGATGTCAAAACATATTCCAAATTTACAAGTTGCACTGGATCATTCCGATTTGC
The DNA here is from genome assembly GCF_900636475.1 of Streptococcus anginosus. Lineage (NCBI taxonomy): Bacteria > Bacillati > Bacillota > Bacilli > Lactobacillales > Streptococcaceae > Streptococcus > Streptococcus anginosus. The sequence continues at coordinate 1,780,144 of NZ_LR134283.1, forward strand.
AAGGAGCTATTAAAGCAGCTGTCTCGGTAGGTCATGAAGTAGATGTTATTGAAGCAGGAACAGTTTGCCTCTTGCAAGTCGGCAGTGAGTTGGTAGAAGTGCTGCGTAGTTTATTTCCTGATAAAATCATCGTAGCTGATACTAAATGTGCTGACGCTGGTGGGACAGTTGCTAAAAATAATGCCGTACGCGGTGCGGATTGGATGACTTGCATTTGTTGTGCGACGATTCCAACCATGAAAGCAGCCCTGAAAGCTATACAAGAAGAACGCGGTGAACGCGGTGAAATTCAGATTGAGCTCTACGGTGATTGGACTTATGAGCAAGCTCAGACCTGGTTGGATGCTGGTATCTCGCAAGCCATTTATCACCAATCACGCGATGCCCTTCTTGCCGGCGAAACTTGGGGTGAAAAAGATCTCAATAAAGTTAAGAAATTGATCGAAATGGGCTTCCGTGTGTCTGTGACAGGTGGTTTGAATGTGGATACACTCAAACTCTTTGAAGGAGTGGATGTTTTTACCTTTATTGCTGGACGCGGTATAACAGAAGCTGAAAATCCAGCAGCAGCAGCGCGTGCTTTCAAAGACGAAATCAAGCGAATCTGGGGGTAAGCTATGGCACGTCCAATTGGAATTTATGAAAAGGCGACACCGAAGCATTTTTCTTGGCAAGAACGGTTAGAATTTGCCAAAGAAATGGGCTTTGATTTTGTGGAAATGTCGGTTGATGAGTCAGATGCTCGGCTGGCACGTCTCACTTGGTCCAAAAAAGAACGTCTAGAGCTTGTCAAAGCCATCTATAATACTGGTGTGCGGATTCCCAGCATATGCTTTAGCGGTCATCGGCGTTATCCATTAGGCTCAAACAATCCTGAACTAGAAGCCAAATCGCTTGAAACGATGAAACAATGTATCGAATTAGCACAGGATTTAGGCGTGCGGGTCATTCAATTAGCCGGCTATGATGTTTATTATGAAGAAAAATCACCTGAAACACGCGTTCGTTTCTTAAAAAATCTGCGACGAGCATGTGATTGGGCTGAGCAGGCGCAGGTCATGCTGGCGATTGAAATTATGGATGACCCATTTATCAACAGCATTGAAAAATATCTGGCTGTGGCAAAAGAAATCAATTCGCCTTATCTCTTTGTCTATCCAGATACAGGTAATGTTTCTGCTTGGCATAATGACCTCTGGAGTGAATTTTACCTTGGTCATCAGGCAATTGCTGCGCTGCACTTAAAAGATACCTATGCCGTGACGGAGCATTCTAAAGGGCAATTTCGAGATGTACCTTTTGGCAAAGGTTGTGTCAACTGGGAAGAAATGTTTGCCGTTTTGAAAAAAACCAACTACCAAGGACCGTTTTTGATTGAAATGTGGTCTGAAAATTGTGAAACGGTGGAAGAAACCAAAGCAGCTATCAAAGAAGCGCAGGATTTCCTTTATCCACTCATTGAGAAAGCAGGGTTATGAGAATGTTAGTACCAGAATTACGAGAACGTGTCTATAAAGCCAATATGGAGCTTCCAGAGCATGGTTTGGTGAAATTTACTTGGGGAAATGTTTCGGCGATTGACCGCGAGAAAGGCTTGATTGCCATTAAACCTTCTGGTGTGGCGTATGAAAAATTATCTCCAGAAAATATGGTTGTGACTGATTTGGACGGTAATATTGTCGAAGGAGACCTGAATCCGTCGTCAGATTTGCCGACGCATGTGGAACTGTACAAAGCATTTCCAGAAGTGGGTGGCATTGTTCATACGCACTCGACAGAAGGAGTGGCTTGGGCGCAAGCAGGGCGTGATATTCCTTGTTATGGCACCACGCACGCTGATACTTTCTACGGTTCAATTCCATGCGCTCGTGCCTTGACACCAGAGGAAATCAATGGCGAGTACGAAAAAGAAACTGGGAAAGTCATTATTGAAGAATTTGACAAGCGTGGCTTAGATCCGCTCGCAGTAGCAGGTGTAACCGTCCGCAACCACGGACCATTTGCTTGGGGCAAGGACGAAAAGTCTGCTGTTTATAATGCAGTTGTTCTGGAAGAATCCGCTCGTATGGCACGCTACACAGAAGCTATCAATCCAGAAGTGGCAGAAGTGCCGCAAGATCTCAAAGACAAGCATTACCTGCGAAAACACGGAAAGAATGCTTACTACGGACAGAAAAAATAATTATGAAAAATCAAGGAGGAGGACGACTACCATGATTGAGAGCAGTCATGATGCCGGTTCCTCGCCTTGCTTTTCTCATTTTGCTATGAAAAAGCGCTAAAAATGACCAAAATAACGAATAAATTCTTTCGATTTCATGTGAATGATGTGTGAAAAGATGTTATAATGGTTTGCAATCCCTTTCAAGGAGTAAATGATGATATTATTGGATCAAACAAGTTGTAACTTACTAAAATACCTCATTGAGTTGGAAGAGCCAGAAACGATTATGACCATTTCACGGGCAACCAATCAATCGCGGAGGAAAATCTATTATCATTTAGAAAAAATCAACGATGCTTTAGCGGATGTCGGCGAAGTCATTAGTAGCCGTCCGAGAGTAGGGATTGTCTTAACCGCGTATCAAAAAGAACTTTGCCAAGCGTTATTGGAAGGTGTTGACCCTTATAGCTATGTCATGAGCATGACCGAGCGTATGCAGCTGACTGTGCTTTATATCTGTATTGCTAAGGAACGTGTGACCATTGAAAAACTAATGGAATTGACAGAAGTATCCCGCAATACGGTTCTCAACGATTTGAATGAAATCCGCAATCAGTTGGCTTCGGAGCAGTATCAAGTCAATCTCACTTCCACGAAAGCGCAAGGATATTTTTTAAAGTGTCATCCGCTCAATAAAATCCAATATGTTCATTCTCTCTTGTATCACATTTTTGTAGAGGGAAATCATAGTTTTGTGATGATTTTGACAGAAAAGATAAAAGCATTTATCGGAGAAGATTTACTTTTGTCCGATGATTTACAGGATTTTCTCAATCAAAGAGTGCAAGATGTGGAGCAGGATTTGGGCAAGAAAATCAATCGACATGAAATCAAATTCATGCTGCAAGTTTTACCATATCTGCTGTTGAGCTGCCGCAATATGGCTTTAAATGAGGAAGAACAGGAAGACTTGAAGCGTGAGTTTACCTTGATTCGCAAGCGGATAGAATACCAAGCAGCCAAGAATTTGAATAGTAATTTACAGGCAACATTTGGCTTGCAATTAAATGACATTGAGATTTCTCTCTTAGCCGTTCTTTTGCTTTCTTATCGGAAGGACAGGGATATTCATGCAACCAGTCAAGATTTTGTCCAATTAAAAGAAGCGATTGATGAGTTTATCTGGCGTTTTGAAGTTAGTTCGCACTTTGAAATTGAAAATAAAGAAGATTTGTTGCGGAATTTATTGACGCACTGCAAGGCTCTGCTGTTCCGTAAAACCTACGGAATTGTATCCAAAAATCCATTAACTGCTCAAATCAAGGAAAAATATGCAGAGTTGTTTGCGGTCACCAAGTCTTGCGCTGTGATTTTGGAGGAAGCGTGGCTTATTTCACTAACCGATGATGAGGTGGCTTATCTTGCTCTTCACATGGGTGGATTTTTAAAGCATAATCATGCTGAAAAACGAGATGCTAAACGAATTTATTTAGTTTGTGACGAGGGAGTCGCTGTGCAGAAATTGCTGCTCAAGCAGTGCTTATATCATTTGCCAAATGAAAATTTAGGCGCTGTTTTTACGACAGAGCAATTCAAAAGTGTTGAAGACATTTTAGATGTGGACTTATTGATTACGACAAATGACGGGTTGGAAACTACTTTGCCAACGATACAGGTTCAGCCTATTTTGGACTACGAGGATGTATTGAATATTACTTCTTTTGTGAAAGATCAAGCTCTTTCTACTAAAGGCGTGCGATTTAGTCAAGATTTAGAACGACTTTTGTCACAATACCTCAAGGATTCAACTCGTACACAAGAGTTGAAAAATAAAATTCAAAAGCTTGTAAACGAAGAATTATTATCAACTTCAACAGAAGACTGAAAGAATGGATGACTAGCTAGGGATAGAATTCCCGGCTTTTTTAAGTACTAAAAATAGTCCAATCTTGAACACAGCCTTGTGCTTTATTTGGTCTTTTTTTCTCTCTTAGAGTAGCTTATACTAAAGATAGAAATATAACATTATCTTGAGGAGGAACAATCATGCCAAATGTAAAAGAAATTACAAGAGAATCTTGGATTTTATCCACTTTCCCAGAATGGGGCACTTGGCTCAATGAAGAAATTGAAGAGGAAGTCGTGCCTGAAGGTAACTTTGCTATGTGGTGGTTAGGGAATTGTGGTGTTTGGATTAAGACACCAGGCGGAGCTAATGTGGTCATGGATCTTTGGTCTAACCGCGGAAAATCAACTAAAAAGGTCAAAGATATGGTGCGGGGACATCAAATGGCAAATATGGCAGGCGTACGTAAATTGCAGCCAAATCTGCGCGTGCAGCCAATGGTGATTGATCCATTTATGATTAATGAGTTGGACTATTATCTGGTATCGCATTTTCACAGTGACCATATTGATATCAATACTGCAGCAGCGATTGTCAACAATCCGAAATTGAATCATGTTAAATTTGTCGGACCTTATGAATGTGGCGAAATCTGGAAAAAATGGGGTGTCCCAGAAGAACGTATCATCGTGATTAAACCCGGCGAAAGTTTTGAGTTTAAAGATATTAAAGTATCAGCTGTGGAATCTTTCGACCGAACTTGCTTGGTAACACTTCCAGTTGATGGTGCTGATGCTCAAGATGGTGAACTGAAAGGTCTGCCTGTAACAGATGAAGAAATGGCGCGTAAAGCAGTCAATTACATCTTTGAAACGCCAGGTGGTACAATTTATCATGGTGCAGATTCGCACTTCTCAAATTATTTTGCCAAACACGGAAAAGATTTTAAGATTGATGTGGCTATTAATAACTATGGTGATAACCCAATCGGTATTCAAGATAAGATGACTTCGATTGATTTGCTTCGTATGGCTGAAAACCTTCGTGCCAAAGTTATTATTCCAGTTCATTATGATATTTGGTCTAACTTCATGGCTTCAACGGACGAGATTTTAGCCTTGTGGAAGATGCGTAAAGAGCGCCTCCAATATCAATTCCATCCATTCATCTGGGAAGTCGGTGGTAAATATACCTATCCGCAAGACAAAGACAGGATTGAATATCATCACCCACGTGGCTTTGATGATTGCTTTGAGCATGATTCAAACATTCAATTTAAGGCTTTACTATAAAAAATTAAGTGGGAATTATCCGTATACATTGCGATATGCGGATAATTTTCATATAATGATAGTGTAGAATAATTGCTACTGAAAAGGTAGTATTATAAAAGGAGAATTCAATGTCAAATTTATCTGTCAATGCCATTCGTTTTTTGGGAATTGATGCTATTGAAAAATCAAAATCTGGGCATCCAGGTGTTGTCATGGGCGCAGCACCGATGGCTTATGACTTATTTACCAAGCAAATGCGTGTGAATCCAGAAGTACCAAATTGGGTCAATCGCGATCGTTTTGTTTTATCAGCAGGCCACGGCTCTATGCTGCTCTATGCACTTCTTCACTTGTCTGGTTTTCAAGATGTCACTATGGACGAAATCAAGCACTTCCGTCAATGGGGTTCTAAAACGCCTGGACATCCAGAATTTGGACACACGGCTGGTGTAGATGCGACAACTGGACCCCTTGGTCAAGGAATTTCGATGGCAACTGGTTTTGCGCAAGCAGAACGTTTCCTAGCTGCTAAGTACAACCGTGAAGGCTATAATATCTTTGACCACTATACCTATGTCATCTGTGGTGACGGGGACTTAATGGAAGGTGTGTCTGCTGAAGCGGCTTCTTATGCTGGACTGCAAAAGCTAGATAAGCTCATCGTTCTTTATGATTCAAACGATATCAATTTGGACGGAGAAACGAAGGATTCCTTTACAGAAAGTGTTCGTGACCGTTACAATGCTTACGGTTGGCACACAGCTTTGGTTAAAGACGGAACAGACTTAGAAGCGATCAATGCAGCGATTGAAGCCGCAAAAGTTTCTGGCAAACCTTCCTTGATTGAAGTCAAAACGGTCATTGGCTATGGCTCGCCAAATAAACAGGGAACCAATGCTGTTCATGGGGCTCCTCTTGGTGCAGAAGAAGCAGCCGCTACTCGCAAAGCTCTTTCTTGGGATTACGCACCATTTGAAATTCCAGAAGAAGTCTACGAAGATTATCGAGTTAATGTTGCAGAACGCGGCAAAGCTGCCTATGATGCTTGGGAAAAACTCGTTGAAGAATACAAACAAGCCTATCCTGACTTAGCTGATGAAGTTGCTGCCATTATTGCTGGAAAAGATCCAGTTGAGATCAAACCAGAAGATTTCCCAGTAAAAGAAACAGGTCTTTCACAAGCTACTCGTAATTCTAGCCAAGATGCTTTGAATGCTGCCGCAAAAGTTCTCCCAACTTTCCTTGGTGGCTCTGCTGACCTCGCTCATTCTAATATGACTTACATCAAAGAAGATGGTTTGCAAGATGATGCCCACCGTCTTAACCGCAATATTCAATTCGGTGTGCGTGAATTTGCTATGGGGACTATTTTGAATGGTATGGCACTTCACGGAGGACTTCGTGTTTATGGCGGTACGTTCTTTGTCTTCTCAGACTATGTTAAAGCGGCTGTTCGCTTGTCAGCTCTGCAAGGTTTGCCTGTGACCTATGTCTTTACACATGACTCAATCGCAGTTGGTGAAGACGGTCCAACTCATGAGCCAATTGAGCATTTAGCAGGACTTCGTGCCATTCCAAACCTCAATGTTTTGCGTCCAGCAGATGCGCGTGAAACGCAGGCCGCTTGGTACTTGGCGCTGAAGAGCAAAACAACCCCGACAGCTCTTGTTCTCACGCGTCAAAACTTGACTGTTGAAGCTGGAACAGACTTTGACAAGGTAGCGAAAGGCGCCTATGTTGTGTATGAGACAACAGATGGTTTTGATACAATCCTTCTAGCATCTGGTTCTGAAGTCAACTTAGCTGTTGCAGCTGCAAAAGAGTTAGAAGCGCAAGGAGAAAAGGTTCGCGTTGTCAGCGTACCGTCAACAGACATCTTTGATGCACAAGACGCTGCTTACAAAGAAGCAATTTTACCAAATGCAGTTCGTCGCCGTGTTGCAATCGAAATGGCTGCAACCCAGTCTTGGTACAAATATGTCGGACTTGACGGAGCTGTTATCGGCATTGACAAATTCGGTGCTTCTGCCCCAGCTGCTAAGGTAATGGAAGAATATGGCTTCACCGTTGCTCATGTCGTAGAAGTTGTGAAAAATTTGAAATAGTAACTATCAAGAAGAACCGAGGCTTGCTTTGCTTCGGTTTTTCTAACTAGAAATGCTATAATGAAAATAGGAAATTTTAGCTTGGAGGTGTGAAGATGACAAAGGAAAGTATGATTTATCAGCTGTTGAATGAATTGAAAATTTCTTATGATCGTCTGGATCATGAACCAATTTCTTCCGTTATTGAGGCTGCTGAAAAGGGAATTGTCCTACCGGGGCAACAGGTCAAAAATCTCTTTTTGAAAAATAAAAAGGGGCGTCAATTTTATTTGGTCATTTTGCGGGACGAAAAAACGGCAGATATCAAGCATTTGGCAGAAATCCTTGATGAAAAACGATTATCATTTGCCAATGATAAGGAGCTGGAGGAGCTTTTACAGGTAGAACCAGGTGCGGTTACACCTTTTGGGTTGCTTTTTGATAAGGAAAAGAAAGTCCAGCTGATTGTGGACGAGGAGGTTGATCCGAACTTGACCGTGGGTTTTCATCCTTTTGTCAATACAACAACGCTCAATATCGCTTATGCTGACTTTTTACGTTTTTTGGAAAAAGCAGAGCATACTGTCAAAAGAATTCGCTGCTAGTCAGACTTAAGGAGGAATCCTTTTAGAAATTTCAGCCCCTCCTTGTAAATTCTCTAGGAATCTGCTATAGTAGATAATATATGAAATCTAAAGGAGACTAAAATGGGTAACGGTTTTTCAATTTTAATCATGTTGGTTGTGATGATGGGCTTGATGTTCTTCATGCAACGTTCTCAAAAGAAACAAGCAGACAAACGGATGGAAAGCTTGAACAAACTACAAAAAGGATATGAAGTTATCACAATTGGTGGCTTGTATGGTACGGTTGATGAAGTTGATACTGAAAAGAAAACAGTTGTTCTTGATGTAGACGGTGTTTACTTGACATTTGAATTAACAGCTATCAAGACCGTATTACCTCTCACAGAGGGAATCACAGCAGTTGCTGGTGCAGACGGAAGTGTTGATATGTCAGAAGATACAGCTATTGAAGAAGAATAGTAGTGTTTTAAGCTAGAAAAAGGGATTGGAGTTTCTCCAGTTCTTTTTATTTTTGTTTGAAAGGTTTCTTTTACAACTTATAAGAATAATTCTTTTACTACTTTGACGTTGTCAATTAGCTATTTTGATGCCAAAGCTAACTAAGTAACAAATATTCCCTTAGCAGAATAGGAATTTAAAAAAGATAAAGTATTTAATTTTTATCGTAAAATAATGTGAAAAAGAAGTTGGAGCCAAAAATTTCTATGTTTCGGCTTCTTTTTTATCTGAAATTTAGCATAAATCCCATTTTTAGAGGATTTATGATATAATGAAATGTAAAACTTTATTAGGAAAACAAGCAGATGTTTAGTTTTAAGAAAAAAGAAAAAATTGAAGTTCCATTACAAATACCGAGACATATCGGTATTATTATGGACGGGAATGGTCGTTGGGCTAAAAAGAGAATGCAGCCGCGCGTTTTCGGACACAAGTCTGGAATGGAAGCTTTGCAAAACGTTACCATTGCAGCTAAAGAGTTGGGTGTCCAAGTATTGACGGTTTACGCTTTCTCCACAGAAAATTGGTCGCGTCCTGAAAAAGAAGTCAGCTTTATCATGAACTTGCCGGTTGAATTTTACGACCGTTATGTGCCTGAGTTGCATAGAAATAACGTAAAAATTCAAATGATTGGGGATACGGAGCGGCTGCCTAAGGCAACGTATGATGCGCTTTGCAAGGCAGAAGAATTAACGCGGCTCAACACAGGCTTGATTCTGAATTTTGCCTTGAATTATGGTGGCCGTGCTGAGATTGTTCAGGCGGTTAAAATGATTGCTCAAGATGTGTTAGATGCCAAGTTCAGTCCGGGTGAGATTGATGAAGAGATGATTGCCAATTATCTACAAACCAGCAATCTACCTCGATTATTGCGCGATCCGGATTTGGTCATTCGGACGAGCGGAGAATTGCGTTTGAGTAATTTTTTGCCTTGGCAAAGTGCATATAGTGAGCTGTATTTTACAGATATTTTATGGCCGGATTTTGATGAGAAAGCTTTGAAAGCAGCTATTGAAGAATATAGTAAACGAAATCGTCGCTTTGGTGGTGTGTAGGAGAATTTATGGATAAGGATTTACAAAGACGTGTTATTTTTGGCGGAGTGGCACTTGCTATCTTCATTCCAGTTTTGATGATAGGAGGGGCGCTTCTGCAAATTGGAATGGGGCTTCTAGCCATGTTGGGTGTTCATGAATTGCTGCAAATGAAAGGGCTGAGAAGTACCACGCTAGAAGGTATTTTAGCCATGTTGGCAGCTTTTGTGTTGACGATTCCACTCGAAAACTATTTGAAATTTTTGCCGGTAGACGGAAATGTTGTAGCCTATAGTTTAGTTGTTTTTCTTCTATTAGGCTCAACTGTTCTAGGGAAAAATTACAGTTTTGAAGATGCGGCTTATCCAATCGCTGCGAGTTTTTACGTGGGGATTGGCTTCAATGCTTTGCTAGATGCACGGGTGGCTGGTTTTGACAAAGTGCTCTTAGCCTTGTTTATCGTCTGGGCAACGGATAGCGGAGCTTACTTGGTCGGACGGAGATATGGCGTACGTCGCTTGGCTCCTCATGTTTCTCCAAATAAAACTATTGAGGGCAGTCTAGGGGGCATTGCTTCAGCAGTCCTTGTAACATTTGTTTTCATGTTGTTTGATAGAAACGTTGCCGCACCTCATCATATGTTTGTCATGCTTCTTTTCACAGTATTCTTTAGTATTGCAGGACAGTTTGGGGACTTGGTAGAAAGTGCGATTAAGCGCCATTTTGGAGTCAAAGATTCTGGTAAATTTATACCCGGACATGGTGGTGTGTTAGATCGTTTTGACAGCATGCTGTTTGTCTTTCCCTTGATGCATTTCTTTGGATTGTTCTAATGAGAAGGATAAAATGAAGTGAGACAGACTAACGTGATTGTTTTATAGTCACTCACTGAAAAATGAAATCTGAGAAGATGACGTAAAGAATCAATATTTCGCAAGAAATTGATTTTGTCATTTCACTTTATGCAGTTGACTAGGGGTTGGTCGTCATACCTTGCGTAGCAAGGGATTAGAACTGCCACTCAGCAGTGATTGGCACTAAAGGACCTAATCAATTGTGCATGGGAATTCTAAATTGACTAAAGTTAACAGAGTTTCTCATTACTGCGTTTTGTTGTAAAAATAATTATTGTAAGAGTCTGGGAAACGTTCCTTCCAGCTTCTTTGTGAATGAACTTTATAAGGAAATCTTAAGCCGAGTGAAGTAATCTTGATTTGCTGGGTACAATTCAGTAAGATGATCATGTCAGAAAGTAGAAAGGTTGGTGTAATGCAGTCTGGTATTATAGGAATTATCACCTTTATCATTGTTTTTGGAATTATTGTAGTTGTTCATGAGTTTGGACATTTCTATTTTGCGAAAAAATCGGGCATTTTGGTGCGGGAGTTTGCTATTGGAATGGGCCCGAAAATTTTTGCTCATATCGGAAAAGACGGCACGGCCTATACTATTCGGATGTTACCGCTGGGTGGCTATGTTCGTATGGCTGGTTGGGGTGAAGATTCGACCGAGATTAAAACCGGAACACCTGCTAGTTTGACTTTAAATGAGGCAGGCAAGGTCGTCCGAATCAACCTTTCGGGCAAGAAAATTGATCAAACTGCTCTGCCGATGAATGTGACGGGCTTTGATTTAGAAAACAAGCTGGAAATCACTGGTTTAGTATTAGAAGAACAAAAGACCTATGCGGTTGACCATGATGCAACAATCGTAGAAGAAGACGGCACAGAGGTTCGGATTGCTCCGCTTGATGTGCAGTATCAAAATGCTAGTTTAGGCGGGCGCCTCATTACCAACTTTGCAGGACCGATGAACAATTTCATTTTGGGGATTGTAGCTTTTCTGTTGTTGATTTTCATGCAGGGTGGCGTTGCCAATCCCAATACAAATCACATTCGTGTCTTACAGGACGGTGCCTTGGCACAAGCTGGTGTAAAAAATAACGACCAGATTTTAAAAGTTGGTCAAGCCGAAATTAAGAATTGGTCGGATTTGACCCAAGCTGTTCAGTCTGAGACGAAAAACAGTAAAGGGCAATCAGAACTAAATGTGACGGTTAAAAGCGGAAATAAAGTTCGAGAGCTGACAGTTAAGCCTAAAAAAGAGCAAGGAAGATATCTATTAGGAGTGATGCCGGGCTTGAAATCAGATTTTCCGTCTATGATCGCGGGTGGGTTTAGCATGGCTTGGAACGCTAGTTTCCGCATCTTTGACGCTTTAAAAAATTTAATTTTCCACCCAGACATCAATAAACTAGGCGGACCTGTGGCGATTTACAAAGCTAGTAGTGACGCTGCTAAAGGTGGAATTGAAAGTGTTATCGCTCTCTTAGCTATGCTCTCTCTGAATATTGGTATTTTTAATCTCATTCCTATCCCAGCGCTTGACGGTGGAAAGATTGTGCTCAATCTTCTTGAAGCCATTCGTCGCAAGCCATTAAAGCAGGAAACAGAAACCTATGTTACTTTAGCAGGTGTCGCCATTATGGTGGTGTTGCTGATTGCAGTGACCTGGAATGATATTATGAGAACCTTCTTTTAAAAGGTGAATTCTAAATAATAAATAAAAGGAAGAATTTATGAAACAAAGTAAAATGTTAATCCCAACACTACGTGAAATGCCTAGTGATGCACAAGTCATCAGTCATGCACTTATGCTGCGTGCGGGCTATGTCCGCCAAATTTCAGCAGGTGTTTACTCTTACTTACCATTGGCTAATCGCGTGATTGAAAAAGTAAAAAAAATCATGCGAGAAGAATTTGAAAAAATCGGTGCAGTCGAAATGTTAGCTCCAGCCCTCCTTAGTGCCGACCTTTGGCGTGAATCAGGTCGTTATGATACCTACGGTGAAGATCTCTATAAGTTAAAAAATCGCGAAGGTTCAGATTTTATCTTGGGGCCCACTCATGAAGAAACATTCACCGCAATTGTACGGGATTCTGTAAAATCTTATAAGCAATTACCGCTTAATCTTTATCAGATTCAGGCTAAATACCGTGATGAAAAGCGTCCTCGCAATGGCTTATTGCGGACACGTGAATTTATCATGAAAGATGGTTATAGTTTCCATGCTAATTACGATAGTTTGGATGTGACTTATGATGCGTATAAGACTGCTTACGAGAATATTTTTACACGAAGTGAGATTGATTTCAAAGGGATTATCGGTGACGGCGGTGCTATGGGTGGGAAAGATAGCCAAGAATTTATGGCGATTACACCCGATCGTACAGATCTTACGCGCTGGGTTGTCTTGGATAAGTCAGTCACTAGCTTTGATGAAATTCCGACAGACGTTCAAGAAGCAATCAAAGAAGAATTGACGAGCTGGTTGGTGTCTGGTGAAGATACTGTTGTTTATTCGAGTGAGTCAGGATATGCTGCAAACCTTGAAATGGCAACAAATGAATACAAACCAAGCAATCGTGTCGTGGCAAAAGAGGAATTAACGCGTGTAGAAACCCCAGATTGCAAGTCAATTGATGAAGTCGCTGCTTTTCTTCATGTTGATGAAAGTCAAACGATCAAAACCTTGGTTTACATTGCTGACGAAAAGCCTATCGTGGCTCTGCTTGTCGGAAATGATCAACTGAATGAAGTGAAGTTGAAAAATTATCTAGGTGCCGATTTCTTTGAACCGGCAAGCGAAGAAGAAGTTCGTGAACTGTTTGGAGCAAACTTTGGATCTCTTGGACCCGTTCATCTTCCAGAAGATGTTCAAATCATTGCAGACCGCAAGGTGGAGGACGTTCACAATGCAGTTGCTGGTGCGAATGAAGACGGTTATCATTTGACAGGTGTCAATCCAGGGCGAGACTTCACAGCAGAATATGTAGATATTCGCGAGGTGCGTGAAGGAGAAGTTTCACCAGACGGACAAGGCGTTTTGAAATTTGCACGCGGCATTGAAATTGGACATATCTTTAAATTAGGAACTCGTTATTCAGAAAGCATGAATGCGACGGTTTTAGATGAAAATGGTCGTGCAGTTCCTGTCGTAATGGGCTGCTATGGTATTGGTGTTAGTCGCCTCTTATCAGCTGTTATGGAGCAACATGCACGTCTCTTTGTCAATAAAACGCCAAAAGGAGACTATCGCTATGCTTGGGGGATCAATTTTCCAAAAGAATTGGCGCCGTTTGATGTGCATCTAATCCCTGTAAATGTCAAAGACGAGGAAACTCTTGCCTTGACAGAACAACTAGAAGCAGAGCTGGTCAAAGCTGGCTACGAAGTTTTGACAGATGACCGTAACGAACGCGCTGGTGTGAAATTCAGTGACAGTGACTTGATTGGTTTACCGATTCGTGTGACTGTTGGGAAAAAAGCAGCTGACCGCATCGTTGAAGTCAAAATCAAAGCGACAGGTGATACCATTGAAGTTCATGTTGACAATCTTCTTGAAACACTTGCAATCTTAACGAAGAAAGACAAATAAATAGGTCTGAAATAAGAACTAAATTATCATTCAAAAACAGACAAAATCTTAATTGGAGATAATCCAAAAGAGATTTTGTCTGTTTTTTTGAGTTGTCACTTTACGTCGACTTGTCGGTGTGGGACAAAGAATGACTGCTAAGGGAAATGTGTTTTATTTTTCTTTCATTTTTTACTATTTGAAGATAAAAAATAACTTTTTAGGGCATCTTCCGAGGAAACCTTTAAAATATTTTATACTAAAAAGGTAAAAAAGGAGTTGAAATGAGAAAGATAAAAAATATTCTTCAAATGAGTTTGCTAATCGTTTTGACACAGATTACTTTGGTCTTGCTGACGACACCCTTGCCAAAATCATTAACTTTTCAGCAGTCCAGTTTTGTATTTTTGTTCATTTTATTTTTTGCTGGCTTGCTTTATTTTCGCTATTTTTCCAGAGAATTAACAAATTTTAAATCAGAGATCTTAGCGGCTCGTTACTGGCCCCTACTGCGATTATCCTATCTCATGATGGTATTTATCAATGCTATAGGAGCTTATCTGATGATATTGGAGGGGATGACAGCAGCGTCAGAAGGTCAACAACTGCTCCTGAGCCTGTTTGTCCACTCGTATCTTTTCTTATTAGGTGTTGATATAGTAGCTCTCGTGCCTGAGGTGCGGTCATTCATTATTCATTTTTTTGTGTCAAAAGGTCAAGCACGAACGAGTTTTGTGATAGGGAGTTTGTTGTTTATCCTTTTACGAAATCCAGCTGATTTAACTTGTTTTATTGTTTATACAGGTTTAGGGAGTTTACTTTCTTTCTTGATTTCCAAGCCAACTCTTCGTTTGGAATTTTCCATTTTCAGTCATTTGGTGCGCAATAGCTTTTCTCTTCTTTTCTTGATTATTTTTTGGTAAATTATTTTGTAGAAATCCCACTTCTATGATAAAATGAGAGCATTATAGATTGGATGAGAAGAGCAATGATACAAAAAGAAAAACAGTTAGAATGGTTGCAGCAGCACCAAACAAAAGAGCCACATTTGGGCTTAGAAAGAGTGCGACGACTATTAGCATTGCGAGGCAATCCTCATTTACAAATATCAGTCATTCATGTGGCAGGTACCAATGGAAAAGGCTCAACGATTGCACATTTACGTCAGCTATTGCAAGCAAAGAAACTGCGTGTAGGAACGTTTACATCGCCTTATCTTCTTAACTATAATGAGCAAATTGCAATCAATGGTTTGCCTATTTCAGGCGAAGACTTTTATTCTTTGTTGCAATCTTATCAAGAGTTATTAAAAAAGCAGGCAGATGATACGATATTGCAGGAAATAACAGAGTTTGAGATTATTACGGCATTGGCTTATGATTATTTCTGCCAGCAAGAGGTAGATGTGGTCATAATGGAAGTAGGTCTGGGTGGTTTATTGGACAGTACCAATGTGTGTCAACCGGTTTTGACAGCTATTACGACAATCGGACTAGATCACACAGCTATTTTAGGTACGACATTAGAAGACATTGCCAAGCAAAAAGCGGGAATTATCAAGCAAGGTGTGCCGGTAGTGACAGGGAAGATTTCTTCAGAAGCACTGGCAGTTATTCACACTATTGCTCAGCAATGTCAGGCACTCCACATACGATATAAGAAAGATTATCAGGTGGAGTCTGTGCAAGGCTTAGAAGAGGGAGAAAAATTTCGTTTTTCAAATGCCTTTCGACGAGAAGAGGACTATCAAACTGTTCTTTTGGGCGTTCATCAGGTTGAGAATGCGGGACTGGCAATTGAACTGTGTGATCAATATTGCAGCTTGAAAGGTTTACCATTGTTGAGTGAAAATGAGGTGCGACAGGCATTGAAACGAACGTATTGGCCTGCTCGCTTGGAGAAAATTTCAAAAGCACCCTTGATCTTGCTGGACGGGGCGCACAATCCTCATGCACTGAAAGCTCTGCTTGCTTCCCTAGAAAGCCATTTTCCAGATTATCAAAAAACGATTTTATTTACATGTATTCAAACTAAGGCGTTGGATGAAATGCTTGCTTTACTAAAAATGGTTCCCACATCTCGCGTACTTTTGACAACTTTTGAGGATTCACGGAGTTTTTCAACAGGAGAAATGCAATGTTTGGCAAAGCAAGAAAAGTTAGCATATGTAGAGTGGTTGCCTTATTTGGAGCAATACAAAAAAGCCAAGCATGGAGAGAAAGAGCTGCTGCTTATCACAGGCTCCCTCTATTTCCTTGCAGAAGTCAGAAAATATCTACTGAATGATAGATAAAAAATAATTTTCTAACTAAATAAAATATGATAGAATAAAAGAGCAATTCATTTGCACAGAGTAAGTGGTCTGCGTTAAGTGTGTATGGATGGGATGTTGCCATACAACGAAACATTTGTGCGGTAGGCCATTGCATCCGCTGTCATTTTGACGGCTCCCGAAAGAAAAGGAGCGAATATGAAAAAAAACTCGCCAAAGTTATCGGTGCAACTATTGGTTGCCCTCGCAATGATTGTGGCTCTTTGTTTTGTCTTAGAGAAGTTTTCAATCTTTGTCATCCCTCGTTTGCTGAAGCTGAGTCCAGCTTTTATCGGTTATACCCTTATGGGAAGTGTCGCTGGTCCGATTTTATCTGGTCTGGTTTCTGCCGTATATGATATGCTTTCCTTTTTCTTTTTGAGTCAGGGACAACCATTCATTATCTGGTTTACATTGATTGAAGCCTTGCAAGGTATTCTCTATGGTTATTTCTTTTATGGCAAAGAATTACGATTTGAACGGAAGAAAGACTGGCTTTGGGTGACGCTAGCAACTATCGCTGTTATGGGAGTGGGGACCTTTACTTTAACGCCCTTAGCTCTCCGTTTACAATATGGAGTACCCTTTGTTGCACTATACGCTACTCGGGCATGGTCTGTTTT
This sequence comes from Streptococcus anginosus, assembly GCF_900636475.1. Taxonomy (NCBI): domain Bacteria; kingdom Bacillati; phylum Bacillota; class Bacilli; order Lactobacillales; family Streptococcaceae; genus Streptococcus; species Streptococcus anginosus. The sequence goes on from NZ_LR134283.1 coordinate 1,796,982, forward strand.
TGAAATTCCTTTACGAGTAGTTGTGACAATGCTCATTGTTCCACAGTTGCAACGAATCCCCGAATTACGTAAGTTAATGGGATTAAACAATAAGTAAAAAAATGAGAGCAGAAAAAGGCTGAGACATCACTGTCCACAGCCTTTTCAAATATGCACTTTTTAATAGTTTTTAATCAAATCAACAGTTGAGCGATCCAACTTCTTAACCAGAGCTTGTAAGAAAGCTTGAGCTTGGAGGAAGTCGTCCATTGCATAGAGTGTTTGATGAGAATGAATGTAACGTGCACAAACACCAATAGTTGTAGAAGGCACACCACCGTTTTTGAGATGAGCGGCGCCGGCATCAGTTCCACCTTTGCCACAGTAGTATTGGTATTTGATACCTGCTTCTTCTGCGGTTGTCAAAAGGAAATCTTTCATATTTGGCAACATGAGGTGACCTGGGTCAAAGAAACGAATCAGAGTCCCTTCTCCGATAGCTCCTTGATCTCCGTAAATGTCGCCAGCAGGCGAACAGTCTACTGCAAAGAAAACTTCTGGGTCAAACTTAGTCGTTGAAACATGGGCTCCACGCAAGCCGACTTCTTCTTGGACATTGGCTCCAACATAGAGTTCATTGCCAAGTTTTTGTCCAGCTAGAGCTTGAACCAGTTCACTCACCATGAGGACGCCGTAACGATTATCCCAAGCTTTAGAAATGACATTTTTGCCGTTGACTGTGAGGATAGCGGAACTGTCTGGCACAATCGTGTCACCGGGACGAATCCCGTAGCTTTCAGCTTCCGCTTTGTCAGCAAACCCACCGTCAAAAACGATGTCTTCAATCCTTGGTAGACTTGGTCCACCTGTTCCACGTGTCAAATGCGGTGGAATGGAGCCTGAAATAACAGGAATTTCGTCTCCTGTATGAGTAAATAATTTAAAGCGTTGGCTGCTGACAACCAGTGGATTCCAACCTCCGATTTGAACGACTCGGAAAGTTCCGTCTGCTCTGATTTCACTCACCATGAAGCCAACTTCATCCATATGCGCAGCTACCAAGACACGCGGTGCATCAGTAGCTTTTGAATGCTTCACTCCAAAAATACCCCCTAAGCCGTCTGTTATAACTTCATCTACGTGGGGAGTGATTTTTTCATGCAAATACTTGCGAACAGGTGCTTCGTGCCCTGAAACGGCAGCAATTTCTGTTACTTCTTTGATTTTTGAAAATAATTCTGACATCTTTAACCTTCTTTCTGTTCTTATTTTATCATTTTCTATCATAGTTGGGTAGCATTCAAAGATAAAAAACAGTAGTGTTTCGATTTGTCCCAATTTATCTTTTGTGTTAAAATATTGTCATGAAAGCTAAAAAGATTCTATTAACAACGGCTGCACTTGCAGGAGTAGGGATTGCAGCTTATGCGACTAAAAAAACGTTGGACGAACGAAAAGAAGCTGAGCAGCGTGAGCAATTAGTTGCTGACATTCGGAAAAGGTTATCTGAATTAGGTCCAATTGCTACACTGTACGTGCAATTATATAAGTCAGATGAGCATCGATTAGTTGGTGGTGTGGTGTATGAAGATAATCGACACCTCACATTTGTGTATGAAAACGGTGAATTGACCTATGAGGAAGAACAATGATTATTCCAGCAAATATAGAAGAATTAGCAACATTAGTAAATCGTGAAGGAAAAACTGTTTTCCTTTTCACAGCTGACTGGTGTGGAGATTGTCGTTTTATTAAACCTTTTTTGCCTGAGATTGAAGCAGAAAATCCTGATTTTACCTTTGTTGAGGTCAATCGTGACGATTATATGGAAGTTGCCAAAAAGTGGGATGTGTATGGGATTCCTAGCCTAGTAGTCCTAGAAAATGGACAAGAAATTGGCCGTTTTGTTAATCGCGAGCGAAAAACGCAGACGCAAATCAATGAATTTTTAGCCCAGTTAAACTGAAGATATAGGAGAAATAATGATTTTTGCATATAATAAAGAGCATGTGGGTGACGTGCTAATGGTGGTTGTTGAAGACGGTCAAGCTGCTAAGTTAGCTGCTGAACGCAAGGGCAACGTAGCGCGTGTTTATCGTTTGGACAATGGAGAAACGGTTGCTTGGAATATTTTTCAGATTTCTAATCTTGTTAATATTACCGAACGCGGTCAAGTCTTTTTGACAGATGAAGAAATTTCAATTCTGAATCAAGAATTGAGCCAAGCAGGTTTTGAGCCAGAATTGGTCAATGACCTTGAGCCGAAATTTGTGGTTGGTGAAATTGTGGAAATGGTAGCTCATCCAGATAGTGACCACCTTAATATTTGTCAAGTAAAAGTAGCAGCAGATAAAGTGGTTCAAATCGTAGCAGGTGCGCCTAATGCTAAAGTAGGTCTCAAGACGATTGTGGCATTACCTGGTGCTATGATGCCAAAAGGAAACTTGATTTTTCCTAGTGAGCTGCGTGGAGAAGAGAGTTTTGGTATGATGTGTAGTCCTCGCGAATTGCAGCTGCCAAACGCTCCGCAAAAACGTGGGATTATTGAATTAGCAAGTTCGGAAGTAGTAGGAACAGCCTTTGATCCAACTAAGCATTGGCAAGAGTAAAATAGAAATTAAGTTTTAATCGTGAATTTTCACGATTTTTTTCTTTTCTCTTACGAATAAATAGTTAGGAGGAAAACAAAATGTATAATAAAGTAATTTTAATCGGTCGCTTGGTGAATACACCAGAGTTAAACAAAACAGCTAATGATAAATCTGTGGCGCGTGCAACACTTGCGGTCAATCGTCGCTACAAAGGACAAAATGGTGAACGAGAAGCAGACTTCGTCAATGTCGTTGTTTGGGGCAAGTTAGCCGAAACATTGGCAAGTTATGCAAGTAAAGGCAGCTTGATTTCACTAGACGGCGAACTTCGCACTCGCCGTTATGAGAAAGACGGAGTGACGCATTATGTCACAGAAGTGCTTTGCAATGGTTTCCAGCTATTAGAAAGCCGTGCACAGCGAGCTCTTCGTGAGAATAATGCAGGTGCAGACTTGGCAGATTTGCTTCTGGAAGAAGAGGAATTGCCATTTTAATAAAGATAAGCTAGGCTGGACAACATCCAGTCTATTTGTCTCTAGTCAGCGAAAAAGTTAGCATTTTATGCTTTCAATAATGTATGAACAATATGGGAAAGATAGAAGTTAACAGTCTGAGAATTGCATTTAGTTTTAACTTGAGTTTAAAAACAAGGAAGTTAGAGGGATTTTTCAAGTTTTTTACACTTCTTTTTCTTGGCGAGGTTTTGCTTTTTTGTATAAATATAATATAATAAACCTAGATGAAACCGAGTTTTCTGTTTAAGATTGCTGTTGATAAGGAGAAAAAATGGGAGCAGGTAAAGGACAAAAGCAATATCGCTATTATCGTAAATATCTATTATTTTTTCTGTTTGTCCTTGTATTGGCTGGCTTAGTTTTCCTCTATGTAAAAGGGAATTCATCAGATAGCAAGCAGGTCAAGATAGGTGCGACCTATATGACGATGAACAATGATTTTTATAAAACCTTAAATGCTGAAATTGAGAAAAAAACGAATCAACAAGGAAGTCGGCTTTATGTGCGAGACCCAGAATTAGACGAAGATAAGCAAAGCCAACAGATTGATTATTTTATTCAAGAAAGAGTAAATGTGATTGTTATAAACCCAGTTAAGAGTGACAGTCCAAAGATTCTGACTTCTTTAAATAAAGCCAGAAAAGCGGGAATCAAGATTATTGTCGTGGATGCACCTGTTAGCAAAGATGCTAAAGTTGATACTACTATTGTGTCAGACAATTATCAAGCTGGTGTGCTGATAGCTAAAGACATGATGAAACGTTTGTCAAGTGCGAATATCTTACTGTTGGAACATCATAACGCTGTGTCTGCGATGGATCGGATTCAAGGATTTTTAGATACGATTAAAGGGCATCCTGCTTATCAGGTGGTTTCTGAGCGGGAAACATTGGGGCAAACGGAAGAAAGTATGCCTCAAGTAAAAAAAGCATTGAACGAAGGAATGCAATTTAACGTCGTGATGTCTTTAAATGATCGTGCTGCTATCGGAGCTCTCGCGGCTATAAAAGATCAAGGTGTGACAGATAAGATCACAATTTATGGCGTAGATGGCTCGCCTGATATTAAGAATTTCCTTACCAACACCAATGATATTCAAGGAACGGTTGCTCAGTCTCCGATTCAAATGGGCAGAAAGGTGACAGAAGTGATTGAGCGCATGATGAAGCATCAAGCCTACAAAGAGGAATATCTCATTCCTGTTCATTTGGTGAATAAAGATAACATCGGGCAATATACAATTACAGGGTGGCAATAATGAGACGAAATAAAAGTATTTTTTATAGCAAAATTGCCTTAATGGTCATCAATTTTATTGCTATTGTTTATAATGCGTCTATCTATCTTTTTGCGACGAATTACGTGGTTGCAAAAGGCTATGCTCATTCACTGCTAGGACGTTTGGATGCTATCCCAGGCTCGCCGAGCTTTAGTTTTTGGATGTCGATTGCCTTTTATGCTTGCTTATTGTTGGTTTTTTATTACCGTGAGAAGCATCCAAATCAGCTATCTGTTTATGATAAAGTAACTATTATTGAGATTTTGCTGATGTTGGTTATTTTTGCTGTCTTGCATTCTTCTTATAATGGTCTGATTCTATTGGTTTTTGCGGATATTTTTTACGGTTCTAAGGAATTTAACACCTCCAAAGATCGGAAATATTGGTTTTCTTTTATCGTTTTGAGCTTTAGTATGTTGCTCGTATCCAACTATGACTTGATGTCGCTTTTTGTTAAATTGCCTTCGTTAGATACTTATATTCGCTTTTGTCCAGAATCGATTCGCATGGTCCTCCTTTTTGGAAAGAATTTTCTCTTTTCACTAAATCTGGTTGTCTTTATGATTTCTTTGCTATTCTATATTTTATCTGCAATGACCGAAAAGCACCATATTGAAGAAGAGCTGCGGATGGCAGCGCAAGCCAATCGTGAGTTAAATAGTTATTTAGCCTTATCTGAAAAAATTGCGGAAGACCGTGAAAGAAAGCGGATTGCCAGAGAAATCCATGATACATTAGGGCATGCTTTGACAGGAATTTCAGCTGGGATTGATGCGGTTAAGGTTTTGGTGGATATTGACAAAAATCGTGCTAAGGAGCAGTTAGAAAATGTTTCTGTGGTTGTGCGAGACGGTATCCGTGATGTGCGAGGCTCGCTCAATAAAATGCGTCCCGGCGCTCTAGAAAACAATAGTTTAAAAGAAGCACTGCTTAAAATTATTCGAGAGTACGAAGCCATTTCTAATTTAGAAATCCGTTTTCTCTATGAATGGGACACGATTGATTTGGACGTCGCAAAAGAGGACATTGTCTTTCGGGTGATTCAAGAATCCATTACAAATTCGGTGCGGCATGGACACGCCAAGACGATTTGGATTGAATTATTGGAAAAAGAAAATTATATCATGACCATTCAAGATGACGGGGTCGGCTTTGACGAGCTTCACTATGGTTATGGTCTCAAACAAATGCAGGAGCGTTTGGCGATTATTGGTGGGAGTGTTCATTTTGAAAATCGCAACGGTTTCTATACTCATATTGAAATTCCGAAAATAGGAGGAAAGAATGATTAAAGTTTTAATTGCAGATGATCAAGCCTTGATTCGTGAGTCTTTACAAATTATTTTATCGGCTCATTCAGATATTGAAGTGGTGGGAACAGTCGGTGACGGTAAGGAAGTGCTCGAAAAACTTCACCATATACATCCAGATGTGATTTTGATGGACATTCGAATGCCTGTTATGGATGGCGTTCTCTGTACAAAAGCGGTCAAGGAGCACTATCCAGATATCAAAATTATCATTTTAACAACTTTTGATGACGATGATTTCATTTTTTCAGCATTGAAATACGGAGCTTCTGGTTACATTTTAAAAGGAGTTTCTACTGAAGAATTGTATCAAGCTATTCAAACGGTTCACAAAGGCGGAGCTATGATTAATCCGAACATTGCTAGCAAAGTGTTTAAAATCTTTTCACAAATGGCGCAGTCGAATTTTGCAATTTCTGTTGCGGAAGAAAATGTAGAAGACATGAGTCAGACTGAGTGGAAGATTATTCAGCAGATTGGCTTTGGAGTATCAAACAAGGAAATTGCAGCGAAGTTGTTCTTGTCTGAAGGGACAGTGCGGAATTACTTGTCAGGTATTCTGACGAAATTAAATTTGCGAGATCGCACGCAATTAGCTATTTGGGCTGTGCAGACAGGTGTTACCCAACGTGATTTTAGTAAGGACAATGACAAATGAAGTGGCGGATGAGGTATTTGACGATGTTCGTCTCGGCTCTCCTTTTAGTGGCCCTTAGCTTTGTTTTATGGACTTCCAATCAAAAAAAGATTTTGCGAATTGGAGTGTATGCAGGCAGTAGCTGGGACGTTCCGAATAGTCGTGAGAATAGAGTGTTAGACAATATTATTCACCAATTTGAAAAGTCACATCCCAACGTCAAAGTTGTCTATGAGAGCGGCATTCCTAAAAAGGACTATGATAATTGGCTAGCAGAAAAGATTCTAAAAGGTGAGCAGGCAGATGTTTTTATGGTGCCTGAAAATGATTTTTCTATGTTGGCATCTTCTGGGGCTTTTAAATCCTTAGATTCTTTGATTAGTAAGGAAGAAGCCGCGGCTTACTATCCAGTTGCCTACCAAGCCGGGCAATATCAGGGGAACAGTTATGCTTTGCCGATTGAAAGTAACCCTGTCATGATGTGTGTCAATAAGGATTTGCTGGAAAAAGAAGGCATTTCAATTCCTGACTCTAATTGGACTTTAGAGGATTTATATGCGATTTGTCAAAAAGTAACAAAGGATACAGATGGTGACGGTCTGATTGACCAGTATGGCATTACGGATTATACCTGGAAGCAGGCCTTAGTAGCTTATAATGGTCATCTGAGAAATCAAAGTGGTGTTAATGTTGATAGCGCAGAAATGCATCAAGCGTTGTCCTTTATCAGCAAATTAACTTCATTGAATCAACGGTACAAGGTAACATCAAATGATTTTGATGAAGGCAAGGTTGCTTTTTATCCTATGAGTTTGGCGCAATATCGGACTTATAAACCTTATCCTTATCATGTAGCAAAGTATTCTAGATTTTCTTGGACTTGTATTCCTATGCCAGCTGCTAAAGCAGGCATTCCTGCAACACAAGTGAAAACGTCCCTTTTTGCCATGTCTTCAAAGACAAAACAAGATAAATTAGCTTGGGAGTTTATGAAATTGCTGTGTCAAAATCAAAAAAATCAGCAAGAACTATTTGCAAAGTCACAAGGGACTTCTGTCTTAACATCAGTTGTCAAAAGCAGTCAGACGAAAAAGATTTTACAGGCAGATGACTTTGGATTGGATTCGCTGACATCGCAACGACTGGATCATATGATGAAGCATTCGGTGTTAGATATTAGCAGAGACTTAGATTATCATTCTTTGGAACGCCTAGATTATTTACTAGGAAATGCTCTCAAAAACAATGAAATAGACAGTATCTTACCAAGCATTCAAAGGGAAATAGAAGAAACAGGCAAATAGAGATTTAACGAAGAATAAATATCAAAATAGTCAGATGAGAGATTGAGCTCAAAGCTGGCTATTTTTCTTTTGAAAAACTATATGACATTTGTCATATTTTAACTAACAAATGTCATCTTTACAAAGTGACATTTGACAATGTGAAACCGGTTCCATATTTAGTAAAATAAGGCTAGGAAATGAAGGAGGAAAGAACATGAAATATCTAGTACTAGTCAGTCATGGTGGACTAGCAGAAGGTGTGCAAAGCTCTTTGAGGATGTTCGCTGGGGATAAGACCGACCAAGTCATTGCAGTAGGTCTGAAAGAGGGCAAATCCGTTGATGATTTCGCTCTTGACTTTCGTCAAGCATTAGCCGGTCTTAGCACAGAAGATACGGTTTTGGTGTTGGCAGACATTGTCGGAGGAAGTCCTTTGACGACAGCTTGCAACGTTTTGTCAGAACTTGGTAAGTTAAACACGGCAGTCGTACTTGGTGGTCTCAATTTGACAATGGCACTCACAGGCTTAGTAATGAAAGATATGTTGGAAGGAAAAGACTTGGCACAAGCCATTCTCTCAGAAGCATCCGCAGCTCTGCAAGAATTTGATGTGACTGCTAGTGATAAAGATGACGAAGATGACATTTAAGAAGAAATAAAAGGAGATTTATCATGACAATTTCATTTGTACGTATTGATGACCGTATGATTCACGGTCAAACAGTAACTCGTTGGGCAAAAGAATATCCTTGTGACGGCTTGGTTGCTGTCAATAATGCTGCAGCAGGAAATGCAGTTTTGAAACAAGCCTACAAAGCAGCTTCTGATAAAAAAACATTCGTTTGGACAAAAGAAGCATGGAAAGAAAAATCACAAAAGGTATTGGATTCCGATAGTCGCTATTTCTTGATTACTAAAAATCCAATTGACATGAAAGAAATACTAGTTGATCAAGGTTTTGTGCCTGGCGATATCAAAGAAATTATTGTTGGTCCAGCCAATGACCGTCCAGGAGCTATTAAATTAGGAAATAACCAATCCATTACACAAGAGGAAGCGGAAGCGCTTGAAGCGATTCAAAAAGCTGGCTATAAAGTGAAATTCCAACTCTTACCAGATGTGTCTATCGGTTATTGGGATGATTTCAAATCTAAATTTGGTTTTTAAAAAAATATAATAAGCATTAAGGAGGAGGCTTTATTATGACAATTTCGTGGTTTCAAGCCGCTTTACTAGGGTTATTTGCCTGTCTATCATCTATGCCTGGTTTAGGTGGTACTTCCATTGGTAACTATACTCTTGGACGCCCACTTGTAGGTGGCTTAGTTTCAGGACTGATTCTAGGAGATGTGAAATTAGGTATCATCTGTGGGGTTGCAATGCAACTTGTTTACATCGCTTTGGTAACACCTGGCGGTACTGTTTCAGCTGACGTTCGTGCGGTTTCTTATATTGGGATTCCTCTGGCAATGGTTGCTATTCAATCACAAGGACTGTCACTTGACTCTGCAGATGCTGCTAACTTGGCTAAATCAATGGGAACACTCGTTGGTACAGTCGGTACAGTTCTTTTCTATGGTACAGCTACCATGAACTTGCTTTGGCAACATATTGGTTGGAAAGCTGTTGAAAAAGGTGAATTTAAACGCTTATATGTAGTAGACTGGGGCTTCCCTTGGATTTCACACTTGGTATTCTCATTCTTGCCAACCCTCATTATGTGTAAATTAGGTGCAGATGCAGTTACGGCTTTAAAAACGGCACTTCCATTGGACGGTATTCCAATGAAAACCCTCTTCACAGTTGGTTCTCTCCTTCCATGTGTCGGAATTGCAATCCTCTTGAAACAAATTGTTGAAAAAGCTGTCGATTTCATTCCATTCTTTGTTGGATTTACATTAGCAGCTTCATTAGGACTTAACCTTGTATCTTGTGCAGTCATTTCATTGATTTTCGCAGTATTATTCTATGAAATTCAAATGGCTAAAAATGTAAGAGCACAAGCAGCCGCAAGTGCAAGTTTTGATGATGACGACGATGAGGAGGATATTTAAAATGGTTAAATTAACGAAAAAAACATTAGGAAAATCTTTCCATCATTGGTATTATGGGAACTTAACTTGCTTCTCACAAGAACATATGCAAACATTTGGTTACCTAGCTTCAATGCTGCCAATCGTGGAAGAATTATATCCTAAAAAAGAAGACCAAGCCAAAGCAATGCACACTTACACTGCATTCTTCAACACAGAACCTCAATTAGGTGCATTGATTGTAGGGATTACAGCTGGTCTAGAAGAGGCGCGTGCTAATGGCGCTGATGGAGTGGATGACGAAACGATCAACGGTCTTCGTGCTGGTCTGATGGGACCTGTTGCAGGGATTGGTGATTCACTGATTGTTGGTACCTTGATTCCGATTATACTAGGTATTGCTCTCGGTTTGTCAAATGGTGGCTCACCACTTGGTGCAATTTTCTATATCGTTGTTTGGAACTTGCTCGCTTACTTCGGTATGAAATTTGCCTACTTTAAAGGCTATGAACTTGGTGACAAAGCAGTTGAATTTCTTGTCGGACCTCAAGGACAAGCTATCCGTAAGTCGGTGTCTATCATTGGTGGTATGGTCATCGGTGCGGTTGCAGCGACATGGGTACCTGTTAAGACAGCTTTCAAATTGAAAGATTCTTCAGGGAAAGCCTTCTTGGTTTTACAAAGCCAATTAGACGGTGTTTATCCAGGTTTATTGACAGCTTTGTTTATCGTCTTTTGCTGGTGGTTAATGGCTAAGAAAAATCTCTCACCTATCAAAGTAATGTTGCTTCTTGTAGTAATTGCTTTCCTTGGTGTATTGGTTGGCTTCTTCAACCCAGGATTGAAATACTAAATAGGAGAAAAATATGACAGAACAAGAATTGATTCAAGGATATGAAACGGAAATTCAATACCAAAAACACATGATTGAAAATCTAGGGCGTTGGTTTAGTCTCTTCTTTACTATTGCTAGTATCGGTCTTGTTCTGATCTATTTCTTCCGTCAAACCAATCTCATTGCCTTTGTTCTTGGAATAATCCTAGCAGTGTTGGGAATATTAGCCATGCTTGTCTTTGGTTATGGTATTTACAAAGGACGACTGAATCTTCAAAGAGTTATTGATGATTTTGAAGAAAAATTAAGATTGGCTCGATAAAAATTTATTTGCTTTCCCCCTAAAAACTTTGTCGTTTGACAGAGTTTTTTTCTTGACTATTTCTGACCAAGTGATACAATAGAAAATGTAAATATTAGCACTCGCACTTGTAGAGTGCTAAAACAAGATATTGGAGGTAAACAAATGCTTAAACCATTAGGCGACCGTGTGGTCTTAAAAGTAGAAGAAAAAGAACAAAAAGTTGGTGGTTTTGTCATTGCAGGTGCAGGACAAGACGCAACAAAGACAGCAAAAGTTGTAGCTGCCGGGGATGGAATTCGTACACTCAACGGTGAACTCGTTGCGCCAAGCGTAAAAGCTGGTGATACCGTTCTCGTTGAAAGCCATGCAGGAATTGAAGTCAAAGACGGCGAAGAAAAGTACCTCGTTGTCAATGAAGCAAATATTTTAGCGATTGTTGAATAAATAAAAATTTATAGAAAGAGGAATTGTAAAAATGGCAAAAGATATTAAATTTTCAGCAGATGCAAGAAGCGCCATGGTGCGCGGCGTCGATATTTTGGCAGATACCGTTAAAGTAACCTTAGGCCCTAAAGGACGCAATGTTGTTCTTGAAAAATCATTTGGTTCACCACTCATCACAAATGATGGTGTAACCATTGCAAAAGAAATCGAACTCGAAGATCATTTTGAAAATATGGGCGCTAAGTTGGTGTCAGAAGTTGCTTCAAAAACCAATGATATCGCTGGGGACGGAACAACTACTGCGACTGTACTGACCCAAGCCATTGTCCGCGAAGGAATCAAAAATGTAACGGCTGGCGCAAACCCAATTGGTATTCGTCGTGGTATTGAAACAGCTGTTGCAACAGCTGTTGAAGCCTTAAAAGCAAATTCTGTTCCGGTTTCTAATAAAGAAGCGATTGCGCAAGTTGCAGCCGTATCATCACGCAGTGAAAAAGTCGGAGAATACATCTCTGAAGCTATGGAAAAGGTTGGCAATGACGGTGTCATTACTATTGAAGAGTCAAAAGGAATGGAAACAGAGCTGGACGTTGTAGAAGGAATGCAATTTGACCGCGGTTACCTTTCCCAATACATGGTGACAGACAATGAAAAAATGGTTGCTGACTTAGATAATCCATATATTTTGATTACAGATAAGAAGATTTCTAATATTCAAGAAATTCTTCCTTTGTTGGAAAATATTTTGAAAACAAGCCGTCCGCTTTTGATTATCGCAGATGATGTGGATGGTGAAGCTCTTCCAACTCTTGTGTTGAATAAAATCCGCGGTACTTTCAATGTAGTCGCTGTGAAGGCACCAGGATTTGGGGACCGTCGTAAAGCAATGTTAGAAGATATTGCTATCTTGACTGGTGGTACAGTAATTACAGAAGATCTTGGCCTGGAATTAAAAGATGCAACGATTGAAGCGCTCGGACAAGCCTCAAAAGTAACTGTGGATAAAGATAGCACCGTTATCGTTGAAGGTTCTGGTGATGCCGAAGCTATTGCCAACCGTGTGGCTGTTATCAAATCCCAAATCGAAAGTTCTACATCTGACTTTGACCGTGAAAAGCTCCAAGAACGCTTAGCGAAATTGTCAGGCGGTGTAGCTGTCATCAAAGTTGGTGCTGCAACAGAAACAGAACTCAAAGAAATGAAACTCCGCATCGAAGATGCCCTCAATGCAACTCGCGCAGCTGTCGAAGAAGGAATTGTTTCAGGTGGTGGAACAGCCTTTGTGAATGTTTTAAGTGCTGTTGAAGCCTTAGACTTATCAGGTGATGAAGCAACTGGTCGCAACATCGTTCTTCGTGCGTTAGAAGAACCTGTTCGCCAAATTGCTTTGAATGCAGGATTTGAAGGTTCTATCGTCATTGACCGCTTGAAAAATTCGGAAGCTGGAACTGGTTTTAATGCTGCTACAGGTGAATGGGTAAACATGATTGATGCTGGGATTATTGACCCAGTCAAGGTTACTCGTTCTGCCCTTCAAAATGCAGCTTCAGTAGCGAGCCTCATCTTAACAACTGAAGCAGTTGTTGCTAACCAACCAGAACCAGCCAGTCCAACTCCAGCAATGGATCCAAGTATGATGGGCGGCATGATGTAATATATAACTAAAACCCTTGTAATATCAAGGGTTTTACTATTGTCTGAAACACGATTAAAGGCAAGGAGGGGCAAAAAAGGGGCAAAAGTTTATAACTTGTTTAGAGCGTCTATAGCATTCTTTCTTGCGTTTTTTGTGACATGATTATAAATAGCTAGAGTAGTTTCAGGGTCAGAGTGTCCTACTCGCTCCATAATTACCTTAAGTGGGACAATAAAGAGATGTGGGAATGTCTGAATATGTGGCTAGTTAAATACTTTTTGAAATGCAGCTCTTACCCATGTTCAATTTTGAGAGTGGGACAGAAATCAATCATTCGAAGAATTTGATTTTTCAGCAAGTCCCAATTTCTAGTTGCTGACCTAAAATAGTCCACAGGACTGTTTTGACTTTCACCTTCGCACAGTTGGTTAGGATAGCCGCTATCACCGGTATAACAAGGGATAAGGTTATCCAACCAACCACTGCGTCTTGCAAGCCAAACTATAAAATGCATGAGGTTGGGAACTTTTGTCTCAACCTCTTTTTTAGCTTGAGTTCATATAGAAGACAAAAAGGATACAAAGTAAAAATAGAAGTTCCAAAAATGTTCGATGAATATTAGGAATTTATTGCTGTTACTTAATAAATTAGTACCACTTGACAAAGCCATTCTCTTTTGTCTATTTGTCTCTGCTCCTTTTCTGTGGTAAAATAGTGATACATTTCTAAGGAGAAAACAATGATTGATGTTGAAGAAATTCTGAGTAAAATGAATCCCAATCAAAAGATCAATTACGACCGCGTGATGCAAAAAATGGTCAAAGTTTGGAAAGCAGACCAGAAGCGTCCTACGATTTTGATGCACACCTGCTGTGCACCTTGCTCAACTTATACGCTGGAGTATTTGACCCAGTATGCGGACGTGACGGTTTATTTTGCCAATTCAAATATTCACCCCAAAGCAGAATACCAACGCCGTGCCTATGTTGCCCAAAAATTTGTTCACGATTTCAATGAAAATACTGGTAATCATGTTCAATATTTAGAAGCCCCCTATGAGCCGCAAGAATTTTTCCGAACAGTACACGGTTTGGAAGAAGAGCCGGAGGGTGGCGATCGTTGTAAAGTTTGCTATGATTATCGCTTGGATAAAACGGCACAAGTGGCGGTTGATTTGGGATTTGACTATTTTGGAAGTGCCTTGACAATCAGCCCTCATAAAAATTCGCAGACAATCAATAGCGTTGGAATTGAAGTACAGAAAGTCTATGCGACCCAGTATCTTCCGAGTGATTTTAAGAAAAATCAGGGCTATAAGCGATCGGTCGAAATGTGCGAGGAGTACGACATTTATCGCCAATGCTATTGTGGTTGTGTATTTGCAGCACAGGCGCAAGGAATTGACCTCGTTCAGATTAAAAAAGATGCGACAGCTTTTTTGAAAGGGAAAGATTTAGAAAAAGATTATTCGCATATTAAATTTACTGTCACGAATGGAGAATCCTAAAAATAACGCTTGTATTGAAGCTAATCGTGCTTCTTTGTACAAGGTTATTTTTGTTTATACATTTAGAAGTTTTATATCTTGACGTCATCAATATATTGTGTTATCATTTTCTTTGACACAATATATGGTGGTTAGGCTGAGGCTGATAACCTGATATTGGATAGATTTGGGAGGTGCAGGAAGATAGTGATTATTTTAGCGGGCATGATTGGGGTAGGTAAGACGACTTACACTTATCGATTAGCCGAGGAATTAGGAACGCAGCCATTTTTTGAACCGGTAGAAGAAAATCCTATTTTGGATAAGTATTATGAAGATCCTGATAAGTATGGTTTTGCTTTGCAGATTTATTTTCTAAATAAACGCTTTAAAATGATCAAAGCGGCTTATCATGATGACAACAATATTCTAGATCGTTCTATCTATGAAGATGCTCTGTTTACTTACATCAATACCCTCAAAGGCAGCATTAGTGAGCAAGAGTACAATATCTACTTGGAACTTTTGGACAATATGATGGAAGAAATCCAAGGTTTGCCTAAGAAGGCGCCAGATTTGTTGATTTATTTAGACGGAAGTTTCGATCATATTATGAACAATATCAAAAAACGTGGTCGCGATTATGAGCAACCAAATGAAGAAAATGGGCTCGCTGACTACTATCAGCTGCTTTACAAGCATTATCAAAATTGGTATGAAGATTACAATTATAGTCCTAAAATGAGAATTGCAACGGATGATTTAGATATTGCAAATCCAAATGACTGGAATCACGTGTATCAACAAATTCAACAAAAAATGAAAACGATTGGGCTTGAAAAGTGAGTTCAATCAAAAAATCTCGAAATCGCTTCGAGATTTTTGTGTATATAAATAAAAAGGGTGACAGATGATAACGGATAGACAAGCGAAAATTCTTCAAGAAGCGAGAGATTTTGTTTATGCTGAACTGAAAGACGAGATGAGCGGGCATGACTGGTGGCATATTGTGCGTGTCACGAACAATGCTGTAGAAATTGCCAAACAAGAACAAGCAGATGCTTTTATTTGTGAGCTATCTGCCTTGCTGCATGATATAGCTGATGGGAAATTAAATAAGAATGAAGAGGTGGGCTTGCAAAAGGTTGAGCAATGGCTACAGAATCATCAGGCTTCAGATGCGGAAATAGCTCATGTGCTGGATATTATTTCAACGATGTCATTTAAAGGTGGTCATCAACAGAAGAATGTCAGCACTTTGGAGGGGAAAATTGTTCAAGACGCTGACCGTTTGGATGCGATTGGAGCGATTGGAATAGCACGCGCTATGGCTTATTCTGGACATACGGGCAGACCCATTCATGACCCTGCCTTGCGACCACGAGAAGATATGACGGTAGAAGAATATCGAAGTAATCAAGGAACAGCTATTTTACATTTTTATGAAAAGTTGTTGAAGTTAAAAGATTTGATGAATACAGACTATGCTAAGCAATTAGCGATAGACCGCCACCACTTTTTGGAAGAATACTTAGAACAATTCTACGCAGAATGGGATGCGAAAAAGTGACAAATAAGATATGAAAAGCTGAGAATTTTTGAACTGCACCCCAAAAGTTAGACAAGAAAACTCTAACTTTTGGGATGTTATTTTTATGAAATTAAGTTATGAAGACAAGGTTCAAATCTATTACTTGCGAAAAAGCGGCGCAACTCTCAAGTCATTATCAAAACAGTTTAACCTCAATCAGTCAGAGATCGAATATCTGATTCGGCTGATTGATAGGCATGGAGTAGGCATTGTCAAGAGAGGTAAGAAGACTTATTATTCTCCTGAACTAAAGCAAAAAATCCTTCATCAAGTTCTTTGTGAAGGGCGTTCTCAATTGTCAGTCTCTCTCGATTTTGCCCTTCCTAACAGGGGGACTCTCCCAAATTGGCTGGCACAATATAAGAAAAACGGCTATACTATTGTTGAGAAACAAAGAGGGAGACCACCAAAGATGGGACGTAAGAAAAAGAAAACTTGGGAAGAAATGACGGAACTAGAGCGACTTCAAGAAGAGAACGAGCGTCTTAGAACGGAGAATGCCTATCTAAAAAAGTTGAGGGAGTTACGCTTAAGGGACGAAGCCTTACAGCGCGAAAAGCAGAGACAATTAGAGAGATGGTCAAGGGAGGATTCCGATTAAGTTTCCTACTAGCTACCGCTAAACTCTCTCGTGCAACTTACTATTACCAGCTAAAACAGCTAGATAAACCAGACAAGGATTAAGAGTTAAAAGCTGAAATTCAATTGATTTATGATGAGCATAAGGGAAACTATGGTTATCGTCGAATTCATCTTGAACTGAAAAATCGTGGTTTTCATATCAATCACAAGAAAGTTCAGCGATTGATGCAAGTGATGGGGCTACAAGCTCGAATTCGCCGTCAACGGAAATATTCTTCTTACAAGGGGGAGATTGGTAAGAAAGCAGAGAATCTCATTCAGCGTCAGTTTGAAGGCTCTAGGCCTTACGAAAAGTGCTATACAGATGTAACCGAATTTGCCTTACCAAACGTCAATGGAAAGCTCTACCTGTCTCCTATTTTAGATGGGTATAATAGTGAAATCATTGCCTTTACCTTGTCACGTTCACCTGACTTGAACCAGGTCAGAACAATGTTAGCCAAGGCTTTTCCTGCTGAAACCTACAAGGGAACCATTCTCCACAGTGACCAAGGCTGGCAGTATCAGCACCAGTCTTATCATCAATTCTTAGAAGCGAAAGGAATTGTCCCATCTATGTCTCGCAAGGGCAATAGTCCAGACAATGGGATGATGGAGTCCTTCTTTGGCATCCTCAAATCGGAGATGTTCTACGGTTATGAGAAGAGTTATCAATCGCTTGATGAGCTGGAGAAAGCTATTGCAACTTATATTGTTTATTACAACAATAAACGGATTAAAACAAAACTAAAAGGACTTAGTCCTGTGCAGTACAGAACTAAATCCTTTCACTAATATTTTTTGTCTAACTTTTTGGGGGCAGTACAATATGATTCCCCAGCTTTTTTGAATGCGATAGAAATAGCAACTAGATTATTTACGAAAAGCATCAATGATGTAGGTGAAGCCAGCAACTAAAAATGCAAAGGCAACGACATAAACGACAAAGACACTTGTAGCTACTGGATTGAACAGAATCACTAGACCTAGTAAAAATGCAAGCAACGCTATCCACATGATATGGTTGCCAATAATAGGGAAAATCAATCCCAGACGATTGCCTTTAAAGAAAGCTATAATGGCTTCTACAATTAACCAAATTCCTAAAACAGTTGGAATGACAACCGGCAGGGTCACAAAGCCATAGGCAACGAGGTAAAGAACTAAGAGAAGATTAACAATCCCTTGGAAAAGATAAACTGGTGAGCGAAGCTCTTTTGGTACAGAAAAATAGCCTAAAATAGCTGCTATAGAAGCAACCAGTAAACCAAATGCAATCCACCAGCTGTAAGCAACAAGATTAGCTACTGGGTTTGTAAATAGAAAAAGTGCTAAAAGGACAAAAACAACTCCTGCAAGGAATAGCAATAAACGATTAGAAAATTTCATTTCAATACCCCCCTATATAGTATAGTTTGATAATGAAAGCATTTTAACTCTTTTGATGGGAGATGTCAAGAAAGGAAATAGATAGTTTGAGAATTTTAGTATGGCTTTTTGTGAAACAAAAAAGGCTGTTTTATTATTTTTTGTAACTATAACAAGGTTAGAAGATTATAAGTGGGAACAACAAAAAAGCCTATCATATAGGCTTTCTACTTAAATTTTATTATGCCCCCTACAGGGCTCGAACCTGTGACCCATGGATTAAGAGTCCACTGCTCTACCAACTGAGCTAAGGAGGCAACAGAAAAAGCTGTATTGGTGCCGGACCTTCACGATTTGTATTGAACCCGCGCAATTAAGCAGGTGGGCAACTCGCTCTAACTGAAGCTGCTTCCGCGTGAAACGGCCTGCAAGCTGTTAGAAGTCTTTTGTTTCCCTAATAATACAAAAAATAGTCGGTCAACACTTAAGTGTGAAGTCGTACACCACAGCGTTTCTATAATTATGATACCACAATTTTTGAAAAATTCAAGAGAAAAAATTGATTTTTTGCAAACGATACCACGATTTTTTAGTTGTTTTTTAATTGATCAATCTTATTTTTAGTCATGCCAAGGGCTCGTTCATACTTTCCATTTTCATTTGGAATGAAATAATCGGCATATTTTATTTTTTCAGGAAGATAATCTTGTTTCACCCAGTTACCAGGATAGTTATGTGGATATTTGTAATCCTGCGCATTTCCCAGCTCCTTGCTTCCGACGTAATGACCGTCTCGTAGATGACGGGGGATAGCGAGATTTCCGTTCTGGCGCAAGTCAGAGAGCGCCTTGTCCATGGCTACGTAGGCCGAGTTGGACTTAGGAGAGAGCGCTAGGTCAATGACAATGTTGGCAATGATGATGCGAGCTTCTGGGAATCCGATTTTCTGAGCGGCTTCAAGTGCAGTCACCGTATGAATCTGAGCATCAGGGTTTGCCAGACCAATGTCCTCATAAGCGATGACCGTCAGACGTCGTGCAAGACTGGGAAGGTCTCCGGCTTCAATCAAGCGAGCTGCATAATGGAGACTGGCATTGACATCAGACCCGCGAATAGACTTCTGTAAGGCGGACAGAACGTCATAGTGCCCGTCTCCGTCCTTGTCCATAGTGATGTAGCTCTTTTGCAGGCTGTTTTCCATAATATCCAGAGTGATATGGCGAACGCCTGTATTATCTGCTTGAGTAGAGAGAACTGCTAAATCTAGAGAATTAAAGGCTGAGCGCAGATCTCCATTCGTGGAAGTGGCAATGAAATCCAGAGCGTCATCATCTAGCTGGACAGGAAAGTCAAAGCCTCGTTCGGTGTCCGTCAGGGCTGTTTGGATGGCTTGTTTAATATCATCATTTATCAGAGGTTCCAACTCGAAAATTTGTACTCGGCTGCGAATAGCGGGAGTGACGGAGAAAAAGGGATTTTCTGTTGTGGCGCCAATCATGATGACCAGACCGTTTTCCAAGAGAGGTAGGAGGAAGTCCTGTTTGGTCTTGTCCAAGCGATGAATCTCGTCTAACAGCAGCACCAAACCACCAGAGAATTTGGCTTCTTCCGCAATCTCTTGCAGACGCTTCTTACTATCAACAGTAGCATTAAAGGTCCGAAAAGCAAATTTAGTAGTTCCGGCAATAGCCGAAGCAATTGAAGTCTTGCCAATCCCTGGCGGACCATATAGAATCATGGAAGACAGGCGATTGGCTTCCACCATGCGACGAATGATTTTTCCTTCGCCAACCAGATGTTTCTGACCGATGACCTGATTGATATTTTTAGGCCTCATGCGAATCGCTAAATTGTCTGGCATACGTTTTCCTCCTTACTGGTATTCTTTTCAACTGTTCTGATTTATGTTACTATAGTTGTATCTATTTTAACATATTTTAAAGGATTGGAGAGAGGCTTGCTATGGTTAAATATGGATTTTTGGATATATTAGATGAAGAAATGGAGAAATGTTTTCCATTTGACTATGAAATCAATTGGGATAAGAAGAATCATGCCGTAGAAGTGTCTTTTCTCTTAGAAGTACAAAATGCAAATGGCATCGAACTGTTAGATGTGGATGGAGAAAGTAGCACAGAAGACATTTTCTTTGAAGAAAGCGTTCTCTTTTATAATCCTGCTAAGTCGCACTTTGAAACAGAGGACTATCTAACAGTTGTCCCTTACGAGCCAAAAAAAGGTTTGTCTCGTGAATTCTTGACCTACTTTGTAGACTTTTTGAAGCAGACGGCCGAAGAGGGATTCGATGCTCTCATGGACTTTCTGGCAGATTCAGCGGCAGAAGAATTTGAAATTGTCTGGAATAATGAAGCTTTTGAAAAAGGTAGAGTAGGGCTGACGGAGACGGAATTTTATCCATATCCGAGGTACTAAAACACAAGGGTGTCTAAAAAGACGACTAATTGTACGGAGGAAGGTAAGAATGAGCGATATGACTGTTTTGCATCAAACGTTTGATTTCTCAGGCTGTAAAATTGCTTTGCTGCATGGCGATACAATTTTAACCATTTTAAGAGACGATATTTCGACTATTCCTTACCCGAATATGTGGGATTTTCCCGGCGGTGGGAGAGAAAAGGACGAGACACCTTTTGAGTGCATTAGAAGAGAAGTCTTTGAGGAGCTGGGCATTGAACTCAAAGAGGAATCCATTACATGGGTCAAATGTTATCAAGGCTTTGTTCATCCTGAGAAAGTTTCTGTTTTCATGGTGGCTTCTATCTGTCAAGAACTGATAGATCAGATTGTCTTTGGTGACGAAGGACAGGGCTACAAATTAGTAAATATAGAAGAATTATTAGCGGATGAAAACGTCATCCCGCAGTTGAAAAGTAGATTGGGAGATTATTTGGAGGTGCAGAGATGATTCATATAGAACAAGCAGAAGCTACAGATTTAGAAACCATTATCAGTATTCAACGTGCTAGTTTTAAAGCTGTCTACGAAAAATATCATGACCAGTATGATCCTTATCTGGAAGATAGGGAGCGGATTAAGTGGAAGTTGGTGGAACGTCTTAATAGTTTTTACTATTTTGTCAAAGATGATGAGGAAATTGTTGGCTTTCTTCGCTTGCAAACCAACGATGAGCGAACAAAAGGTTGGCTTGGTACAGCTGCGATTTTACCTCAATATCAGCGAAAAAGCTATGGCTACGAAGGGATTCGCCTGCTAGAGAAAAGATTTCCGACGATTACTCAGTGGGATTTGTGTACGGTTTTCCAAGATGAGCCTATGGTCAAATTTTATGAAAAATGCGGCTATCATCAAACGCATACTGAACCAGAGCAAGAGGGTATGGATATGGTTTATATGACGAAGAGTATTAAAAGAAAGGAATGACACATGAACACTTGGCAAGAACTAACTATTACGGTCAGCCGTGAGGCGGAAGAAGCAGTCAGTAATATTCTGATTGATTTAGGCAGTCAAGGTGTGGCGATTGATGACAGTGCGGATTATCTGGGGGAAGCTGGTCCTTTTGGGGAGGTGCTGCCTCAGGTAGAGCAGCTGAATACGGTTGCCATTACGGCTTATTACCCAGAAACAGCGAATCTTGAAATGATTCGTCAGGAAGTGAAAGAGCGGTTGGCGCAGCTTAGGGATTTTGGTTTGGAGATTGGAGAAACCCAGTTAACCACTCAGCAGCTGGAGGAGGAAGATTGGGCGGACAATTGGAAAAAATATTTTGAACCGGCTCGCATTACACATGATTTAACTATTGTGCCGTCTTGGACGGACTATGAGGCTGGTCCGAGTGAAAAGGTCATCAAGCTAGATCCCGGTATGGCCTTTGGAACGGGCACTCATCCGACCACCAAGATGAGTCTCTTTGCTTTGGAGCAGGTCTTGCGGAGCGGAGAAATCGTGCTGGACGTAGGCACTGGCTCTGGCGTTCTCTCTATTGCTAGCTCTCTCTTGGGTGCCAAGGAGATTTTCGCCTATGACTTAGACGATGTGGCTGTCCGTGTTGCTCAGGAAAATATTGCGCTGAATGCTGGGACTGAAAATATTCACGTAGCAGCTGGCGACCTTCTCAAGGGCGTTGCTATCGAGGCGGATGTCATTGTAGCCAATATTCTGGCAGATATTCTGGTAAATCTGACGGATGATGCTTACGGTTTGCTTAAGGATGAGGGCTACCTGATTATGAGCGGGATTATCTCTGAGAAATGGAATCTGGTGCGGGAGTCAGCAGAAGCTGCTGGATTTTTCCTTGAGACCCACATGATTCAGGGCGAGTGGAATGCCTGTGTTTTTAAGAAAACCAAGGAGATTTCAGGAGTGATAGGAGGTTAGATGCAGCAATATTTTGTGAACGGGCAGGTTGAAAATCCTGTCATTATCAGAGATAAAGATACCCTTAAGCATATGTTTTCTGTGATGCGTTTGGTAGAAGATGATGAAGTGGTGCTGGTTTTTGAAGATGGCATTAAACGTCTAGCAAGAGTTTCGGATAGGGAGCGCCATGTGTTGAATCTGGTAGAAGAATTGCCAGACAACGCGGAGCTGCCGCTTCATGTGACGGTTGCTTCTGGCTTTCCCAAGGGAGACAAGCTGGAATGGGTGGCTCAGAAAACGACAGAATTGGGTGCAGCTGCTATCTGGGCCTTTCCGGCAGACTGGTCTGTTGCCAAGTGGGACGGCAAAAAACTGGCTAAAAAGAGTGAGAAATTGGAGAAAATTGCTCTTGGAGCAGCCGAGCAAAGCAAGCGCAATCTGATTCCAGAAGTCCGACTTTTTGAGAAGAAAGTTGATTTTTTAGATTGTTTGAGTCAGTTTGACTGCGTCATTGTAGCCTATGAAGAATCTGCTAAAGAGGGAGAGTCTGCTGCTTTGGTCAAGGCTGTGACAGGACTCAAAAAAGGAAGTCGGATTTTATTTGTTTTTGGTCCAGAAGGCGGTCTGTCTCCAGCAGAAATTGCCACATTGGAAGATACAGGAGCGATACTGGCAGGACTGGGTCCACGTATCTTGCGGACAGAGACAGCTCCGCTTTACGCATTAAGTGCAGTTAGTGTTTTGACAGAGTTGATGTAGCCGGAAAGTTTCATTGATCAAGCTCATTTCTATTGTTCTTAACTCTTAACTTTGGTATAATATAAGTGAAATATCTAGTTTAGCTAGAAAGGATGGAAGCACGGAAACAAATCTGCTGGCTAGATTGCGAAAACTGCTTTTGCTTGGTAAGGAGAGGAGGTTCATCATGTCTTTATCTACCTTATTTGAGCTGTTTATTGCTATTTTAGGTGTTGTATCAGCTTGCTATCTCATTTATGCTTATGTTGAATTTATCGGAGATATGCTACATGCAGAAAAGCATCACCTCTTCCATCACAACCCGCCTATTTAAGGCGGGCTTTTTCTAAACTTAGGGTAATTGCTATTTACTGGATATGGCTTATATGTAATCGCAGTTTGAAAAAAATCGACCATTTCTCACAGAAGCTTTGCATTCTTCTGTGTTTCCTTGTTTTCATATCGGTCTAAAAATGATAAAATGGTAGGAAGAACTGGAGAGAGAAAATGCCAAAAGAAGTGAATTTGACGGGCGATCAAGTGGTCGCTCTTACTAGAAAGTATTTATCATCAGAAGATGTTGTCTTGGTTCAAAAAGCTCTATTCTATGCAGTAGATCGACATAGAGGGCAATTTCGCCAATCAGGGGAGCCCTATATCATCCACCCGATTCAAGTGGCAGGGATTTTAGCTAAGCTAAAGTTGGATGCGGTCAGTGTCGCTTGCGGTTTTTTACATGATGTTGTAGAAGACACAGCTGCAACTTTGGACGATTTGGAAGGCGAATTTGGACATGATGTGCGCGTGATTGTAGATGGTGTGACCAAACTTGGTAAAGTCAAGTATATGTCTCACGAGGAACAGTTGGCTGAAAACCACCGCAAAATGCTAATGGCGATGTCCAAGGATATCCGTGTCATTTTGGTCAAGCTGGCGGATCGTTTGCACAATATGCGAACGCTCAAGCATCTGCGCAAAGACAAGCAGGAACGTATCTCACGTGAAACCATGGAAATTTATGCTCCGTTGGCTCATCGCTTGGGGATTTCGAGCGTCAAATGGGAATTGGAAGATTTAGCTTTTCGATATTTGAATCCGACAGAGTTTTATAAGATTTCTCACTTGATGAAGGAAAAACGTCGGGAACGTGAGGAGTTAGTGGACGAAGTGGTTCATAAGATTGAAACCTATGCGTCTGAGCGTAATCTTCATGGGGAAATTTACGGTCGTCCAAAACATATTTATTCCATTTATCGCAAAATGCAAGACAAGAAAAAGCGCTTTGATGAAATTTATGACCTGATTGCCATTCGCTGCATTTTAGATACGCAAAGTGATGTGTACGCTATGCTGGGCTACATTCATGAACTTTGGCGCCCCATGCCTGGGCGTTTCAAAGACTATATCGCCAATCGCAAAGCGAACGGTTATCAGTCTATCCACACCACCGTTTATGGACCTAAAGGTCCGATTGAGTTTCAAATTCGGACGAAAGAGATGCACGAAGTGGCTGAATACGGGGTTGCCGCTCACTGGGCTTATAAAAAAGGCATTAAAGGTCAAGTGGATAGCAAAGAATCTGCGATTGGGATGAATTGGATCAAGGAGATGATGGAACTCCAAGACCAGTCTAATGATGCACAGGATTTTGTGGATTCTGTCAAAGAAAATTACCTTGCTGAGGAAATCTATGTCTTTACACCGGACGGAGCTGTCCGCTCGTTGCCAAAAGACTCTGGACCGATTGATTTTGCTTATGAAATCCATACTAAAGTTGGTGAAAAGGCGGTTGGTGCCAAGGTCAATGGTCGCATGGTGCCGCTGACTACAAAGTTAAAAACAGGGGATCAGGTCGAGATTATCACCAGCTCCAATTCCTTTGGACCGAGTCGCGACTGGATAAATGTTGTAAAAACAAGCAAGGCTCGCAATAAGATTCGTCAATTTTTCAAAAACCAAGACAAGGAATTGTCCATTTCTAAAGGGCGCGAACTCTTACAGGCACAATTCCAAGAACATGGCTATGTAGCCAATAAATACATGGACAAAAAACACATGGAAGAAGTCCTGCAAAAAACGAGTTACAAAACAGAAGAAGCTCTTTTTGCGGCGATTGGTTTTGGTGAGATTGGTGCGATTTCTATTTTTAACCGTTTGACAGAAAAAGAACGCCGTGAGGAAGAGCGCGCTAAAGCGAGAGCTGAAGCAGAAGAGCTTGTCAAGGGCGGCGAAGTGAAGCGTGAGAATAAAGAAACGCTGAAAGTCAAGCATGAGGGCGGCGTTATTATCCAAGGTGCGTCGGGGCTTTTGATACGGATTGCCAAATGTTGCAATCCAGTTCCTGGTGACGAGATTGTCGGGTATATTACCAAAGGTCGTGGGGTGGCGATTCACCGTAAGGACTGTATGAATCTGCGGGCGCAGGAAAATTATGAACAGCGCTTGATTGATGTCGAATGGGAAGAAAATACCTCTACGAAGGAATACACAGCGCATATTGATATTTATGGTTTGAATCGAGCAGGTCTTTTGAACGATGTGCTGCAAGTTTTGTCCAATACAACCAAAAATATCTCCACTGTCAATGCACAGCCAACGAAGGATATGAAATTTGCCAACATCCATGTTTCTTTCGGAATCGCTAATTTATCTATGCTCACAACAGTTGTAGATAAGATTAAGAGCGTGCCTGAAGTTTATTCTGTCAAACGGACAAATGGCTAGGTGAGAACAGCAGAGCGGAAATGTTTTGCTAGAATTGCGTTTTTGCGAATTAATTCACAAAATGTAACGGAAATTAGGAAGTTCAACAATGAAAATAGTGATTCAGCGTGTGAAGCGGGCTTCGGTATCGATTGATAGCGAACTTTACAATCAAATTCAGCAAGGCCTGCTGTTACTAGTCGGTGTAGCACCAGATGATTCTCAAGAAGATGTAGAATATGCAGCAAGAAAAATTGCCAATATGCGGATTTTTTCAGATAAAGAAGATAAAATGAATTTATCTGTCAAAGATGTGAAAGGAGAAATTCTCTCTATTTCTCAATTTACCCTTTACGCAGATACAAAAAAAGGGAATCGTCCAGCTTTTACAGGCGCTGCTCAACCAGACTTGGCTAGTCAATTGTATGATGATTTTAACGAATTGCTAGGTCGAGAAATACCTGTTAAAACAGGTGTTTTCGCAGCTGATATGCAGGTTGAGTTAGTCAATGACGGACCGGTGACGATTGTGTTAGATACGAAGAATCGTTGAGAAAATGATAAATAAAAACGAGTCTGGACAAAACTGTTCCAGACTTGTTTGCTTTCTAGGATAAAACTCAATACGCATTGAGCAGTCTCCAATGTGTTAATGTTATCAGTTTCGACTTCCTTTTATATTTTTTCCACATAAAGCTGTTGAGCGATAGCAGAGTTGACTTGCAGCTCTTTTCCATTGACCTTGAGCGCATACAGTTGAGCGTAAGGATCGTATTGCTCCAGAATCAGCGTATCTCCCAGATGTAAATCGTGTTTTTCCAAATATTTTAATAATTCAAATTCATCGTGAACTCGTGTTAAACGATAGATCCCAGCATTTTCGACTTGATCTAAAGTCAATTGGTATTTTTCGACCAATAATTCACCTTTTGCAGGAATGGTTCCGCCGTGGGGACAGGTTTCTGGGAAATTCAGCATTTTTTCTAAGCGCTCGACAAATAATTCTGAAACGGTGTGTTCTAAGACTTCCGCTTCTTCATGGATTTGATCAGTCGTATATCCCAAATCATGTACGAGGAAAGCCTCGATGAGTCGGTGCTTGCGATATAGCTCAGAAACAAGATGTAAACCAAGATCTGTCAGTAAATAACCGCTTGTTTTATCTTTTACAATCAATTTTTCGGCTTTCATCTTTTTAATCATTTCTGTAACAGCTGGGGGAGATACCTGCATTTGGGCGGCAATTTCTTTATTTGTAATTTTTTGAGTATGCGTACCAATCTCATAAATACATTTGAGGTAATCTTCTTTGTTTGGGGTCATGTTGTCCTTTTACTCCTTATCTTACTAGTATATCAAAAATAACTTAAGAATACAGCAGATAACCGCTTGTTTCAGAGAATGAAAGGCTTATTATTCAAGAAGAATTTCAAGTAAAAAGGAACTGGCAATCAATTCCGGCTCCTTTTTCCATTTCTTATTTGCTAAGACCTTCTGAAATCTTATCTAAGTTCCATTTCATCATATCGTAGTAGCTATCTCCTTTTTCACCTTTTTCAGCGATTGAATCAGTGAAAATCTTGGCATAAATTGGAATTTTTGTATCTTTTGAAACAGTCTTCATTGGACGGTCATCAACACTACTTTCAACAAAGAGTGATGGCACTTTTGTTTTACGAAGTTTTTCAACCAATGTTTTGATTTGGTCTGGAGTTCCTTCTTCTTCTGTGTTGATTTCCCAGATGTAAGCAGATGGCACGCCGTAGGCTTTAGAGAAGTATTTGAAGCAACCTTCGCTGGTAACAATCATTTTCTTTTCAGCAGGAATGTTGTTGAATTTTGCTTTTGCTTCCTTGTCTAATGATTCGAGTTTTGCAGTGTAGGCTTTCAAATTCTTTTCGTAAGTTTCTTTATTTTTAGGATCTTTTTCAATCAACCGTTTTGCAATATTTTTTGCATAGATAACTCCGTTTTCAAGATTGAGCCAAGCGTGTGGGTCTTCTTTTCCTTTTTCGCTTTGACCTTCAAGATAGATGACCTCAACACCGTCACTTACAGCATAGTAATCTTTGTTTTCAGTCTTTTTCGCATTTTTAACTAATTTTGTAAACCAAGCATTTCCGCCGGTTTCCAAATTGATACCATTGTAGAAAATCAAATCAGCTTTTGATGTTTTTTTCACATCTTCTGGTAATGGTTCGTATTCATGTGGATCTTTTCCGACAGGAACGATACTGTGCAGATTGATTTTATCACCGGCGATATTTTTTGTAATATCAGCGATGATCGAGTTGGTAGCAACAACATTCAATTTTGAATTCTTGGTAGAAGTTCCTTTTTGACCAGCGCAGGCAAAGAGTCCTACGACAGCCAAAAACAGAACGGCGATAAAACCTAATTTTTTCATATAAGGTTCTCCTTTAATAAATGAAATACTAATTTTATTTTAGCTTGGGTTTATTTTTTAGTTTGTTAAATCGTTGTTTTGGAGCGATAAAGAAACTAATGGCAAAGATAATGGCAGATGTCAGTACAATACTTGAGCCGGCCGCAACATTAAAGGTATAGCCAATGAAGAGTCCTAAGACAGATGCAATTGCCCCCAAGCTAGAAGACAAGATAATCATTGTTTTAAGACTGTTAGCGTAAAGATAAGCCGTAGCAGCAGGTGTAATCAGCATGGCAACAATCAAAATTGTTCCCACGCTTTGCATAGCTGTAACTGCAACCAGCGTCAAGAGAATCATTAAGAGATAATGATAAAAGTTGACTGGCATCCCCATCGCTTTTGCCAGAAGTGGATCGAAAGATGTAATCAATAATTCTTTGAAGAACATTCCAATGACAATCAGGACAGCGATTCCGACACCGATTGTAATCCACATGTCGATGTCTTGTACGGCCAAGATATTCCCAAAAAGAATATGGAAAAGGTCAGTTGAACTATTCGCAACCCCGATCAAGATGACTCCAAGAGCTAAAAAGGAGCTAAAAGTTATTCCAATGGCAGTATCACTTTTGATAATTGAATTCCCTTTAATATAAGTAATAATGACCGAAGCTAAAAGTCCAAAAACAATGGCTCCGATAAAGAAGTTGATTCCTAAAATAAAGGAGAGTGCAACTCCTGGCAAGACTGCGTGTGAAATGGCATCGCCCATCAAGGACATGCCTCTTAGGATAATGAAGCAGCCAACTGCTCCAGCAACAATCCCGATGACAATGGCCGTAATCAGTGCATTTTGTAGAAAATGGAAATTTTGTAGTCCATCAATAAATTCTGAAAACATATTAGAGACCTCCATTCACAAAAAGCTGAGAGCCATAGGCTTTTTTCAAGTTTTCTTCTGTGAAAGTTGATGAAGTTTCCCCAATGGCAATGAGTTCTTTATTCAAAATTAAAACTTGATCAAAGTAATGTGGGACTTTTCCTAAGTCATGGTGGACGATGAGAATCGTTTTTCCTTGTTCTTTTAGATTGCGTAGCGTTGTCATGATAATTTCTTCGCTGATTGAATCAATCCCGACAAATGGTTCATCTAGAAAGATACAGTCTGCTTCTTGTACCAGACAGCGCGCAATCAAGACCCGTTGAAATTGCCCTCCTGATAATTGGCTGATTTGGCGTTCAGCATAATCCTCTAAGCCGACAATGCGCAGCGCATTTGTCACCTTGTCCCAGTCTGTGCTTTTTAGTCTGTGAAACAATTTCACTTTTGGATACAGTCCAAGCGACACACATTCTTTTACTTTGATAGGAAAGTTGTAATCAATGTGAACTTTTTGTTCCACATAAGCTACATGGCTAAGTACTTTTGAGAATTCTTTATCATCAAGATAAGTTTGTCCAGCGTGGTCAATGATGCCCAACATCCCTTTTAAAAGGGTGGATTTGCCAGCTCCGTTTGGACCGATAACTCCCATGATAGTTGGGCCTTGGATTTCCAAAGAAATCTGATTGAGAGCAAGTGTCTCCTGATAAGAGACACTTAAATTTTCGATACGTATCATTTTTATACACCCCTACTGTTAATATACATTAAAATAAAAATTAAGTCAAGTTAATTTTTAGAATTTTTAAGAAAAATCAGAAGCAAGGTTTGCCAGAAAACTCCCTTTTGATAAAAGTTTGATTATTCAGAACTTTTTTGATAGGATTAAGATAAAACAATGAAAGCGAGAACAAGATGACACGTTTACAAGATGATTTTTTTGACTATGTTAATGGTGAATGGGAAAAAACAGCAGTTATTCCTGATGACAAGCCTATGACAGGTGGATTTATGGATCTGGATCAAGATATTGAAAAATTGATGCTAGCTACAACTGATAAATGGTTAGCAGGTCAAGATGTACCGGATGATCCAATCTTGCAAAATTTTGTGAAATACCATCGTTTGGTGGCAGATTTTGACGGACGGGAACAAGCAGGAGTTGCTCCAGCGATGCCGCTTGTGGAAGAATATAAAGCGCTTGGCTCTTTTAAGGAATTTGCAGATAAGATTGCTGAATATGAAATGGCTGGAAAGCCAAATTTCTTTACTTTTGATGTTGCTCCAGACTTTATGAATGCGCAAATGAATGTTCTCTGGGCCGATGCGCCTGGAATCATTTTGCCAGATACAACCTACTATGAAGAAGGAAATGAAAAAGGCAAGGAATTGCTGGCAATCTGGCGGAAAATGCAGGAAGAATTGTTGCCTAAATTTGGCTTTTCGGCAGAGGAAACAAAAGATATTTTGGATAAATATCTGGAATTGGATGCTAAATTAGCCAAGTATGTCCTCTCTAATGAAGAAAGTTCAGAATATGTGAAATTGTATCATCCTTACGATTGGGCAGAGTTCACGAAGCTAGCTCCAGAATTGCCACTTGATGCGATTTTTACAGAGATTTTGGGACAAATCCCAGACAAGGTGATTGTTCCGCAAGAGCGCTTCTGGAAAGAGTTTGCGGCGGAATATTATTCAGAAAAGAATTGGGAGCATTTGCATGCGGCACTGAAGTTATTCTCTACTGGAGCATGGACTTCTTTGCTCACTGAAGAAATTCGTGTCCTTTCAGGTACCTATGCACGCGCTATCTCAGGTGTTCCAGAACCTCGTCCAAAAGAAAAGGCAGCTTACCAGCTAGCGCAAGGTCCATATAACCAAGCACTTGGTTTGTGGTATGCGGGAGAAAAATTCTCACCTGAAGCAAAAGCAGATGTAGAGCACAAAGTTGCTGCTATGATTGATGTTTATAAGTCGCGTCTGGAAACGGCGGATTGGCTCGCTAAGGAAACACGTGACAAAGCGATTGTCAAGCTCAATGTCATCACACCGCATATCGGCTATCCAGAGAAATTGCCAGAAACCTATGAGAAAAAAGTGATTGATGAGAATTTGAGCTTAGTTGAAAATACTCGAAACTTAGCAAAAATTTCTATTGCGCATACATGGAGCAAGTGGAACAAGGAAGTGGATCGCAGTGAATGGCACATGCCAGCTCATATGGTCAACGCGTATTATGACCCACAGCAAAATCAAATTGTGTTCCCAGCAGCTATTCTCCAAGCGCCATTTTATGATTTACATCAATCTTCATCAGCCAACTATGGCGGTATCGGTGCGGTGATTGCTCATGAAATTTCTCATGCCTTTGACTCAAATGGAGCTTCATTTGACGAACACGGAAGTTTGAACAATTGGTGGAAGCTAGAAGATTAC
This sequence comes from Streptococcus anginosus, assembly GCF_900636475.1. Classification (NCBI taxonomy): domain Bacteria; kingdom Bacillati; phylum Bacillota; class Bacilli; order Lactobacillales; family Streptococcaceae; genus Streptococcus; species Streptococcus anginosus. The sequence goes on from NZ_LR134283.1 coordinate 1,828,387, forward strand.
GAGGCCTTTCAAGCACGTACTCAAAAGGTGATTGAGCAATTTGACGGACAGGATTCTTACGGTGCTAAAGTCAATGGGAAACTAACTGTTTCAGAAAATATTGCAGACCTTGGTGGTATTGCGGCAGCACTGGAAGCCGCTAAGAAAGAAGCAGACTTCTCTGCAGAAGAATTCTTTACTAATTTTGCCCGTATCTGGCGCATGAAAGCTCGTCCAGAATACATGCAAATGTTAGCCAGCGTGGACGTGCATGCTCCCGGCAAACTTCGGACAAATGTTCAATTGCCAAACTTTGATGATTTCTTTACGACTTTTGATGTTAAAGAAGGCGATGGCATGTGGCGCAAACCAGAAGACCGCGTGATTATTTGGTAATGGTTCACTTTACTTAAAACCAGTTGGAAGGCACTAGCCCCATAAAATGAGACACAAGAAAAACTCTCCTGTTGAAATCTAGTAAACTAGAAACAGGAGTGTTTTGTTATGGTCAAAAAAGCGTATTCGGTAGAAACTAAGTTAGCCTGTATAGAAATGAAGAAAGCAGGTAAGTCCAATAAGGTTATCATGGAGACTCTGGGCATCAAAAATGTTAGTCAGGTCAAAACCTGGTGGCGATGGTATCAGAATGATGAACTGCACCGTTTCCACCAACCTGTGGGGAAACAATATACCTACGGTAAAGGAATGGAACAGCTATCTGAAGTGGAACAACTACGCCTACTACAGGTGGAATTGCTAAAAAAGTATCGGAGCTTGGTAAGGTCATTGACACAGTAAGTCTTATCAAGCTGGTGGAAGAATACAAAAACGTCTGCCCAGTATCCGTCATTCTGGACTGTTTCGGTATCAAACGATCCACTTTCTACCGTTGGAAAGCAGAAGGTGAAAAACCTAAGAAAAGGGACGAGGTTGTAGAAAAAATAGAGCGAATCTGTATGGAAAATCAGTTTATCTACGGCTATCGTACCATCACTCGATTGCTTTAGAAAATTCATGGACTAGTTGTCAATCATAAGAAAGTTTATCGTATCATGAAGGAGAATGGTTGGCTCTGTCGTGCCCGTCCTAAGAAGGTGCCAAATCTAGGTAAGCCCTACTATGTAACAGAGAATAAGCTAGACCGTGATTTTAAAGCAGAAAAGTCACTGGAGAAGCTAGTCACAGACATGACCTACCTCTACTTTGGAAACTGTAAACTCTACCTTTCCTCTATCATGGATCTCTATAATCGTGAAATTGTGGCTTATACCATCTCATATTGTCAGGATACGGACTTTGTGTTGGATACTTTGAACCAACTGAATGTGTCTCAAGGAGCGCTCTTGCACAGCGATCAGGGCTCTGTCTACACCTCAAAAGCATATTACCAGGCTTGCACAGAAAAAGACATTATCCGCTCTATGTCCCGTAAGGGAACACCAGCGGATAATGCCTGTATCGAATGGTTTCATTCTGTCCTAAAGTCTGAAACCTTCTATCTCCATAACTGGAGAAACTTAACCAAAGATAGTAGAACAGATATTGTTAATCTTACATCATATTTTATAATGAAACTAGAATTCAACAGAGATGAAACGACCGGTCTCCTGTAGATTACAGAAAACGGGCCGCCTAAAAAAGGGGGCTTCTGTCCCATTATTGGGGTGCAGTACCGAATGACCAGCTGTTTTTTTGTGTTTGAGAATATAGAAACAGACTTTCCTTAATTATGCCTTTTAAAATCGCCTAAAAATGGTATAATAATAACATCACAAAATTGGAGTGAATCAATGACTTTTTATAATCACAAATCAATTGAAAAAAAATGGCAAAATTATTGGGCGGAAAATCATACGTTTAAAACAGGAACAGACGATGATAAACCAAATTTTTATGCGTTGGATATGTTCCCTTACCCGTCTGGAGCTGGTCTTCACGTAGGACACCCAGAAGGCTATACGGCGACTGATATTCTTAGCCGCTACAAACGTGCTCAAGGCTACAACGTTCTTCACCCAATGGGCTGGGATGCTTTCGGACTTCCTGCCGAGCAATACGCAATGGATACAGGTAATGACCCTGCTGAATTCACGGCGGAAAATATTGCCAACTTCAAACGCCAAATCAATGCACTGGGTTTCTCTTATGACTGGGATCGTGAAGTGAACACAACGGATCCTAACTACTACAAATGGACTCAGTGGATTTTCACAAAATTATATGAAAAAGGGTTGGCATACGAAGCTGAAGTGCCAGTTAACTGGGTTGAAGAACTAGGTACAGCCATCGCTAACGAAGAAGTGCTTCCTGACGGAACATCTGAACGTGGTGGTTACCCAGTTGTTCGTAAACCAATGCGCCAATGGATGCTGAAAATCACAGCTTATGCTGAACGTCTGCTCGAAGATTTAGAAGACCTTGATTGGCCAGAGTCTATCAAGGACATGCAGCGTAACTGGATTGGTAAATCAACTGGTGCCAATGTTACCTTTAAAATTAAGGATACTGATAAAGATTTCACTGTCTTTACCACTCGCCCAGATACCCTCTTTGGTGCGACTTATGCTGTTTTAGCGCCTGAACACCCACTTGTTGATGTGATTACAACACCAGAACAAGCGCAAGCTGTTGCTGACTACAAACATCAAGCAAGCCTTAAATCTGACCTTGCTCGTACAGACCTTGCTAAAGAAAAAACAGGTGTCTGGACTGGTAGCTATGCCATTAATCCAGTAAATGGCAAGGAAATCCCAATCTGGATTGCAGACTATGTTCTTGTAAGCTACGGTACTGGTGCTATCATGGCGGTTCCTGCTCACGATACACGTGACTGGGAATTTGCCAAGCAATTTCATTTGGAAATCATTCCAGTTCTTGAAGGCGGAAATGTTGAGGAAGGAGCTTTCACAGAAGACGGTCTTCACATCAATTCTGGCTTCTTAGACGGCCTTGATAAAGCACAAGCTATCGATAAAATGGTTGACTGGCTGGAAGCAGAAGGCGTTGGTAACAAGAAAGTGACTTACCGCTTGCGTGACTGGCTCTTCTCACGTCAACGTTATTGGGGTGAACCAATCCCAATCATCCATTGGGAAGACGGCACAACAACAGCTGTTCCAGAAGAGCAATTGCCGCTTGTATTGCCAGTAACCAAAGACATCAAACCTTCAGGTACAGGTGAAAGCCCACTTGCTAACTTGACCGATTGGCTGGAAGTGACGCGTGAAGATGGGATGAAAGGTCGCCGTGAAACAAACACAATGCCACAATGGGCAGGCTCTAGCTGGTATTATCTTCGCTATATCGACCCACACAACGATGAAAAATTAGCTGATGAAGAATTACTCAAGGCTTGGCTGCCGGTTGACATTTACATTGGTGGTGCAGAACATGCAGTGCTTCACCTTCTTTATGCTCGTTTCTGGCACAAATTCCTTTATGATTTAGGTGTCGTTTCAACCAAAGAACCATTCCAAAGACTCTTTAACCAAGGGATGATTTTAGGAACAAGCTACCGCGACCACCGTGGTGCACTTGTGGCAACTGATAAAGTTGAAAAACGTGATGGTTCATTCTTCCACATTGAAACTGGTGAAGAACTTGAACAAGCACCAGCGAAAATGTCTAAATCACTAAAAAACGTTGTGAACCCTGACGATGTGGTTGAACGTTATGGTGCAGACACACTTCGAGTGTACGAAATGTTCATGGGACCACTTGATGCCTCAATCGCATGGTCTGAAGAAGGTCTTGAAGGCTCACGTAAATTCCTCGACCGCGTCTATCGCTTGTTGACAACAAAAGAAATTGTTGCAGAAAACAGTGGCGCACTTGATAAAGTCTACAACCAGACAGTCAAGGCAGTGACCGAGCAGCTTGAGGAACTCAAGTTTAACACAGCCATTGCTCAATTGATGGTATTCGTCAACGCTGCCAATAAAGAAGACAAACTCTTTGTTGGCTACGCTAAAGGTTTTGTACAATTGTTAGCACCATTTGCACCACACCTTTCTGAAGAATTGTGGCAAACATTGACACAATCAGGTGAATCAATTTCATACGTTCCTTGGCCAACATGGGATGAAGCAAAACTCGTTGAAGATGAGGTTGAAATTGTCGTGCAAATCAAGGGGAAGGTTCGTGCGAAACTTGTGGTCGCAAAAGACTCAAGCCGTGAAGAGCTTGAAAAGCTTGCCCTTACCAATGAAAAAATCCAGTCTGAAATCGCTGAAAAACAAGTGGTTAAGGTGATTGTAGTCCCTAACAAACTTGTTAATATTGTTGTCAAGTCATAGGTTCTGTTAGCCTTATCTGCAACCTTCAATAACGTTTCAAGCTGTTGGAGCTACCTAAATTGGTGAATATTGTTGCGAAATAAAAGAAAAATGAGGATTCTGATAACATTTGGAATCCTTTTTTGCTACCTCTAAAAAATTTAATTCACTTTTTTTCATTTTCCTCTTGACATGGAACTCGTTCCAGATTGTACAATGAAGTCAAGCTAGCGAAGAAATAAGATTTGAACTCGGAGTGGAGCGCAAATCCATAAAGAAAAGGAGAGAAAAATCATGCAAACAAGAACGATTAAACGTATTTTTACTGATATGGATGGGGCGCTTTTAAATTCAAAGGGGCAAGTTTCCGAAAGGAATGCCAGACGCATTCGCAGAGCAGCTATTCCGATTACGCTGGTCTCTACGCGTGCGCCAATGGAGATGCGTGAGGCTATTGAATTGTTGGATTTGCAAGTTCCGCAAGTGGGCTTTAATGGTGGTTTAATTTATGAGATTGTCAATCATCAAATTCGTCCGCTGCACATCAAGATTATTTTCAAGCAGACTGCGGCAACGATTTTACAGGCTGTGCGGCAGCATTTTCCACAGGTCAGTCTCAGTTATTATGACTTGAATCATTGGTATTGTGATACAGTAGATGAAGGGATTCGTTACGAATACGACTTGACTCATCAGGCACCGACTCAGGTTCATGATGAAGATTGTTTTCTTTCAGCTTGTGATAATCTGTTTAAAATCATGATGATTAGCTTTGAAGAGGAAGAAATGCAAGATTTGCAGACTTATCTGAATAGTCTAGGACTAACTAGTGTTACAATTCTGCGTTCTGGTCGGTTTTATTTAGAAATCACTAGCAAAGAAGCTCGAAAATCATCAGGGATTGATTACATTAGTTGGAAAGAAAATCTAAAAAAAGAAGAAACGGCTGCCTTTGGTGACGGTCACAATGACATTCCGATGCTAGAAATGGTTGGTTTTCCGATTGTCATGGCCAATGCCTTTAAGGATGTGAAGGCACATGCTTTTAAAATTACCAAGAGTAACGATGAGGACGGAGTTGGTTACGGAATTCACAGGTATCTCGTCAGTTAAGTGTTGAAAATCAGAAAGGAACTCAATGACCAATATTCGAGAAATAGCGGAGTTGAGTGGCTATTCGGTGTCTAGTGTATCGCGCGTGCTCAACAATCCCCCATATGTGTCAGACGAGGCACGGGAGAAAATCCTGCAAATTGTCAGAGAACTAGACTATACTCCAAATCTAGTCGCAAAAGAACTGAGTTTGGGCAACACTTATAAAGTGGGTGTAGTCATTCCTCATGTGCGTCACACTTATTTTACCAAGCTCATCAACGGTATGTTGGATCAAGCGCAGAGAAGTGCCTATAATTTGCTGCTTTTGCCGTCTCAGTATGACAAAGAACTAGAGCTTCAGTACCTGGAACAATTGCGAGGTCAGGCTTTTGATCATTTGATTTTCACCTCACGAAGCATAGGTTTGGAAACCATTGCTTCCTATGCTAAGTACGGAAATATTGTCTGCTTAGAAACGGTAAATCATTCTCAACTGAGTAGTGTCTATGTGGATCGCAAACCAGCTTGTAGAGAAGCTTTTCGCTGGTTGAAAGAACTGGGTTATCAGCATTTAGCCCTTGTTTTCACTCGTAAAGACAAACGCAGTTCCACCTATCGTATGGTCAGAGAGGCTTATGATGAAGTCTACGGATCGGAACATGAACCGGTGATTATCGAAGGAGTTACGATAGAAGAGGATGCTTATCAGAAAGCTCAGGAACTATGGAACCACCCGGAGATTGACTGTATTCAAATGGAGATGACATGGCAGCAGGCTTTATGCAGGCTTATGAAGAAGCTGGAAAACAGCTCCCCTTCATCATGGGGCAAGAAAACATGCTGGCTGGACGGCTCTTGGGTCTCTCTACCATATACAACAAAGTCCTATCAGCTGGGTCAGGAAAGTTTCGAGCAGGTTTTATCTGAAGAGAAAAAAACCATTGTGCTCAAATCAGAGTTTATCCAGCGATAAGAGACTTGTTGTTTTTCAAATTAGCTTACTTATTTAATAAAGAAGAATCACCTTTCAAATCAAGGTAATTTTTTACTGAAATTTTTCTAAACAGGAAATATTGACAAGAAAAAGTAGACAGTGTATACTTTTTGAGGCAAAAAATGAAACGAAATACGGCAGAGTTAAAAGAAAGACTGATCCAGACGGGGATTAAAGAGATTGAAGACCATGGTATCGACCAGCTATCACTGAGGACTGTCGCTAAATCCTGCGGTGTTACTCACGGCACTCCTTACCGGCATTTTGAAAGTAAAGAAAACTATTTAAAAGTCGTTTTAAAACGCCTTTCTGCTTTTCTCAACCAAGAGATCCAAAAAAAGATCGATTGGAAGGCTTATGCACGAAATCAACTGGCCCAAATGGGATTTAACTTCATCATCTTTGCGAAGGATTACCCCTATTTCTTTGAAGCCCTCTTTATTAAATTTCCTTTTAAGTATATGAAAGTCACTCAGGATACTATTTCGCTGGATTCTGATTTGCCAGGATTCGCTGCATTTAAACGGATTGTTTTAGAGCTTCGTAAGGAGGAAGGCTTTACCAACAGCGAAGCTGAAACACTGTTTCACTTTTGGAGTTTTATTTCAGGTCTTGCTGTTTTGGCGAACAGTCCCATTGGACGTGACCTTGACAACAAAGCCATCCAGACTAACATTGAGCATATGCTTGATGTCTATATAAAAGGAGAACGGTCATGAAAATCTTAATTGTTTTTACTCATCCAAACCCTCAAGGTTTTAACGGTGCTATTCTCAAGCAAGTCCAAACCAATCTTTCTGAAGCGCATTCTTGAGAAAATCTAAAATAAGTTTGGAAAACAGTCAGTGTTTTCGATAACTGCAAAGCTGCTAAATGATAGCTACAAAAGGAGGTTTATCATGGCAAAAACAATTGTTCTTTATTTTTCAAAAACAGGCACGACTGAAAAAGTAGCAGAAGTCATTGCTAGTAAATTAGGTGCTGATGTCTACCAAATCGTAGAAGCTGTTCCTTATACGAATGCCGACTTGAATTGGAATAATCCAACAAGTCGCGCTAATATCGAACAAGGCGATGAAAGTGCTCGTCCTACCTATAAAGGCGAGCTACCTGACTTGACATCGTATGACCAAGTCATTATTGGCCATCCAATTTGGTGGGGACGTCCGCCACGTATTATTCAGACAGTAATGGAAAATCTGAATTTAGCTGGCAAACGGGTTGCAACTTTTACAACTTCTGGTGGCTCTACTTATAGTGAAGCTCAAGCGGTCATTGATCAAATGGTGAAAAATAGCGCTCGAGGGCGTGTATTGTCTAACCAAACAGAAGCCACTAAATGGTTAGCGAGTATTGGATTTTAAGTGGACGCTAAGTTGGCTGTTAAAAGCAACTTACATAAATAAAATAGAAAACACATTTAATCTCTGTCAAAAAAACAGAGATTTTTTGTTTGAAAACCTTTACATTTTGTTGATAAATATATATAATATCTACAGAAAACGTTTGCACTAGCCTAAAAATATTTGTGCAACTAAAAAATAAAGGGGTTTTCTTTTTATGAAGAAAGTTTATCGTTTACAATCTCGAACAGCTGAGAAGCGTCAGCATTTTGGAATCCGCAGATTAAAAGTAGGGGTAGCGTCTATTGCTATTTCTGCTAGTGTCTTTTTGGCGGGGAATGTCTTAGCGCAAGCAGAGGAAGCAAATAGTTTCGAAAACACATCTATTGAAACGGTGCGACCAACATCACCAACAAGTGAGCGATCTGATAAAGTAGAAGTGACGAATCATCAAGCAGTCGTTTCGGAAAAGTCGGAAAATCAAGGGCAAGCAACCAACTCGCTTTCGGCAACACCTAGTGTTGCCAATTCTTCGCGTACAGCTTCAACTGAGGGAAGCTCATCAGAAAAACTTGACTTGACTCAAGCTCGCTCCGTAAGAGAAAATACCCCAGCTTCAACGACGGATTCAAGTACGGAAGTTCAATCTACGGAGAAGGAAACTGCACAAGCAGCAGAAGAAAAAACGGCAACGAAGCCTGTTGAGAAAGTTGCATCAGATGCGACACCAGCTAAAGAAGACAAAATTGAAGAGGGCAGCATTCGTCTGCATTTTAAGACACTTCCGTCGGAGAATTTAGCTAGTCTTGGCTTGTGGACCTGGGATGATGTGGAGACACCTTCCAGCCAAAAAGGCAGCTGGCCGACAGGAGCAACTAGCTTTTCAATGGCTAAAAAGGATGATTATGGCTATTATCTTGATGTCAAAATGGCACAAAAACGGAGTAAAATTAGTCTCTTAATCAATAATCCAGCAGGTACAAATCTAACAGGTGACAAGACGATTGAATTGCTCAGCCCGAATATGAACGAGGTCTGGTTTGACAAGGATTACAATCTTCATACCTATGAGCCTCTAAAAGAGGGCATGGTGCGAATCAATTATTATCGGACAGACGGGAATTATGACAAGAAGTCTCTTTGGCTTTGGGGAGATGTGGAAAATCCTAGCAAAAATTGGCCTGACGGAGTGGATTTCGAAAAAACAGGCAAGTATGGTCGCTATGTAGATGTTCCTTTAAAAGATGCTGCAAAAGCAATTGGTTTTCTGCTTTTAGATGAAAGCAAATCAGGTGACGATGTGAAGATTCAACCGCAGGATTATAATCTGACAAATTTGAAGAAAAACAGTCAAATTTTCCTCCGAGATGTAGATCCGAATATTTATACCAATCCGTATTTTGTCAATGATATCCGCATGACAGGTGCTCAGCATGTCAGCCTGACGGAGATTGAAGCAACTTTCTCAACCCTTGAAAATGCCAAAAAGGAAGATATTCTTAAGAATCTAAAAATTACAGACAAGGACAGTAAAGAAGTGGTTGTGAAAGACATTGTGCTTGATCCCAAAACAAAGAAAGCAAAAATCATAGGAGACTTTGGACAAGCGCAAGCTCCTTATAAGGTAAAGTATGGCAACGACCAATTTAAAACCAGTATGAATTGGCAGTTGAAGGACATTCTCTACAAATATGATGGTGAATTGGGTGCGCGTGTTAGCCAAAAAGGCACGAAAGTGGATGTTACCTTTTGGTCACCAAGTGCGGATCAGGTAGATTTGGTTGTTTATGATAAAAATGATCAGAACAAAGTAGTTGGTAAGGTAGCGATGACAAAAGGAGAAGCTGGTACTTGGAAGACAACATTGACATCGCAAACAAATCTAGGAATTAAGGATTATCGCGGTTATTTCTATCATTATGAAATTACGCGCGGTGATAAAAAAGTACTAGCTTTGGATCCATATGCCAAATCTTTGGCAGCTTGGAACAGCGAAGATGCCGAAAAAGGTGAGTCTTACAAGATCGCAAAGGCAGCTTTTGTTGACCCAAGTGAGCTTGGTCCGAAAAATCTGACCTATGCGAACATTCCAGGCTTCAAGAGTAGGGAGGATGCAGTTATCTACGAAGCGCATGTCCGTGATTTTACTTCTGACGCAGCTATTTCTAAGGATTTGAAGTCTCAATTTGGAACATTCTCAGCTTTCGTTGAAAAATTGGATTATTTAAAAGAACTTGGGGTTACTCATATTCAGTTGCTGCCGGTTTTAAGTTATTATTTTGTCAATGAATTGAAAAATGCCGAAAGATTGGACAAGTATGCTTCTAGCAATAGCAACTACAACTGGGGTTATGATCCACAAAACTACTTCTCCTTGACAGGAATGTATTCAACCAATCCGACAGATCCAGCTAAGCGCATTGAAGAATTTAAAAATCTTGTTCATGAAATTCACAAGCGCGGAATGGGTGTGATTATGGATGTGGTTTATAATCACACGGCAAAGACCTCTATTTTTGAAGATTTAGAGCCGAATTACTATCACTTTATGGATGCAGACGGCACTCCTAGAACTAGTTTTGGTGGTGGACGTTTGGGAACGACGCACTACATGAGTCGTCGTGTTTTGGTGGATTCTATCAAATATTTGACGAGCGAATACAAAGTGGATGGCTTCCGTTTTGATATGATGGGAGATCACGATGCAGAATCCATTCAAAAAGCGTATGAGGAGGCTAAAAAGCTCAATCCAAATCTGGTGATGCTAGGTGAGGGGTGGAAGACTTACGCTGGAGATGAAAATAAACCAGTCCAACCAGCGGATCAATCTTGGATGAAATCTACCGATACAGTCGGTGTATTCTCAGATGATATTCGAAATACCTTGAAATCTGGTTATCCGAACGAAGGATCGCCTGCCTTTATCACAGGTGGAAAACGCAATGTCGAAGATGTTTTCAAAAACATCAAAGCACAACCAACGAATTTTGAAGCAGATGATCCGGGAGATGTGATTCAGTACATTGCTGCGCATGATAATTTGACCCTCTTTGATGTGATTGCTCAATCTATTAAAAAAGATCCAGCTATCGCAGCGAACAATCAAGAAATTCACCGTCGCCTGCGTTTGGGCAATCTAATGATCCTTACTTCTCAAGGGACGTCATTCCTTCACTCTGGACAAGAATACGGACGAACCAAGCAATTCCGTGACCCTGCTTATAAATATCCGGTTTCAGAAGACAAAGTACCAAATAAATCACACCTGCTGACCAATGCGGACGGCACACCATTTGAATATCCTTACTTTATCCACGACTCTTATGATTCGAGCGATGCAGTCAATCATTTTGACTGGACGAAGGCAACAAACAGTGACAAATTCCCTGAAAATACGAAGAGCCGCGACTATGTGAAAGGGCTGATTGCTTTGCGGAAGTCAACAGATGCCTTTACACGCAAGACCAAAGCCGAAGTCGATCAAAATGTTACTTTAATCACTCAGCCGGGTAAAGACGGGGTTGAAAAAGAGGATACAGTTCTTGGCTACCAAGTTGTGGCTTCAAATGGAGACATTTATGCTGTCTTTGTTAATGCGGATAACAAGGAGCGGAAGTTTAACTTTGGCGAAGCCTACAAGCATTTGGCAAATGCTCAAGTCGTGGTAGACGGTAATACCGCAGGGGTAACGGCTATTTCAAATCCAGCTGGTGTGACCTTAGGAGCAGACGGGGTTACCTTAGCACCATTAACAGCGACGATTTTACGCATTCAAAAAAATAGCAAACCAAATCAAGAAAAACCAGATCAAGAAAAACCAAAAGAAGAACAAAATCAAACCAAGCCTTCTACGCCGAAAGGAGAGTCTGGTCAAACAACGACTTCGTCAACACAGTCAAATACTTCAGCTAGTCAGACGCAGCAACAGCAAGTAGGAGCTGGAAAAGCAGATAAGACTTTACCGTCCACAGGGACGACAATTTCCATTGCTGGCGTGCTAGCAGGAATTGGCTTGTTGTTATCAAGTGTAGTTGTCCTTAAGAAAAAGAAATAAAGATTGAAGGTTTGTGAGCTGTAGGGATTCTAAGCTCCTTACAGCTCATTATTTTAGATGAACTTGTTAGCTGTCTTCTGTAAATCTATTTTTCTCCTACATTTAGACAGATATCTTGAAATGTCTTTATGAAAGCGCTATAATTTTGATAGATTAATATTAGGAGGATTGGTTTTATGAAATCATCTAAAGCCACAATCACAATTTTCTCTGCTCTTGCTTCGGTTATTTTATTGACCAGCTGTGGAACGAAGACGACAGACAATAAGGCTACGCAAAGTAACACATCTGACAGTAAAGTCACCATGACTTATGACCAATTGCGGTCAAGGGAAAATACCATGTCCACTCTTTGGTATCAAAAGTCAGATGAAGCTAAAGCGCTGTACCTGCAAGGTTATAATGTTGCAACGAATCGTTTGAAAGAATTGCTGCAAAAACCGACAGATAAGCCTTACTCAATCGTTCTTGACTTAGATGAAACAGTATTAGACAACAGTCCTTATCAAGTTCAAAATGTCAAAGACGGTACGGCCTTTAATCCTAAAAATTGGGATGCATGGGTGAAAAAAGCTTCAGCTAAGGCAGTTCCTGGTGCCAAAGAATTTCTCCAATATGCACATCAAAACGGTGTTCAAATTTACTATGTTTCTGACCGTGATGCGAGCCAGGTAGACGCGACAATTAAGAATTTGGAAAAGGAAGGTATTCCAGTACAAGGGAAAGATCATTTGATGTTTTTAGAAAAAGGTGTGAAATCAAAAGAAGGTCGCCGTCAGAAAGTACAAGAAACGACGAATTTGGTCATGCTTTTAGGTGATAACCTCGTTGACTTTGCGGATTTCTCAAAAACATCAGCAGAAGAACGTAGTAAGAAATTAGAAGAATTAAAGAACGAATTCGGTGGAAAGTTCATCATCTTCCCAAATCCAATGTACGGTTCATGGGAAAGCACTGTTTATAACGGTAAAAAATTAGATGCGAAAGGTCAAACTGAAGAACGTCAAAAAGCATTAGAAGGATATAAAAAATAAAAAGGAAAACAGACTCAATGTCAACTGTAGTGGGTAACCTATCACTAAATGCGAGAGAGAATCAGATTGGTTCTCTCTTTTTTGATGTTCAAAGCGATGAGAATTTTCGTTTTAAAATTGTCAAAGTTCCGGAAACCAAAAGCTTAGCATTTGACGTCCTTGATGAGATGATTGGTTTATATTAAAAACAATGAGGGATATTCCTTATCTATTTTTTAATCGAAAATTCATTTGTTTTATGGTAAAATAGTTTCATTACAATACGAGGAAAAAAGATGTCATCTACGTTTGAAATTTTAATGAATCAAATTGATATGCCACTTGATATGAGACAATCAAGTGCCTTTTTACATGCAGAAATTGAGCAAGTTTTAGTGCATACCGTCAGTCATGTTTGGGAATTTCAGTTTGCTTTTGGAGAAATTTTACCCATTGAGTTGTTTCAAGAATTAAAAAAACGTTTAAATGAAGAATTTTCTAAGACGGGCAACCAAGCTATTTTTGAAATTAAGGCTGCCAATCAAGATTTTACAGAGGAGCTGTTGCAGGCTTATTACAAAGAGGCTTTTACAGAAGGACCTTGTGCCAGTCAAGGCTTTCGTAGTATGTACCAACAGCTACAGGTGCATGCTGAGGGCGATCAGCTCTGGATTGAGGGACCATCCAGCATTGATACGGAGCATTTTCGGAAAATCCATTTGCCCAATTTAGCCAAGCAATTGGTGAAGTTTGGGTTTCCGCATTTTCACTGTCAGGTTAAAGCAAGTGACGCCTTGACTCAGCAACAGGTTGAGACTTTCCAAGCTGAAAAAGAAAAGATTGTGCAAGCGGCTAATGATGAAGCTCTCAAAGCTATCGAAGCGCTGCAACAAATGGCACCACCACCAGCTGAGGAAAAACCAAGCTATTCTGATTTTCAAGCACGAAAAGCGGCTGCCCGACCAAAGCTGGACAAGGCAGAGATTACGCAGATGATTGACATCCAGACCGAGGAAAATCGCATTGTCTTTGAAGGTATGGTCTTTGATCTTGAGCAAAAAGTTACCCGCACAGGGCGTGTGCTGATTAACTTTAAGATGACTGATTATACTTCTAGTTTTGCCCTTCAGAAGTGGTTTAAAAACGAAGAAGAAGCCAAAAAATTTGACATCATTAGGAAAAATTCTTGGTTGCGTGTGCGTGGGAATATTGAAATGAATAACTTCACGCATGACTTGACCATGAATGTCCAAGATGTGCAAGAAGTGACACATTATGAGCGGAAAGACTTGATGCCAGAAGGTGAGAAGCGGATTGAATTTCACGCGCACACCAATATGTCAACCATGGATGCTCTTCCAGAAGTGGAGGAATTGATTGCGACAGCTGCTAAATGGGGGCATAAGGCAGTTGCGATTACTGACCACGGCAATGTGCAGAGTTTTCCGCATGGCTATAAAGCTGCTAAAAAAGCTGGTATTCAGCTGATTTATGGCATGGAAGCTAATATCGTGGAAGACCGAGTTCCTATTACCTATAACGAAGTGGATATGGAACTCAAGGAAGCCACTTATGTTGTCTTTGACGTGGAAACTACCGGTTTGTCTGCTATTTACAATGACTTGATCCAAGTAGCGGCAAGTAAGATGTACAAGGGGAATGTCATTGCTGAGTTTGACGAGTTTATCAATCCAGGTCATCCTTTGAGTGCTTTTACGACAGATTTGACGGGGATTACAGACGAGCATGTCAAAAATGCGAAGCCACTCGAGCAGGTCTTGCAAGAATTTCAAGACTTCTGTCAAGATACGGTACTTGTTGCCCATAATGCTACCTTTGACGTGGGATTTATGAATGTCAATTATGAACGGCATGGACTGCCACGAATCACGCAGCCAGTCATTGATACCTTGGAGTTTGCCCGTAATCTCTACCCAGAATACAAGCGCCACGGTTTGGGACCATTGACTAAGCGTTTTCAAGTATCGCTTGATCATCATCACATGGCTAATTATGACGCGGAAGCGACAGGACGCCTGCTCTTTATTTTCATTAACGATGCGGCAGAAAAACGAGGTGTCACCAATCTTCAAAAGCTAAACACAGATTTGGTGGATGAAAACTCCTATAAAAAAGCGCGGGTCAAACACGCTACGATTTATGTAAAAAATCAAACGGGTTTGAAGAACATTTTTAAATTAGTCAGTTTGTCTAATACAAAGTATTTTGAGGGCGTACCGCGGATTCCACGAACAGTTTTGGATGCGCACCGAGAAGGCTTGATTTTAGGAACAGCCTGCTCGGAAGGAGAAGTGTTTGACGCGGTTGTTTCGCAAGGCGTTGATGCTGCAGTGGAAGTCGCAAAATACTACGATTTTATTGAAATCATGCCGCCAGCAATTTATGCACCGTTGATTGCTAAAGAGCAGGTCAAGGATGTCGAAGAGCTTCACACCATTATCAAAAATTTGATTGAAGTAGGAAATCGATTAGACAAGCCTGTTCTTGCTACAGGTGATGTGCATTATATCGAGCCTGAAGAAGAAATTTATCGAGAAATTATCGTCCGTAGTCTAGGGCAAGGGGCGATGATTAACCGTACCATTGGGCATGGTGAAAATGCTCAACCAGCTCCACTTCCAAAAGCGCATTTCCGCACAACCAATGAAATGCTGGATGAATTTGCCTTCTTAGGTGATGAACTAGCTCGGCAGGTGGTTATTGATAATCCAAATCAATTGGCAGCAACCTTTGAACCGATTGAGGTGGTGAAAGGTGACCTTTATACACCATTTATTGACAAATCAGAGGAAAAAGTCGCTGAGATGACTTATGCCAAAGCTTTTGAAATTTATGGAAATCCGTTGCCGGATATTGTAGACCGACGAATTGAGCGGGAATTATCCTCCATTTTGGGGAATGGATTTGCCGTGATTTATCTGGCTTCGCAAATGTTGGTACAGCGTTCAAATGAGCGTGGCTATCTGGTGGGTTCACGTGGTTCGGTCGGCTCTAGTTTTGTGGCGACCATGATTGGGATTACTGAGGTAAACCCTTTATCTCCTCACTATGTTTGTGGCAAATGCCAGTATTCAGAATTTATTACGGACGGTTCTTACGGTTCAGGCTTTGATATGCCAGATAAAGATTGCCCACATTGTGGACATAAATTGAGTAAAAATGGACAAGATATTCCCTTTGAAACCTTCCTTGGTTTCGATGGTGACAAAGTGCCTGATATTGACTTGAACTTTTCTGGTGAAGATCAACCGAGTGCCCACTTGGATGTCCGAGATATTTTTGGTGAGGAATATGCCTTTCGTGCTGGGACTGTTGGTACAGTCGCTGCTAAAACAGCTTATGGCTTCGTGAAAGGGTATGAGCGGGATTACAATAAATTTTATCGTGATGCAGAAGTAGAACGATTGGCGCAAGGTGCGGCAGGTGTTAAACGAACGACTGGACAGCACCCAGGAGGAATTGTGGTTATTCCAAACTATATGGATGTCTATGATTTCACACCAGTTCAGTATCCGGCGGATGATTTGACTGCCGAATGGCAAACCACTCACTTTAATTTCCATGATATTGATGAAAATGTCCTAAAACTAGATGTACTCGGTCATGATGACCCGACCATGATTCGGAAATTGCAGGATTTATCAGGCATTGACCCAAATGAAATCCCAATGGATGACCAAGAAGTTATGGCTCTCTTTTCTGGAACAGATGTTCTCGGAGTGACACAAGAGCAAATAGGTACGCCGACCGGTATGCTGGGGATTCCTGAGTTTGGAACCAACTTCGTGCGGGGCATGGTGGATGAAACTCATCCAACGACCTTCGCGGAATTGCTCCAATTGTCAGGTTTGTCTCACGGTACCGATGTATGGCTAGGCAATGCGCAAGATTTGATTAAGCAGGGAATTGCCGACCTGTCTACTGTTATCGGTTGTCGGGATGACATCATGGTCTATCTGATGCACAAGGGGCTGGAGCCCAAGATGTCCTTTACCATTATGGAACGGGTGCGGAAAGGCATGTGGCTCAAAATTTCTGATGAGGAAAGAAATGGCTACATCGCTGCTATGAAGGAAAATAATGTGCCTGAGTGGTACATTGAATCTTGTGGAAAGATTAAGTACATGTTTCCCAAAGCTCACGCGGCTGCCTATGTGATGATGGCCTTGCGGGTGGCCTACTTTAAGGTACATCATCCGATTTATTACTATTGTGCCTACTTCTCTATCCGTGCCAAAGCCTTTGACATCAAAGTCATGAGTAGTGGACTGGATGCAGTGAAGCGCAAGATGAACGAAATCTCTGAAAAACGCAAAAATAATGAAGCTTCCAACGTTGAAATTGACCTTTATACAACTCTAGAAATTGTCAATGAAATGTTGGAAAGAGGTTTCAAATTTGGCAAACTCAATCTGTATAAGAGTGATGCGACAGAATTTCTTATTGACGGAGATAGCTTAATTCCTCCATTTTCTGCTATGGATGGTTTGGGAGACAACGTTGCAAAACAATTGGTTAAAGCGCGTGCAGAAGGAGAATTTCTTTCAAAAACCGAATTGCGCAAGCGTGGTGGCTTGTCCACTACTCTAGTCGATAAAATGGATGAAATGGGTATTCTAGGCAATATGCCAGAAGACAATCAGCTCAGTCTCTTTGATGATTTATTCTAAAACTTCTTCTTTTGATGAAAGACAGGAATTTCATCAACGGCAGCTGCCACTAAACTAGAATTTTTGCTTATTCATTTGCGAAATATTATTGATTTTGCAATCTTCCATGGTAATGATTTATTGCGAGTAGCTAGCTGTTTTTTGAAAGGTTCTGCCTCAAAATTACTACTTGTAAAATTTTTTACAAAATTTATAGATTACTGTTGTTCCTTGTAAGCTATTTACAAATAGAAAGGATACGTTATGAAGTTAATAATTTCAGCTGAAGATAAAAAAGCTCTAAGAGATTTTCATTATTCACTAGAATTTTCTGGGAAAGTAGTACTTGCTTCGGTGGCGTTGGTCAGTTTGGCTGTATTAGCAAGTCGTGCCTATTCTTCCAAAAACAAGAAAGGCTGCTGTTTGCATAAAATAGTGCAAAAGTGAGAATAATGAAATAATCAGGAAGGATAACTAAATGATTGGAAGTATGTTTGTCGGCTTCATTATTGGTCTAATTGCAGCAGCAATCACCAATCGTGGAGAACGAATGGGCTGTATCGGTAAAATCTTACTAGGTTGGTTTGGAGCCTGGCTTGGGCAAATGCTCTTTGGTAGCTGGGGACCTCATCTGTCAGATACAGCAATCATTCCTTCAGTGTTGGGAGCGATTATTCTTTTAGCTATTTTCTGGGAAAGAGGAAGCTGACTTCTAAAAATAGGAGTGAGACTGATACCTACGATTGCTAGTGCAGTCGTCCACAAAGGAATTAACATTTGAAAATGTTAATCTCAGCTTTCTTATTTCAAGGCTTCGGTACAAAATGTTCTGTATAGTCTCGCCCCACAAGGCGACTTAACTGTTTTCCTTACTGTTGAGGTAGTGAATGTAGAAAACGAAATTTTCATCAAAAGTGCTCTTTAGTGAATGAAGATGAGACTTGCTTCACAGGTTCTATTTATCACCTCAAAACGGTGCTTTGTTTCGTGCGATAGCAGTTACGTTAAAATTGCTTGTCATCATAAAGGAGTGCGTCTGAGACAGATTCACATGATAACTACAAAAAAAGAACAACCTTAATTTTCTGTTTATCAGAATGCCAAAGTTGTTCTTTTAATTTGTATTATTGAGTTATAGTGCTTTTATAAAGAAATTTTAATTAGGAATGCTGTTTTAGAACAGAGATTCCTTTTTATTTATTATTCAATCACTAACATGCCTTCTTTGATCGCGAAAGGATCTTTTTCATTGATGCGGTCATAGAACATGATGCCGTTGGTGTGGTCAATCTCGTGTTGAACTACGATTGAGTTGTATCCTTTGAGTTTGATACGGTGTTTTTCGCCTTCTTTGTCAAAATATTCAACAGTGACACGCGCATGGCGCACGACATAACCAGGCACTTCGCGGTCAACAGACAAGCAACCCTCCCCTTCAGCTAGTGCAGCATCTTGAACAGAATGTGCCACTACTTTAGCGTTGTACATAACCGTTTGCAAAGCGTAGGCTTCCTTTGGTGGATTACCCTCTTTGTCTGGCAGGTTTGGCACCAATACAGCAATAATCCGCTTTGACAGATCTAGCTGAGGTGCAGCTAGACCAACACCGCCACGAAGCCCCATTTTTTCAGCAGTTGCAGGGTCTTGTGAATTTCTCAAAAATTGGAGCATTTTTTCACCCAAGATAACTTCTTGTTCTGTAAGTGGAAAGGTGACATCCTTAGCGACTGCCCGAAGCGTTGGATTTCCTTCACGAATGATGTCATTCATATCAATCAAATGAGCTGGTTTTGTTAATTTTTCAATAACAGACATGTTTTCTCCTTCGTTCTAAAAATGGATTTTTATTCCAAATTAAATTCTTTGTATATGATAAATATAACACAAAATAAAGGAGAAAGAAAGGAATCGAAATAGCGTGTAATGAATATGTGGAGAAAACACGAAATAAATTAGTAAAAAATTAGTCTATTTTGCTTGATATTTTTAGCAAAAATATGTATGATATTTAGTTGAATACCTAAAATATTATTAGTAACAAAATAAATTACTTTTTAGGAGGGACAAAAAATTGAAAATTCTACTATTTAGAAATACGGGATATGTAACCAAAAAGTTTATACAAGAAGCTTTTCCAAAGGATACGGTTTATCTTTTGGGAGAAACAGATTTAAAAAGTTCAAAAAAATTAAAATTGACAGTTTTTCCGAAAACAAAAGAAGCCATTTTAGTAGAAGTTTTAAGAACCTATCAATTTGACCAAATTCGGCTCTTTGTCAACTGTAGTGGGTTAATGAAAAGCTAAGATTGAGAGAGGACGAGATTCGTTCTCTCTCTTTTGATATTCAAAGCGATGAGAATGCGTTTCTTAAAGTTGTCAAAGTTCCGAAATCCAAAAGCGTTTCGCTTGATGGCCTTAATGAGATTGTTGGTCGCTTCCAACTTGGCGTTGGAGTAGGGTAGTTCCAAGGCGTTGGTAATCTTGTCTCTGTCCTTCAGGAAAGTCCGAAAGACGGTTTGAAAAATCGGGTGAACATCCGAAATAACCTCCTCCATCAGGTCAAAGAAATAATCAGCTTGCTTTTCCTGAAAGTGAAAGAGCAGAAGCTGGTAAAGCTCATCTTCCCTTTCTTGAAGCTGTACTCATCCCAGCTCATAATCTCTGCCAGTTGGTTTCAAATTTGAATTCCTTGAACTTGCGAATGACGGTTGAAGTTGAGATAGAGAGCCTGTGGGCAATGTCAGTCATGACTTGTTTCTCAATCAGTAATTGAGCGATTTTTTGTTTGACTGCGGCGGCAATCTGGTGATTTTTCTGGACGAGGGAGGTTTCAGCGACAGCCATTTTTCCACAGTTCTTACAGCGAAAGCGACGCTTTTTGAGTCGGATAAGAGTTTTGTATCCCGCTGTCTCCAGATAAGGGATTTTAGAAGGTTTCTGGAAGTCGTATTTGGCCATCTGAGGGCATGGAGGGGCATCATAGTCAAGGCGGGCCATAATTTCTTTGTGAGTACTGCCATCAAAAAGATTGTCTATTTTGATATTTTGGTCTTTAATTCCAAGAAGTTTTGTGATAAAATCGAGTTGTTCCATATGAGTCTTTCTAATGAGTTGTCTAAACGCTTTTCATTATAGGTCATAGGGGACTTTTTATATACACAAAAATAACTCCATAATCTCTGCGGTGATGTTACCCACTACAGAAATTATAGAGCCTATAAAGTTTCCCCTTAAGTTGATATAAAAATAGCAACTTAGGGGGTGTTTGCTTTAACTTTGTGGATTATCAGATTGCGTCTTTTCATAAAAAACTGTATGATAGGGATAGTGTGATTTTAGAAAGAAGATAAGATGAAAAGATTCATGGAGAAAGCTAGTATTCTGGCTTTATCATTTGTGTTAACAACGGCATTTTCAATTTCCAGCGCCTTACCAGCAATGTCTCAGTTTTATAAGAATTATTCCTCTAGTCAAGTAGAGTTATTAGTCTCCTTGCCGTCCATTGGGATTATGTCTTTGCTGATTTTTAATAGTGTTTTAGAGCGTTTTTTATCTGAGCGACAAATGATTATACTAGGGCTATTGTTATTTTCTCTTTGTGGCCTCATCCCATTTTTCAATCAAGCTTATGGTCTCGTTTTTGCTTCGCGATTTATTTTTGGTTTAGGGCTAGGGATGATGAACCCTCGAGCAATTGCGATTATTAGTGAGCGATTCCAAGGGAGAGAGCGTGTGCAGATGTTAGGCTACCGTGGGTCAGCAGAAGTTGTTGGGATGGCTTTGTTGACTTTAGCGGTCGGGCAACTCTTGCGTTTTGGTTGGACAACTACTTTTCTGGTTTATACAGTTGGCTTTATTGTTTTAGCATTGTATCTTTTGTTTGTTCCTTATGAAAAAAGCAAAGTCGATAAACATAAGTATCTCAAGTCTGCTCAAAAAATGACCACAAAACAAGTGCGTTTAAGCATATTGTTGGCTTTTATAGCTGGAATGATTGTATGTACCAATGTCGCTATCAATTTACGTATTCCAAGTCTTGTCTTACAGAATAAAATGGGAAGTGCTGAAACAGCGAGCTTGATTCTCAGCTGTATGCAGCTTATCGGGATTTTAGCTGGTGTTAGCTTTGCTAGTCTAGTGAGTTTACTGAAAAATCGCTTATTGACAGTAACGGGAATTGTTTTTGGTTTCAGTCAAGTGATGATTGGCTTTTCGAGCCACATTTGGTTCTTAAGTTTAAGTGCTCTGTTGGCTGGTTTTGCTTATAGCGTATCTCTAACAGCTGTATTTCATATTGTATCAGAGAAAATTCCTGCCCATTTGGTCAATCGCGCAACAGCGATTGTTGTCTTGGGTTGCAGTAGTGGTGCTTCGGTGTCAACATTCGTCCTATCCTTGATTGGAATCATTTCTTCTGTTCCAACCTTTATTTTTAGTGTATTAGGAGTTCTCATGATAGCAGTATCCATTTTAGCTGTTTTTGTCACTCATCAACAAAATGAGGAAAAAGATGCGATTAGATAAGTTTTTAGTAGAAATGGGCTTTGGCTCACGAACAGAAGTCAAGCAACTATTGAAAAAGAAGCAAGTTTTGGTGAATGGAAAAATAGAAACATCTGCGAAAGTGCAAATAGATGAAAATCAGGACGAAATTTCGGTCAATAACCGAGTTCTAGTCTATGAAAGATTTGTCTATTATCTTTTAAATAAACCCAAAGGTGTCATTTCTGCTACTGAAGATGATAAGCATCGAACGGTTTTGGATTTGCTGGATGAAAATGCACGTCAGAAAGAAGTCTTTCCAGTTGGACGGCTCGATATTGATACTCATGGTCTTTTGTTATTAACCAATAATGGAGCTTTGGCTCACGCTATGCTGTCTCCTAAAAAGCATGTAGCAAAAGTTTACCGTGCAAAGGTAGATGGGATTATGACTGAAAAAGATGCAGAGCGTTTTGAAGCAGGGATAGAGCTCAAAGACTTTACCTGTCAGCCTGCAAAACTGACCATATTAGAAGTGAATGAAGAGCAGCAAACTTCTCTGGTGGAGATTATAATTTCTGAAGGAAAATTTCACCAAGTGAAGCGAATGGTTCAGGCTTGCGGAAAAACGGTAACAGATTTGGAACGCCTTTCTATGGGACCGCTTATGCTGGATGAGCGTTTGGAATTAGGGGCTTTCCGTCGTTTGACAAAAGAAGAATTAGAAAAACTCACTATTTTTGGTGTAGAACTCTAAGTCGGAATGTCCCATTTGACAAAACCTTTCCTTCTTGGTAGAATAAGAATGTCGTTAAAGACAAATAACTTTTTCTTGGTATTAGGTGGGCCAAGCCTAACACTCGGATGAAGCGTAAAGAAAAGGAGTCTATCATGGCAATCTCAAAAGAGAAAAAAAATGAAATTATTGCACAATATGCACGTCACGAAGGTGACACAGGTTCAGTTGAAGTACAAGTAGCTGTTCTTACTTGGGAAATCAATCACCTCAACGAACACATCAAGGTACACAAAAAAGACCACGCTACTTACCGTGGTTTGATGAAAAAAATCGGCCGCCGTCGTAATCTTCTTGCCTATTTGCGTAAGAACGATGTTAACCGTTACCGTGAATTGATCAACTCACTCGGACTTCGTCGTTAATTCAATTAAAAGTCTCTCATGAAAATGAGAGACTTTTTTTCTACCATTAGAAATAGAAATGTGGCAGAGTAAGCATATCCTTTGACTGTTGTAACAACTATTGATACAATGTATTTATAAAAATAATTACAAATGTAATTGAATAATAAAAAGGAGAATGACCATGATTGAAATCACTTATTTGGATGCTAGTAAGCAAGAGAGGGTTATAACGTTTGAAAGCTATCAAGAATTTGAGCAATCTCAACAAGCCTGCTTGATCAATGTAGCAGATTATTATCCGGTTCAAAAGCTGCTTGTTAATGGACAAAAATTGGATTACCAAGGGACTTACGGTGATGTTTTCTTTTATCTAATGAAGCAAGATTTAAATCAATACAAATAAAAGTGAGGTAAAATGATGACAAAAGCTATTACTGATGTAACGTTT
The DNA here is from genome assembly GCF_900636475.1 of Streptococcus anginosus. NCBI lineage: Bacteria > Bacillati > Bacillota > Bacilli > Lactobacillales > Streptococcaceae > Streptococcus > Streptococcus anginosus. Next base: position 1,851,883 of record NZ_LR134283.1, read on the forward strand.
GAAGCAGAAACAAAGGACGGTCTTGTTCTTATTGACTTTTGGGCAACTTGGTGTGGACCTTGTCGCATGCAAGCTCCTATTTTGGAACAACTTTCTGCAGAAATTCCAGAAGATGAATTGAAAATCGTGAAGATAGACGTTGATGAAAATCCAAATACCGTACGACAATTTGGTATTATGAGTATCCCGACTCTCTTATTTAAAAAGAACGGTCAAGTTGTGAAACAAGTCGCCGGGGTACATACAGCAGCACAAATCAAGCAAATCATGACAGAATTAGGATAAAGCATAAAATCCGCTTAGTTTTTAAGCGGATTTTTAGGTGCCTGAAAACTTTTAGTCACTAGGATACTTAAAAGAGATTCTTGAGGATTCTAATAAAACTAAAAATAAAGTATTGACTTATTTAAAATTAAGTGTATAATTATGTTTAACAAAAATTAAGCAATCCTTTAACAAAAAGAAAGTGGATATGAAATGAAACGAATATTGCAAAATAAACTGTTTATGGGAACTTTCGTCTCAGATATGTTGTCTAATTTTGGAGATGTACTCTATTATTTGGCTTTAATGAATTATGTTCTGCTATTGCCAGAAGCAAAATTTGCAATCTCTTTAGTGACTTTATCTGAAAGTTTGCCTTTTCTAACGATGATTTTCATGGGCATGTGGGGCGATCGTACTAAGAAAAAAGTAGATACGATTTTGGCGACGCTTCTGTTTCGGACAGGGCTGTATCTACTCATTGGTCTGGCTATGGGCTTTCAGCCAGCTTTATGGATAGTGATTTTAGCTGTATTGGTCAATCTTTTATCTGACTTAGCTGGTCAATATGAAGATGCTTTGCATATACCACTCAGCCTTCGTATTATTCCAATGGAAGATCGTGAAGCCATATATGCCTTTCGTCAAGGAGCAAGCTCTATCCTAAAGATTCTCTTTCAATCCAGTGGAGCAATTTTAGCTGGGCTGATGAGTTATCAACACCTCGCATTTTTTAATGCTGGAACTTTTGTAGTTAGTGCTTTGATAATGATGATACTTCGTCCTAGTTTAAACAAGTTGCTCAAAGACAAACCAATTCATTCTTCTGTTGAGAATCGTGAGGGAGAGAGGCATTTTATTAAAAATACATGGAATAGTTTGCAGCAATCTTATCAAACTGTTCAGAATATCTCCGTCTTAAAGACTTCTATTTTTACCATTGCTGGTTTAAATGCTGTGTTTGCAGCAGAGAATGCACTGCTCCTCCTAAATATGAAAGAAAATCCCAGTTTTGCATTTATCAATCCAGCCACAACTATAGCAACCGTTACAGTTGTAACTTTGATAGGAAATATTTTGGGGAGTGTTTTGGTAACGACCTTATTAAAAAAAGTAAGTATGGAATTTTTGCTGAAGATTTCCGTATTCATGCCCCCTGCTCTCTTTATTGGTTTTTTACTCCACAGTATTTATATTATTTTCTTGGTTAATTTTTTGACAATGGTTATCGTAGGCATTTTTCAGCCGAAGATGAATGCTTTTATCATTTCATCGCTTCCTGAGGAGCATTTGGCGACAATCAGTGCGGGGATTAGTAGTTTTTGCACATTAGGCTTAGTTCTTTGTCAAATGCTAGTAGCAGTTTTGGTAACGTTCTTGTCATCAGCCCAGATTGCTTTCTTATTTTTAATATTATCATCGATTTTATTCTTTTATACACTGAAAGTGCCCAGAAAAAATGCTAAACACGTGATGCAATAGCTTTCTAAACAGTTTACTTGTTAGGGTGAATTTGATAAGATAACACTAAAGAAGGAGTAAAGATAATGGTGGAAGTACAGTATTCAGAACAAGCAAGTGATTTAATGGAGCAGTTTTCTCTATCTACTCTGATACAGGATAGAAGAGAGACTATCGAAAGTTTTAGCGGCAAAGAGCGTGAGCTTTTTAAAGATGTTCTTCCTGTGATGGAGGAGCTTCGCCTTTTGTTTCAACCTTATAAGGAAAAAATGGAAACTTATTATTTGACTGGTTATGGAATCACCTTGCTACAAAGTTGCTATTTGGAGATGGTAGATAAGGGGCTGACGCCCAAATCTGTTGAAGCGGTACATGCCTACTGTTTGCAGCTAGATGCCGAAGCGATAAGAGAACAGTTAAAAGGTCTCTTAAACACAGGTCCTGAGCACATGGCTAAAAGTGGAGATTTTTGGGATTATTTAGAAGCATCATCTATTAAATCAGAAACTAAGTGGTATTTCAGTCAATTTTATCGGAAGCCACTTGAAGCTATGAAAGAGTTAATAGAGTTGTCTCGGGAACTTATTCCGCTTTACCAGCCTTACTTGGAAAAAAGTACTGCCGAACGTAGAGCTTATGCGGCATCCTTTTCATTGGAGGATACCATTACAGAGTCTGCTAGTCTGTCTCATTTTGATTGGAATTTTAAAGAAAATCAATTTATTAGGCTTTATGTTGTCAGTCCATGGGTGGTGCAGTTTTTATCTTACTTCAGTGAAACAGAACCGAAAGAGAGTCATTATTTTATCGTTTCTTGTCGCATTGATCAACTACTTAAAAGCGGAACAGAACTGGATATGGATACGTTTGCCGCAGTTCTCAAGGTACTTAGTGACAGCACACGCTATAATGTTATGGTAGAATTAGCTAAACCGTATGCTAAGAGCAAACGGATTGCTGAAGAGTTAGATATTACTGGAGCAGCGGTTTCTTTTCATACTCAAAAGCTCATCAATGTAAAACTCCTACTTTTTAATCGTGACCATAAAGATGTGAAATATGATGTAAATAAAAGTTTACTTAGAGAAATCATTGCCAAGCTGACTAGTGACTTTGGCTTGGAAGAAAAGTGAACAGAAAGATCTTTGGATTAGTTACAGACGAAAAAGTCCACTTAGAATTTCTAAGCGGATTTTTGAGTAGTTTCTGTTATTCTTCCAATTCTTTACTGTATTCAATAATCTGATCAACTGTGTCTGACAAGAATTGAATGGTATCACGGAGTGGTTTATCAGTAGAGATATCCGCACCAATGATGCGAGCTGATTCAAGAGGCGTTTTGCTTCCGCCAGATTTGAGGAAGTTGAGCCAATCGCGAGCACCATTTTCATTATTTTTCAAATGGAGATAGCCAGCAGTCGAGATGACGAGACCTGCGGAATAGGTATAACTATATAGTCCCATGTAATAATGACTTTGCCGCATCCAAGTGAGTGCAGCATCGTCATCAATTTCCACCGCATCACCCCAGAATTCGGTCAGAACCTCTTTCATAATGCTATTGAGCTTATTGGCACCAAAGGTTTCGCCTGCTTCAATCAGATTGTAAACCCGACGTTGGAAAGCGGCTTCTAGGAGGTGAGTGATGAAGTTATGGAAGTAGGTGTCAGTTAAGCGATGCGCAAGAGCAAAACGTTTTTGGCGTGGATTGTCAAATTGATGCTCTAAATAGTCGCTAAGCAGCAGCTCATTAAAAGTAGAAGGAGCTTCTACATAATAAGTTGACATGTGGGTGTTAAAGTAGCTTTGGCTATTGTCAGAGAAGATAAATTGCCCAGAGTGACCAATTTCGTGAATTAGAGTATATACATCACTCATGCGATCAGTCCAGCTCATGAGAACGTACGGGTGCACACGATAAGGGTCGGTCGCATAACCACCGGAGTCCTTACCGGCATTAGCTGCAAAATCCACCCAACGTTCTTTTTGATAATTGGCAATTTCGCGCGTGTATTCTTCTCCAAGCGGAGCAACTGATTTCATCACTAAGTCGTAAGCGTCATCAATAGTGACATCAGGATTGAGTGCGCTGTCCAAGTCCAATTTCCAATCTGCAAAGGTCATTTTTTCAAGACCGTTGATTTTAGCAACGTGTTTGAGGAACTTTTGTGCAACAGGTGCAAATTCAGTCATGATGAGGTCAATCTGCCGGTCAAACATAGAACGGTCTACCTCTTGCTCAGCCAAAAGATAGTCAAAGACAGAGTCATATCCCCGCATATCAGCAATCAGTTTTTCAGATTTTACTTGAGCCAGATAAGCTGCAGCAGCGGTATGCTGATGTTTACGAAGTCCAGCTGAGAAAGAACGGAAAGACTTTTCACGGACTTGAGCATTTTCGTGATTTTGGTAGAAATTTTCGTAGCTGATAAAGCTATTCTTATAAACTTTTCCGTCTACTTCAAAATCCTCCATGGCAAAATCACCTGCCCTCATTTTGGTGTAAATGTCTTGTGGGCTGTAAAAAACTTCACTAAGATTTGTCAGAGCCTTTTCGACATCAGCACCTAAATAGTGAGCTTTTTGAATTTTTGCTTGACGAATTGCAGCAGTCAAATGCGGTAGTTGTCCGAGACGGTCGAGTACTTTTTCATCGGCATTTACCAAAGCTGCGTCAAAGAAGCTAAGCGCAACGCTGGCTTCTGTTTCAAAATCTGTACCAGCTTGCGCAATCTGTGCAAAGCTTTCATCACCGTAATCCGTTGTTTGCGGCATAAAGCTGTAGTTGCCAATATGGCTTCTTTGGATGTAGATTTGCTCCAACTCAGCGAAGGCTTTTTCAAAATCCTCGAAAGTATGGAGGTTATCCTTATAATCACGTGTGAATTGGTTAATGTCCTCGCGTGTTTTTTCAATCGCACGCAAGAAATCCTCTCGGTCTTGATAGAGGGCTGTTAAGTCCCACAGTTCATTTTCTGGAAATTCAGAACGTTGTTTTTGTTCAACCATAAATCTATTTCTCCTTGTCATTAACTTTCTTCTAGTATAGCAGAAAAACGCAATAAATAGACAGCATTTCAAAAATTATCGCTAAATTCTCAAAAATTCTTGGTAAAAAGCTGTTTTAAGGCTTTTTCTTTTAGTTGAAAATATGATAAAATAAGGTTTATACGTGCTTGATACAAAGATGAGGATTTAAAGGCTTATTGGAGACAATCCTTGTTTATTTCAAAAGTACAGCAGATGAACATTGTGAGCGTTTAACGAGATTTGCGACAGGAACTTGTTAAATCAATACTATTTGGCAAGAGGCTTTGACTTAGCAAGGTATTTAGCGATTAGTGTAAATGGATTAGGTACTAAGTACCAATCAATTTTAATGCTTTATATCTTGATCTTTGTAGGCAAGACGTATAAAAAAATTAGAAATTGAGCATAAGCTCAACGAGGGATATATATGACAAAGCAAGTATTTAAAACTACTTTTGCTGGTAAAGACTTGGTAGTTGAAACAGGTCAAGTGGCGAAGCAAGTGAATGGTAGCGTAGTGGTGCGCTATGGTGAAAGTACCGTTCTGACAGCAGCCGTCATGTCAAAGAAAATGGCGACTGGTGATTTCTTCCCACTTCAAGTCAATTATGAAGAAAAGATGTATGCAGCTGGGAAATACCCTGGTGGATTTAACAAGCGTGAAGGTCGTCCTTCAACGGATGCGACTTTGACAGCTCGCTTGATTGACCGTCCGATTCGTCCCATGTTTGCGGACGGTTTCCGCAATGAAGTTCAGGTTATCAATACCGTTCTTTCTTATGATGCGGATGCTTCAGCACCTATGGCAGCTATGTTTGGTTCATCTCTTGCGTTATCAATCTCAGATATTCCTTTTAATGGTCCAATTGCTGGTGTGCAGGTTGGCTATGTCAATGGAGAATTGGTCATCAATCCAAGTCAAGAACAAAAAGAAGCTTCGTTATTGGAATTAACCGTTGCAGGAACTAAAGAAGCGATTAACATGGTGGAATCTGGTGCCAAAGAATTATCAGAAGAGCTGATGCTGGAAGCCCTTTTGAAAGGTCATGAAGCAGTGAAGGAATTGATTGCTTTCCAAGAAGAAATCGTAGCAGCCGTCGGAAAAGAAAAAGCAGAAGTTGAGCTTCTTCGTGTGGATGAAGAATTGCAAACAGAAATTGTAGCCGGCTATAATGCTGATCTTCAAAAAGCCGTTCAGGTAGAAGAAAAATTAGCTCGTGAAGCCGCAACGCAAGCAGTCAAAGACGAAGTAATAGCCCTTTACGAAGAAAAATATGCTGACCACGAAGAATTTGACCGCATCATGCGTGATGTGGCTGAAATTTTAGAGCAAATGGAACATGCAGAAGTACGGCGTTTAATTACTGAGGACAAGATTCGTCCAGATGGTCGTAAGGTAGATGAAATTCGTCCATTGGATGCTGAAATTGACTATCTGCCGCGCGTGCATGGCTCTGGTCTCTTTACTCGTGGGCAAACGCAGGCTTTATCTGTCTTGACCTTGGCACCGATGGGCGAAACACAAATCGTTGACGGTTTGGATCCAGAATACAAGAAACGCTTTATGCACCATTATAATTTCCCACAATATTCTGTAGGAGAAACGGGACGCTATGGAGCACCTGGTCGTCGGGAAATCGGTCATGGAGCCCTCGGCGAACGTGCGCTTGCGCAAGTATTACCAAGTTTGGAAGAGTTTCCTTATGCTATCCGCTTGGTGGCAGAAGTCCTCGAATCAAATGGTTCCTCTTCACAGGCCTCGATTTGTGCTGGGACGCTGGCTCTCATGGCTGGTGGGGTACCAATTAAAGCACCTGTAGCCGGAATTGCTATGGGGCTCATTTCAGATGGTAGCAATTACACGATTTTAACAGATATTCAAGGCTTAGAAGATCATTTCGGAGATATGGATTTCAAGGTGGCTGGTACACGTGAAGGAATTACTGCTCTTCAAATGGATATCAAGATTGAAGGAATTACTGCTGAAATCTTGCAAGAAGCATTGGCTCAAGCTAAAAAAGCACGTTTTGAAATTTTAGATTTGATTGAACGTACAATTCCAGCTCCTCGTCCAGAACTCGCTCCAACCGCTCCAAAAATTGATACCATCAAGATTGATGTTGATAAAATTAAGATTGTCATCGGTAAAGGCGGTGAAACGATTGACAAGATTATCGCAGAAACAGGTGTCAAGATTGACATTGACGAAGAAGGAAATGTTTCTATTTACTCTAGCGATCAAGATGCGATTAACCGTGCCAAAGAAATCATTACAGCTCTTGTGCGTGAAGCAAAAGTAGATGAAGTTTACCATGCAAAAGTGGTTCGGATTGAGAAATTCGGTGCTTTTGTCAATCTCTTTGACAAGACAGATGCCTTGGTGCACATCTCAGAAATGGCTTGGACGCGTACCAATAAGGTTGAAGATTTGGTACAACTTGGTGATGAAGTGGATGTCAAAGTCATTAAGATTGATGAAAAAGGTCGTGTGGATGCTTCTATGAAAGCATTGCTTCCACGTCCTCCTAAAGAAGAGAAAGCAAAAAAACATCATCATAAAACACATAAAGAGCATAAAGCTGTTCAAGAAGAAAAGGCGCAAGACTAGACAGGTTGCTAAGTGTTTGCCTTCAGTCTAAAGCTAGAAAGGAGTCATCATGGGTTGGTGGAAAGAGACGATAGATATTGTGAAAGAAAATGATCCGGCAGCCCGCTCCTCACTTGAGGTGCTGTTGACTTATCCTGGGATTAAGGCTTTGGCTGCTCACCGACTTTCTCACTTTCTGTGGAATCATGGATGCAAACTTTTAGCTCGGATGCACAGTCAATTTTGGCGCTTTTGGACTCAGATTGAGATTCATCCGGGGGCACAGATTGCTTCAGGTGTCTTTATTGACCACGGGAATGGTTTAGTGATTGGCGAGACGGCCATTGTAGAAAAAGGAGTGATGCTCTATCATGGTGTCACTCTTGGAGGCACAGGGAAAGATTGTGGGAAACGTCATCCGACAGTTCGTCAAGGTGCGCTTATTTCAGCTCATGCGCAGCTAATTGGTCCGATTGAAATTGGTGAAAATGCCAAAGTCGGAGCGGGTGCGGTTGTGGTAGCAGATGTGCCAAGTGATGTGACTGTTGTTGGGATTCCAGCTAAAATTGTCCGAGTTCACGGGCAAAAAGATGCTCCAACGATTAAGAATTTAGAAGAAATCCGCGAAGAAAGTTATTATTCATCTAAGTTGTAGATACTATTCTCAAAAATAGCACTTGAACCAAAAGTTAGTTTCCACTTAACAGAAAGAATGAAGTTAGAATATGATCAAAATTTATGATACTATGACCCGCAGTCTGCGTAAATTTGTCCCTCTGGAAGAGGGCAAGGTCAAGATGTATGTCTGCGGGCCGACCGTTTATAACTATATCCATGTCGGCAATGCTCGCTCCACCGTTGCTTTTGACACGATTCGGCGCTATTTTGAGTATCGTGGGTATGAGGTGGCTTATATTTCCAATTTCACCGATGTGGATGATAAAATTATCAATCGAGCTAAGGAAGAGGGGATCACACCTCAGGAAGTGGCAGACAAGTACATTGCGGCTTTTCGGGAAGATGTGACGACGCTGGGGGTTCAACCAGCTACCCAGCACCCGCGCGTAGTGGACTACATGATGGACATCATTGATTTTGTGCAGGTCTTGGTGGATAAAGGATTTGCCTATGAGTCAGAGGGGGATATTTACTTTCGGGTTGAAAAGTCCTCTAATTACGCTAAGTTAGCCAATAAAACCCTAGCAGACTTAGAGCTTGGAGCTTCTGGTCGGACAGATGAAGAAACGGCCCGCAAGGAAAATCCAGTTGACTTTGCTCTTTGGAAGGCTGCTAAGCCCGGTGAAATCTTCTGGGATAGCCCTTGGGGACCTGGTCGTCCAGGCTGGCATATCGAATGTTCCGTCATGGCGACAGAAATTCTGGGAGATACGATTGATATTCATGGCGGTGGAGCTGATTTAGAATTTCCGCACCATACTAATGAAATCGCTCAATCAGAAGCTAAAACTGGAAAGACCTTTGCCAACTACTGGATGCATAATGGCTTTGTCAATATTGATGATGTCAAAATGTCTAAGTCTCTGGGGAACTTCATTACCGTCCACGATGCCCTTAAAACAATTGACGGACAAGTCTTGCGTTTCTTTTTTGCGACTCAGCACTACCGCAAGCCTATCAATTTTACAGAAAAAGCCGTTCACGATGCGGAAGTGAATCTAAAATATCTGAAAAATACTTACGAGCAACCCTTTACGGGAACGGTCAATTTGACAGAATTGCAGGTTTTTCTGGATAAATTTACAGCTGCTATGGACGAAGATTTCAATGCAGCAAATGGCATTACAGTCGTTTTTGAACTGGCTAAGTGGATTAATTCTGGTCATTACAGTCAAGAAGTAAAAACAGCTTTTGCTGAGCTTCTGCAAGTTTTTGGTATTGTCTTTACAGAAGAGGTACTGGATGCGGATATTGAAGCCTTGATTGAGCAGCGCCAAGCTGCGCGTGCTGCCAAGGACTTTGCAACAGCTGATAAAATCCGTGATGAATTGGCAGCTAAAGGGATCAAGCTTTTAGATACCAAAGACGGAGTGAGGTGGATCCGTGATTGATGTCAATCTTATAAATGGTATTGCCTTGGCTTTTGAAGGCGATGCTATCTACTCAACTTATATCCGTCGTCACTTGATTTTCCAGGGCTTGACAAAACCGAACCAGTTACACAGAGAAGCAACCAAGTATGTGTCGGCTCGTGCGCAAGCTAATCTCATTTCGCAAATGTTGGAAGAAAAAATTCTGACAGAAAAGGAAGAAGACATTTATAAGCGTGGACGCAATGCCAATAGCCATACTAAAGCTAAAAACGCAGATATTGTAACCTATCGTATGTCGACAGGTTTTGAAGCCGTTCTGGGATATTTACACATGACCGATCAAATCAAGCGTTTAGAAGAGCTGATTGATTGGTGTATTGTAAGAGTGGAGGGCGCACATCATGACAAAAACTGATCTTTTAGAATGGTTCCCTCAAGGGAGGCTTCAATCCAATCCAAATGCAAAAGAGGGTGAAGTGGCAATTCCCATTTCAAGTAATCAATGCTTGTTATTAAAAAGAAGCAGTCTGACAGAGCGAGAGCAAGAGCTCATTTCTTTACTGCTTGGGCAAGACTCTGCATTTGATGGTGGACCTTGGTATGATTATTTGGTTCATAACCGTGGCAAAATGCCTCAAAACGTTCAAAAGCTACAGTTCGTCCATTGTCATTTATTCCATTATGAAAATGAAACAATTGGGTCTTGGTTGGAAATGATGCGAACCATACTGCCCAATAGAATAGCAGATTTTCAGCTGTCCTCTCAGGATTACATCTTTGTGCTGGATCAAATGCAATTAGTCCCTGTAAAAGATGTTCTTCGTGATACTTTATCGGCTATCGAATATGATTTTAGCTTAACTCTGACGATTCAAATCGGGCAAATTTGGCCTCTAATTTTTGAAGAAAGTTATCCAGAACTTTTTCAAGCGGAAAATGCTCTTTTTGTCAAATGGTGGGAGCAGGTTCAGCATTCCAATGTGCATTCTTTTTCCCACCTCTTTTTGTGGGGGATTGGTCAAAAGGATTTCATATTGCCAATTTTAACGAAGAAACTTCATCAATTGATTGAAAGTCAGGATCAGCTCGTTGATATTATTGCAGCTTTGTGGGAAAATACGGCGGTTGTGACAAAAGCTGCCCAGCAGTTGTATATTCATCGGAACACTTTACAATATCACATTGATAAATGGGAAGAATTGACGGGTTTACAGCTAAAAGACCTAACAGATTTGACGCTATGTTATCATGTTATTTTAACTGATTTATTCTAATGTTTTGTGCACCCTGCACAAGACATTTTCTTTTAAATTTGTTCACATTGCCATAGACAAATAAAGCGTTTTCATATAGAATGAAATCATAACAACAAAGGAGTTCTATTTTATGGTAGAATTAAATTTAAAAAATATTTACAAAAAATATCCAAACAGCGAACATTACTCTGTAGAAGACTTCAACTTGAATATAAAAGATAAGGAATTCATCGTTTTCGTTGGTCCTTCAGGATGTGGGAAATCTACTACACTTCGTATGATTGCTGGACTTGAAGATATCACGGAAGGTGAATGTTCAATTGATGGCCGCGTGGTCAATGATGTTGCGCCAAAAGATCGTGACATTGCCATGGTTTTCCAAAACTACGCTTTGTATCCACACATGACCGTGCATGACAATATGGCTTTTGGTTTGAAACTTCGTAAATACAGCAAGGATGATATTGAAAAACGTGTAAATGAAGCAGCAGAGATTCTTGGCTTGAAAGAATTTTTAGATCGTAAACCAGCTGACCTTTCAGGTGGTCAACGCCAACGTGTAGCGATGGGACGTGCTATTGTTCGTGATGCAAAAGTATTTCTTATGGATGAACCGCTTTCTAATTTGGATGCGAAATTGCGGGTATCTATGCGGGCAGAAATTGCTAAAATCCACCGTCGTATTGGGGCAACCACTATCTATGTTACCCATGACCAAACAGAAGCAATGACTTTGGCTGATCGTATCGTTATCATGTCTGCAACAAAGAATCCTTCAGGAACGGGGACAATTGGACGTATAGAACAAATCGGTACCCCACAAGAAGTTTACAAAAACCCAGTCAATAAATTTGTTGCAGGCTTTATCGGAAGCCCAGCGATGAACTTCATCAATGTAACTTTGAAAGGTGATGAAATTGTAGCACAAGACCTTTCTCTGAAAGTACCAGAAGGTGCCTTGAAGGTACTTCGTGAAAAAGGCTATGAAGGCAAGAAACTCATTTTTGGTATTCGTCCAGAAGACATCAATACAGAAGCTGCTTTCCTTGAAACCTTCCCAGATTCAGTTGTACATGCTAAAATTTCTGTATCTGAATTACTTGGTTCTGAATCTCATTTGTATTGCCAAATTGCAGATAATGAATTTATTGCCAAAGTAGACGCTCGTGATTACCTCAAAGCTGGAGCAGGTATTGACCTTGGCTTTGACTTGAACAAAGCACACTTCTTTGATCCAGAAACAGAAAAGACAGTTTACTAATTTACAACGCCTCTAGAATAAATTAATAAGAAAATGCAGGATGCCTTGTTTGATGCAAGACTCCTGCATTTTTTTATAGAAGAAAATTTGGATTTAACTGTAAAGTGATTTATAAATAAGAAGAAGCATTTTAAATTTTATGTTATACTAAAGCTATGGAAAATAATGATATTGTCTACGGTGTACATGCTGTGACGGAAGCTCTCATGGCCAATACTGGGAATAAACTCTATATTCAAGATGACCTACGTGGGAAAAATGTTGCTAAGATGAAAGATTTGGCAGCAGAAAAAAAGGTTTCTATTTCTTGGACAAGCAAAAAAACACTGCAAGAAATGACAGACGGTGCCGTTCATCAAGGTTTTGTCTTGCGCGTTTCGGAATTTGCCTATACAGACTTTGAAGCGATGTTAAAAATGGCAGAGCGAGAAGAGAATCCTCTGCTGCTCATTTTAGATGGTCTAACAGATCCACATAATTTGGGCTCGATTCTGCGGACAGCTGACGCGACAAATGTTACAGGCGTCATTGTTCCTAAGCATCGGGCGGTTGGTGTTACGCCGGTCGTCGCAAAGACCTCTACTGGTGCGGTGGAGCATATTCCCATTGCTCGTGTGACCAATCTTAGTCAAACTCTGGATAAACTAAAACATGCAGGTTTTTGGATTTTTGGCACAGATATGAATGGCACCCCTTCGACTAAGTGGAATACGGCAGGTAAACTGGCTCTGATTATCGGCAATGAAGGCAAGGGCATTTCTGCTAATATTAAAAAGCAAGTTGATGAAATGCTTACCATTCCTATGAATGGACATGTGCAGAGCCTTAATGCTAGTGTGGCGGCGGCTATTCTCATGTATGAAGTCTTTAGAAATCGGGTGGGCTAATGCAAGTACTTGGAAGTTATGAGTTAGAAAAATATCAAACAGAAAAGTTTGAACCGATTATTTATAATATCTATCATAATAAAGGAGAAGATAATTATTGCTTTTGCTTTGAAATCACTGAGGAAGCAGATCAGTATCCCTTAGAGGATTTATTGACCCAATATTCCTTGAATTGCACGGATTTATACGGTCAAGAAAGTCAAGTAAATGGCACTTTGAAATATCTGGTTGAGGTGGAAACCTCATCCAGTGATAAGGCGGATTTCATCAGTATTCTTAATTTTTCTACAATTTTAAATAAAGAGATTGTGAATTATGTAAAAGGAAAATATGAGTTCCTTGCTGAAAAGAGATGTATCAGTTCCTTTTATATGGGGGCTAAAAAAGTTGAAGTTCCTGTGCTTGCTTATCGAAGTGATAACTCTGGGATGGTTTCTTTTAAAAATAAATATCCAGAAGGACAGTTAACAAATTTATTTTTAGAAGATAGAAGATATGATGTTGAATGTGAAGATGGGGAATGGGTCTGTATTGAATTAATTAATGGCAAAGCAAACCTTATTTTAAAAGATTCAAAAGATGAATATTTCCAATATATTTTTGATTTGAAAGGCTTTCAAGCTGTCAGTCCTGTTTTAGACTGATCTAGCGAAATAACTTTCCAAAAAAGCAAGAAAGTTTAATAGCTAGCCCCCCAATAAGGTGGTAATTCAAAGCACCATTAATAACCCACTTATGTCCATGGAGAAGACTCTCTGTGGGAACTAAAAAATGATGGAGAAAAAAGATGACCTTTAAAATTTTAACCGATTCAACAGCAGACTTGCCAGAAAACTGGACTCAGGAAAATGATGTGCAGGTCCTAGGCCTGACCATTCAGCTAGATGGCCAAACTTATGAGACAGTTGGTGCAGGCAAGCTGACCAGCCAAGAACTTCTGGATAAGATGGAGTCCGGCAGCAAGCCAACTACCAGCCAGATTAATGTCGGCCAGTTTGAAGATGTCTTTCGCGGCTATGCCAAGGAAGGAACGCCAGTTCTCTATGTAGCCTTTGCTTCGGCACTATCAGGTACTTATCAGAGTGCTGTCATGGCACGGGAGATAGTCTTGGAAGATTTTCCAGATGCACTGATTCGTATCATTGACACCAAGGCGGCTTCTATGGGTGAAGGACTTTTAGTCATGAAGGCGGCAGAAGCTAGAGCGGCTGGCCAGACCTTGGAGCAGACAGCAGACTTGATTGAGAGCTTGGTGCCGAAGGTCAAGACTTATTTTCTGGTTGATGACCTCAATCACCTCATGCGGGGCGGACGAATTTCAAAGACCGCAGCTCTTATGGGAAGTTTAGTCAATATTAAGCCAGTCATTGCAGTCAAGGGAGATGGAAGGCTGGATTCTGTGGCTAAAGTCCGTGGGAAGAAAAAGGCTCAGACTGAGGTGGTGCGCATGACCTTGGAGGATATTGCCGATCCGCGCGTGGTGATTGCTTATGCTGGAGCAGACAGCCAAGAGGTGGCTCAAGTCTTAAAAGAGCAACTTCTTATGTCAGAGCAAATCAATGATGTTTTAGTCTTGCCATTAGGTCCCGTTATTGCCACTCACACGGGTCCTGGAACTTTGGGACTATTCAGTATTGCCCATGAAAATCAAGATTAAGCGAAATGAAACCGTTCTTTCATAAATAATTTATCAAATATATTGACTTTTACCCCTAAAATTTGGTATGATAGTAAACGGTATTGTTTACCCCATTTGTAAGGCCCCGGAACCTTCCAAATAACTTGCGGACCGGAACATCCGCCCTGTAAACAAAAACGATATTCATATAGGAGAAATCATGAACAAAACAACATACATGGCTAAGCCAGGTGAAGTTGAACGTAAATGGTATGTAGTAGACGCTACTGATGTACCTCTTGGACGCCTTTCTGCTGTTGTAGCAAGCGTACTTCGTGGAAAAAATAAACCAACTTTCACACCTCATACTGATACAGGTGACTTTGTGATTGTTATCAATGCTGAAAAAGTAAAATTAACTGGTAAAAAGGCAACTGATAAAGTTTACTACACTCACTCAATGTACCCAGGTGGATTGAAATCTATTACTGCTGGTGAACTCCGTTCTAAGAACGCTGTTCGTTTGATTGAAAAATCAGTTAAAGGTATGCTTCCACATAATACTCTTGGCCGTGCTCAAGGTATGAAATTGAAAGTATTTGTAGGCGCTGAACACACGCACGCTGCACAACAACCAGAAGTTCTTGATATTTCAGGACTTATCTAAGGAAAGGAACAAATAAGCTATGTCACAAGCACAATATGCAGGTACTGGACGTCGTAAAAACGCTGTTGCACGCGTTCGCCTTGTTCCAGGAACTGGTAAAATTACTGTAAACAAAAAAGATGTTGAAGAATACATCCCACATGCTGATCTTCGCCTTGTCATCAACCAACCATTCGCAGTTACTTCAACTGTTGGTCAATACGATGTTTTCGTAAATGTTGATGGTGGTGGCTACGCTGGTCAAGCAGGAGCTATCCGTCACGGTATCGCTCGTGCCCTTCTTCAAGTAGATCCAGACTTCCGCGATTCACTCAAACGCGCTGGTCTTCTTACACGTGATGCCCGTATGGTAGAACGTAAGAAACCAGGTCTTAAGAAAGCTCGTAAAGCATCACAATTCTCAAAACGTTAAGAACCAGCTACAATACAGACTTTACAGCACTTCATGGTTGCCACCATGGGGTGTTTTTTGATGCGTTCTTTGAAGAATTGCCACCCAAATTGCCACCATTATTTTTTAAGGTTGCGATAGGCAATTTCTCCAACGGCCATTGGAACGATGTTAGAGGTATTGATGTAGTTTTTAGTTATGTAGTTGTATTTATGTAGTTGTATTTATGAAGTTTTACCAGAGTGCTTCCTATTTTACACACTATTTTTACGCTAATGTTTGTCATCATCAGTCATATAAGTAGTAAATTGTAGTCTGATGATTACTTCAAAAGTAGATAAATCATTTCTTTCTTTGCTTAATTCTAAATTATATGAAAGTCAGAGCACTGTTTAAATGTTGCTGTTACAAACCAAGGAAAAAGAGATACAAAAATAGCCTCTACAAACATATTGATTGTATGGGCTATTCTGTCAAAAATTACCAGCTAGGAAAAATAGCTATATTCTAAAAGCCCGATTTTTCGGGCTCTTTTTTCTAGTCTATATGATTATCTTTGTCTAGTGAGATGTATTGGTCAAGAGAAGAATGAACAAGGGTTAAAAATTTTTCTTTGAAGACTTGTGGTGGGAGTGGATTTTCTTGGGTTATCCACACTTCAATGTTGGCAATCACATAATGAACCAGTAGGGAGATGATAAAATCGTCTGGCAAATCAATAAGGGATTGATTCGGTTTGATATTTTCAAGTGCCCATTTTGTGTAAATCTTTTTTAAATAATTGGTCCAATAAGGATCCGTTGAGCTAGAATACAGCATTTTTAGCCATTTTCGATTTTCATAAAGAATAGGGAAAATGTTATCTGCAATGAAAAGAAATGGGTCTTTATTTTCGAGAGTATCATATTCTAAAAACATTTCGTAAATGGGCTTATCAATACTCTCATGAATGGATTCAATGATGTCGTCAACACTATTGAAATGATGTTTATAAATTGCTTGACGTGAGATACCAGCTTTTTTGGCAAGGTCACTCATTGAGAGATTGGCTTCATTGGGATTTTGCATTGCTAAGTCATAGAAAGCATCCAAAATCTTTTGTTGATTACCTTTTACCATATAAAACAACTCCTCTCTCTTTTTAGTATAATGAAAAGAGAAAAAGATTGCAAGAAAAAGTGAGTAATAAAGACGTTAATGCAATCCTTTTGAAATTGCTATTTATTAAGTTTAACAAAAATAACATTTATCATGAATCTGTGTTTTGTTTGAGATAGAATTAACATCTGTGAATGGTATTGTAAAAATAAGATAAACAAAAATATTGATAGAATAGTCTAATTATGATGTAATAGTAAAAGTGCACTATTTTTAATACATAATAATTTTACTATTATAAAACAGTGCTGAATAAGAGGATAAATTTTACATAAATAATAGGACAAAATCATATAGAATGTATGCTAAAATATTGACGGTATAAATTTAAAGCGGTACAATATTAGTGTATAGTAGGGGGTAGCTGTCTTATTTTAGCTAGGCGTTTTTATTTGTGTCATTCTGTTATAAGGAGGAAAACGTGAAAAAAATAAAGGTAATGGTCGTTTTTGGTACAAGACCTGAAGCTATCAAGATGGCTCCACTTATTTTTCAATTGAAAAAACAATCAGAAAAATTTGAGACCATGACAGTTGTGACTGCCCAACATCGACAAATGTTAGATCAGGTATTGCAAACCTTTAACATTGAACCAGATATTGATTTGGACATCATGGGAAAAAGTCAAACATTAACGGATATTACAGTAAAAATTTTAAACCAACTGGACAAACTTTTAAAAGAAGTGAAACCTGACATCATTTTGGTACATGGAGATACAACGACAACATTTGCAACAAGTTTGGCAGCTTTTTATAATCAAGTTCGAATTGGACATGTGGAAGCTGGTTTGAGGACATGGGAAAAGTATTCTCCATTTCCAGAAGAAATGAATCGTCAAATGACAGATGCTGTAACAGATCTTTATTTTGCTCCAACGATGCAAAGTAAAGAAAATCTCATTAAGGAAAATCATGATGAAAAAAACATATTTGTTACAGGAAATACAGCGATTGACGCTTTAAAATTGACTGTTCAAGAGAATTATCATCATGATGTTTTGGAGCAAATACCATCAAATCATCGGCTGATTCTTGTTACCATGCACCGTCGTGAAAATCAAGGAGAACCAATGCGTCGTGTGTTTAGAACCTTGCGGCAAGTGGTCGAAGCGCATGATGATGTTGAGGTCATTTATCCTGTTCATTTAAGTCCAGCCGTTCAAGAGGCAGCAAAGGAAATTCTTAGCAATCATCCGCAGATTCATCTAATTGAGCCTTTAGATGTTGTGGATTTTCATAATATTGCAGCGAGAAGTTATTTCATTATGTCTGATTCTGGAGGTGTCCAAGAGGAAGCCCCTTCTTTAGGAAAACCGGTGCTGGTATTGCGTGATACGACAGAGAGACCAGAAGGCGTGACTGCTGGGACATTGAAGTTAGTTGGAACAGAAAGTGAGAATATTCGCGAGGCTATGGAGACATTGTTGACAGATGAGACTGTTTATCATCAAATGTCTCAAGCTGGCAATCCGTATGGTGATGGCAGAGCGTCTGAGCGAATTGTAGAGGCGATTGCGTATTACTTTGGTTATGCAGCCAGACCAAAAAATTTTGTGATAGGAGAATAAGATGTATCGAAAAAAAGAACTGGAATGGACAATTGCTTTACTAATTATCGTAATTTTAGCAATTGTTGGTTATAGTTTCTATTTTGCGAGTAGTATTTTTCATGTTGAAATTATTTTGATTGCTCTTGCTATCTTGAGTGTATTTGTCTTACCAGATATGTTGCTGACTTGGCTGTTAATTTTTAGCGTTGTATTAGCAACTTTGTTTTTAGTGGCAGGTGTTGTGTATATACCAGCAAATCAGCGTTTCTTATTATTGATTACTTTTCCAGTAGTTCTGAGAATAGCCAAGCAAGTTAATATTCATCGACGAACCTATCTTTCTATTGTCAAAGACTATAGTGAGCAAGCAAAAGAATTGTATGAAAGCCATTTACAGGCGGTTCGAGATGGACGGGAAGAAAGCTTTCAAGCCTTATTAGTCCATTGGGCGCATAATGATTATTTTCAACAAATTTATCCAAAAGAATTTCGTTGGATGTTGGTGCGCCTCTATGCAACTTTAAAGAAATGCATGCAAGAAACAGGAACAGTTTATTATCTTTCAAATGGAAATTTTCTCATTTTATCTTCAGGAGAAGGACAGTCTCTAGTAGAATTATTTCAGCACAGCATGCTTGCTAAATTGTTACTGTTGCGTTTTAAAACTAGTAAGAGTGTGCACGAAGTGCAGTATAAATCAGGCTATCTGTTGATTGATTCAGAAAATTGTGAAAAGTTTTTAAACTTTGATGATTTTGTTAAAAATCTGGACAGACAACTTGAAACAGACATTATTGTAGAATACTAGGAGGGAATCTGTGACCATAACCAATATATTTTTTGGAGTAGCATTGGCAATTAGTATCTTTTTTGCTGTATGCTTTGTTGTGCTGTTTATTTGTTATTTAATTATTTATAACAGAGTGAATAAAAACTTTAAGGCGGTGAACCATGATTAGTCAGTTGATTATGATTATCACTCTGGTATCCATTTGGTTATCCTTGGTTTGGAGTTTAGTTACTTTGAGTTCAGGTGTTCATTTTTGGCTAAAACATAGCGACTTTAAAGTAGATACTAGTCCTTTAGAGAGCTATCCGATGGTTACAATTGTGGTACCAGCCCATAATGAAGATGTGGTCATTGCGCAAACAACAAGAGCTATTTTGGATATGAATTACCCACATGACAAAGTGGAATTGCTTTTATTTGCGGACAATTGTGAAGATACTACTTATCAAGAAATGTTAAAAGTAAAAGCGATGCCAGAATATGCTACACGAGATATTACCATTACAGACCGGAAAGGGACTGGCGGAAAAGCAGGCGTTTTAAATGATGCTCTGAAAATGGCGAAGGGTGAATATATCTGCGTTTATGATGCAGATGCTATGCCAGAGAAAAATGCTCTTTATTTTCTTGTTAAGAAAGTTCTGGAAGATCCAGAACGCCACGTGGCATCTTTTGGTCGAAACAAGACACGAAATGCGAATCAAAATTTCTTAACACGTTGTATCAATCAAGAGATTGTCGTGACGCAACGAATTCAACATGTTGGTATGTGGCATATGTTTAAAATTGGTCGCATTCCTGGCACAAACTTTATTATCAACACTGAATTTGTAAAAAGCATTGGTGGGTGGCGAAATGGCGCCTTGACAGAAGATACGGATATTTCTTTTAAAATTATGCAAAGTGGGAAATTGATTGCTTTAGCTTATAATTCTGAAGCTTTCCAACAAGAACCAGAGACAGTTAAAAGCTATTATATGCAGCGGAAACGTTGGGCTAAAGGAAATTATGAAGTTGTGATTTCAAATTTCAAGCATTTGTTTGACAAGAGCAATTGGCGCGTGAAATTAGAGGTAGCCTACTATTCCTGTGTTTTCTTCTGGTTTAATGCAGCAATAATTTTATCAGATATTGTCCTTTTGTCAAATGTGATTGCTATTATTGTTCATCTATTTGTTCCAAGTGTTCATATTCCTTTTACATTTGATTCAAGTAATATTTACATTGCGCAATTGATGTTGTTTAATTGGCTTTTGATGATTATGCTGTATCTCTTACAAATCAATATCGCTCTAGCCTCCCAATTTGGTCAAGCGACTTCTAAGCAGATTTGGTTAGCTTTGATTTCTTACTTTACTTATTCGCAGCTATTCATCATTGTTTCAATTGATGCTGTAACTTCTGTGACCTTGGACAAACTCTTCCATCGTGACGGAACCAAGTGGGTTAAAACGAAGCGATTTGCAGGATAGGAGGAAACGTGAAAAGAACAAATTTAAGATATGTTTGGTTAGTTGCTATTTTATTGGCAATCATTACTATTTTTATTTATGTTAGATTCAATAGTACAGGTCATTTGAAGAATCAGATTTACCAACAATGGTCAAAAAATTATGTAGTTCAGCAAAAAGACAAGGCTTACGTCAAAACAACGAACGATAAGAAAAAGGATGTTGTGCTGTCTGAATCGCAGGGCTATGGAATGGTGACTGCGGTTGAAGCGGCAAAGCAAGGGTATGCCAGCCAGAAAGATTTTGAACGATTATACAATTATTATTTAGCACATCGCATGAAAAACACGCAGCTGATGTCATGGCGACAAACAGTCAAAAATGGTGTCGTTACAGCCGAAACCAATAATGCAACAGATGGCGATCTTTATATTGCGTATGCTCTGATTCGAGCAGCTAAATTATGGCCACAGAAGGCTGATGCATATCATACACAGGCTAGGGCAATCTTAAAGGATATTTTGACTTATAATTACAATAGTACAACAGGAGTGTTGACAGTTGGGAACTGGGCAACTTCAGACTCAAAATACTATCGTTTAATGCGAACGTCAGATGTCCTTCCAGCACAATTTCAAGCCTTTTATAAGCTGACAGGCAATGCACAATGGTTAAAGATAAAATCAAATATGTTGTCTAAATTAGAATTGATGAGTGCTAAATCAAAAACAGGTCTACTTCCTGATTTCCTTTGGGTGGAAGCAGATACAGTTCGGGCAGCTGAGAAAAAAGCTGTTGCTTCTAAGTATGACGGTGATTATTATTACAATGCTTGTCGCTTGCCATATAATTTAGCGCAAAGTCGGGATAAACAAAGCCAGAATATATTGAATAAAATGATGAATTTCTTTATGAAACAAGAAGTGCTTTATGCTGGTTATACGTTAAAAGGTAAGGCTCTAAATCATTATCAGTCTGCTAGTTTTGGCGCTCCGATTTTCTATGCAGCCAGCCGAAATTCAGCATATCGAAAACTGGTTCAGCAAAATAAATATATTTTTATGCAAGATTTGTCAAAGGAAAATTATTATGAAGCAGCCATGATTACCCTTGTTGCACTAGATGCTTTATAAACTAAATAGAAGTGGACACAAATTGGTATTTCGTAAGAAATTGATTTTGTCGCCCCACCCTGTAGGGTTGAGTTGGTGGTATTAGTTAGGGATTACTTAACTACTGCATATTGAGTTTTATTTTAGAAGAAAGTAAACGAGTCTGGGACATTTTTGTCTCAGACTCGTTTTTACTAGTAGAGTATTCTATTCTTCTTTTTTCTTTAAATGGAGCAAGTAGCCACTGACAAGAATGAACATGCTAGCAATAACCAAGCTGCTTTGATTTTCTTTGCTTCCTGTTTGTGGAAGTTGAGCTTTTCGAGTAGCGTTCATGATTTGAGGTTGAGGAGTATAGCGTAGGGTTGTAGCTTGACCAGCCTGAGGTTTTTGATTGATGATTTCAACAACTTCAGTAGAAGGTTTTTGTTCTTTCTCAAGATCTTTCAGTTGAGCTAATTGACTGCCAAAGATAGCATTGGATACCCAACGGTAGAAATGAATCGTGTGAAGACGGTTTGTTGGGTTGCCAGCATAAATAAAGAGTGGTTGTTCTTTGTAGCTACCAGAAATAGCTACAATTTTATTGGCTAACTGTTCATTACCTGGCCACCAACCAGCGATATAATAATCACTGCCAGCAATCGAAGCTAATGTCTTGAAATTTGCAGGTACTTTAGCAATCCAATTTCCAGAGTTAGAATAGAAAAGATCATTCTTATTGTAACCACTAGTCAACGGATCTTTGTCATCAATGATCGCTTTCATCAAGCCTTCATAATCACCACCATTTTTGAGTTGCTCTGCGTCAAAGCCGTCAACCACACCGAGTTCTTCAAGGCGTTGCATAGCAGTTCCGCCTACTACAATAGTTGGCTTCAGACCAAGGAGGGACTTGTCAAAGTTGTCACTTTCTAAAACAATCACATCAGCTTCTTCAGGGGTATTGACAATGTCAAATCCTAAATTCTTCAAAGCAAGAGCGGTATGAGCAGGAGTATCCACACCAGCCCAATAGTATTGATGAGGCGGTGCATAAACTTTTAGAGCTTTTAAGGTTTGCCCTTGAGGAGTTTTATAAAGGGCATCTCCATAGATTGCATAGTTTTTCAGCAGGTTGGCAAAAGTAGGTGTATCCACGATGTAGCCATCGTCTGTCAAATAAACTTTCTTACCGTCTCGGATTGCACGATTGACAGCGCGAACGGCACTTTCTGAAGTATTGGCAATGACATAATATGGTGCTTTGTGGTCAATTTCGCTAGTCCGAGTAGCACGAAGAGCAGTTACTTCACCGAGTTTACCGTCAAAGAGTTTTTCTTTAAAGACTGCTACTGCTTTGAATCCCCTCATATCTGGGAAATTAACCAGCAATTCTGCATACATAGCGGCCCAAGCAGATTCGTTGGAGCCCTTGTAGAGGATATGGTTGGCATAGCCACGTTTAGCTTGTGCCATATCAACAACCAAATCACCCTTCTTATAACCGCCAGTGTCTTCCTTCAATTCTTGAACGACAACGCCGTTTCTCTTGAAGTATTCAATCATATTATAGGCCTGTTGGGAGTCATTGCTCTTATCAAGTCCCATTGGAATCACATAATAATCGGGGAAGAATTTCTTTTGTCCATGTTTGATACGACCGACCACTTTACCATCTGGTCCAACTAATTCATTTTCAGCTTTTGGATCTTCTACTTTGTTCACGCCACGAAGGTAGAAGTTGAGGCGCATTTCCATGAGTTTATCAGGATTTTGGGATAAATAATCAATTCCTCCCAAAACAGCATGGAAACCAGCCTTGTAAGATTCTTGATTTCCTTGAGGGATTTCAATAGTGTGTCCTAGAATGCCATGATACATGCCATAAACACCAGTATAACCAGAAAAAGAGTCGTCCCAACCGTCGCCCCAGTCTAACTTCGGAATGATGTAGTGATCATAGTTAGAATTGGCAACGCCAGCACGTCCCATGTGATGAGCATTTTCTAGCATAAGGTCTGCTAAAAGATCATACTCAAAGTTTGGATCGTGCGGTGGAGTTGCTGGCTCAATCAGGAAGTCCTTGACAAAGCCGTGGATGTCGTAAAGTGCAATTGGATTCCATTTATTGATAAGTCCAGCAACCGTGCGAGTTTCAGGGTTTGTCTGATAGCTCGTATCGCGGTTAGGATCCAGACCATTTGCAAGTGCACGTGTATTGGCAACATCTCCGTCAGGATTTTCTGTGAAATCAAAGAGGAAGATGAATTTCTTGAGAAGGTCTTTAACGGAGAGGGTTACGATTTTTTGTGTTCCATCTGCTTGAGTTGTTTTAAAGCTGATTTGGTCTTGGGTTGCGAAAGAATTGAACAAGCCGGTAATAATATCGATAGCAGGTTGCTCATCCGCATGTGTATTGTTAATGAGGATAGGAAGTTTATAGTTCAACTTGCCATCTTTGAGGGCTGCCAACATTTCAGCGGGTTTGGTTAGCGCCATTTTATTGGTTGAATTGAGGTAATCATCAATGCTTTTTTGATCAGAACTGATAATGCCTAACTTAATTTTCCGTCCTTGAGCGCTGGTACCAATGTTTTCAATTTTAACAAGCCGATCATTTTTAGCTTCTTGTCGACTTTTTTCAATAGCAGCTAACATTTCTTCGTGAGTATGGAAGTTTTCATACGGTCGGAAAACAAGTGTTTTTCGAATTGTCAGACCGGATTCTTCATCTGTTCCAACGAGCTCATGATTTCCGATGAATTGCCGATAGGTTCTGCGGATATTATTTGGCGTCCGAAGACTTAAATCCTTTCCAAATAATTCATTAAATTTGAGAGAAAGTTTGAGGTCAGAGCCATTAGTTGTTTCCTCAATGGTGACAAAGGAATCTCCTGAAAAGTCTCCTTTTTCCATATTCCAAGTTTTCCATTCAGCGATTGGTTTATTATCTAATTTCCAAGTCACCTTGCCAGCAGCGGCTCCTTGTTCCTGTACAGTCTCAGTAATGGTAGCTTTTTCAGACATATGGACTGTACTATCAGCTAATTGAACCTTTTTTTCTTCTGTTTCAGCTGCTCGTGTTTCTGGTTTTACAGGTGTTGCAGGAGTCTCTGTTCCGGATTCGTTTGTAGTAGAAGTCGAACTGTCTATTGAAGGAGCACTTTCTGATTTGTGTGCTTCTTCTTGATTGGTTGTTGTGGGAAGCTGAGCTTCGGCTGATGAGGAATCTGGTGTCGCTGTCGCTTCTGTTGTGTTTGTTTCCGTACTTGACTTTTCGGCAGGGACTACCGTTTCTGTCTTGTTAGCAATAGGCTGTGTCTCCGTGCTATCTTGCGTATCTGCAGCAGCATTTCCTTGCGTTAAAACTGCAACAAGAACGGCAGCTGACAAGCTGAGAACATTTGTGTACAATCGTTTCTTATATGAATTTTTCATAAGAAACCTCCTTTATGAAATTTGAGGGCATCAAAAATAACGAAAATAGCTCTTAGTTATTCTCTGTTTTTTTTCTTCCCTTACTTATTTGAAGTATACAAAGATAGTATACCAGAAAGTGTAAACGGTTTCAATCAAAAGTGTAGACAAAAAATAGAAATATATCAAAATAAATAGATATGTAATGAATTTTGGCAGGAATTGAATAGCAGAAAATCCCAAAGCACACACTAAAGACGATCAAAGAATAAATTTCACCTCGAAAGTCTGACAATGTTCTAACGAAGAAGGTTAGAGGTAAGACTTTTGCAACTGAAATATTCTTTAATCCCTAGAGAAAGGAAACCTTTTAAGACAAGTTGTTAAAGGTAAGATATTTTGAAAAGAATGAAGAAAAAGTAGGTTGTTTTTGTATCGATTTCTGGGAGTGAGTAGGAAATTTGACGATGGGGAAATTGTCTTAAAAGTGGTATAATATCATATATATTAAAGATTTTAGGAAGATGGGATATTATGAGAAATTCACTATGTGAAAAAATAGTATGGTATGACTCTCGATTTTAGAGTTGACAGCAATCAATAAAGAAGTAATAGTGAAGCGGCGTAAATAAATTAGAATTTGTGGGAGGAATCATAGTGAATGAATTTAACGAATATGTACGTGAATGTTTTTCTACAGTTGGTGATATTGCCATAAAATCCATGATGGGCGGATACCTTGTATATTTTAATGGTAAGCTGATAGGTGACATTTGTAATAATGAACTGTTTTTAAAGAGAACGCCGACATCGGACAGACTTCTTGCAGATTCAGAACTGCGTTATCCGTATGAAGGGTCAAAGACTCTGATGCACGTATTCGACAAATTTGAGGATGCGAATTTGATTGTAGGATTACTGGGAGGAATGTATACGGAACTGCCCGAGAAGAAACCTAAGAAAGCCAAATGAGATTGACAAACTTCAGTTTGTTGAAATTAAATAATTAAATAAAAACAATAATATAGCAAATTACAAAACAGTAAATCAAAAAGATACTTGACAAAACGCTTTAGGACAGAGCAAACCAGTTTTCGGGTAGCCTGTCCGACCCTCGGATGAAGTGAACGAGTTTTCGTTCAGTCCGTTGACCGAGATGACGAGCTTATCTTCGCCGAGTATCACGACAAGGCCAACCAGCTTTTGAAGAAGGCCAGCAGGCGACCAAAATTTTGATTGACCAGATTGAGGGGTGGCATCAGGAAGAAAAACAACAAGTGCTGGATTGTAGTGTTCATTGGAAAGAATCAACAATCAATTGATAACGATTAG
Organism: Streptococcus anginosus; assembly: GCF_900636475.1. Lineage (NCBI taxonomy): Bacteria > Bacillati > Bacillota > Bacilli > Lactobacillales > Streptococcaceae > Streptococcus > Streptococcus anginosus. The sequence continues at coordinate 1,878,150 of NZ_LR134283.1, forward strand.
GTAGAGCTTGAGGGATAAAAGTCGTATTTTTCTCTTTCGGTTTATGCAAATTTCCTTTACTTATGCTACAATAGGAAAAAGGATGTTGATTGGAGTAAAAAAATGAAAGCAATTATTACGGTTGTTGGTAAGGATAGAACAGGGATTGTGGCAGGAGTTTCGAGCAAAATTGCAGAGCTTGGGTTGAATATTGATGACATTTCGCAGACTGTTTTAGATGAATTTTTCACCATGATGGCGGTTGTTTCTAGTGAAGAGAAGAAAGATTTTACAGAATTGCGCAATGAATTTGAAGCCTTTGGCAATACACTTAATGTCAAAATAAACATTCAAAGTGCAGCGATTTTTGATGCCATGTACAATATCTAACAGAGGTGAAAAATGGATATAAAGCAAGTTACTGAAACGATTGCCATGATTGAGGAGCAAAATTTTGATATTCGGACGATTACCATGGGGATTTCACTTCTCGACTGTATTGATACGGATATTGAGCGAGCAGCAGAAAAAATCTATCAAAAGATTACAAGGAAAGCTAAAGATTTGGTGGCAGTTGGTGATGAAATAGCCGCGGAGCTGGGTATTCCCATTGTCAACAAGCGTGTCTCGGTGACTCCGATCGCCTTGATTGGTGCTGCGACAGATAGTGATGACTATGTGCCTTTGGCAAAAGCACTGGATCGAGCAGCAAAAGAAATCGGTGTCGATTTTATCGGTGGTTTTTCTGCTCTGGTGCAAAAGGGCTATCAAAAAGGGGATGAAATCCTTATCCGTTCCATTCCGCGAGCTTTAGCGGAGACTGATAAGGTTTGCTCATCTGTTAATATTGGATCCACCAAGTCAGGAATCAATATGACAGCAGTTGCAGATATGGGACGTGTCATCAAGGAAACTGCAGAACTTTCTGACATGGGGGCAGCGAAATTAGTTGTTTTTGCCAATGCGGTCGAGGATAATCCTTTTATGGCGGGTGCTTTTCATGGCGTTGGCGAAGCTGATGTCGTCATCAATGTAGGCGTTTCTGGTCCTGGTGTCGTCAAACGTGCCCTTGAAAAAGTTCGCGGCGAAAGTTTTGATGTAGTGGCGGAAACAGTCAAGAAAACAGCCTTTAAAATCACTCGGATCGGTCAGCTTGTCGGACAGATGGCTAGTGAGCGGCTGGGTGTTAAATTCGGGATTGTTGATTTAAGCTTGGCGCCAACACCTGCTGTCGGCGACTCTGTTGCCCGTGTTCTGGAAGAAATGGGCTTGGAAACAGTCGGTACGCATGGCACAACGGCAGCCTTGGCTTTACTCAATGACCAAGTGAAAAAAGGCGGTGTTATGGCTTGTAATCAAGTTGGCGGTTTATCTGGTGCTTTCATTCCAGTTTCAGAAGACGAAGGGATGATTGCAGCAGTTCAAAATGGATCTCTCAATTTAGAAAAATTAGAAGCCATGACCGCTATCTGCTCGGTTGGATTGGATATGATTGCCATTCCAGCGGATACACCCTCTGAAACGATTGCCGCTATGATTGCAGACGAAGCCGCTATCGGGGTTATCAATCAGAAAACAACAGCGGTGCGGATTATTCCTAAAGGAAAAGAAGGCGACATGATTGAGTTCGGCGGTCTTTTAGGGACGGCACCAGTGATGAGAGTCAATAAAGCTTCATCAGCTGATTTTATCGCGCGTGGTGGACAAATTCCAGCACCGATTCATAGTTTTAAAAATTAAAATGAGAGTGGGACAGAAATCAGTAGTTTCGTAGAAACTTGATTTCATCGTCCCACCTCCGCACGGTTGAGTAGGGCTGCAAAAAGTTGATTTATCAACGTATTAGGGTCCACTCAGCCACTGCGTCTTATAATTATGACTATATAAGCAAAGGAAGCTGAGCACTTTTGTTCCAGCTTCTTCTTTTGAAAAGGGGGATTGAAATGGCAAAAACGAAATTATACATTATTCGTCATGGAAAAACGATGTTTAATACAATTGGTCGGGCACAAGGTTGGAGTGATACGCCACTTACGGCTGAAGGGGAACGTGGCATTCATGAATTAGGAATTGGTTTGCGAGAATCAGGACTTACATTTACAAGGGCTTTTTCTAGCGATTCTGGGCGGACGATTCAGACCATGGGGATTGTCCTTGAAGAGCTCGGTTTAACCGGCAAAATTCCTTATACCTTTGACAAACGGATTCGTGAATGGTGTTTTGGCAGTTTTGACGGTGCTTATGGTGGCGATCTGTTTCACGGCGTGATTCCACGAGTGCTGGATGTAGAAGACTATAAGAAACTAACCTTGCAGGAATTGGCAGACGGTCTAGTAGAAGTGGATACAGCTGGCTGGGCAGAGCCTTGGGAAAAGCTGAGTGGACGTATTTTAGAAGGTTTTACAGCCATTGCAAAAAATGTAGAGGCTTCTGGCGGGGGCAATGCTCTTGTCGTCAGCCACAGTATGACAATCGGTGCCTTTGCTTGTTTGATTGATCCGTCTATCATTTTAAATCCTGGTGTGCAAAATGGCAGTGTAACGGTTGTGGAATATGAAAATGGGAAATTCACCATTGAAGCGTTAGGAGACATGGCTTATCGCCAAGTGGGTGCTAAAATATTGGAAAAACAAAACTAATCATAAAAACGGGAATGTGAGAAAAGTTATTTTTTACAAATGGTGACTTTTGTCTTACTCCCGATTTTTCTTTCATCTCTCAAACGACTTTCTGCAAAAAATGATATAATATAGTAAGAAAAACGGAGGTAAAATATGGCAAAAACAAGATTATACATTGTTCGCCATGGGAAAACCATGTTTAATACAATCGGTCGGGCGCAAGGCTGGTCTGATACGCCTTTGACTGCTGTGGGGGAACGTGGAATTCGTGAGCTAGGAATTGGACTTCGCGAGTCGGGGCTGCAATTTGCAAAAGCTTTTTCTAGCGATAGCGGGCGGACGATTCAAACCATGGGAATTATGCTAGAGGAACTCGGATTAACCGGACGTATTCCTTATCGCACAGACAAACGACTTCGCGAATGGTGTTTTGGTAGTTTCGATGGAGCTTATGATGGTGAGCTATTTATGGGAGTGATGCCCCGTGTTTTCAATGTAGAGCATGTTCATCAATTGAGTTACCCTGAGCTGGCTGAAGGCCTGGTAGAAGTTGATACAGCTGGTTGGGCTGAGAGTTGGGAAAAATTGAGCAGCCGCATTTGGGAAGGATTTTCAGATATTGCCAAGGAAATCGAAGCTGCTGGTGGTGGCAATGCACTGATTGTTAGCCACGGTATGACCATTGGAACATTTGTGTACCTCATTGACCAAACAAGACCGCATGGTTTAGACAATGGTAGTGTGACCGTCATTGAATACGAGAATGGTCAGTTTACAGTTGACTGCATTGGAGATATGTCTTATCGTGAGGTTGGCAAGAAAATACTGGATGAAATTGAGTAAGAGTCATTTTTTTAATAAAAATAATTTAAGAGGTTGAGATAAGCGTTGATTTTTGGGAACGACTTTCTCTCCTTTTTTATTGCTAAAAATACTTGACAAGTATATCGAGTTTCGATACAATGTATATATCGAAGTTCGATATATCGAGGTGAATAGTATGGATGATAAATTAAGACGGATTTATGTTCCCATGACAGAGACGGGATTTTATATCTTATTTTGCTTGCAAAAAGAAAGTCATGGTTATAACATTACACAGAAAGTAAAAGAACTGACAAAAGGGCAGGTTGTAATTAGTCCGGGAACTATGTATGGAACTTTGTCTAAAATGGAGAAAGATAGTTTGATTGTTTTTTCTCACGAAGAGGAGAAACGTAAAATTTATCAGATTACAGAAATAGGACGAGAGATTTTGGAAATAGAACTGAAACGAATTGAGCGACTTTATCGAAATAGCAAGGAGGATGTGTGATGGAAAAGAAAACGACTTATAAAATCTTTACGATTGCAGATTACGACGAAGAAGCAGCCTATTTGCGGAAGATGCACAAGGCAGGATGGCAGCTAGCTAAAGTTAATTTGTCGCCTTTTTTGCTAGCGGCAAAATATACTTTTGAAAAATGCCTACCAGAAGATTACAGTTATCAGCTGGATTTTCAGCCCTTAGAGAAGGCAGAGCAGGCTCATTACTTTCAGTTGTTTGACGATTATGGCTGGGAACATGTTCTAGATTTCAATAGTTTTTCTTATTTTCGTAAGCCAGTATCAAAAATTAAAAGCGAAGAAGAATTCGAGATTTATAATGATTCTCGATCGAAGTTAGGAATGATGAAACGGATTGTTGATCAGCGCTTGTTGCCAGTTATAGCAGGCACACTTGCGCTCTCATCCTCAGTTTGGATGATTATGAAACGTCATTCGTCCTTTAGTTTGCTAACTTATATCATTCTAGTGATTGTTTCCACTCTGTTATTACTTCTTTTGGGAATACTAATCCATATTGTTAGACGATTCTTGATAAAAAGAAGGGAGCTGACAAATTTGGATGATTAATATGTTGAGAAAGAAAAAAGCTTAGATTATTGTGAAATTCTGTCTTACAGATTGTCATCATTCTTCCCTAATTTCTCTTGACTGGTTACCTTTTATAAGGTGGTATGGTTTGCTTTATACAATTATTTTTAAAATAGAAAAGGATTTTTTATGAAAAAAATTTTAATGAACGATAAAAAAACAATTTTTACTGTCGAATGTGACAGGATTGCTATTTCTTACTGCCATTTTGTTTCCTAACTATTTCCATTGGAACTTTGAAAAATTAAATTTCTTGGGTTGGCTAACAAATGTCATACTTCTGTTGTTGCCGATTTTAGCGGCTGTGGAATTACTCCTTTATATATGTCTTGTGAAAAAGAAGAAAAACTAGGTCCTCAGACTGATTTTTAGCACTCTTGCAAAAAGAGTGCTAATTTTTTGAGTTTTTGTCTTGACTTTAAAAATGAACCGTGTATAATAGAATCATAAGTTAGCACTCGGGTGTGTAGAGTGCTAAACAAAAAATCTCATATTCCAGCTCAAAGCTGAAAGGGGTGATGTCATGGTAACGGAACGTCAGAATGAGATTTTAAACTTGATCATTGACATCTTTACAAAGACCCATGAGCCAGTCGGATCCAAAGCCCTACAAGAATCAATCCAGTCTAGCAGCGCGACGATTCGTAATGATATGGCTGTTCTTGAAAAGCAGGGGCTTTTGGAAAAAGCGCACACATCAAGTGGACGCAAGCCAAGTGTGGCGGGGTTTCAATACTTTGTCAAACATTCCCTTTCCTTTGATCGTCTTGCTGAAAATGAACTTTACGAAGTAATCAAGGCATTTGACCATGAATTCTTCAAATTAGAGGATGTTCTTCAACAGGCAGCAGACGTTCTTTCAACGCTAAGTGGATGTACGGTGGTAGCACTTGATGTAGAACCAAGTCAACAACGCTTGACGGCTTTTGACATTGTGATTCTCAGCCAGCATACAGCTTTAGCAGTCTTTACTTTGGATGAGTCCAATACGATTACTAGCCAGTTCATGATTCCCCGTAATTTCTTGCGAGATGATTTGATTCAGCTGAAAGAATTGATACAAGAGCGTTTCTTAGGACAAACAGTTCTTGATATTCACTATAAGATTCGGACAGAGATTCCACAAATTATCCAGCGTTATTTTACAACGACCGATAATGTTATGGATCTTTTCGAGCATATCTTTAGTGATATTTTCAAAGAAAATGTCATTGTATCTGGTAAGGTGAAGTTGCTGAATTTTTCAGATCTAAAGAGTTATCAATTCTTTGACCAACCGCAAAAAGTGGCTTTTGAAATTCGAGATAGTTTAGCTGAAGATCAAATGCAGACGGTGCGCGTGGCAGACAGCAGAGAAAGCAGTCTGGCGAATTTGACGCTCATCTCTAGCAAATTTCTCATTCCTTACCGGGGATTTGGCATGCTAGCGGTCGTTGGACCAGTCAATTTAGATTATCAGCGAGTTGTCAGTCAACTCAATGTTGTCAATCGCGTTTTAACGATGAAGCTCACAGATTTTTATAGATATCTGAGTAGCAATCATTATGAAGTGCATTAAGGCGACAGAGCTGATAGCTATAGATAGAAAAATACATAAAATACCATAAGGAGGTGCCTAGTGGCAGCAGAAAAACAGCAAGAAGAAGCAAAAAAAGAGGACATTTCGGTAGAAGAAACGTCTGAAGAAACAACAGAGGTAGCTCCTGAGAAGTCCGAATTGGATTTGGCGAATGAGCGCGCAGACGAATTTGAAAACAAATATCTTCGTGCAGCTGCTGAAATGCAAAATATTCAGCGCCGAGCAAATGAAGAACGTCAACAATTGCAGAAATATCGTAGCCAAGACTTAGGAAAAGCAATTCTTCCTTCGTTGGATAACTTAGAACGTGCCTTGGCAGTTGAAGGGTTGACTGACGATGTCCGAAAAGGGCTAGAAATGGTACAGGAAAGTTTGATTGCCGCCCTTAAAGATGAAGGAATTGAAGAAGTTCCGACAGACGGTGAGTTTGATCACAACTTCCATATGGCTATTCAGACGGTGCCGGCAGATGATGATCACCCAGCTGGAAGCATCGCACAAGTCTTCCAAAAGGGCTATAAACTCCATGAACGTCTCCTAAGACCAGCTATGGTAGTGGTAGCAGAATAAAAAGATCTCGTCCGAAACGACGGTAAACTATGAAGAAAGAAAATATATTTTCGCTCTACTAGACCGTGAGCGAAGTGAACAATTGGCGACACTCTTCACCGTGGTGCTCTCTGCGCAAACTTTAATAAAGAGCTTGACATAGTCAAGCTCTGATAGCGCCGCCACTTAAGAAGAGTATCAAAAAAGAAATTCTAAATAAAGAGGAAAAAATAATGAGCAAAATTATTGGTATTGACTTAGGTACAACAAATTCAGCAGTTGCAGTTCTTGAAGGAACTGAAAGTAAAATTATTGCAAATCCAGAAGGTAACCGTACAACCCCGTCTGTTGTGTCTTTCAAAAACGGTGAAATCATCGTTGGTGACGCAGCAAAACGTCAAGCAGTGACAAACCCTGATACGATTATCTCCATTAAATCAAAAATGGGAACTTCTGAAAAAGTTTCAGCAAATGGAAAAGAATATACTCCACAAGAAATCTCAGCTATGATTCTTCAATACTTGAAAGGCTATGCTGAAGATTACCTTGGTGAAAAAGTAACCAAAGCAGTTATCACAGTTCCTGCTTACTTCAACGATGCGCAACGTCAAGCAACCAAAGACGCTGGTAAAATCGCTGGTCTTGAAGTAGAACGGATTGTCAACGAACCAACAGCAGCGGCCCTTGCTTATGGTTTGGACAAGACAGATAAAGAAGAAAAAATCTTGGTATTTGACCTTGGTGGTGGTACATTTGACGTGTCAATCCTTGAATTAGGCGACGGTGTCTTTGATGTATTAGCAACTGCAGGGGACAACAAACTCGGTGGTGACGACTTTGACCAAAAGATTATCGACCACTTGGTAGCTGAGTTCAAGAAAGAAAATGGTATTGACTTGTCAACTGACAAGATGGCTCTTCAACGTTTGAAAGATGCGGCTGAAAAAGCTAAGAAAGACCTTTCTGGTGTAACGTCTACTCAAATCAGCTTGCCATTCATCACTGCGGGAGAAGCTGGACCTCTCCACTTAGAAATGACCTTGACACGTGCGAAATTTGATGACTTGACTCGTGAGCTTGTGGATCGCACAAAAGAACCTGTTCGTCGTGCATTGTCTGACGCTGGTCTTAGCTTGTCAGAAATTGATGAAGTTATTCTTGTTGGTGGTTCAACACGTATCCCAGCCGTTGTGGAAGCAGTAAAAGCTGAAACTGGTAAAGAACCAAACAAATCTGTAAACCCTGACGAAGTGGTTGCTATGGGTGCTGCTATCCAAGGTGGTGTGATTACTGGTGATGTTAAAGACGTTGTCCTTTTGGACGTAACACCGTTATCACTTGGTATCGAAACTATGGGTGGTGTATTTACAAAACTTATTGACCGCAACACGACTATTCCGACTTCTAAGTCACAAGTCTTCTCAACTGCTGCTGATAACCAACCAGCTGTGGATATCCATGTTCTTCAAGGTGAACGCCCAATGGCAGCAGATAACAAGACACTTGGACGTTTCCAATTGACAGACATTCCTGCTGCACCTCGTGGTATCCCTCAAATTGAAGTAACATTTGATATTGACAAAAATGGTATCGTGTCTGTTAAGGCTAAAGACCTTGGTACGCAAAAAGAACAACATATCGTTATCCAATCGAACTCAGGTTTGACAGATGAAGAAATTGACCGCATGATGAAAGATGCAGAAGCAAACGCCGAAGCAGATAAAAAACGTAAAGAAGAAGTAGATCTTCGTAACGAAGTGGATCAAGCTATCTTTGCAACTGAAAAGACTATCAAAGAAACAGAAGGCAAAGGCTTTGATGCAGAACGTGACGCTGCTCAAGCTGCTCTTGATGAATTGAAAAAAGCCCAAGAAAACAACAACTTGGATGACATGAAATCAAAACTTGAAACACTCAATGAAAAAGCGCAAGCTCTCGCTGTGAAACTTTACGAACAAGCGGCTGCAGCCCAACAAGCTCAAGCAGGAGCAGAAGGTGCAAGCCAAACAAATACAGGCGACAACAAAGGTGATGATGTCGTAGACGGTGAGTTTACTGAGAAATAAGACGCCAAAGCAAAATGGCTACTCGAAGCAGCTCATCTGCTAACGCTTGCCACTATAAGGCGGTCGAGCTAGACGGTTTACTAGCTCGAAACCCCCGTCGTAACGATGAGATAGGAGTATCTCAGGAAAATCCTAAAACCTCCTTTGTCACATCTTGGCAAGAAGAATTGCGGATTATAATTTAGTGCTTGCTCAATCTTACTTGTAGCCGATTTGTAACAGATAAATTCAGGGGTTGATAAACCAACCTCTGTTTTTGGATAATGGAATCTTAGAATTGAACATGCCCTAAAAAAGTTCGTTCTGTTAAATTAAAACGAAAGGAAAGTGTTCGTAACTGAACACGGGCTACGGACTGTGCCAAAAAGATAGTTTTTCCTAGAATCTCTGGATTCTTCGTCAAAACTCCTATTTTGGCTGTGCCCGCTTAACGCCCTTTGTATCTTATATTATGAACAATACAGAATATTATGACCGTCTAGGTGTCTCTAAGAATGCATCTCAGGATGAGATCAAGAAAGCCTATCGGAAATTATCAAAAAAATATCACCCAGACATCAATAAAGAACCGGGTGCTGAAGAGAAATACAAGGAAGTCCAAGAGGCCTATGAAACCTTGAGTGATGAGCAAAAACGAGCAGCCTATGACCAATATGGTGCTGCGGGTGCTAATGGAGGCTTCGGTGGTGGAGCTGGCGGTTTCGGTGGCTTTGATGGTTCTAGCTTTGGTGGCTTTGAAGATATTTTCTCTAGCTTCTTTGGTGGAGGCGGTGCAAGTCGCAATCCAAACGCACCTCGTCAAGGAGATGATTTGCAATATCGAGTCAACCTTAAGTTTGAAGAAGCCATTTTTGGCACAGACAAAGAAATTAAATACAATCGTGAGGCGACCTGTCATACTTGTCATGGCTCTGGTGCGAAACCAGGAACCAATCCAGTCACTTGTAGCCGCTGTCATGGGGCAGGCGTGATCAATGTGGATACACAAACACCTCTTGGAATGATGCGCCGTCAGGTGACCTGTGATGTCTGTCATGGACGTGGACAAGAAATCAAAGACCCTTGCCAAACTTGTCACGGAACAGGGCATGAAAAGCAAGCCCATAGTGTTCATGTTAAAATTCCAGCAGGTGTTGAAACTGGTCAACAAGTTCGCTTATCTGGGCAAGGTGAAGCTGGTTTCAATGGTGGACCTTATGGTGATTTGTATGTCGTCGTTCAGGTGGAATCAAGTGACAAGTTTGAACGGGATGGATCAACCATTTATTATAAGCTCAATCTCAATTTCGTTCAAGCAGCTTTAGGTGACAGCGTGGAAATACCAACCGTTCACGGTGATGTGGAATTAACCATTCCAGAAGGAACACAAACTGGCAAACGCTTCCGCCTGCGTGGAAAGGGAGCACCGAGCCTTCGTGGCGGCAGTATGGGAGACCAGTATGTCACAGTCAATGTTGTAACACCGACAGGACTTAACGACAAACAAAAAGCAGCGTTGAAAGAGTTCGCAGAAGCTGGTGATATGAAAATCAATCCAAAGAAAAAAGGTTTCTTTGATAAAATGAAAGATGCCTTTGAGCAATAAGAAAAGAGCAGTTTGACGCTGCTCTTTTATATTATAAGGATAAAATTGTGTGTTTTTCATCTTTGGTGATGACGCGCTTGATACCAGTTGGTTGTGTGGAAACAAGTTTTGCTAGAAAATTTGGGTAGGCTTGATACTCATCCATTCGATCTAGTGGAATCCATTCAACTGTTTCGGCAGCAGAAAAGCTTGGGAACTGCTGGCCTTTTGACTTCATCAAGTAATAAAAGGAAATTTCATGGCAATTCAGACCAGCTAATTTGCCAGAACTTTGTTGGAAAAAATTTTCGTGAATGAACAGCAATCGATCGATTTCGTAGTCCTGTCCAGTTTCTTCCTTAATTTCTCGAAGAATAGCTTCTTCTGAAGTTTCTCCTAGCTGAACAGCTCCACCTAAAGGATAAAAATAATCCTCGTTTGGATTGGTCATAAAAGCAAGCGCGCCTTCTTCAATAATGACGGCAGCAGCTTTGTAACGAAATCGAGATTTCGTTTCGCAAAAAGTAATATCAGTCATTTATCTTTCCTCCGTATTCTAGTGTAGCATATTTTTAATGAAAATCTGTCCCCGGACAGTTGTGTTTTTAGTTTCTTGTTTTCCAATTTATTTCTTGTTACAATAAACACATGACACGATATAAAGCGATTATTTCTTACGATGGTCATGACTTTGCTGGTTTTCAGCGGCAACCTCATGCTCGCAGCGTCCAAGAAGAGATTGAAAAGACTTTAACTAAAATCAACAGGGGAGAACTGGTAATCATTCATGGAGCTGGACGCACAGACAGCGGTGTTCATGCTTTGGGGCAGGTTATTCATTTTGATTTGCCACAAAAAAGAGATGAAGAAAAGTTGCGTTTTGCGCTTGATACGCAAACACCGGAGGACATTGATTTTATCAGTGTAGAAGAAGTAAATGAGGATTTTCATTCTAGATATTGGAAACATAGTAAGACCTATGAATTTATAGTAGATGTTGGACGCCCTAAAAATCCTATGATGCGCCATTATGCAACGCATTTTCCTTATCCTTTGGACATTTCTTTAATAAAAAATGCTATTGCAAAGCTCGAAGGAACTCACGATTTTACGGGTTTCACAGCTTCAGGGACTAGTGTGGAAAATAAAGTTCGGACGATTACAGAAGCACGCTTAGACTTTGATGAGAAACGTAATTTTCTGATTTTTACTTTTTCTGGCAATGGATTTTTATATAAGCAAATTCGCAATATGGTCGGTACTTTATTGAAAATTGGAAATAAACGAATGCCAGTTGAGCAAATTGATAGAATTTTAACAGAGAAAAATCGTCATTTGGCTGGACCAACAGCAGCACCAAACGGACTTTATCTAAAGGAGATACGATATGAAGAATAACTTTATTTTAGCTATATCAGGAAATGATATTTTTAGTGGTGGCGGACTGCATGCTGATTTAGCAACCTACACGGTCAACCAACTGCATGGTTTTGTGGCGGTGACTTGCTTGACCGCTATGACAGAGCAAGGTTTTGAGGTTATTCCTGTAGACACGACCGTCTTTGCTCAGCAGCTCAATTCTCTCAAGAATGTGCCTTTCTCAGCCATTAAACTGGGGCTTTTGCCAAATATAAAAGTGGCAGATTTGGCTTTGGATTTTGTGAAAGCTCATGCAGAGATTCCTGTTGTGTTAGATCCTGTCTTGGTTTGCAAGGAAACCCATGATGTGGAGGTTTCGGCACTTCGAGATGAGCTCATCAAGTTTTTTCCTTATACAAACATTATCACGCCTAATTTACCAGAAGCTGAACTCTTGGCTCAAAAAGAGTTGCGAACATTGGAGGATGTCAAAGAAGCAGCTAGACATCTCCATTCTTTGGGGGCTAAATCCGTTGTTATCAAAGGAGGAAATCGCTTAGATGCTCAAAAAGCGATAGATGTTTTTTATGACGGCGAACAATTTCAAATTTTGGAATCACCTGTTTTAGAAAACAATAACACGGGCGCTGGCTGCACCTTTGCTTCCAGCATTGCCAGTCAGTTATTACTAGGAAAATCAACTTTTGAAGCAGTTCAAAACTCAAAAGAATTTGTTTACCGAGCTATCCAACATTCAGACCAATATGGAGTTGTTCAATATGAAAAAGAATCAGACGCATAAACTTGTCCTTTTATCCATGATTGCTGCGTTGACAGTTGTTTTGGGATATTATTTAAAAATTCCAACGCCAACGGGAATTTTAACTTTTCTTGATGCAGGAATTTTCTTTACCGCCTTTTATTTTGGTAGAAAAGAAGGAGCAATTGTTGGTGGTTTAGCCGGATTTCTTATTGATTTGATTTCGGGTTATCCGCAGTGGATGTTTTTTAGTTTGATTTTTCATGGTCTACAAGGCTATTTTGCTGGTTTTAAAGGGAAAAGTCGTTATCTTGGTTTAGTATTAGCGACGCTTGTTATGGTAGGAGGTTATGCTCTCGCTTCCACGATTATGCATGGTTGGGGAGCAGCTTTTCCAGAAATATTTCCTAACTTTTGCCAAAATACCTTAGGAATAGTTGTCGGGGCAATCTTAAATAAACTGTTAGTAGATGTTTTGAAAAAATAAAGTAAATAAGGGGTGTTGTGCCCTTTTTACTTTTAAGAATTTCAGTTTGTAAAAGCGATAAAAATCATTTATAATACAATTAAAACGAGGTGAAATCATGGATTTACAAGAATTGAAAAAACAAACACAAATCATTTTAACAGATGTTTTAGAAAAATCAGCCCTTTCTTCCGGTGATATTTTTGTACTGGGCTTGTCTTCCAGTGAGGTGATTGGAGGACATATTGGAAAAAATTCCAGCCAAGAAGTGGGAGAAGTTATTGTAAAAACTATGCTGGAGTTGTTATCCGAGCGCGGTCTTTATTTAGCTGTTCAAGGATGCGAACATGTGAATCGCGCTTTGGTCGTGGAGAAAGAATTAGCGCAAAAACAAAACCTGGAAATTGTCAATGTCTTGCCAACTCTTCATGCTGGTGGAAGTGGTCAATTAGCAGCTTTTAAATATATGAACAACCCAGTTGAAGTGGAATTTATTACGGCTCAAGCAGGGATGGACGTCGGAGATACGGCAATTGGTATGCATATTAAGCACGTCCAAATTCCAGTACGACCAATTTTACGAGAACTAGGAGAAGCGCATGTGACTGCGCTTGCCAGTCGTCCAAAGCTAATCGGTGGAGCGCGAGCTGCTTACCAAAAAGATAAAATTCGGAAAGCATAAAGAGCAAAATCAGCAAATGGACGGAAAAATCGTTAAATTTTTCATTAGAAAATTTGTGAAATAACGTGTATTTATGGTATAATTGATTGTATTCAATAAATTTTAAGGAGAAATGACAGAATGTCTGTATCATTTGAAAACAAAGAAACAAATCGCGGAGTTTTGACATTTACAATCAGTCAAGAACAAATCAAGCCAGAATTGGATCGCGTGTTTAACTCAGTTAAGAAAACTCTGAATGTACCAGGTTTCCGTAAAGGTCATCTTCCTCGTCCGGTGTTTAACCAAAAATTTGGGGAAGAAGCTCTTTACCAAGACACACTGAACGCCCTTCTCCCAGCTGCTTATGAAGCTGCTGTTAAAGAAGCAGAGATCGAAGTTGTTGCTCAACCACAATTTGATGTGGCGTCTATGGAAAAAGGTCAAGATTGGACCATTACTGCGGAAGTGGTTACAAAACCCGAAGTAAAATTAGGTGAGTATAAAAACTTAGAAGTATCTGTTGATGTCTCTAAAGAAGTATCTGATGCAGATGTAGATGCAAAAATTGAACGCGAACGCAACAATTTAGCAGAACTTGTATTAAAAGAAGACAAGGCTGCTAATGGTGATACAGTTGTGATTGATTTTGTTGGAACAGTTGACGGCGTTGAATTTGACGGTGGTAAAGGAGATAACTTCTCACTTGAACTTGGAAGCGGTCAATTCATTCCAGGTTTTGAGGATCAATTGGTTGGACATGCTGCTGGTGAAACAGTAGAAGTAAACGTGACATTCCCAGAAGACTATCAAGCAACAGACCTTGCAGGTAAAGATGCTAAGTTTGTTACAACCATTCATGAAGTCAAAGAAAAAGAAGTTCCAGAACTAGATGATGAACTAGCGAAAGACATTGATGAAGATGTTGAAACACTTGACGAATTAAAAGAAAAATACCGCAAAGAATTAGCTAAATCAAAAGAAATTGCTTTTGATGACGCAGTCGAATCTGCAGCGCTTGATCTTGCAGTAGAAAATGCAGAAATCGTTGAGTTGCCAGAAGAAATGGTTCACGAAGAAGTTCACCGCTCTGTAAATGAATTCCTTGGAAACATGCAACGTCAAGGTATTTCACCAGATATGTATTTCCAAATTACTGGTACAACGCAAGAAGATCTTCACAAGCAACATGAAGCTGATGCTGAAAAACGTACTAAGACAAACCTTGTGATTGAAGCTGTTGCGAAAGCAGAAGGATTTGAAGCAAGTGATGAAGATATTGAAGCAGAAATTGCTTCTCTTGCCGCTGATTACAATATGGAAGTAGAACGCGTTCGTCAACTTCTTTCAGCAGATATGTTGAAACATGATATTGTGATTAAAAAAGCCGTTGAATTGATTACAAGTACTGCAAAAGTAAAATAATCGAGCGATAACATAAGGCAAGTTCAGTCAGAGAATTGGCTGAATTGCCTTTTTGCTTCTTTTTATATAAAAGCGGAAGTCATTTTAGTGAGAAAGTGATTTTCTTGAATAGAGGATAAAATTCTTTTGACGAAAGCAGATTTTTATCGTACAATAAAAAGTAGCGAAAAATTCAATAAATTAAATATTTGAGAGCCAACAGGGCGGAAGCCCTCAGACTTAAAAGGAGATTGACTTTGGAATTAGAAGTATTTGCTGGACAAGAAAAAAGTGAACTTTCTATGATTGAAGTAGCGCGTGCTATCTTAGAAACACGTGGTCGCAATCATGAAATGTATTTTAATGATCTTGTCAATGAAATTCAAAATTACCTTGAAAAATCAAATAGTGATATTCGTGAAGCCTTGCCACTTTTTTATACAGAGCTAAATGTAGACGGCAGTTTCATTCCTCTTGGAGATAACAAATGGGGCTTGCGTTCATGGTATGCGATTGACGAGGTGGATGAAGAAATTATCACACTTGAAGAAGACGATGAAGAAACTCCGAAGAAACGGAAGAAGAAACGTGTGAACGCCTTTATGGACGGTGATGAAAATGCTATTGATTACAGTGATGATGATCCAGAGGATGAAGACTCATACGAAGCTGATCCTGCTCTAAGTTACGACGAGGACAATCCGGACGACGAGAAGAGTGAAGTTGAAGCGTATGATGCTGAAATCAATGAAATCGCACCTGATGATTTAGGTGAAGAAGTCGAACTCAATGAAGAGGACGAAGATTATTCTGACGATGAAGTAGATGGAGAAGATGAAGAATAGTCAAATTTAATGATGTATTCTTATTTTCTTATTTGACAAAAGTTTTATTCTGCGATATTATAATATCGGGCACTTCTTTTAAGAAGTCGAAGCTCCCTAGCTCTAGGGAGCTATTTTTGTTTTGCTATTCATGAACACGTCTTAAAAAGCAATGGACGTTGTATTTTAGATAAGGAGTATTTATGGCAACAAAATATATTTTTGTTACAGGTGGTGTAGTTAGTTCGATCGGTAAAGGGATTGTGGCAGCAAGTCTTGGTCGTCTCTTGAAAAACCGTGGCCTTAAGGTGACTATTCAAAAGTTTGACCCATATATCAATATTGACCCAGGAACGATGAGTCCTTACCAACACGGGGAAGTGTTTGTGACGGACGACGGTGCAGAGACAGACTTGGATCTGGGGCACTATGAACGCTTTATTGATATTAACCTAAATAAATATTCAAATGTCACAACAGGTAAGATTTATAGTGAAGTTCTTCGCAAAGAACGTAAAGGTGAGTATCTTGGAGCAACTGTCCAGGTCATTCCACACATTACAGACGCTTTAAAAGAAAAGATTAAACGTGCTGCAACGACAACAGACTCTGATGTGATTATTACAGAAGTGGGAGGGACTGTTGGAGATATCGAAAGCTTGCCATTCTTAGAAGCGCTTCGTCAAATGAAGGCAGATGTCGGAGCGGACAATGTGATGTATATTCACACGACCTTGCTTCCTTATCTGAAAGCAGCTGGGGAAATGAAAACCAAACCAACTCAACACTCTGTAAAAGAATTGCGTGGTCTGGGTATTCAACCGAATATGCTGGTCATTCGCACTGAAAAGCCAGCAGGTCAAAATATTAAAAATAAATTAGCGCAATTTTGTGACGTAGCACCAGAAGCAGTGATTGAGTCGCTAGATGTGGAACATTTGTATCAAATTCCGCTGAATTTGCAAGCACAAAACATGGACCAAATCGTTTGTGATCACTTGAAGTTGGACGTGCCAGAAGCGGATATGACAGATTGGTCTGCTATGGTTGATAAAGTCATGAACTTGAAGAAACAAGTGAAAATTGCGCTTGTTGGGAAATATGTGGAGTTGCCAGATGCGTATATCTCTGTTGTAGAAGCTCTCAAGCACTCTGGTTATGCCAATGATGCAGAAATCAAGCTGAATTGGGTCAATGCGAATGATGTCACAACGGAAAATGTCGCCGAATTGTTGAAAGATGCAGACGGGATTATTGTGCCAGGTGGATTTGGTCATCGCGGAACCGAAGGAAAGATTGCGACCATTCAATATGCGCGTGAAAATGATGTGCCAATGCTTGGAATTTGCCTTGGTATGCAGTTGACTTGTGTTGAGTTTGCTCGCCATGTGTTAGGATTTGAAGATGCTAATTCTTCAGAATTAAATCCTGATACGAAGCACCCTGTTATTGATTTGATGCGTGATCAGATTGATGTAGAAGACATGGGAGGAACGCTTCGCTTAGGACTGTATCCATCTAAGTTGAAACGTGGTTCCAAAGCCGCTGCAGCTTATGACAATCAAGAAGTTGTGCAGCGTCGTCACCGCCACCGTTATGAATTTAACAATGAATTCCGTCAACAATTTGAAGACGCAGGATTTGTCTTCTCAGGAGTTTCACCTGATAATCGTCTGGTGGAAATTGTTGAAATTCCAGAAAATCAATTCTTTGTGGCTTGTCAATACCACCCAGAATTATCTAGCCGCCCTAATCGTCCAGAAGGACTTTATATGGCTTTTGTCACAGCTGCGGTTGAAAATAGTGAAAAATAATAGAATGAGACAGGCTTCCATGATTGGTATCACAATCTGGAGCCTATTCCAGTCTTTTTAATATCTTTTATAAATAAAAAATCTTATCAGTATAACAAATTGGTGCAAGATTTTAAATGAAATCTACAACTAGATTGTCATAAAAAGCAGTGGTTTAGCAATAAAATAAGACTTTTTGCAAAGGATTTAATAGTTAATCAATTCCCTAAATTATTATTCGGAGGTAGATCATGATGAAGTTTATACTTGATGAAAGTCTCGTAGCGCTTGGAATTAAAAATGTGGTAATTGGCATTGCCAAAAATGTAGATCCACATGCGCCTTTATCCGCTTCATTTTTGGAAAAGCAAAAAGAAATGGAAAAGTGGGTCTTGAAATGCGATGTGGATGAAGTGTCTGATGATGCAGTCATTCAAGGCTACAAAGATTTGTTGCAAAGTGTTGGTCGCAGTGTCAAGAAGAATCCTCCCACTGTTTTGGCGCTTATTCGGAATATTCGACATCGTGGTTCTATTCCGCATATTAACAGTATTATTGATATTTACAATGTCGAATCTTTGCATTCTTTACTAGCTATTGGTGGACATGATTTGGATAAAATAGAGGAGCAGATAGAGTTTACTGTTAGCCAAAATGAAGACGTTTTTCTGCCGATTTTATCTACGGAAAAACACGTTTCTCCCACGGATTACGTCTATCGTGACAAGAAAGGTATTCTAGCGTGGTTGGACGTTCGTGATGGAGAACATTATAAATTTGATGATGAGACAAAGAATGCTATTTTTATCATTCAAGGAAATGCTCATACATCTGTTGAAATGCGTTTAGAAGCACTCAAGCGCATTGAGAAAGATTTGGCAGAATGTATGCCGAATCTGGATTTTGAAACGTATGTCATTCACCCAGAGGGGAAATAACCTAAAAAGCAATGTATCCATCAATAGGATACGAGAAGTGAGTCCGTTGTTTGAAAGCATTTCGGCTCACAGCAACGTTTTTTGTTGAAAGATTTGTTTTGAAAATTCTTTACTTTTTAGTAAGATATAGTATAATTAGAATATATCATACTTTTCGGAGGTAACTATGAAAAAAAGTAAAATCATCGCAGTTGCGGGGCTAGCTCTTTTAACGTCTGGTCTTTTAGCTGCTTGCTCGGGTTCGAAATCGAACTCAGCTGAAACAAAATTTGGTTATGTGTATTCTAGTGATCCAGAAACTTTGGATTATGTAACATCAGGAAAAGCAACCACTAGCGATCTTGTGACAAATGGAGTTGACGGATTGTTAGAAAATGACAAATATGGAAATCTTGTACCATCAATGGCTAAGTCATGGACTGTATCAAAAGATGGTTTAACCTATACTTATAAACTTCGTAAGGGTGCCAAATGGTACACATCAGAAGGGGAAGAATACGCAGAAGTTAAAGCGCAAGACTTTGTAACTGGTTTGAAACATGCTGCCGATAAAAAATCTGAGGCGCTTTATTTGGTTCAAAACTCAATTAAAGGTTTAGATGCTTACGTGAATGGTCAAACAAAAGACTTTTCAACGGTAGGTGTGAAAGCAGTTGATGATTATACTGTTCAGTATACATTGAACAAGCCAGAACCATATTGGAATTCTAAGACAACCTCTGCCATTATGTGGCCAATCAATGCCGAATTTTTGAAATCTAAAGGAAATAAATTTGGCCAATCAACAGACCCTAACTCAATCCTTTATAATGGACCATTCTTGATGAAAGCTATCACAGCAAAATCTGCGGTAGAATATGTTAAAAACAAACATTATTGGGATAAAGATAAAGTAAAAGTTGATAGCATTAAACTTGCTTACTATGATGGTCAAGACCAAGACTCATTGGCTCGTAATTTCAAAGATGGGGCATACTCATACGCACGCCTCTTCCCAACAAGTTCAAACTTTGCAACTTTTGAAAAACAATTCAAGGACAATATCTATACAGCAGAAGCAGGCTCTGGAACGGCTGCTTTAGCCCTTAATATTGACCGTCAATCTTACAACCATACGGCTAAGAAAACAGATGAAGAAAAAAATTCAACGAAAAAGGCATTGTTGAACAAAGACTTCCGTCAAGCTTTGAACTTTGCACTTGACCGCGAATCTTATGCAGCACAAGTAAATGGTAAAGATGGTGCTGCCACAGCAATCCGTAATATGTTTGTACCATCAAATTTTGTTCAAGTTGGTGAAAAATCATTTAGTGATGTTGTAGAAGAAAAATTAGCAAGCTATGGCGATGACTGGAAGGGTGTCAAACTAGCTGATTCACAAAATGGCTTGTACAATCCAACAAAAGCAAAAGCAAAATTTGCAAAAGCAAAAGAAGCTTTGCAAGCTCAAGGTGTGAAATTCCCAATCCATTTAGATGTTCCTACTGTAGAAACTTCTAAGAACTATGTTGCTCGTATGCAATCTTTGAAACAGTCTGTTGAAAAAGTACTTGGTAAAGAAAATGTTGTCATGGACTTGAACATGATGTCAGAAGATGACTTTAACAACGTCACTTACTATGCTCCAAATGCAGCTGGAGAAGACTGGGATATCTCAGGCGCTGTTGGTTGGAATCCCGACTATCAAGATCCATCTACTTATCTTGACATTTTGAAATCAACATCTTCTGATAATACGAAAACTTGGTTTGGATTTGACTCTGGTAGTGAAAATGCTGGTGCTAAAGCAGTTGGCTTGGACGAATATAATAAATTAGTCGATGAAGCAGGTGCAGAAACAACAGACATTGCAAAACGTTATGAAAAATATGCAGCAGCACAAGCTTGGTTAACAGACAGTTCACTTGTCTTACCAACAATGGCTTCAACTGGTGCAGGAACATTTGTGTCACGTCTTCAACCATTCTCAGGTGCGTTTGCACAAACAGGTAGCAAAGGTAGCTCAACCTACTATAAATACATTAAAGTCGGTAAAGATGCTGTCACGAAGAAAGACTATGAAGCAGCTAAGAAGAAATGGCAAAAAGAAAAAGTTGAATCTAACAAAAAAGCTCAAGACGAATTAGCTGATCATGTAAAATAATACATTTATAAAAGCGGGTGAAACTCACTTAAAAGTGGGTTTCATCTGCTTTTTTCTATCTATAAAATTGTAAGGTTAATATAATCCCTTTGATACTAGGTTTTAAAAATATGTCATAAAATTTAGAAAATTCTATTTACTTTTTATATTTTGTGTGCTAGAATGTATAAAAATAATGATTTTGGGAGGAATATTCATGAAGAAAAGTAAAATCATTACCCTTGCAGCGCTAGCCTTGCTTGCAACAGGAGCTCTAGCAGCTTGTTCTAACTCTAAAACAAGCTCGGGGAACAAAACATTCTCATATATTTATGAGCAAGATCCAGATAACCTGAACTATTTGACAACTGGGAAAGCAGCTACTGCAAATCTTACCAGTAATGTCATTGACGGACTTTTGGAAAATGACCGTTATGGAAATCTAGTTCCTTCTATGGCGAAGGATTGGACCGTCTCTAAAGATGGCTTGACTTATACTTATACACTTCGTAAGGGTGTGAAATGGTACACATCAGAAGGCGAAGAGTATGCAGAAGTTAAGGCACAAGACTTTGTAACGGGCTTAAAATATGCTGCAGACAATAAATCTGATGCTATTTACTTGGTGCAAGAATCTGTTAAAGGCTTGGATGCTTACATGAAAGGTGAAAATAAAGATTTCTCTTCTGTCGGTATCAAAGCAGTCGATGATTACACAGTTCAATACACTCTTAATCGACCAGAAAGTTTTTGGAACTCAAAAACAACAATGGGCGTTCTAGCACCAGTTAATGCAGAATTTTTGAAATCAAAAGGCAACAAATTTGCACAAGCAACAGATCCATCTAGTCTTCTTTATAATGGTCCATACTTGCTGAAATCTATCACAGCGAAATCATCTGTTGAATTTGCTAAAAATCCAAACTACTGGGATAAGAAAAATGTGCACATTGATAACATCAAGTTGTCTTACTATGATGGTCAAGACCAGGACAAACTTGCTAAAGGATTTAGCGATGGTTCATTTACCAATGCTAAAGTATTTCCAACTAGCCCAAGTTATTCTTCTGTCAGCAAGAAATACAAAAACAACATCGTTTATACTCCTCAAGATGCAACGACTTACCTAGTAGCTACAAATATTGATCGTCAATCTTACAATCACACTTCAAAGACAACAGATGCTCAAAAGACTTCTACTAAGAAAGCTTTGCTAAACAAGGATTTCCGTCAAGCGATTACCTTTGCATTTGACCGCACAGCTTATGCATCACAGGTGAATGGTAAAGACGGTGCGACGAAGATGCTCCGTAATCTCTTTGTACCACCAACATTTGTTCAAACAGATGACAAGAGCTTTGGAGAATTGGTCAAAGAAAAATTGATTGGCTACGATGAAAGTTGGAAAGATGTCAACTTAAATGATGCGCAAGATGGGCTTTATAATCCAACTAAAGCTAAAGAAAAATTAGCGAAAGCGAAAGCAGCGCTTCAAGCAGATGGCGTTCAATTTCCAATCCACATTGATATGCCAGTTGACCAAACAGCAACTAATAAAGTTCAACGTGTGCAATCATTGAAACAATCTATTGAAAAAAACCTTGGGAAAGAAAATGTTGTAATTGATATTCAACAAATGTCTAAAGACGACGTGAATAATATCACTTACTTTGCCGAATCTGCAGCGGCAGAAGATTGGGATCTTTCTGATAATGTTGGTTGGAGTCCAGACTTCCAAGACCCATCTACCTATCTTGATGTTATCAAACCTTCAAGCGGTGAAAGCACTAAGACTTATCTAGGATTTGATGCAGGCACGAATAACGCTGCTGCAGCACAAGTTGGTATGAACGAATATGAAAAGTTGTTGAATGAGGCTGAAAAAGAAACCAACAATACGAATGCACGCTATGAAAAATATGCTGCAGCACAAGCTTGGTTGACTGATAATGCATTGGTCATTCCAACAACAACACTAACGGGTCGCCCAATTCTTTCTCGTACAGTACCATTTAGTAATGCCTTTGCTTGGTCAGGAAACAAGGGAAATAGTGAAACAATTCTCTATAAATACCTTGAAATCCAAGATGAGCCTGTGACTCAAAATCAATACAAGAAGGCAATGGAAAAATGGAATAAAAAGCGCACAGAGTCTAATAAAAAGGCTCAAGAAGAACTTGCAGATCATGTTAAATAATTGAAAAAAATTAGATAAAATTTAACAGAAAAACAAAAAAAGTTCAATTATGATAAAAATATTCTGACAATTGATTTTACAATTAACCAGAATTGTGATATAATTTTAAACAATCAGTTTAAAAATTGAAGGTATTCTAAAATTGAAAATAGGTATTTGTCGTGACGCGTGGCATTTCTCTATCAGTTCCTTCGGTCTTGGCTGACAGGTTATGTTTAATAACTTAACCATAGTTATTAAAGTGGAATATCTGATGTGACTCATGCTGAATCATTAAAATAAAAAAGAATTAGCAGATCATGTAAAATAAACTTCTCATCAGAACTTTCTCTAACAGGAGGGAAAGTTCTTTTGGGATTTTAAAGGAAACGGTAAATGAAGAAATATATTTTTATGCGTATCTTACGCTCTTTAGTATCTATTTTCATGGTAACAACGCTGACTTACACCATTATCTATACCATGGTGCCTAGGAAGTTGATTTTCAAACAGGACCCAAACTATAACAAAATAGCAACAACTCCTGATAAAAAGACCAATTACGAAAATACGATTTTTGAGCGCATGGGTTACATTGACTACTATGATACGAAGGAATTGCAAGAAAAAGCTAGTAAAGAGAATTCCTCAGTAACAGTGGAGCCTACTAATGCAAATAAAAAAATCTATGAAGCATACATCAAAAAGCTAGGGCGCGGTTGGAAATTGCAGCAATTTAAAGAAAGCAAGCAATTTTATGCAACTCGTGAAGTTCCAGTCTATGAACGCGTTCTTGGTTTCTATGGTAATTTGATTCAAATTGACCATACAGGTGCTGTGAAAGATGCTTCTAATCCGAATTTGAAGCGTTATATTCGCATTGAAAATGATCCTGCTATTGGTTGGTCTGTTGTTGGTTCTGGAACGAAACATAAATATTTATTATATTTCAATAGTCAGTTTCCATTTATCCACCAAAATTTTGTAAGATTAAATCTAGGAACTTCTTATCCGACCTATGCTAATCTTCCTGTTTTACAGGTTATTTCACAAGGGCAAGGTCAAACGAAGACATCAGAATTTCAATTTCCAACAGGAAAGAAAACATCATCTGTTAATATTTATACACGTACATATAAGTCTCCAAAGCAAGCCGATGCACGCGATGTTGCTAATTACGGAAAAGATGATCCTTATACGGCGACAGAGAGCAATTATCAATATCCATCTATGATTGTGAGCTCTTCTATTGTTGGGTTGATTGGTTTGGCCTTGTCATACTTAATCGCCGTTCCACTTGGATCTTATATGGCTCGCTTTAAGAATACATTGTTTGATAGTATTTCAACCGGTGCTTTGACTTTCTTAATGTCACTGCCAACTATTGCCTTGGTTTATATCATTCGCTTGATTGGTTCAGCGATTGGCTTACCTGATTCATTCCCTATTTTGGGAGCAGGTGATTGGCGCTCTTATGTGTTGCCGGCAGTTATTCTTGGACTCTTGAGTGCGCCTTGGACAGCAGTGTGGATTCGCCGTTATATGATTGACTTGCAATCACAAGATTTTGTTCGTTTTGCACGTGCAAAAGGTCTTTCTGAAAAAGAAATTTCTAATAAACATATTTTCAAAAATGCTATGGTGCCACTTGTATCCAGTATACCTGGTGCTATTATCGGAGTTATCACAGGTGCAACCTTGACTGAAACAATTTTTGCTTTCCCTGGAATGGGTAAAATGCTGATTGACTCTGTCAAAGCATCTAATAATTCTATGGTCGTTGGTCTTGTATTTATCTTTACATGTCTATCTATCTTTGCTCTTCTATTGGGTGATATTCTGATGACCATGCTTGACCCACGTATTAAATTAACATCAAAAGGAGGTAAATAATGGCTACAATTGATAAAAGTAAGTTCACATTTGTAAAACGCGATGATTTTGCCTCTGAAATAATTGATGCACCAGCTTATTCTTACTGGAAATCTGTTATGCGTCAATTCTTAAGGAAAAAATCAACAATTGCTATGTTGGGTATTCTTGTTGCAATTGTTTTGATGAGTTTCATCTATCCGATTTTTTCAAATTTCGATTTTAATGATGTAAGTAAAGTAAATGATTTTAGTGCTCGTTATATCAAACCGAATGCCCAATATTGGTTTGGTACAGATAGTAACGGGAAATCCCTCTTTGACGGAGTGTGGTTTGGAGCACGTAACTCTATTCTTATTTCAGTTATTGCAACCGTGATTAACCTTGTGATTGGTATTGTTATTGGTGGCATCTGGGGAATTTCAAAAACTGTCGATCGTGTGATGATTGAGATTTATAATATTATTTCTAACATCCCACCGCTTTTGATCGTCATTGTCTTGACATACTCAATCGGTGCAGGTTTCTGGAATTTGATTTTTGCCATGACGATTACTGGTTGGATTGGGATTGCTTACAACATTCGTATCCAAATTCTACGTTATCGTGATTTAGAATACAACCTCGCCAGTCGTACATTGGGAACGCCAACGCTTAAAATTATTGCGAAAAATATTATGCCACAGTTGGTTTCTGTGATTGTTACAACTGCTTCACAATTACTTCCAAGTTTCATTTCATACGAAGCTTTTCTGTCTTTCTTTGGTTTGGGACTTCCTGTGACGGTGCCAAGTTTGGGACGGTTAATTTCAGATTATTCACAAAACGTGACAACAAATGCGTATCTTTTCTGGATTCCATTGACAACCTTGATTTTGGTTTCTCTTTCATTGTTCGTTGTCGGTCAAAACTTAGCGGACGCTAGTGATCCACGTACACATAGATAGGAGTAAATATGACACAAGAAAAAAATGTAATATTGACTGCTCGCGATATTGTCGTGGAATTTGACGTTCGTGATAAAGTCTTAACAGCCATTCGTGGTGTTTCGCTTGACCTTATCGAAGGTGAGGTTCTTGCACTTGTAGGAGAATCTGGTTCTGGTAAGTCTGTTTTGACAAAGACATTTACAGGAATGTTAGAGGAAAATGGTCGAGTTGCTCAAGGAACGATTGATTACCGTGGACAAGATTTGACAAAATTGAAGTCTAATAAAGATTGGGAACCTATACGCGGTGTTAAAATTGCAACAATCTTCCAAGATCCGATGACGAGTTTGGACCCTATTAACACAATTGGTAGCCAAATTACAGAAGTGATTATCAAGCATCAAAAGAAAACGCCAAAAGAAGCAAAAGAAATGGCTGTTGACTATATGAATAAGGTCGGCATTCCTGATGCTGAAAAGCGTTTTAATGAATACCCATTCCAATATTCAGGAGGAATGCGTCAACGGATTGTTATCGCTATTGCGCTTGCTTGTCGACCTGATATCCTTATCTGTGATGAACCAACGACAGCGCTTGACGTTACGATTCAGGCACAAATCATTGATTTGTTGAAATCTTTGCAACACGAGTATGAATTCACAACTATTTTTATCACCCACGACCTGGGAGTGGTAGCAAGTATTGCAGATAAGGTTGCGGTTATGTATGCTGGTGAAATCGTTGAATACGGAACAGTAGAAGAAGTCTTTTACGATCCACGTCATCCTTACACTTGGAGTTTGTTATCTAGTCTACCTCAGTTGGCAGATGATAAGGGTGAGTTGTATTCAATTCCTGGAACGCCGCCATCTCTCTATTCACATTTACAAGGAGATGCATTTGCCTTGCGTTCAGATTATGCTATGGAAATTGATTTTGAAGAGAAACCGCCTCAAATTTATGTAACGGATACCCACTGGGCAAAAACATGGTTGTTACATGAGAATGCTCCAAAAGTGAATAAGCCAGCTGTTATTGATGATTTACACGAAAAAATTAGCTCAAAAATGGGCTTTGCCCATTTAGACGCCTAGGAGGAAGGAAATGCCTGAAAAATTAGTAGAAGTTAAAGATTTGGAAATTTCCTTCGGTGAGGGAAGCAAGAAATTTGTTGCTGTTAAAAATGCTAATTTCTTTATCAATAAAGGAGAAACGTTTTCACTTGTAGGAGAATCTGGTTCTGGTAAAACGACAATTGGTCGTGCGATTATTGGTTTAAATGATACGAGTCATGGAGAGATTTTCTTTGAAGGGAAAAAAATCAATGGCAAAAAATCAAAAGAAGAAGAGTCAGAAATCATTCGTAAAATTCAAATGATTTTCCAAGATCCTGCTGCTAGTTTGAATGAACGTGCGACAGTTGATTATATCATTTCGGAAGGCTTGTATAATTTCCATTTATTTAAAGATGAAGAAGAACGCAAGAAAAAAGTGAAAGATATTATTCATGAAGTTGGATTGTTATCAGAGCATTTAACACGTTACCCGCATGAATTTTCTGGTGGTCAACGTCAGCGGATTGGGATTGCCCGTGCGCTTGTTATGGAACCAGATTTTGTCATTGCAGATGAGCCGATTTCAGCGCTTGACGTCTCTGTGCGCGCGCAAGTTTTGAATCTTCTTAAGAAATTCCAAAAAGATCTAGGCTTGACTTATCTTTTCATTGCCCATGATTTATCAGTTGTACGTTTTATCTCAGACCGTATTGCTGTTATTTATAAGGGTGTGATTGTTGAAGTGGCTGAAACAGAAGAACTCTTCAATAATCCAATCCATCCTTATACGCAGTCATTGCTATCTGCTGTCCCAATTCCAGACCCAATATTGGAGCGGAAGAAAGTATTGAAGGTTTATGATGCTGCTCAACATGATTATTCAGTAGATAAGCCAGAAATGGTTGAAATTCGTCCAGGACACTTTGTCTGGGCTAATAAAGCAGAAGT
Organism: Streptococcus anginosus; assembly: GCF_900636475.1. Classification (NCBI taxonomy): domain Bacteria; kingdom Bacillati; phylum Bacillota; class Bacilli; order Lactobacillales; family Streptococcaceae; genus Streptococcus; species Streptococcus anginosus. Next base: position 1,905,732 of record NZ_LR134283.1, read on the forward strand.
TGAAAAATATAAAAAAGAATTATAACATCATTCTTTGACTTTGAGAGAATTTTAAAAATCACTTTAGAGGTTATCTAGAGTGATTTTTGAATTCATGTTATCTTTTTCTGGACGATTCTATTTTAAACTGTACTATACTAGATATGATAGAAAAGAGGAGTAATGGAATGTATCAATTGATTGCGTTTGATATGGATGGAACACTTTTGACTAGTAAAAAAACGATTGCCAAAAGCAGCGTTGAAGCGATTGGGAGAGCTCAAGATGCTGGTAAACAAGTTGTACTTTCAACAGGACGCTCTTTGTCAGAACTGCTTCCTTATGGAGATGATTTGCGCGGGATTCGCTATGCTATTCTTGCAAGTGGTGCATTGATTTATGATTTGGAGGCTAAATGCGTTTTAGCTAAGCAAACCTTGCCTGCTATAGCAGTGGATAAGGTGAAGGCGATAGCAGAAGTTCAAGATTTGATGCTGGTTTGTATGATTGACGGACAAGGCTATCTTCAAAAATCACATTTTGAGAGTATTGCTAACTATTATATGAAAATTTATACTGAACTTTATGATAAAACAGCTATCTTGGTGGATAATATTTACGATTTGTTAGCTAAGGAGAGAGAGCATTTTGACAAAATCAATATTTATCACTTTACGGCAAGGGATCGAGATCAATTGTATGAAACTTTATTGTCTGAAAAGATAACGATGATAAAAGCTGAAGTAAGTGGTCTTGAACTAACAGCGCAAGGAGTTGAAAAGGGGCAGGGTTTAGCTCACCTTGCTCAAAAATTGAATCTTCCTATGGAGCAAATCATTGCTGTTGGGGATGCTGACAATGATGAAAGCATGATTCGCGAAGCAGGTTTTGGTGTTGCTATGGGAAATGCCAATGAGAATATCAAAGGTTTGGCAGATATTATTGTGGCAGATAACGACCACGGTGGCTGTGCGCAGGCTATTGATGATGTGCTTCTGGCAGATAAAATATAAGAACAACGAATAAACACTAAACCCCACTTAAGATTTCTCAATACTTAAGTAGGGGTTTAACTATCTCACAGTATTAAATACTCTTTCCTGAAGAGAGGTGGACGGGAAGAAAGTAGCCGGTTGTCACAACTTCTTCACCAGCAATTTTTCGAAGCAACAAATCTACCAGTAAACAAGCTATATCTTTCAATGGTTGCTGTATAGTGGCTAGTTGGGGATAGTAGTTTTCTACAAAATAAGTTCCGTCGTAACCGATGACTTTTAGATCCTCTGGAATTTTGATTTCCAATTCTTGAGCGACTTTCATGATTAAAATGGCTGTCAAATCATCTGAAGCAAAAATGGCATCAGGTTTTCTATGTTTTAAAATATTTTTGATTTCCATTTCTTTGCGAATAGGAGAGAAGTCACTTGATACATTGATAATTGGTGCATCAGGTAGAATGGAAGCAAAACCTGCATGGCGGAGACCTGTCGGGGAGTTTGAATTATCATTTCCGGTAATCATAATGATATTTTGGGCACCGGATTTGACCAAGGTTTCTGCAGCCAAGACACCACCAGCATAGTTGTCCGAAGATACAACAGGAATGGAAGGGGATAAGTTGCGGTCAAAAGAGATAATGGGAGCTGTTACACGGTCATAATCAGAGATGCCTAAGTTGTGGCTACCTGAGATAATGCCATCCACTTGATTGGCTTCTAGCATCTCCAGATACTCTTTTTCCTTACTTGAATTGTGCTCGCTATTGCAGATGATTGTCTTGTAGCCTCTTTTGAATAACTCATGCTCTAATTTGTCAATGAGTTCGGCATAAAAAATGTGACTGATATTTGGGAAAATCAATCCAATCAGTTTAGCGGATTTTCCTTGTAAGCTACGAGCGAGATTATTGGGCTTGTATCCCAACTCGCGCATGGCCTCATTGACTTTTGTAATCGTTTTTTCTGAGAGGTAGCCTTTTTTGTTAATTACACGGGATACAGTGGTTGGGCTGACTCCAGCAATTTTTGCAACATCAGTTAACTTCGCGACCATAATCTAATTCATAGTAAGTTCCAGTTGGATTTCCCTCGCTGATAAAAATACCGTTTTGGTTTTCATGAGGGAAAACGCGACCTGAAAATACTTTTTCTCCTTTGTTAATAAAAATTTCAAAAACTGACTTATCAATGAAGATAGTAGCAGTTGTAGCTTGGTTTTCAATCGTACAACTACGAACAGTACCAAATTCAAGAGCGTATTGCTCACCGGCTTGACTACGGTCAACTGTTACTTGACCATTTTTGATGTCAAAGTAAATGCGTAACCCCTTATGCTCTTGATCTGCAAAGAGGACGATTTCAGCTTGTGAATCAGCTGTAAATTCTAGTTCTAATTCATAGCAGTTCGTTGTCTGCGCTTGATTAGCAAATGTTTGGCTATTATCTGTGCGCAAGGATGTGATAGCTGGGACAGGGTATTGATAGAGTTTACCGTCTTTTAGGGTTAATTCTTTGACCAAAGAGAATGTTCCTTGGTGGTCGAAACGGTCGGATGGATAGGCAATATCTGGTAATCCTAGCCAGCTGACAGCTAAGGCACGTCCGTCAGGAGCATTGAAAGCTTGAGTGGCGTAGCATTCAAATCCATAATCTAAATTTTGCAGAGGACTAGGTTCAACAATTGTTGCTTTCTTTGTGTCAAACGATTGACCTATTTTATACATATTTGGATAAATATTGTCATAAGGAGTGACTTCTTTTGATAAACCTTGAGGACAGTAGAGCAAAATTGGCTTATCATCAATAAAGACAAGATTTGGACATTCCATCATGTAGGCGGTGTTGTCATTTTCAAAGTCTAAATTACCGACTTCTTCCCAGTTTGTATAATCGTTGTCAACCGCTTTATAAAGCTTGATATAGCCTTTTTTGTCAAGGTTTTGTTCCCCAACAATGGCGTAAAATTGTCCGTGGTAGTTAAAAATCTGAGGATCACGAAAATGATCTGTAGCGTCCTGAGGTTGTTCAATCAAGACTTTGTTTAGTTTTTGAATATGTCCGTCTTTGTCCAGCAAAGCGCCGATTTGGTAAGGGTGACGAACCCAATTCTCATCACGGACATTTCCAGTATAGAATAGGAAAAGTTTGTCGTCAAACTGCATAGCAGAGCCAGAGTAAGCACCGTGACTGTCTAATGGGGTGTCTGGCAGAACACGAACACCGGTTTCTGTGAAGTGTACGAGGTCATCACTTTCCAGTTGTACCCAAGACTTGAGCCCATGAGTTGCACCAAACGGAAAATTTTGATAGAAGACAATCCATTTTCCGTCAAAATAGGAAAAACCATTTGGGTCATTCAGCAGTCCCGTATCAGGCTCTACATGGTAGGTAGCACGCCAAGGTGATGTAGCGATTTTATTTTTTATCTGTTGGATTTCGTTTTCAGTCCATTGTTCATATCGTTTGTAACGTTGTTCAGTAGTCCAAGCCAATCTTTTGTCCTCCAAGATAGTTTTCTTACTTATATAGTAAACGTTTTCTCTGAAAAAATCAACTTTTTAATAGAAAAAAATAAAATTTCTGCAAAACGCTTGACATATTTTGGAATCATGTTAAAATAATAGTCGTAGGAGCGATTAAATCGCTTTCATAAATTTTAATTATTTTCAATAAGGAGATGCAAATGGAAAATAAGGACATTGCAAAAGCAGTCATTGAGGCCATTGGCGGACGTGACAATGTAAGTAGTGTTGCTCACTGTGCGACCCGTCTGCGTGTCATGGTCAAAGATGAAGCTAAGATTGATAAAGACAGAGTTGAGAATCTTGAAAAGGTTCAGGGAGCTTTCTTTAACTCAGGCCAATACCAAATTATCTTTGGTACTGGTACAGTGAATAAAATCTATGATGAAGTGGTAGCACTTGGTTTGCCTACGTCTTCAACTGGTGAACAAAAAGCGGAAGCGGCTAAAAAGGGAAATTGGTTCCAACGTGCTGTTCGTACATTTGGTGACGTATTTGTGCCAATCCTGCCAGCAATCGTAGCAACAGGTCTCTTCATGGGGATTCGTGGTGCGATTAATAACGATACGATTCTTGGGTTATTTGGAACAACTTCAAAAGCCTTTGCTGCGTCAGACTTCTATACTTACACAGTTGTGTTGACAGATACAGCATTTGCCTTCTTCCCAGCTTTGATTTCTTGGTCAGCTTTCCGTGTATTCGGTGGGAATCCAGTGATCGGTATTGTACTTGGTTTGATGTTGGTAAATACCGCTCTTCCAAATGCTTGGGATGTAGCTTCTGGTGCTGCAAAGCCAATCATGTTCTTTGGTTTCATTCCAGTAGTTGGTTATCAAAACTCAGTATTGCCAGCCTTCTTCGTTGGACTACTTGGTGCGAAACTTGAAAAATGGTTGCATAAGAAAATTCCAGATGTGCTTGATTTGCTTGTTGTGCCATTCTTGACCTTCCTTGTGATGTCAGTTCTTGGACTCTTTGTCATTGGTCCAATCTTCCACTCACTTGAAAATGTCATTCTTGCTGCGACAAAAGCTATTCTTGCCTTACCGTTTGGCTTAGCTGGTCTCATCCTTGGTGGTGTGCATCAGCTTATCGTGGTAACTGGTGTTCACCATATCTTCAACTTACTAGAAGCACAATTGATTGCAAATGAAGGAAAAGATGCCTTTAATGCAATCATCACAGCTGCTATGACTGCCCAAGCGGGTGCAACTCTTGCAGTTGGTGTAAAAACAAAATCTAAAAAACTAAAAGCTCTTGCCTTCCCGGCTGCTCTCTCTGCAGGTCTTGGAATTACTGAACCAGCTATTTTCGGGGTAAACTTACGTTATGGTAAACCATTTGTACTTGGTCTTGTTGCCGGTGCTGCTGGTGGTTGGTTAGCTTCTATTCTTGGACTTGCTGGTACTGGATTTGGTATTACTATTATCCCAGGTACGCTTCTCTATCTGAATGGTCAAGTTCTTCAATATATCTTTATGGTACTTGTAACTACTGGTCTTGGATTTGGTTTGACTTACGCATTTGGTTACAAAGATGCTGAAGAAGAAGTGACTGAAGCAAAAGAAGTAGTAGAAGCTAATGAAGCAGCTGCGCCAGTCCTTTCTGATGAAACAATCGTTTCTCCAATCGTTGGTCAAATGGTTGACTTGAAAGATGTCAATGATCCAGTATTCTCTAGCGGTGCTATGGGACAAGGAGTTGCGGTGAAACCTAGTGAAGGTGTTGTGTATGCTCCTGCGGATGCAGAAGTGACAATCGCATTTGCAACTGGTCACGCTTATGGCTTGAAAACGACAAAAGGTGCTGAAATCTTGATTCACGTAGGTATTGACACAGTTTCTATGAACGGTGACGGATTTGATCAAAAAGTTGCTCAAGGTGATAAGGTGAAAGCTGGCGATGTTCTTGGTACATTTGATGCTGCGAAAATTGCAGCCGCTGGTCTTGATGACACAACTATGGTGATTGTTACTAACACAGCTGATTATGCTTCTGTTACTCCTGTTGCAGAGGGTACAGTAGCGAAAGGCGATGCTGTGATTGAGCTAAAAGCCTAACCGTATAATGTGATAAGAGGCTGAGCAAAAAGGTTCAGCTTCTTCACTTTTGGTTAACAAAACACATTAACACAGCGGTTGATTGTTTTCTTTGCTCGCTTCACGTCTCAAAGTTGTCAATCAACTGTGCAGGGGTGGGAAACGAACTCTTTCCAGTTCTTTCCCACTCCCTTTTCTTTGAAAAAGAGAAGAAAAAGTAAGATTTTTACTCAGAAGTCATATGATGATATGCTATAATGAATAGAGAAGAAAACAAAATAAAAAGAGGTTTTGAAATGACAAAATTGTATGGAAGCCTAGAAGCTGGTGGTACAAAATTTGTATGTGCGGTTGGAGATGAAAACTTTGAAGTAATTGAAAAAACACAATTTCCAACGACCACATCGATTGAAACGTTGGATAAGACGATTGCATTTTTCTCTCGTTTTGAGAATTTAGCTGGTCTTGCGGTGGGTTCATTTGGTCCGATTGACATTGATCCTAATTCAAAAACGTATGGTTTTATTACAACGACACCTAAGCCACACTGGGCAAATGTTGATATTGTTGGTACTTTGCGGCGTGCATTGAATGTACCGATTTTCTTTACGACAGATGTTAATAGCTCTGCTTATGGTGAAGTAGTGGCACGAAATAATGCAGGCGGACGCATTGAAAATCTAGTTTACTATACGATTGGGACGGGGATTGGAGCCGGTGCTATTCAACGTGGTGAATTTGTTGGTGGGACGGGTCATCCAGAAATGGGGCATTACTATGTTGCGAAGCACCCAATGGATGTGGAAAAAGAATTTAATGGAGTGTGTCCATTCCATAATGGCTGTTTAGAGGGATTAGCTGCTGGACCTAGTTTAGAGGCCCGGACAGGCATTCGAGGTGAAAATATTGAACTAAACAGCTCTGTTTGGGATATTCAAGCCTATTATATTGCGCAAGCAGCAATTCAAGCGACAGTGACTTTCCGACCAGATGTGATTGTCTTTGGTGGAGGTGTTATGGCGCAACAGCACATGTTGGATCGCGTTCGTGAAAAGTTCACAGTTTTGTTGAATGGTTATTTGCCTGTTCCAGATGTACGTGATTACATTGTAACGCCAGCGGTTGCAGGAAATGGGTCAGCGACACTTGGAAACTTTGTCTTAGCTAAAAAAGTCAGCGAAAAAGCCAAAGGATAATTGAGTAATTGAGAGCAAGTGAGTGAATATTGAATAAGCTTGCTCTTTTTTTGATATAAGGAAGAAAATGATTAAACCAATTGTAAAAGATATGTTGGCTTTGCAGCAGAAAGCACAACCAGCAAGCAAAGAAGATGTCGAAATTGGGCAAGATTTGTTCGATACCTTAAGAGCGAACAAAGATAAGTGTGTCGGAATGGCAGCCAATATGATTGGAATGCAGAAGCAGGTCATTATTTTTATGTATGGTATGGTGCCTGTTATCATGTTCAATCCTATTTTGAGAAGGAAGTCATCTCCTTACCGAGCGGAAGAGTCCTGTTTATCACTTGCGGGGAGTTGCTTGACAACTCGTTATAAGGAAATTACAGTTGAATATTTGGATCAACATTGGCGAAAGCAAACGCTGACTTTGAAAGATTTTCCTGCACAAATCTGCCAGCATGAACTGGATCATTTGGAAGGGATTTTGATTTAATGACCTGAAAACTCAGCTTTTATAGTACTGGGTTTTTAATTGGTCAGAAAAATAGTTCTCATAGGAACTTTTTTCTTGACATTCGTTTAAATTATAGTAAAATAGTTCTCATGGAAACCAATTGGTTCTCTAGAGAACTATTTGAAAGGAAGTCAAAATGGAAAAACCATTATTGGAATTCAAGCGATTTGGACGAAAAACACATCTAATGATTCAAAAAATTGCCAAAGAGCGAGGAATTGAATTTATGGCGGGTCCGCAGGGGCAGGTATTGCATTTTGTGAATCACCGCGAAGACTGTGATAAGATGACCTTTATTAAAGATATTGAGCAGGAGTTGGGCATTACTAAGTCCGTTGCCAGTAATTTAATGAAGCGGATGGTGAAGAATGGCTTGATTTATCTGGAAGTGAGTGAGACCGATAAACGCGCTAAGATTATTCGTTTAACGCCGGAATCAAAAGAGCGCATGAATAAAATTCGTGATTTTTTTGATGAAATGGATCGTTGCCTATTGACAGATATTTCAGAAGAAGATTTGGTTACTTTTTTTCAAGTGATGGGGAAATTTTACCAGAATATTGAAAAATTAGAAAAAGGAGAAGCGAATGTTTAAATTGTTTAAACGTTTAACTGTCAAAGAAGTAGGGATGATTGTCATCAGCATTTTGTTTACTTGTTTAACAGTTTATTTAGAATTAGAGGTTCCGACTTATATTTCAAAAATTACGGAACTCCTCCAAACGAAAGGAACAGTAGTTTCTGACTTGTGGAATCCAGGTTTGAAAATGATTGGATTGTCTTTTGCGAGCTTTCTTAGTGCTGTGACAGTTGGCTTTATTGCGGCTAGATTGGCGGCTAGCTTTACAACGAGTTTGCGGTCAGATATTTTCAATCGTGTACTGGATTATTCAGATGCTGAGATTAAGAGATTCTCTATTCCGAGTCTTTTGACGCGGACAACCAACGATCTTACGCAAATTCAACTTATGATTACTATGGGCTTGCAAGTCGTGACTCGTGGGCCGATTATGGCGATTTGGGCGATTACAAAAATCATTGGGAAATCAGAATACTGGCTCTGGGCAGTTATTGTCGCAGTTATTGTGAATATGATTATGACGACAGTTTTGATGACGTTGGCCTTTCCAAAGCAATCTGTTATTCAACGGTTGACTGATAAGTTAAATAGTATTACGCGTGAAAGTCTAACAGGGATTCGTGTTGTTCGGGCTTACAATGCTGAAGACTATCAAGATGACAAATTTGCAGAGGCAAATGATGAAGTGACTCGGTTGAATCTCTTTGTTAGTCGGCTCATGGCTATTTTAAATCCGATTATGATGGGGATTTCGAGTGGTTTGACCTTGGCAATATACTGGATTGGTGCTTACTTGATTCAAGATGCAGCTTTACCAGAGCGCTTGCCTATCTTTAGTGATATGGTAGTCTTTATGTCTTATGCCATGCAAGTGGTGATGGGCTTCATGCTCATGGGTGCTCTTTTTATCATTCTACCTCGTACCTTGGTATCTGCTGGGCGGATCAATGAAGTACTTGATTTATATTCAACGATTGAGTCTCCAGAACACCCTAAAGAAGCTAAAGATATTAAAGGAGAAGTGGTCTTTGATAATGTGTCTTTCCGCTATGATAAAAATTCTGAGGCTGTCATTGAGCATGTCAGCTTTACAGCCAAAGCAGGCGAAACGGTGGCTTTCATTGGTTCAACCGGTTCTGGGAAATCCACTTTAATCAGCTTAATTCCTCGTTTCTATGATGTGACAGAAGGAAGAATTTTAGTAGATGGCGTGAATGTAAAAGATTATCAGTTGGAAGATTTGCATAATAAAATTGGCTACATTCCACAAAAAGCTGTTCTCTTTTCTGGTGATATAAAGAGTAATTTAGATTTTGGACAAAGCAATGAAAGTCCATTGGATGATGAAAAAATGTGGTCTGCGTTGGACTTGGCACAAGCGAAATCATTTGTTGAAGAAAAAGAAGGTGGTCTGCACTCAGAGGTTGCACAAAGCGGAACCAATTTCTCTGGTGGTCAAAAGCAGCGGTTGGCGATTGCGCGTGCACTTGCTAGGAAACCTGAAATTCTGATTTTTGACGATTCATTTTCAGCACTGGACTATAAGACAGACCGTATTTTGCGAGAAGAATTGGCGAAAAAAGTGAAAGCTACAACCAGATTGATTGTAGCTCAGCGGATTTCAACGATCATGGATGCTGATCAGATCTTGGTATTGGATAAAGGGAAGGTTGTTGGGCAAGGGACTCACAAAGAGCTACTAGAGACCAACGAAGTTTATCAAGAAATTGCTTACTCACAATTATCAAAGGAGGAATTGGAAAATGGAAAATAAAAAATCATCTTTATTTAGCCAAGTGAAACCCTATATCAAAGGATTCCAGTTTCCATTGCTCATTGCATTTGTGGGAGCGGCAGTGTCTAGTATTATTACAGTTTATGGACCGGACAAATTAAAAGAAATTACGAACCTCATCACAGAAGGAATGCGAAGTCAGATTGATTTGCAGGCGATCTCTAATATTGCTCTTTTCTTAGCGATTTTGTACGCAGCAGGTGCTTTGTTAAATTACGTTCAATCTTTTATCATTTCATCTGTTATTCAGCATTTCTCCAAACGCTTGCGGACAGCTATTGCTGAAAAAATCAATAAATTACCATTGCGGTATTTTGATAGTCATTCTCAAGGAGATACTCTTTCGCGGGTCACAAATGACGTGGATACTGTTGGGCAATCTTTGAACCAAAGTTTGGGAACGGTGATTTCATCAAGTTTGCTTCTCATTGCAGTTCTCTTTATGATGTTTTACAATAATGTGGTCTTGTCCTTTGTAACGATTGGTTCAGTCTTGATTGGCTTTGCCTTTGTTGCTTTGATTATGGGAAAATCTCAACGATTCTTCCGAGCGCAACAAGAAAATCTTGCCAGCGTCAATGGCTATGTGGAAGAAATGTACTCTGGGCATAATGTCATTGTCAGCTACAATGCCACAGACGAATCCAAAGTAGCCTTTCAAACACTTAATACTAACCTTTACAACAGTATGTGGAAATCACAATTCATTTCAGGGATTATGATGCCGCTTATGATGTTTGTAGGGAACTTCGGTTACGTTATGGTTGTTTTGGTTGGGGCGAGCATGGCCTTGAATGGCGATGTCACTATGGGAACGATTGTTGCCTTTATGGTATATGTACGGATTTTCTCTCAACCGTTGTCACAAATTGCACAAGGGATTACTACTCTTCAACAAGCTAGCGCTGCTATGGGACGCGTATTTGAATTTTTAGCAGAGCCTGAAATGGAAAATGATGAACACAAAGCGCAACAACTCACGACCCTAAAAGGAGATGTTGCCTTTGATAAGGTATTCTTTGGTTATAATCCAGATCGAACGATTATTCATGATTTCTCTGCCAATGCAAAAGCAGGGCAAAAAATTGCCATTGTCGGTCCGACCGGTGCTGGGAAGACGACCATTGTCAACTTGCTCATGAAATTTTATGAGATTGATAAGGGTCGCATTACAATTGACGGTGTTGATACGAAGCAAATGAAACGTTCTGAGGTACACGATGCCTTCTCCATGGTTCTCCAAGACACTTGGTTATTTGAGGGAACGATTAAGGAAAATTTGATTTACAATCAGAAAAATATTTCTGACGAAGCAGTTGTGGCAGCTGCCAAAGCTGTTGGGGTTCATCACTTTATCAAGACTTTGCCAAAAGGATATGATACAGTGTTGGATGACACAGTCAGTCTTTCTGTGGGGCAAAAGCAATTGTTGACCATTGCGCGTGCCCTTCTTAAAGATGCTCCATTGCTTATCTTGGACGAAGCGACTTCATCTGTTGATACACGGACGGAAGAGCTGATTCAAAAAGCGATGGATAAACTAATGGAAGGACGAACTTCCTTTGTCATTGCTCACCGTTTGTCAACAATTCGTAATGCTGATTTGATTCTCGTTATGCGAGATGGCAATATCATTGAACAAGGAAATCACGATCAATTGATGGAAGAAAATGGCTTCTATGCTGATCTTTACAATAGTCAATTCGATGAAGACGCAGAGTATGCGTAAAGGAAATGACAAACGATAAATTACAATAGGGACTCTTTCTAGTCAAACTTTGACCGGAAAGAGTTTTTTGTTATTAAATTTTTGAAAAAGTATAATCTTTATATATAAAAGACTAGACATTTAATAAAAACTGTGCTATACTAATTTCAATGATAGGTAATTTGTTAATAAAAACTTACCTCATATACAAAATTTTAAGGAGAAATTTCATGACAAAAGCGTTAATTATCTGTGCAGCAGGGATGTCTTCTTCTCTCATGGCTAAAAAGACAACTGAATACCTTCAAGGTCAAGGACAAGATATTACTGTTGAAGCAATTGGAGCAACAGAAGGAAATAAAGTAATTGAATCTGCCACATTTGATCTTTATTTAATTAGTCCTCAAACAAGAATGTATTTCAAACAATTTGCTGACCTCGGAGAAAAAGTTGGACGTCCAGTTGTTCAAATTCCACCTCAAGCCTATGTTCCAATCCCAACAGGAGTCGCAGCTCTGGCTAAAGTAGTCACAGACAATCTATAAAGAGGATGTTATGAATACAGAAGAATTACAAGTAGTAGCATTTGAAATCATTCTTCATAGTGGAACTGCGCGTGCAACAGTACACGAAGCATTTGCAGCGATGCGACTTGGTCACTACGATGAAGCTTCTCAAAAATTGGAAGCCGCGAATACAGAATTGGTTGAAGCACATCACGCACAGACGAAATTGTTGCAAGATTACGCAAGTGGCGTTGAGATTAAGATTGAGATCATCATGGTTCATGCACAGGATCATTTGATGACAACAATGACATTACGTGAAGTGGCATTAGAGATGCTTGAATTATATAAAAAGTTAGAAGAAAAATAATTTATTTATAAACCTCCTAAGAATAAACTTATAGTATTTGTGTGAATTAGTTACATGTTATAGGTTTATTTTTTATCTTTTATTTAGCATAAACTCCCCAAGGTATCGGAACCCTTGGGGAGTTTTGCTAAATTTAATCTTCAAAACCATTTTTGTCAGACAGTTCTTTAAAGAAATAACCTGATTTTTTAATGGTTCGCTTGCCTTGTTTGTCTAGGTCAACAGCAATGAGACCATAGCGATTTTTATAGGCGTTATTCCAAGACCAGTTATCCATACAAGTCCACATATGGTATCCTAAGCAATTAGCTCCTTCGTGGATAGCTTGATGAAGGTAGCGAAGATGATTTTTGACAAATTCGATACGATAGTCATCTTCAATTTGACCATTTGCGTTGATGTAACGTTCTTCACCTTCAACCCCCATACCATTTTCTGAGATATAGCAAGGAAGATTTCCATAGTTATCACGAACATTCATCATAATGTCGTAGATTCCTTTTTCATAGATTTCCCAACCGCGATAAGGGTTCATTTTTTTTCCTGGCATATCATAGTAGTCAAAGAAATCATCTGGCATAGGATTCTGCGGATCTTTATCAGCAGAGTTTTCTTTGGCTTGAACTCGACGTGGCTGGTAATAATTGACACCAAGCAAGTCAATGGTATTTTCTTTAATGGTCTTTAAATCCTCATTTGTGTGTTCTGGCACCATATTTAGTTCCTTAATAAGAGCAATCAAATCAGCAGGGTATTCGCCTTTGATGGCAGGATCTAAGAAAGAGCGATTAAAGAAAGCATCTGCAATTTGAGCAGCTTTGACGTCTTCGGGATTATTCTCATCACGCGGATAGCTTGGGGTTAAGTTGAGGATAATCCCAATTTTACCATCTTGCTTTTCATGATAGGCTCTGACAGCTAAGCTGCTGGCTAGCATTTCGTGAAAAGCTACTTGAACAGCGTGTTTCATGTTGACTTCATTTGGATAATGGAAATTGTAGAGGTAGCCACCTTCGACGGGGACAATGGGTTCATTGTGAGTGAACCAATATTTGACGCGATCACCAAATAGGTCAAAGCAGGTTCTTGCAAAGTTTACATAAGCATCAACCGTTTCCCGATTAAGCCAACCGCCTTTTGCTTGTAGTGCCATTGGCATGTCAAAATGGTATAAGTTAATAAATGGTTCAATTCCATTTGTAATCAGTTCATCAATGAATGAATTGTAAAAATCTACGGCTTGTGGATTAACAGCACCAACGCCTTCTGGGATTAGACGACTCCATTGGATAGAAGTGCGGAAAGAATTGTGTCCAGTTGCTTTCATTAGTTGCACATCTTCTTTGTAATACTGATAATTATAGGAAGCTTTATCAGGTCCAATATGGTTGAAAAATTTTTCAGGTTCTTTGTTGTACCAATAGTCCCAGATATTCTCTCCTTTTCCATCACCGTCAAATCGACCTTCTGTTTGCGGCCCACTGGAAGCAGTTCCCCAGAAAAAGCCTTTTGGAAATGTTAAAAATGTCATATATTTTCTCCTTTTAAAAAATCTTTACAACACAATTCTATACCTTTTGTGGAAAAAGTCAATCTTTTTGTTAAAAAGTATAGACATTTTTTGAAGAATATAGTATAGTTAAAGTATCAAAAAAGAAAAAGAGGGATAATTGATGAACAAGTTTCTAGATCAAATCGGTGATAAGTTATTGCCATTGGCAAACAAGCTCGCGGCCAATCGTTATTTGACTGTTTTGCGGGATGCCTTTATGCTCTCCTTTCCATTAACGATGTTTGGCTCAATTGTAGTCGTATTTAACAATTTGCCGTTTTTCAATGATGCAACGAAAGCTACTTTGTCTAATCTATTTGGCAGTGGACAAAATGCAACGATGTCAATTATGACAGTTTTTGTAACGTTTGGTATTGGCTATTATTTGTCTAAGAGTTATGAAGTTGAAGGGATTTTTGGTGGAGCTATTTCCTTTTCTAGTTTCCTTCTTTTGACACCGTTTTACACGATGACGGATAAAGGAGCAAAGGTTTCAGGGGTTCTTAGTTTAGATCGTTTAGGAGCTAAAGGGATGTTTCTCGGGATGCTTGTTGCATTCTTAGCAGCAGAAATCTATTGCTGGGCGACGAAAAAAGGTTGGCAGATTAAAATGCCAGATAGCGTTCCGCCTGCAGTAGCCAAATCATTTGCGGCTTTAGTTCCTGCCATGTTAACTCTAGTGGTGTTTCTGTTTGTCAATGCTGGTTTGACAGGATTTTTCAATGCAAATCTTCATGATATTATTTACAAGGTTATTCAAATACCATTGGTTGGATTGGGTCGCAGTATCTGGGCAACTTTGCTTGCAATCTTCTTTGTTCAATTTTTATGGTTCTTTGGACTTCATGGACAAATTCTTGTTAATTCTGTCATGGATCCAATTTGGAATACATTGATGTTGGATAACTTAGAGGCTTATCAGGCTGGCAAGCATTTGCCACACATTATTTCCAAATCATTTATGGAAACATTTACTGTTGGTTTAGGTGGTTCTGGGATGACGCTAGCTGTAGTTATCATTATGGCTTTTATTCTGAAAAAGAAAATGTATAAAGATGTTGGCCGACTTGCGCTTGGTGCAGGAATCTTTAATGTCAATGAACCTGTTATTTTTGGACTTCCTATCGTTTTAAATGCGACTATTCTGATTCCATGGGTTTTAGCGCCGATTGTTGTGACTGCGTTTAACTATAGTGTGATGGCAGTAGGAATTGTTCCAGCTCCAACAGGAGTGGCAGTTCCTTGGACGGTGCCCGTATTCTTTAGCGGAATACTAGCAACCAATTCTATTTTAGGAGGTATTCTTCAATTGGTGGATATGGTCATTGTAGGTCTTATCTGGTATCCATTCCTTCGTATGCTGGACAAACAACCTGATTCTGTATTATAATGAGATGAAAGAGAGATTCGCGGGAGCTATCTTATGCCTAAATACGAAGAAATAACAAATATACTTCGAGATCGAATTGCAAATGGAGTCTACCCAGTAGACTCCATGTTGCCTACTCAGTTTGAATTATCAAAAGAATTCGGTGTTAGCCGAATGACTATAAAAAAAGCTGTTGAGATTTTAACCATTGAGGGACTTATTTTTTCCAAACAAGGGAATGGAACGAGAGTGTTAAATTCATCCTTTTGGGATAAAGAAGATTCAAAATTTCGCTTGAATAACTACAATGGCTTGAGTCAAGATTTAAAAAATGATGACCGAAAATTAACGAGCCAGATTATTCAATTTGCAGTTGAATTTCCAGAAGCTGAGATTGCAGAGCGTCTGCAAGTGGAAGTAACGGCACCAGTTTATAAAATTATACGATTGCGTCTGCTTGATGACCAACCTTATGTGTTGGAGCACACGTATATGCCGTGTGACTTGGTGCCAGGGTTGGATGAGAGCATTTTGCTTCAGTCTATCTATGCTTATTTATGGGATGAATTAAACTTAAAATTTGCCGGAAGTTATCGCCATATCACAGCTGAAAAGCCAGATGAATATGACCAAAACTATTTGGCTTGCCAAGAGACAGATCCGATTTTGCAGGTGGAGCAAGTTGTTTATCTGGAAACTGGACGTCCGATTGAGTATTCGAAAAGCCGCAATCGCTTTGACACGAGAGGGTATTCTCTTTTAGATGTTAAAAATATTTAAGTCATTTGTGCAAGATTAAAGGAGGGAATGATGTCAGAACCATTATTTTTACAATCTGTTATGCAGGAAAAAATCTGGGGCGGAACGAAGCTGCGAGATGAATTTGGCTATAAAATTCCCAGTGATAAAGTAGGCGAATACTGGGCGATTTCGGCTCACCCGCATGGCGTATCTACGATTAAAAACGGTCGCTTTGCTGGTATGGGCTTGGATCAGCTCTATGCAGAACACCGAGAGTTATTTGGTAACAGCAGCGAGCCTGTTTTTCCGCTTTTAACCAAAATTTTGGATGCCAATGATTGGCTTAGTGTTCAGGTTCACCCAGATGATCATTATGCTATGGAGCACGAAGGGGAGTTGGGAAAAACAGAGTGCTGGTATGTGATTGCTGCAGATGAAGGAGCAGAAATTATCTACGGGCACAATGCCAAGTCACGAGAAGAGTTGCGCCAGCAGATTGAAAAGAAAGAATGGGACAAGCTCTTAACCAAGGTGCCAGTCAAGGCTGGAGATTTTTTCTATGTTCCAAGCGGTACTATGCACGCCATTGGATCAGGTATTTTGATTTTAGAAACGCAACAGTCTAGCGACACTACCTATCGTGTCTACGACTTTGACCGAAAAGATGATGAAGGCAATCTGCGTGAGCTGCATTTGGAAAAATCCATTGATGTGCTCAATATCGGTGCGCCGGCCAATAGCCGTCCAGTCACGGTGAAAGCAGATGATTTGATGTCAACGCTTTTAGTAGCTAGTGATTTCTTTGCTGTTTACAAATGGGAAGTATCAGGAAAAGTTACTCTTGAGAAAACGGCTCCTTATTTATTAGTGAGTGTGCTGGCAGGACAAGGGATGCTGACAGTAGATGGAGAAACGTATCCAATTGCAAAAGGAGACCATTTTATCCTACCAAGCGATGTGGAAGAGTGGACTTTCGAGGGGAAAAACCTTGAAATGATTGTTAGTCATCCGTAATAGCTTTTATAGAACATTAGAGGTTAGGGAAAAGTCCGTAACCTCTTTGAAATTATAAGTCTAAAGCATCATGATGTAGTGGTTCAGTAGTTTGCCTATTTTTTTACAGATGATTTCCAAGCAATGATTTCAGTCTATTTTACTCTCTTACTTATGCAGAAATTATCAGTTATATTAAAAAATGATGTCATTTTCAGAAAACGTTGATAGTATTTCAAAAAAGCGTTATAATGGCTGATATTGAAAAATTTAGGAGAAAAAGATGTTTTCCAAGTTGAAGAATATTTTTATTGGTCGACCTTTGAAATCAAGCGATGAGGGAGAAGAAGGGAACTTATTAACAAAACTGCAAGCTCTGGCTATGTTGTCAAGCGATGCTCTATCTTCGATTGCCTATGGTCCTGAACAAGTTGTTTTGGTTTTGGTATCCGTATCTGCTGGCGCGATTTGGTGGTCGTTACCAATTGGTATTGTGGTGCTGATTTTGCTGGCCAGTTTAACCATTTCATATCGTCAGGTGATTCATGCTTACCCACAAGGCGGTGGGGCTTATATGGTTACAACGGAAAATCTTTCACCAAAAGCTGGTCTAGTTTCAGGTGGTAGTTTGCTAGTTGATTATATGTTGACAGTAGCGGTATCCGTTTCTTCTGGAGCGGATGCAATTACGTCAGCAATTCCTGCTTTGCATCCGTATAATTTGCACATTTCGATTGTTTTAGTGCTGATTTTAATGTTAATGAATTTACGTGGCTTGCGGGAATCGGCGGTTTCGCTGATGATTCCAGTTTATTTGTTCATCGCAAGTACCGTTTTCTTAATTGGCTTTGGTTTATTGCAATTATTACTGGGGAATTTATCCTACCATGCAACAGCTCCGATTGGAAAATCTATCTCAGGTGTTAGTTTAGTGCTCCTGCTACGTGCATTTACGAGTGGTTCGGCTTCTCTGACAGGTGTGGAAGCTATTTCAAATTCTGTACCATTTTTCAAAACACCCAAAGCTGAAAATGCAGCGAAAACCTTGGCAATTATGGCAGCCATTTTAGGTTTCATGTTTGCTGGTATTACTTTTTTAAACTACTGGATTGGCATCGTTCCGGTAAAAGGCGTTACAACGCTCGCTCAAATGGCGCAAGCTATTTTGGGAAATTCACCTGTTGGGCAGCTTCTCTTTTATATTTTCCAACTGTCAACAGCTCTCATCCTTGCTGTAGCGGCTAATACAGGTTTTTCGGCCTTTCCCATGTTATCCTACAATATGGCAAAAAATAAATATATGCCACACATGTATATGGAAAAAGGAGCACGCCTTGGTTATTCAAATGGGATTCTGACTTTAGCTATCGGTGCTATTCTTCTTTTGCTAATTTTTAATGGGAATACTGAACGGCTCATTCCACTTTACACTATTGGTGTATTTGTGCCTTTTGCTCTTTCTCAAACGGGAATGGTCGTGCATTGGCGCAAGCAGTATGGAAAATATTTCTTGAAATATTCAGTAGCAAATATTTTAGGCGCTGCTATTTGTTACACCATTGTAGCGATTTTGCTACTTTTTCGTTTGCGAGATATTTGGCCATTCTTTCCGATTATCATCGTTTTATTATGGATTTTCTTGAGTATTAAAAATCATTACAATAAAGTGGCGAAACAGCTGCGTTTGAATGAAGAAATTGAACGCGTAGACTATGCAGGAAATCTGGTTTTGGTGCTTGTTGGAAATGTCACGCGTGTTAGTGTCGGTGCGATGAATTATGCGCGTAGCATTGGTGATGAGGTGATTGCCATGCATGTATCTACCAAAGAAACACAAGAAAAAGATGAAGAAGTAGCCAGTGAATTTAAACAATATTTTCCGGATATTCAATTTGTAAATGTGGAAACAAGCTACCGTAATATCATCAGACCAACTGTACAGTATGTGACAAAAATCGCTCGTGGTGCGCAGAAGAAAGGTTATACCGTGACGGTGCTAGTACCACAATTCATTCCAAATCATAGTTGGCAAAACATGCTACACAATCAAATGAGCTTGAAATTGAAATATTTCCTCAGATGGCATGAAAATGTTGTTGTAGCTAGTTATTCTTATCACTTAAAAGAGTAAGGACATAGAACGGTAGTTTTGAATGGAACTGCCGTTTTTATCCTTTTATTTTCTTGAAAGATATAGTGAAAAATGCTATAATGAAAAGAACATTTTAAAATAAGAATTGTAACAAGTAAGGAAAGAAATGGCGAATATTTTAAGAAAAATTATCGAAAATGATAAAGGTGAATTAAGAAGATTAGAAAAAATGGCAAAGAAAGTCATGGCGTATGAAGATGAAATGGCTGCTTTGTCAGATGAAGCTTTGAAAGCAAAGACGGATGAATTTAAGCAACGGTATCAAAATGGCGAGTCATTAGATGACTTGCTTTATGAAGCTTTTGCGGTTGTTCGTGAAGGTGCAAAGCGTGTGTTAGGACTTTTTCCTTACCCAGTACAGATTATGGGTGGGATTGTCTTACACCATGGAGATGTGCCAGAAATGCGTACAGGGGAAGGAAAAACCCTGACAGCAACCATGCCAGTTTATCTGAACGCTTTGTCTGGAGAAGGGGTTCACGTTGTCACAGTAAATGAATATCTGACAGAGCGTGACGCAACGGAAATGGGGGAACTGTACTCTTGGTTGGGGCTTTCTGTTGGTATCAACCTTGCTGCAAAGTCATCCGCAGAGAAAAAAGAAGCCTATGAATGTGATATCACGTATTCAACCAATGCAGAGATTGGTTTTGACTATTTGCGTGATAATATGGTGGTGCGTGCTGAAAACATGGTGCAACGCCCGCTCAACTACGCTTTGGTTGACGAAGTAGACTCCATTTTGATTGACGAAGCTCGTACGCCTTTGATTGTGTCAGGACCAACTTCGTCTGATACGAACCAACTTTATCACATGGCGGATAGCTTTGTGAAGTCTCTTAATAAAGATGACTACATCATTGATGTGCAGTCTAAAACCATTGGACTTTCTGACTCTGGGATTGATAAAGCAGAAAGCTACTTCAAGTTAGAAAACTTGTATGATATTGAAAATGTAGCACTGACTCACTTTATTGACAATGCCCTTCGTGCAAACTATATCATGCTGTTAGATATTGACTATGTGGTGAGTGAAGAGCAAGAAATTTTGATTGTGGATCAATTTACAGGTCGTACAATGGAAGGTCGCCGCTATTCAGACGGACTTCACCAAGCAATTGAAGCCAAAGAAGGTGTGCCAATTCAGGATGAAACAAAGACTTCGGCTTCTATCACTTACCAAAATCTATTCCGTATGTATAAGAAATTGTCAGGGATGACAGGGACAGCTAAGACAGAAGAAGAAGAATTCCGCGAAACTTATAACATTCGAGTGATTCCGATTCCTACTAACCGTCCGGTGGCTCGTATTGATCACCCAGACCTTCTTTATCCAAGTATTGAATCAAAATTTAAAGCAGTTGTCCAAGATGTGAAAGCTCGTCATGAAAAAGGACAACCTGTACTTGTTGGGACAGTAGCAGTTGAAACAAGTGATTATATTTCTAAAAAATTAGTCGAAGCTGGAGTTCCTCATGAAGTATTGAATGCGAAAAATCACTATAAAGAAGCACAAATCATTATGAATGCTGGTCAACGTGGCGCGGTAACGATTGCAACCAATATGGCTGGTCGTGGTACGGATATTAAACTTGGTGAAGGCGTTCGCGAGTTAGGTGGACTTTGTGTCATTGGTACAGAACGTCATGAAAGCCGTCGTATTGATAATCAACTTCGTGGTCGTTCGGGTCGTCAAGGAGATCCTGGTGAATCACAATTCTACCTATCACTTGAAGATGAACTTATGCGTCGCTTTGGATCGGAACGGATTAAAGCTGTTTTGGATCGCATGAACCTCAGCGAAGAAGAGTCTGTCATCAAATCTCGTATGCTGACGCGCCAAGTAGAAGGAGCTCAAAAGCGTGTTGAAGGGAACAACTACGATACACGTAAACAAGTCCTTCAATATGATGATGTTATGCGTGAGCAACGTGAAATTATCTATGCGCAGCGCTATGATGTCATTACGGCTGATCGTGATTTGGCACCGGAAATTCATGCCATGATGAAGCGAACAATCAACCGTTTTGTGGATGGCAACAGTCGTGCAGAACAAGATGAAAAATTAGAAGCAATTGTTAATTTTGCAAAATACAATCTTGTTCCAGAAGAATCTATTGAAATCGCAGATTTAGAAGGCTTGTCTGATGAAGATATCAAGGGTGATTTATACAAACGTGCCTTGGAGGTTTACGATAGTCAAGTGGCGAAACTTCGCGATGAAGAGTCTGTCAGAGAATTCCAAAAAGTTCTGATTTTACGCGTTGTAGATAGCAAATGGACTGATCATATCGATGCTTTGGATCAACTTCGGAACGCAGTTGGACTTCGTGGTTATGCTCAAAATAACCCAGTCGTTGAATACCAAGCTGAAAGTTTCCGTATGTTTAATGACATGATTGGTTCGATCGAATTTGATGTGACGCGTTTAATGATGAAGGCTCAAATTCACGAGCAAGAACGTCCGCGTACGGAGCATCATATCAGCACAACAGCGACACGCAATATTGCAGCACAACACTCTGGCTTGCCTAGCGATATTGATTTGACAAAAGTGAAGCGCAATGACTTGTGTCCATGTGGTTCTGGTAAGAAATTTAAAAATTGTCATGGACGCCACAGATAAGTAGTGTAAAGAGGGGGAGATTATGACATTTAAGGCAACTAGCGAGCCAATTGATGTAGCAAAGGTTCGCAATTTATCAAAGTTGGAAGGAGAGGCTTTAGCTAAAAAAGAGGCACGAGATCGCGAGTTAAATGCCATTATTCGTGGAGAAGATGACCGCATTCTGTTGGTCATTGGTCCGTGTTCTTCTGATAATGAAGCGGCTGTCCTAGGATATGCAAAGCGCCTATCTGTCCTCCAAGAAGAGGTGAAAGACCGTATTTTCATGGTTATGCGCGTGTATACAGCTAAGCCTCGCACCAATGGCGATGGTTATAAAGGATTGATTCATCAACCGAATGCTAAGGCTGCTCCAAGCTTAATTAATGGGATTAAGGCTGTTCGGAATTTACATTATCGTGTCATTACGGAGACGGGAATGACGACAGCTGATGAAATGCTCTATCCAGAAAATCTTCCGTTGGTAGATGATTTGATTTCTTATATGGCTGTTGGGGCGCGTTCTGTGGAAGATCAGCAACACCGTTTTGTCGCTAGTGGAGCTGATGTTGCGACCGGTTTGAAAAATCCTACGTCTGGCAATCTCAATGTCATGTTTAACGGGATTTACGCAGCGCAAAACAAGCAAAGTTTCTTGTTTGCTGGTAAGGAAGTAGAAACTTCAGGGAATCCTTTGGCACACGCTATTCTGCGTGGTGGGCTTGATGAGTATGGAAAAAACATTCCAAACTATTACTATGATAATTTGCTGGATACGATTGACCAATATGAAAAAATGGGCTTAGAAAATCCTTTTATCATCATTGATACCAACCATGATAATTCTGGAAAACAGTATTTAGAACAGGTGCGAATTGTCCGTCAAACTTTAATTAACCGTGATTGGAATGAGAAAATCAAAAAAGTTGTACGCGGCTTTATGATCGAGTCTTACTTAGAAGATGGCCGTCAAAATGAGCCTGAAGTGTTTGGAAAATCCATCACAGACCCTTGTTTGGGTTGGGATAATACAGTCAGATTAGTCAAGGAAATTTATACTACCCTATCTAAAAATGAAAAATAAAAAGGATGGAGTTGAGACTAGTCTCAACTCTTTTTAAAAAGATGATTAAAGGACATGGTATTGATATAGAGGAAATTTCTTCTATTCAAAAAGTTTATGAAAAAAATGCTCGCTTTGCCCAAAAGGTTTTGACAGCCGCAGAATTTGCACGGTTTGAGAAACTTTCTGGCAAGCGAAGAATGGAATATTTGGCAGGACGTTGGTCTGCTAAAGAGGCTTTTTCTAAAGCATGGGGGACTGGAATTGGTTGTGTCACTTTTCAGGATTTAGAAATTTTAAACAATGAAAAGGGAGCGCCTATTTTTACTAAGTCGCCTTTTTCTGGCAAGGTCTGGGTGTCGCTCAGCCATGCAGGTAATATTGTTACAGCTAGTGTTATTTTGGAGGAACATCATGAAAACGAGTAATCATCGGCCTACTAAGGCTATTGTGGATTTGGCTGCTATTCAATTTAATATTAAACAAATTGCAGCGCATATTCCAGACAATGTAGAAAAATGGGCTGTTGTCAAGGCAGATGCCTATGGTCACGGTGCAGTCGCTGTTACGCAATCTATTGAGCCAATTGTGGATGGCTTTTGTGTTTCCAATATTGATGAAGCGGTAGAGCTGAGAGAAGCTGGTATTTTAAAAAAAATTCTGGTTCTGGGAGTATCAACTATCCAGTCTGTTCTGTTGGCAATTAAATACAAGATTACTTATACGGTGGCTAGTTTAGAATGGATTGATTTGCTTTTGAAGTCAGACATAGACCTAACTGGACTGGTTGTTCATATAAAAATTGATTCTGGAATGGGGCGGATTGGTTTTCGAAATAGCCAAGACGCTCAAGAAGCGATTCATCGTTTGGAAAAGGCAGGTGCTCAGGTCGAAGGAATTTTCACCCATTTTGCGACAGCTGATGAAGCAGATACGCATAAATTTGAAACTCAGCTGGCACGTTTTAAAGAAATTTTAGGGCAATTAGAAACCGTTCCACCGATTGTTCACGCTAGTAATTCTGCAACGACTCTTTGGCATGCAGAGACTGTGATGAATGCGGTGCGTCTGGGGGATATTATCTATGGTCTCAATCCTAGCGGTCGTACGTTGGAGCTCCCTTATGAAATGAAGCCGGCTCTTTCTCTGGTGTCGGAATTGGTTCATGTCAAGCAGCTGGAAGCAGGAGCAGATGTGGGGTACGGAGCTACTTATACGAGTGAAAATTCGCAGTATATTGGAACGATTCCGCTGGGCTATGCTGATGGCTGGACGCGAGGTATGCAAGGCTTTAATGTTTTAGTTGACGGGAATCCTTGTCCCATTGTTGGACGCGTATCTATGGATCAGATTACTGTTCGTTTACCTCAGTTTTATCCTATTGGAACGTCAGTTGTCCTTATCGGTGAAAGTGGTAAAGAAGCTATTTCTGCAACAGATGTGGCAGAAAAACGGGAAACCATCAATTACGAGGTGGTTTGTTTGATCAGCGACCGCGTCCCTAGAGTTTACAAAGAATGAGTTGAAATCTAAAAGTAGTCGGAAACAATCCAAAGAGCTATTGGAGGGTGTCTGTTTTAGCCTGCTTTTATAAATTCTTAAGAAACAGAACTGAAAGAGGAATTATGAATTTACACCAACCTTTAACGGTTCTGCCGGGTGTAGGACCGAAATCTGCTGAAAAGTTTACTAGGCTGGGAATTGAAAACCTACAGGATTTACTACTCTATTTTCCATTTCGCTATGAAGATTTTAAAAGTAAGAATGTGTTAGAACTGGAAGATGGTGAAAAGGCGGTTATCTCAGGACTTGTCGTTACGCCAGCCAATGTGCAGTATTATGGCTATAAACGTAATCGTCTACGTTTTACTATAAAACAAGGCGAAGTGGTGCTTGCAGTCAATTTTTTTAACCAACCCTATCTGGCAGACAAAGTGGAGGTTGGTTCAACCATTTCTATTTTCGGGAAATGGGATAAAGCAAAAGCGAGTCTGACAGGTATGAAAATCTTAGCACAAGTGGAGGATGACTTACAGCCTGTCTATCGAGTGGCACAAGGGATTAGTCAAGCTAGTTTGGTGAAAGTCATTAAGACAGCTTTTGACCAAGGCTTAGAACTTCTGTTGGAAGAAAATCTGCCTCAAATTCTGCTGGAGCGCTATCAGTTAGTGGAACGCAGTCAGGCTGTGCGAGCCATGCATTTTCCAAAAAACTTAACAGAGTACAAACAAGCTTTGCGTCGGATCAAGTTTGAAGAGCTTTTTTACTTTCAAATGCAATTGCAAGTTCTCAAACATGAAACAAAAGATGTTAGTCAGGGCTTAATTATTCCTTGGCGGGCAGATTTGCTAGAAAAGAAAAAAGCTACTCTACCTTTTGAGTTAACGGCTGCTCAAGAGCGCAGTCTAAACGAGATTTTACAGGATATGCAAGCGCCCACTCACATGAATCGACTGTTGCAAGGAGATGTCGGCAGCGGAAAGACAGTGATTGCAGGTTTAGCCATGTATGCTACCTATACGGCTGGTTTTCAGTCTGCTCTTATGGTACCGACTGAAATTTTGGCAGAGCAGCATTTTGATAGTTTGAGCCAACTTTTTCCTGAACTACGGATAATTCTGTTGACAGGAGGAATGAAGCCGACAGAACGCAGACAAGCACTAGAAGCGATTGAGGCTGGTCAGGTAGATATGATTGTCGGTACTCATGCTTTGATTCAAGAAAGTGTGACATATCATCAGCTTGGTCTGGTGATTATTGATGAACAGCACCGTTTTGGAGTGGGACAGAGACGAATTTTGCGGGAAAAAGGAAATAATCCTGATGTGCTCATGATGACCGCAACGCCCATTCCTAGGACGCTTGCTATTACTGCTTTTGGTGATATGGATGTGTCAATTATTGACCAAATGCCAGCTGGGCGTAAGCCGATTATCACTCGTTGGGTCAAGCATGAGCAGTTGGAAGTAGTTCTGGATTGGTTGAGGAAAGAGCTGCAACGAGGTGCTCAGGTCTATGTCATCTCTCCTTTGATTGAGGAGTCGGAAGCTCTGGATCTGAAAAATGCTATTGCTTTGGAAGAGGAATTAAAGGCTTATTTCGGTGACAAAGCACAAGTAGCTCTGCTACATGGTAAAATGAAGAGCGAAGAAAAAGATACCATTATGCAGGATTTTAAGAAAGGAAAAATTGACATTCTGGTTTCCACGACTGTTATTGAAGTCGGTGTCAATGTGCCCAATGCTACGGTCATGCTAATCATGGATGCGGATCGATTTGGGCTCAGCCAGCTTCATCAGTTACGTGGTCGAGTAGGACGTGGAGATAAACAGTCTTATGCGGTTCTTGTAGCCAATCCTAAGACAGAATCCGGCAAGAAACGCATGAAAATCATGACGGAAACGACTGACGGTTTTGTCTTAGCTGAGGAAGATTTGAAAATGCGTGGTTCTGGTGAAATCTTCGGCACTCGTCAGTCCGGTTTGCCGGAATTTCAGGTGGCAGATATTGTAGAGGATTATCCAATTTTAGAGGAGGCCAGAAAAGTCGCCAGTCAAATTGTGTCCACTCCTGATTGGCGAACGAATGCAGATTGGCATATTGTAGCGCTTCATTTGGACAAGCAGGACTACTTGGATTGATTTTAGTTTATCATCATATATAAACCAAAAAACTTCACCATTTGGATGAAGTTTTTTAAATTAAGTTTTCTGAAAGAAATCTATAAGCCTGCTTTAAGTTTTTCGGGCTATACTAAATTCATCAAAAAAAAGAGGTAAGTCCAATGACAGTAAACATTAAAGTACATTATAACAAAACATTCAAAAAATCAGGAAAGGAATCAGAAATATATGGCAAATAACTAAAAACAAAAGAGCTAAAAACTTTTTTCATAAATCTCCTAAACATAAAATATCCTAAGAAGCTTCGAAATATCGGAGCTTTTTATCTATGTAAAATCAACCTTCAATATAGTTTCTTAAGGCTTGTCCTTGAAGTCCAGCATTCAGGGCGATTAGCAGCTTGATACGAGCTTTAGGTGCATTCAGCTCTTTGACAAACATGATTCCTGATTCGTGTAACTTTACACCGCCTCCTTCATAAGCGTAAACTGGCTCTGCAATCCCGTTAAAGCAACGTGATACAAGTGCAATTGGCAATCCAGAATTCGCAAGTTGTCTGAGCTTTTGGGCAACTTCTTGTGGCAGATTTCCAGCGCCAAAGCCTTCAATGATGAGACCGTCTATCTTTTCCAAGTCTAGCATATCAAGCAGTTCAGTTTTCATTCCAGCGTAGGCTGGGATAATCGGTACTAACCCAGAAATTTTATCTAAATGAAAACGAACGCGTGGTTCAGCTGTTTTGAAATAGAGGATTTCTTGCTTCATAATCAGTCCGAGTGGTCCATGAGTTGGCGTTTGAAAAGTGCCGACATTGGTTGTATGCGTTTTGGTCACGTATTTGGCAGCATGGACTTCATCATTCATAACCACCAGAACGCCTTTTCCGCGTGCTTTGTCATCACCTGCTACACGAAGTGCAGATAAGTAATTGTAAACTCCGTCACTTCCTAGTTCGTTGGAGCTTCGCATGGCACCGGTCAAGACGACAGGAATATCTGGAAGTTCCATGGTATCCAAAAAATAAGCTGTTTCTTCCAGAGTGTCCGTTCCATGAGTAATGACAACCCCGTCAAAATGCTTCCCGTCTGTCTTGATTTTTTGATACAATTGCAGCATGTGCTGTGGTGTTATGTGAGGGCTAGGAATATTGAAAACATCAAGAGCCGTCACTTGAATGCCTTCTAAAGGAACTGCAACATGGTTCATGGGATTGTGTTCGTTTGTGATGACTTTTCCAGTAGTATCCGCCTGCATGGAAATAGTACCGCCAGTATGTAAAACTAGAATTCTTTTGGTCATAAGTGAGCTTCTCCTGAATCTATGCTATAATTATTGTATCATAAAAGAAAGAGATGAGAAATGAATGGAAATTAAAGCAGTCTTTTTTGATATTGATGGGACATTAGTAAATGATAGTCGAACGGTCTTGAAATCCACAGAACAAGCGATTCATAGTTTAAAACAGCAAGGTATTTTAGTTGGTTTAGCGACAGGTCGGGGTCCATTTTTTGTTCAATCTTTTATGGAGCAGTTGGATTTGGACTTTGCAGTAACCTATAATGGACAATATATTTTTTCAAAAGATAAAGTCATTTCTGCGAAGCCAATTGATAAAACTAGTTTGCGTCACCTGATTCAGTATGCTCGCCAGCATAAAATAGAAATCTCGTTTGGAACAAAATCAGGAGTGATTGGCTCCAAAATCATGAGCTTTGGCATGAGCAAGTTTTCTCAATGGACCAGTCGTTTTGTTCCGAAGAAGATGACACACTTGGTCAATAAAAGTTTCAACAATGTGATTAGTAAGGCACTTCCTCAACAGGAGGATGATTTATTGAAATCTATTCAAGAGCCGATTTACCAAGTACTGATGCTGGCAACACCAAAAGAAACACAAGCTATCGAAGCGGATTTTCCAGATTTAAAGTTTACTCGTAGCAGTCCTTTCGCAGCTGATATCGTCAATCAAGGAATGTCAAAGTTAGAAGGAATTAAGCTCGTTGGAAAAGAATACGGTTTTGACATCAATCAAGTCATGGCTTTCGGTGATTCTGATAATGATGTTGAGATGTTAGCGGGCGTTGGCATGTCTATTGCCATGGGAAATGGAACCAGTCGAGTGAAAGAAGTTGCAAAACACACAACCAGCAGCAATAGTCAGGACGGGATTCATAAAGCTTTGGAACACTTTGGCATTTTAGCGAGTGAAAAAGTCTTTATCAGTAGCGACCACCACTTTAATAAGGTTAAAGAATTTCATGGGATAATGGATGAATGCACGCAGGAAGAGCCCATCCTGTGGACAACAGAGGGTGCTCGTCATCGTGCAGGTTTCAAGGTAGAAGAGCTAGTGGAATTTTTACGTGCAGCCAGTCCGTCAGAAGAAATTTTCAATCAGTCTGTTCAATCTTTGCATAAAGCGATAGATAAAGCTTCCGATAAGGTTAAACAGAAGAGTAACGCAGAGATGTCTCTCGTTGGACAAGTAGATGCACTGATTGATATGCTATATTTTACTTATGGTAGTTTTGTTTTAATGGGAGTAGATCCTGAGCGTTTATTTGAAATTGTACACCAAGCGAATATGGGGAAACTCTTCCCAGATGGTAAAGCGCACTTTGACCCAGTTACTCATAAAATTTTAAAACCAGATGATTGGGAAAAAAATTATGCACCGGAACCTGCTATCAAAAAAGAGCTTGAACGCCAAATTCAGGCTTATCAACGAAATTGTGAAAAAAATGAAGAATAAAAAAGAGGAGAGACTGGTTTATGCCAATCTCTCTTTATCTTTGTATTATAATGTTTTTTCCTTATCACGAACAACAAGTAAGTCAACTTTTGCATGACGCAAGATGTATTCAGATGAGGAACCAACCAGTAACCGTTCAAAGGCATTGAGCCCGGTAGCACCGACCATGATGAGATCAACTTTTTGTTCTTCTGGAATATCAGTGGCAAGAAGGGTTTTCGGATTTCCCATTTCAACAACTGTGACAACATTTCCCACGCCAGCTTCTTTGGCTTTTTCAGCATATTGATCCATGAGTTTTTTTGCGTCTTCTTGTAATTCTTCATAGACTTCTGCATCAAATGTAGAAACGCTTTGCAATGCACGTGTATCAATAACATGTGCTATTGTTAAACGCGAATTATTTCTCAGCGCCACATTTACGCCCTTTTCAAAAGCAAGCTCAGCTTCGTGAGAACCGTCAACAGCGACCATAATGTTTTGATATCTTTGTAGCATAGGAATACCTCCATTCTTTCTTTAGTTATATTGTAACCCTTTACATGAAAAAAGTAAAGCATTTTCATGCAGACTTTACAAGAAGTTTTTTAGATTTTTTAGAAAAATTGCGTTATAATAAATTGACTCTTTTGAAATGAGGAAAAATTCGATGAAAGAATTTAATAAATCAACAAAATTAGAACATGTGGCTTATGATATTCGAGGTCCCGTCTTAGAAGAAGCTATGCGGATGCGTGCCAACGGTGAGAAAATCCTCCGTTTGAACACAGGAAACCCAGCTGAGTTTGGTTTTACAGCGCCAGATGAGGTGATTCATGACTTGATTATGAATGCGCGTGATAGTGAGGGCTATTCAGACTCGAAAGGGATTTTTTCTGCTCGGAAAGCTATTATGCAATATTGCCAGTTAAAGAATATTCCAAATGTTGATATTGACGATGTCTACCTTGGAAATGGAGTCAGCGAGTTGATTGTCATGTCTATGCAAGGTTTGTTAGATAATGGCGATGAGGTGCTGGTACCTATGCCGGATTATCCTCTCTGGACCGCAGCGGTCAGTTTAGCGGGAGGGAATGCTGTTCATTATCTTTGTGATGAAGCTGCTGATTGGTACCCAGATATTGATGACATTAGATCGAAAATTACTTCTAATACAAAAGCTATTGTCGTTATCAACCCAAACAATCCGACAGGAGCTTTGTATCCTAAAGAGGTGTTAGAAGAACTTGTTGGGGTTGCGCGGCAAAACAACTTGATTATTTTTGCAGATGAGATTTATGACCGTTTAGTGATGGACGGTGAGAAACATACGGCTATCGCAAGTTTGGCTCCTGACCTTTTTTGTGTCAGCATGAACGGCTTGTCTAAATCACATCGTATTGCTGGTTTTCGTGTCGGATGGATGGTACTGTCTGGTCCTAAATATCACGTAAAAGATTATATTGAAGGGCTGAATATGCTATCCAATATGCGGTTGTGTTCAAATGTCTTATCTCAGCATGTGGTACAAACGTCACTCGGCGGTTATCAATCAGTCGATGAATTGTTGCTTCCTGGTGGTCGTATTTATGAGCAACGGAATTTTATTTACAAGGCTATCAATGAAATTCCGGGTTTGTCGGCAACCAAACCTAAAGCGGGGCTTTATATTTTTCCTAAAATTGATAGGGAAATGTATCGAGTAGATGACGATGAGCAATTCGTGCTGGATTTCTTAAAGCAAGAAAAGATTTTACTGGTGCATGGACGAGGTTTTAACTGGAAAGACCCAGATCATTTTCGTATTGTTTATCTGCCTCGTGTAGATGAATTGGCACAAATTCAAGAGAAAATGACTCGTTTCTTAAGTCAATATCGGAGATGATGAAGAGCAGCTGAAAGGTTGCTTTTTTGTTGCTGAAATAAAAGAGTAATAAACTTAGAAAGACTAATTGCACACAATTGTATCTCAATAAACAATTTTCAGATAATTGTTGAAGATTAAAGCGCTTTATGATATAATCAATAAGATTATATGCGAGGTAAATTATGGCAAACTTATTAGCAAAAACACGAAAAATTACATCTATTTTGCGTCGTTCAGATGAGCGATTACAAGATGAATTACCTTACAATGCAATTACCCAGCAGCTAGCTGAAATTATGGATTGCAATGCTTGTATTGTAAACAGCAAGGGGCGTCTTTTGGGGTATTTCATGCGCTACAAGACGAACAATGACCGTGTGGAAGCATTTTATCAAACAAAAATCTTCCCAGAAGAGTATGTTCGCACAGCGAATTTGATGTACGATACAGAAGCTAATCTTCCTGTCAATCATGCTTTATCTATTTTTCCAGTCGAAACCAAAGATGAATTTCCAGATGGCTTGACGACGATTTCGCCTATTCATGTATCAGGGATTCGCTTAGGAACATTGATTGTTTGGCGAAATGATAAAGAATTTGATGATGATGACTTGATCTTGGTTGAAATTGCAAGTACAGTAGTTGGGATTCAGCTACTCAACTTCCAACGAGAAGAAGATGAAAAAAATATTCGCCGCAGAACAGCTGTAACCATGGCTGTGAATACGCTATCTTATTCAGAATTACGAGCTGTTTCAGCTATTTTAGGTGAACTAAATGGTAATGAAGGACAGTTGACAGCATCGGTCATTGCAGATCGTATTGGGATTACTCGCTCAGTGATTGTCAATGCTTTGCGTAAACTAGAGAGTGCAGGCATTATTGAGAGTCGTTCTTTAGGAATGAAAGGAACCTACCTTAAAGTCCTTATTCCCGATGTCTTTGAAGAGATTAAAAGGAGAGACTACTGATGACAAAAGCATTGATTTCGATTGATTATACGGTGGATTTTGTGGCAGATGATGGCAAGTTGACAGCTGGAGCTCCAGCTCAGGCAATTTCTGAAGCTATTGCCCAAGTGACCGAGGCAGCTTTTGAGCGAGGAGATTATATCTTTTTTGCAATTGATGCGCATGACGAAGGAGATACTTTCCACCCAGAAAGTAAACTCTTTCCACCACACAATATCAAAGGAACTAGTGGACGCAATCTTTATGGACCATTGGCTGACTTTTATGAAACCTATCAAGCGGACTCTCGAGTCTTTTGGATGGATAAGCGTCATTATTCTGCCTTTTCCGGCACAGATTTGGATATACGTCTGCGAGAAAGAAAAGTAGACACGGTGATTCTGACAGGAGTCTTGACGGATATTTGCGTCCTGCATACGGCAATCGATGCCTACAATTTAGGGTATCAAATTGAGGTGGTAGAACCTGCGGTAGCTTCTCTTTCTGAAGAAAATCATAAATTTGCTCTCAATCACTTGCAAAATGTTTTAGGTTCGACTATAATAGATAACAATTTAAAAGTAAAAAAGCAGTAGAGTAGGCTTGCTGACTTGCACAGAAAGTGCTGAAAGCTGAGAGCAGCACCAAGAAAGCAAAATCCGAAGAACATACTGTCAATGATAAAATGGTTTTTTCTATGCTATTTATGACAAAAGATAATATTGTTTAAAACTATTATATTGTTGCGAATGATTTGTGTGAATCAAAGCACAAACGGCTGCTCACGTTACGAGCCAGAGGTTGCAATGCAACGAATAACAGTGGTACCACGGCTTTCGTCTGTTTTACAGGCGAAAGCCGTTTTTCCATCGTTTTAATGCTTTAGAGTCTAGAGCTATGGACATAGATTTACGCAGTAAAGTCTATGTTCCTTATAATTCTTAGCACATAGAGGAGTGGATGCAGTTTTGTCCTTTGGACAAAATCTGTAACCCCAAATTGCTTAATGCTTTATAGCATTAGATCTATGGGCGTAGATTTCTATATGTAATTTGTGGTAAATTGGTGATTAAACTGAACATGAATTTAGAAAGAGGTAGAGAATATGAAAGAAGTTTTTATTGGAAACTACGGTTTGGAACAAGTTGGTCAGAAAATGATAGCGACTGGGTGGGTTGCAAATATCCGAAATCATGGGAAATTGGCTTTTATAGAGCTACGAGACCGAGAAGGACTGCTTCAAGTTTTTGTCGCAGGTGATAGCCCGGCTTTTACTGAAATTGAACATCTACATAAAGAAGATGTGATTG
Source organism: Streptococcus anginosus (assembly GCF_900636475.1). Classification (NCBI taxonomy): domain Bacteria; kingdom Bacillati; phylum Bacillota; class Bacilli; order Lactobacillales; family Streptococcaceae; genus Streptococcus; species Streptococcus anginosus. Next base: position 1,938,880 of record NZ_LR134283.1, read on the forward strand.
CTGTTACAGGAGAAGTTGTCGAGCGAGAAGCCCGCTTTGTCAACAAAGCAATCAAGTCAGGGCAAGTCGAGCTGCGAGCGGAGGCAATTCAAATCCTTGCAAGCAGTAAACCTCTTCCTTTTGAACTCGATCAGCACGCCCATACAGGAGAAGAGTTGAGACAGAAATATCGCTATCTGGATTTGCGTCGGAGTAAGATGACAGAGAACCTCAAACTTCGTCACCAAGTAACCAGCACAATTCGTGACTACTTAAACGGTAAGGATTTTCTGGAAGTGGAGACACCTTATTTGACGAAATCTACACCAGAAGGAGCCAGAGATTTTTTGGTTCCTAGTCGAGTTTTTAAAAATCAATTTTATGCTTTACCTCAGAGTCCGCAAATGTTGAAGCAACTCCTAATGGGAGCTGGTCTGGAGCGTTATTATCAAGTTGTTCGCTGCTTTCGAGATGAGGATCTACGGGGAGACCGTCAGCCTGAATTTACTCAGGTCGATATGGAAATGAGCTTTGCTAGTGAAAAAGACATTCGCATGCTTGTAGAAGAGATGCTCAAAGCGGTTGTTAAGAAAACTCATGGTTTGGAGCTGACAGAAGCTTTTCCGACTATCAGTTATGAAGAAGCCATGAACCGCTTTGGTACAGATAAGCCGGATACGCGATTTGGTTTGGAATTAAAAAATCTGACCAATCTCTGTCAGGATAATCCCTCTCTTTTGCTCAAACAGGCTTTTGCTCGTCATGAAGAATTATGGGGCATTTGTGTTCCAAATGCTACGGATTCTTTCACGAAGAAGCAGCTCAGTCATTTCTATCAGGAAATGAAAGAATTTGGAGCTAGTAGGTTTGCTAGTCTTAAGGTAGAAGCAGGTGAATTTCAAGGGGATTTGGCTTCGACTTTTGAGGCAGAAGCAGCTGCTTTCATAGACCGATTTGAAGCGCAAGGCGATGATTTGCTTTTACTGGTCATTGCCAAGAAAAGACAAGCTCAAGAAGCCTTGGGGCATTTGCGATTGGAGATTGCCAAACAATTAGATTTAATCAATCAGAGTCGACTGGACTTCCTTTGGGTGCTGGATTGGCCTTTGCTAGAGTGGAATGAGGAGCAAGAACGCTATCAAGCCATGCACCATCCTTTCACACAGGGGATTTTTGAAGATGGGCAAGAGCCAGGTCAATTTCGCAGCCATGCCTACGACATTGTCTTGAATGGCTATGAAATTGGGGGCGGTAGTTTACGGATTCATGATCGAAAGAGTCAAGAAGCTATGTTTGAACTTCTGGGTATGGAAAAAGAAGATTACGAGCGTGACTTTGGCTTTTTCTTAGAAGCGCTTGATTATGGTTTTCCGCCGCATGGTGGTCTAGCACTGGGCTTGGATCGACTGGTTATGATTTTAGCTGGTGAAGAAAATATCCGTCAGGTCATTGCCTTTCCGAAGAATGGAACTGGTTTTGATCCTATGCTAGAAAGTCCCAGCCAAGTAGATGCGAGTCAAGTGAAAGAACTTCAGTAAGTGTCTAGAGTTTCGGGAAACGTAAAATTAAATACCTTGTAACCTAAGAGAACGAAAAAATCGTTCTCTTTTTTCGTTGCCTAAAATAATGGAAAGGACACCAAACAGATGTCAAATAACATTGAAATCATCATGAATCTTGATACCTTAGAAATCTTTGAAGTAATTGATCTTGATGAAGAGAAAGAAGCAGCTGTTACAGATACTGAGGAGCTTCCTGAAGAAGTAAAAACATCCCCATACGATGACCTAGGAAGAGTTTGGCTAGGGAATGGTTATTACTACAAGCCTTTTAGCTTGCTTTGGAGAACTGAGAAAGATGATGTTATTCATGAGCTGAATCCCAAGAATAAACATGGCACCTATCCTTATCATAAACGAGCCCGAGATGGGACGTGGGGTCATATTTATCAACTGACACAAGAAGAAGCCTTGTGGCTAACCTTAGAGTTTAATCCTGAATTGATGAGTTATGTGTAGGGTTAAGAGAGAAAATAAAAAATGACCGAACGAGAAGAATCACTTTATGAAGTAAGGTTATGCCTATTTGGAATCCCATTATGGAAAGTAAAATACACTAAGCGAGAATTACTGATGTCTGCTTTTTGCGCTGCTAATAAGAACAAGATTATTGAATTGATATTTATTGATAAAGAGGGGGAATATGATATTTGGTATTTTTAACTTTTTATTGATTATATCAGTATTTAGAAAGGAGAGGTAGAAAGAATGAGTGTCTTGATTCCTGTAAATATTATCTTTGCTTTAATACTTTACCCTATGTTTATCAGTAATTATCGGAAAAGAAAACCTTATTTGTTGCATTTGTTTCTCTTTCTGATAAATGCTCTAGTATCACTGTATGAGATTTTTAATTATTTAGGCTGGTTGAAATAAGGAGATAGAGGATGACTCAAGAAGAAATAGAAGCTGGAATTTGTAGACGATGCGGATGTAATTGGATTACCCCTTGTATCGATGAAAAGTATGGTCCTTGCTGGTGGGTAGTATAGAACGCTGTGTAGTCATTGTTTTTATGGATTTAATGATGAACCTTATCAGACGAAAGTTTACTATAGGCCAGGTTATGATTTTCTTGAGAGAAATAGAGAATTTGCATGGGGAATATTGACAAATCCAAAAAGTCACTGGGTTTATGATATGGAACATGATGTTTTGTGTGTAGTTGGCTTAGGGGATCATATTGGAGCTGTTCGTTTTATTGCAAAAAAATTCTATGGACTAAAACGTATCTATCGTGAAGAGATACCTAAATGGCAAGAAATTATCGATGAGAATATGATTTTTTACAATGCAATGGTTGATGATCCAGAACATTATGCTTGGCATTTACCACGAAAGTATCGATTGGAGGATTGATATGAATAACAAGGTTATTTTTAAGATACAGAACCTTCTTGAATTAGCTTATGATGCACCAAATGACGAAGAAGGACAAACAGCTCTTCTAATGGCTCAAAAACTTATGGTCAAGCACAATCTATCTATGACCGACCTAACGACTACTAAAAACAAAAATAACATTGGTGAAACAGTAGGAACCTGGGAGTATAGAATGCCTTGGTGGCAAGAGAAATTAGCAGCTATTCTAGGTGAAAATTTTAGATGTAAAACGATAAGAAGAAGGGTTGTTGATGAAGGAATTACACAAATCATTTTCTTTGGGTATGATACGGATGCTGAATTGTGTACCAAGGTCTATGAAGGAGCTATTTTATATCTGAAGTATCGATTAAAATGGCTATTTCCTACAATTCCTAAAGCACGTTGGAAAGATTATAAAAAGTCATACTTGATAGGATTTCTTGCAGGACTAGACGAGCGATTTAGAAAACAGGCACAATCCTCAGAAGAATTTGCTTTGATGGTGCAGGTACCAGCAGAAGTGCTGGAAGAACAAAGACTACGTATGGGAGAATTGAAAAATCGCGAAACTAAAGCACAGATTGAGAATATTGATTTTGAGGCGTATGTAACTGGTCTTGAACATGCTAAAAAATCTCGATTAATGCCTAATAAATTGTTAAAAAGCAGTTAAGAAAACAAAAGAAAAAAGAATCCAATAAAGGAGTTTTTATGAGAACACAACAATCTTCTATGGTTAAACTAACAAAAAATATGATGGTAATTGATTTGATGAGAACAACAGGTTGGTCACGAGATCGAGCTCTTGCTGCGATTGAAGAATTGGAAGCAACGAGTTTAATCCAGTTTTCTCATCAAGGTGGTATGAAGCTATGTATCAATGCTGAGGTGTTTTAAATGATTCCAAATAGAGATATTACAGTCAATCAATTAACCACACAGACCTTTTATCAAATTCCACAATTATTTATGACAAGAATTGAACGCAAGTGGAATCCTGAAAGAAAGATACTGATGACGATTCGTTACGTTAGTCCATACGTTAAATTATCTTCAGATGCCAAACTTAGTTATGGCATATTGCTGAACCGTTGCCAGTTAAGTATTCATTCTCATGAAAGTGGGAACAGTGAATATGTAGATGAAAATGGCTCAGTGTTTATGATTTATACAGTCAGCGATTTGATGGAAGTATTAGATAAATCAAAACCAACTGTTACCAAAATTAAGAAAGAATTAACTGAAATGGGCTTGTTGCGAGAAGTTCGACAAGGAAATAATAAACCGAATCGATTGTATTTACAAAATGTTGATGCAACTTGCCAAATAGTAGAGCATTACGATGAAAATAATGTCTTGTTAAAACGGTTTGACTACTTTGGAAAACTTCTTTATGAGAAAGAGGAGTCGTTAACAGAAGAAGCGAAAACCCTTGATAATAGCGGAGGTAAAAAAATTGAACGTCCAAAATCTTTACTTCCGGAGGGTAAAAATTTTAACCCAAGTAAGAATAATACAAGTAAGACTGAGATAAATAATATTAGTTCTAGAAAGAGTGAGAAAATTTCTGATGAAATTTCTCCCTCTCCTGAAGCTGATCATATACATCATCTAGAAAAAGTTGAGAAATATATTTCACCAAAATATTATTCTCTCTTACAAGTAATTGCAGATGAGTATAATGGCAAATTTTGCCAACAAGATTTGTTTACTGGAGAGTTCCAAAATTACAGCTTAACTCATAGGCAAAAGATGATGATAGGACAATACCTTTCGGAAGGTTATGTGACCAGTAAAGAAGTTCTTAATCTTATTAATCGTATTCCCTATGATTGCGGATCTCCTTTAGCCTATCTCATGCGCAGTTTAGAAAACCTCAAGGAAGAGCGAAGATTAGAAGTGAAGATATTGGCGCATAAACAGGCAGAGTTGAAATATGGCAAGAGCAAGGGAGGAGACAAGTATGGCGTTTAACAGACAAAAAGGCATTATCAGAGGCTCGATGGCTGCTAGAATACGTCCGACAGAACCGAAACCAGTACAAGAGATAGTGATGGAGATTGAGTATTTTGATAAAACAACAGAAACAATTTCACTCACCTATAACCTAGAAGAACTACAGAGATTAGTATCTAGCTCTTTCAGTACAGGAGCTAGTATGAATTTTCCAAGTGCACGACCACCTTTTACAATCAACCCAAGATGGGTGAAGAAGGTGACCTACAAAGTAAAAGGGGTGATTCCATGTGACTAAGCCTATCCAAAACCGAGTGAAGGAACTACGAAAACAAGCAGGTCTAACCCAGCAAGAGCTTGCAGATCAGCTTGGAGTTATTCGTAAGACAATCTCAAATTGGGAAAGAGGAACGAATCGGATCAGTCCTGAACATACTGAAAACCTAGCTAGATTTTTTCAAGTGTCGGTTGGATACTTATTAGGCGTGAGTTCAGATCGCAAAGCAAGTTCAGATTTAGGTCACTATGTAGCTTATCGTCTTAAAAGTGAGAAGTGAACCTAATAGTTCTTCAAAAAATAAATGACCTAAGCAAGTCATAAAACTACTTGAAGTTCTTTGACAATTGAATACCCCCACTGTCCTGATTAGCGGAACTAAGCATAAAAAAGAAAAAGGGCGGTGTGTAGCTAGAAAAAGATATCTAGCGCTGTTCCGCCACGTAAAGGCATAGCTAGTTAAAGCTATAAGCCGAAGGAGTTTGCGGTAAACTAGACTCAAAACCGTGCGTAAGAAACACAGTAGAAATGCTACGGCATTAACTCGGCATGGCTGTAAATCAGCCTTTGATTCACAAGGAGGAAAATGATGAATCAAATAAATTCAACAAGTGAGGTAACCCTCACAGATTTAAGACGATTAGGAATGCAAGGAGGTGCAACAGCCCTTCTTGACAATGGTGAAGAAGTCAAGTTGACGAAAAAATATGGTTTAATCTCTCGGAAAGGATACGTTGAAGGAAAACTTGTAACGGTTGCGACAATCGCAAATTATGGGAATATTTATAAAAGCATACGCACCATTAAACGTGGCAATATTCTTGTAGCCCGTAAAGTCAAACGAGGGAAACAGTCTATTTTACAATTAACTGGCAAAGGTTACCATAGACCGATCGTTCCATCTTAACAGATAGAGTCCTCATCTGTCTGTTTTGAAGAGCAAAGAAAGCCTCTTTCTTTGCTGTTGAAAGCAGATAGGTGTAAAGGAAAGAGAAGTAGATGAGTAGATTGAACTCATAACAAAAATAAAGAAATAAAAAATAGGAGTAACACATTATGAAACAAGTTTCTAAAACAATTTTAACAACTATTGCAACAATTGCTGCTCTTAATGCAGGACAACAAGCAGTTCAAGCAGAAGAATTATCAAAAGTAGATCCTCAAAAGACTGAAGTCGATCAAGTTCAAAAAAGAAGTAACTCAAGCAGATGTGACGGCAAGTCAAACAAAAGTAACTGCCGCAAATACAGCAGTTAAAGCGCAGGAAACAGCTGTTGCGACAGCTAGACAAGAAGTCACAGTTGCTGAAAAGAAAGCAAGTACTGCACAAACTAATCTTTCTCAAGCAGAGAAAGTAGTTGCTGAAGCAACACCAGGAAATATTTCTAAAGCAGAACAGACGGTGAAAAATACGCAAACGGCTGTAGAAAATGCTGAGAAAGCTGTTACAGCAAGTCAAGCAGCTCAAACACAAGCTCAATCAGTTGTCACAAGTCAGGAAAAAGTTACGAAACAGGCACAGGAAGCGGTGAAGGTAAAACAGGGTGAAGTAAGTAAAGCCAAAGAAAAAGTTGCGCAAAAACAAGCGATTTTAGATGGTACAGGCACAAAAGAAATCATTGAAAAAGCTGAACAAACACAAGCTAAGGTTAATGCTGATAAAGAAGCAGTTGCCAAAGCTCAAACGAACTTGGTTGAAGCGAAGCAAGCAGACGCTAAGCGTGAGAAAGCTCTAGCGTCCGCTGAAAAAGAAGTACAGATTGCTAAAGCTACTGAACAAGAAACAGGACTTGATTATGCGCATAAAGTAAATGATGCAAATAAAACAGCCGATAAACTCTTTGAAGCTGATTCTAACTTAACAAAAGCCAATCATAAAGTTGAAGCTATCAATACGATTACGCTTTCGCAAGATTATATTGCAGCTCTACGAGACTATAATCAAAACTTTACTAAATATAGTAAAGCAGAATTAAAGGCTCAAACTGATAAGCTGGTTGCTATGGGAAAGGCACTCGCTAAACAGAATCAATTTAAAACGAATCAAGATGATAGTGATCTTGATACCTTAGATTTGAATCATCTCCCAGCCGAAGTTCGAGAAGAGATGTCTCTCTTTGCGGCTGATTTGCTCAATCAAATTCGTGCAGCTTTTGGAACAGCGAAAGTTGAAGTTTCTAGAGGTGCAACTGAAGCAGTTAATGAACATGTTTCCACTTCTGCAACGAATGGTGTGAAAGGTCATGATCGAGTAAATCTAGATCGAGTACTAGCTAAAGTAGGCATTACTAGCGGAACAGAAGAAAGCATTGGCTTAATGGGTGGATCTGGTTCTGCTCGGAAACAACAGAGAATCAGTCCACGTGAGTTAAAACGACTGATTTATAATAACATCTTGAACTTGATGTTTAATGCTTTTGAAGATGTAGAGGATAATGAAAACAATGAGTTTCTCCATGCTGGAACGCTAGCTGGATTATCTGAAAGCGGTGTGAAAAAGGCTTACTTAGGAGTCGGTACATCTTATAAAGATGACTTTTGGCAAGTAGTCAACTTCCTCTTTGTGTATGATAAGGCTCTTACACAACCAAATACCTTTGACGCCAAGCATTGTCTAATCCATTTGATAGTAAGGAAGTCTTAGTCCGTCAAAAAGCGGCGCAAAGCGCTTATGATTTAGCTAAGAAAGCTGACGAACAAGCCAAAGCGAATCAAGCCCAAGCAGAAACAGACTATCAAAAAGCGAAAGAGAAGCTAGCGCTTGTGACTGCTAAACGGGATAGTTTGAAAGCTGAAACTCCTTTAACTCCTGCCGCAGAAACAGCTCTCACAAAAGCACAGGAAACGTTGAAAGTAGATGAAGCAGAAAACAAAGCGGCACAAAAGGCGGTGAAGCAACTAACTGCGGATGTTAAGGCGAAACAAGAAGCTTTAGCGCAAGCCAAAGCGGAATTAGCTCAAACAGAAACAGAGTTAAAAGCTCTTGAAGCGATTCTTTCAACGGAACAATCCACTTTAGCTGCTAAACAAGCAACTCTTGCACAAGCAAGAAGACTTGTTAAACAACGTGAAGCTGAATTAGTACAAGTAAAAGAACACCGTACAAAAGCACAAGCAGTTGTTGCTCAATTGAAAGCCGCTCCAGCCATGCTGAAACAAGCTCAAATGGCTTATCGCTCTGCTAAACAAATGTTATTTGAAAAGAAAGAAATATTAGGACGTGAAGAAGCTAAATTGACTGTATTAAAAGCTGAACAAGCAGAAGTGACAAAACAACATCAAGCACTTGTGAAGATTTATCAAGAACAATTGGAAGCAGAACGTCAAGCTAAATTAGCGGAACAAAAAGCAGTTATTGAAAAAGCAGGCGGACAAGCAGTTCCAGTCTTTGATGAAACTGGTAAATTGGTTTCTTACGAAAGTATGTATAAACAAGCTACACAATTATTAGTGGGAAGTCAATCAACTGTTCAGCCAGTTCAGGTAAATTATTCAACTCGTTTGAAAAAGCACTTCCTTCTACTGGTGAAAAAGGCTCAATCTTGAGTGCAATTGGTGGATTGCTTCTAATTGGCTTTAGCTTTGTGGAATATAAAAGAAAAGAAGTGAAATAAGGAGCAAGTATGTATTTAATGTATTTTCGGATGGCTCGTGCGCCAGCCTTGGATTGAGTGTATCAAATGGGAAATGTTAATTATTAGTTTAAAATACAAGGAGAAACTGAAAACATGAAATCAAATGAAACAAAAACGTATGGTTCTATCCGTAAGATTAAGGCTTATGGTGCTTGTGGAGTTATTTTAGGGCTTGCTGCTTTAGCTGTGGCAACAGCGCAAACAAGCTATGCTGATGAGGCAACAACTACTCCGAAACGGCTACAAATTTGCCAGCTAGTCAGCCTGCGCAAACCCAAGCCGCTAAACAAACGATTGCTCAGGCGAATCAAGCCCAAGGAACTGTAAATGTCACAGTAGATAATTCGCAAGTTAATCAAGCAGCTAACCAAGCTCAAAATGCTGGTGTTAAGGTTGTACAAGATACTCCAGTTGATAAGGGTACAACGAATACGGTTAACTGAAACGCAAAAGGCACAAGCTGAAATTGCAGCAGATCAAGCAAAACAAAAAGCTGCGGTTGAACAAACAACGGCTGATTATCAAAAAGCGGAAAGTGGATCATGCAAAAGCGGTTGAAGAAACCAAGCAAAAGAATGCGCAAATTGAAGCAGAAAATAAAGCTTTGAAAGAAGCACATGACAAGGCTAGCCAACAAGCAGCGCAAACCAATCAAGCAGTGGAACAAGTGAAAGCTAAGATTAAAGCTGAGTTTCCAGATGCCAAAGTGACGGAGACCACTAAAGAACTTAAAGTGGATCCAACCAAAACGTCTTATGATGCCTATACAAAAGTTGTCGATCAAGTAAAGCTGAAAATAAAAAAAGCTACTGAACCTATCAAGCTGAAAAAGCGAAAGAAAATCAAGAAATCGCAGAGACAAAGGCTTATAACGAAGCGGTGCAAAAACGCAATAGTGAGAACAAGGCAAAAGTAGAAGCCGAAAATGCAGAAATTGCCAAACGCAACCAAGCTCAGTTGGCTCATAAACAATCTGTTGAAGCAGAAAATGAAGCAATCAAAAAACGCAATGCAGCCGGTCAAGCAAAGGTAGATGCAGAAAACAAGGAAATTGATAAATTCAATAAGGAAGTTGCGGAATTTAACAAGTCTGAAGATGAGCGGGTTGCGAAAGAAAAAAGCGCAAGCTGAAAAAGATAAGGCAAAAGACGGTTATTTGTCTCAAGCGTCAGTTCAGAATTTAATTTATAATCAGAACCAAATGCAACATTTGAAGTGTTGACACCTAATTCTGGTTATCCAAGCTCTTAGTTCAGGTGATGAAATATATGGACCACAAGAAAAATTGCTCAAGGTAATTTGTTGGTACGATTAATTTAAAACAAGGTAAGAGTATTCAAGTAAAATATAGCAATCTTCAAAATTCTTTTTACAATGGTAAGAAAATTTCTAGTGTGTGTTGACTTATACTAATAAAACAAAAGATCCAAATCCTAAAGCAGACTTAGGAATGGCGTTCTTTAAAGATCCAACAAAGACATTTTGGCTATTTACAACGACAATAGTGATACGATTCCAACTGAAGTGGGCATTGACTTAGAATTTTTTGATGATAAAGGTCAAAAAATTTCTTTGACAAAAGATGAAGCGTTGATTGGACTTGCTTCACTGAATAATGATACTACGATGAATGGTGCAAATGCTCAACGTTCCGCAATTGAACAAGTACGGGTTAATAATGGTGAAATTGTTGAAATTACCGGAAGCAGTGTTAAAAAACATGGAAATTTAGCTTATTCTGATACAGATAATCACTTTAAATCTGCTGGCTCGAAATTTGAGCAAGATGATTGGGATACAGGAACGAGTAGTAGTCGTTATTATGGTGCTGCTGTAGCTAAATTTAAGAATGTAGATAAAATTTCTTTAACGTCTATTTCTTATAAACGTCCTACGGTTTGGTTAGCTATCAATTCTGAAATTGCAGTACCAAAAGTTCCGACTGCACCACGTTATAAAGAATCGAAATCTCATAAGACTTTTACTCCTGAAAAACTCAAAGAAGTTCCAACTCCTAAATTGGAAGAGTTGAAGAAGTTCGTTCCTGAAAAGGAAAAAACTGTACCAACTCCAAAAGTTAAATTGATGTTGGTAAAAGTGAATGGTGTACCAACTCCAATCTATAAGCCAAAAGAAAAAGAACCAACTGCTCCCGTAGTGCCAACGGTACATGTTCATGATTATAAATTATCTACTCGTCCGCAAATTGCGAAAGCTGTTGAAAATTCGGATAAGATGAATATTAACGGTCAGTATGTTGCTAAAAACTCGCTTAATCGTTTTGCTTTGCAGACGGAAGTTCTTCCTGCTAATCGAACAACTTATACAAAGTTAGTCTTTAATGACCATTTACCATCAGGCTTTAAGTTAGATGTAGAAAAAACAAAAGAAGCCAATAAAGGCTATGAGGTTGTTTATAATGAAAAAACGAATTTCTTGAGCTTTACAGCTAAAAAAGAAATCCTTGATGCAGTTAATAAAAACCGTGCGAAGGAATATCAATTGGAGGCATTGTCTGTCTGGGGTCGTCCCTCAGAATGACGCTGCAGATTACGAAAATGTCTTTGAAATGGTTGTAAACGAAGGACATAGTAAGGGTGGCTATACACGTAAATCAAATAAAGTGTTAATTCATACGCCAGGTAAACAACAACCAAACAAACCAAATGATCCAAAGAATCCAAATCGGGATCCATTAAAACCAGAAAAGCATAATTACAATGCTGCTGGAAAATTGGTAGATGGCAAAGAAATGTTGCCTGAAGGAATCAATTACTACGTTTCTAAATGGACGAATTCGTCCAAACAAGAACGACAAATCTGGCAAAGAAGCGATTGCCTAAAGGCTTTGCATACATTGAAGATTATCAAGATGATGCAGTAACACCGCTCGAAAGTCGATTCCAAGTAAAAGATGCACAGGGTAAAGCTGTGAATGGATTGAAGATGTATCATGTTTTAGATCGTAAGACACTCTCTAAAGCCTTAAATGATATGATTGATCGTTCAGGTATTTCTCCAAAAAGTGCGTTTTATATGTGGGTTGCCGAAAAACCAGAAGAATTTTACAAGGCTTATGTGCAAACTGGTATGGATCTATATTTTCACACACCAATGAAAAATAAAAAGAGTTTTATTGGAAAATATACCAACCAAACTTTCCAAGTACAGTTCGGCAATGGCTATTACTCAAATGTAGTAGTAAATCATGTGCCAGAGCTAAAAGTTCAAAAGCAGGTTTACAATAAATTAGGTGACGGTCAAAATCTGGATGGTAAGCTTGTTAAATTGGGTGATAAGTTCTATTACTTCTTAGATGGAGCTAAGTTGCCTGCAAATCGTGGTGAAGCACTCAAAGAATACCGATTCTTTGATGATTTTGACCAAAAAGGTGATGAATTTACTGGCGAATATAAAGCTCTTGCAGGGGTTGACATCAAATGAAAGATGGTTCAGTGATTAAGGCAGGTACAGACTTATCACAATATGCGGAGCTGAAATATAACAAAGCCAAAGGTGTTGTCGAGATTTCTATGAAGCAAGACTTCTTGGATAAGGTAGATAATGCTTCCGAGTTTGACGTGGATGCTGCGATTCAAATGAAACGGATTGCGGCTGGAACATTTGAAAACACCTATAAAAACGTAGTAAATGGTCATGAAGTTGTTTCTAATACGGTTAAAACAAGTACACCTGAACCGGAAAAACCACAACCTAAGAAACCAACTCCAGCTCCAAAAACACCAGCTCCAAAAACACCAGCTCCAACTTTACCACAAACAGGTACAGCTTCTGGTATTGGATTGTCTGTTTTGGGAATGATTCTTGCAGGCTTTGGTTTATTTGGTTTGAAAAAGCATAAAGAAAATTAAAGAAACACAATCTGTCATCCAGTCATAAGGTTGTTTTATGACTGGGTGATGTTTGATAAAAAAGAAAGAGGTATTCTATATGACCAAAAAACAATTTCTTGCAGCACTAGCTGTTTCTACCCTCGTTTTGGCAAATAGTGGAGCTGCTTTGGCGGAGGTAACGCCTCCTGTGGTGGATCCTTCTACTCCTGGAGTGGTGGCACCAGACCCATCTACCCCTACGCCATCAGAGCCGAGTCAGCCAGCACCAGAAACACCAGTAGATCCGACGACACCGTCCACTAATCCATCTGAGCCAAAGCCAGAAACCCCAGGAACAACTCCATCAGAACCTTCTGTTCCTTCCGATCCAACGACACCTTCAACGAATCCATCGACGGAACCAAAGCAACCAACTCCAGCACCAGCGGAACCAGAAAAACCTTCTAAAGATGAGAAAAAGGAAGATCCCCAACCGACTCCCAAACCTACAGAAGAACAACCAAAAACAACAGATGAGGCAAATCAAGCAGGTAAAAGTCAAGTTGGTACCACTTCCACTTCAACAGGACAAGTGGTTCAGGATGTAGCCCCTAATAAACCTGTCCATACAGAAAATGGCTATACGATTGTAGGAGTACAAGATAGTCATCCCGTGATCGCAAATGGCGATGGAACAACTTCTGTGGTGGAACCTGAAGTCGTAGGGGCAACGGTTAATGCGGATAAAACCGTCACCGTTTCCACTGCTACAGGAGAGAAGAAAACACTCCCTCATACGGGTGAAGCAAGTAGTGTCCTTACAGTATTAGGAGGCTGCCTCCTTTCAGGTTTGGCATTAGTAGGTGTTCGCAAACGTAAAAAAGACTAACCAGGTAGATGATTGATTTGATTTTATAACAAAATTGGTTACAAGAAGATAAGAACCAGATGCTTGTGACCTTTTATTTTGAAAGATTAAAAGAAAGAAGGAATATATATTATGGATACAGCAGTACGTGTTGTCATTGCTTTAGGTGGGGTTCTTGCAATTGTTGGACTTGGCTGGGTATTGACAGGAGCGTTTGATTATTTTGCGGGACGTAAAAATGGGAATCCTCAAATGGATGGATCAGGGGATGACCTCAATGATCTCTGGCGGAGCCATCGCAGCGATTGCAGCAGGAGTTGCAGCAGCCATTGTAGCTGCTATGCGTGCCATTACATTTTAGAAAAAAGTGACTAAGGCAAAGAAAATGAGTTATCCATTACTCTAAAAATATGGTATAATAAAGGCAATGAAACAAGAAGAGAGGATGTGAGACAATGGCTGAAACATTTTGATTATGTGGGATTTGCAAGAGACTTTGAAAAACGTTATGGTCGTCCACCGACGTCTGAAGAACTTGAAAAAGGCATAGATCCTTTGGAAGGAATGATGAGAATTCCTACCCAAGAGGAAGTAGAGACGGAAATGGCTCGTATTAATGCTTCTTACAAACCTAGCTTTGGGGAACGCCTAAAAACAGGGCTTAGCTTTTTAGGTAGAAATGGTATTAAGGCTTTTGTTCTACTACTTCAAACGCCAATCTACCTCACACTCTTTTTCTTTAATTTAATTAAATCAACTATCGGAGTTGCGGTTATATATGTTGTGACAAAAGGTATTGTTGGTGTTTTGCTATCAGAGTTTTTGTCTTGGCGAAACGTAGAGACTTTATCGCAGACTTCAAATTTATTTCGCTTTTTTGCACAAGATTTTATGACGGATAAATTAGAGCCAATTTATTTTACTGAGATTGATATTATAATCTGTATTATTTTTACATTCTTATTAGCCTTAGTTGCTACGTTTTCAAAAACAGAGACTTAAAATATTTCAAGAACCTTTCGAGGTTCTTTTTATTTTTTAAAGAAAGGAGAAGAATGAAGGATATACTATCAGAGCTGACTAGAGGTCTTGGAAGCTATAATTCTTCTGTAAATAGTTCAATTAACGCAGTCAATAAATCTTTAATGGTGATTGGTTATATTCTTGTCTCAATTCTATTTTTGATTGAGATGTTATCTTGGTATCGTTTTATTCGGAATCAGGGCGGAGAGATGACCTGGAAACTATTTTTAGAAGTAGCAGTCAAATACTTTATTGCTTATTTTTTGGTGGCTCAATCAGG